>CAYNEK010000017.1:12092-40466 GCA_964396175.1 uncultured Polyangiaceae bacterium | reverse complement strand
CGGGGAGGACGCGCCTGTCGAGCCCGTGGGGGCCGCCTCCGCCGGGGAGGACGCGCCTGTCGAGCCCGTGGGGGCCGCCTCCGCCGGGGAGGACGCGGCTACGGAGACCACCGAGCCTGCCGTCGTCCCAACCCTGTCCGCACGGAGACGGAAGAACCACGCGCCGACCCCCGAGCCGAGCGGGATCGCGGAGGTCGCGCCGAGGCCCGCAAGATCCCGTAAGGAGAAGCGCGAGGTCGTCGGGAAGCGCGCGCGGTGGCGCGGCGGCCCTCGTGGGGCGGAGCGAGAGGAGCAGGAGGCGGCGCGCGCACGTGAGAAGGCTCGCGTGCTCGCGGAGGCCGCTGCGCGCGCAGGACAGGAGCAGGAGCGCGCCCGGGCGGTGGCGAGGGAGCGCGCCGAGCGCCGCGAGGCGGCGCGCGCAGAGGTCACGCTGGAAGAAGGATCGAAGGCAAAGAGCGCCACGCGCGACGTGCCCGCCGCGCCGAAGAGAGGGGCCATGCTGGTTGGAGGGGCTGAGGCCGTGCCACGTCGGGGCGCTGAGCGATCCTCGACGAAGGCTAGCCGTGGGGCGGCTCGCGCCGAGCCGCCCCACGCCCACGGGCCGACCACCGGATCGATCTCCACGGTGACGACTTCGAGGTGGAGCCTGCGTCCCATCGCGCTCGCGCTGGCCATCGTCGTCGCGCTGGTGGGGTTGACGCTCGCCCTGCGCTCCTGAGCGAGGGCGTGGCAGCGGTTGCGGGGCCTCCCTTCCGAGAGGGTGGCGCACGTGGACAGGGTTGAGTCGCGCGCTCGCAGAGGGTCGCGGGATCTCCGGGGCGTCGGCGTGAGCCCTCGCTCCCCGCGCGTCACGCGGGGCGAGATCCCGCACGAGCGAGGAACCACGACGGCGCCAGCGTTGTCGCTCTCACCATGCGATCGCTCGCGCTGCTCGCTCTTCCGCTCGTCGTCGGCTGTGGGAGGGCTTCTGGCGATCCGTCGGGTTCACCTGGCTTGGTGGACGGGGCCGTCTCTGCCCAGGCCTCCGCCCTGACAGAAGCTCCGCACGGCCCCGAAGAGGTCCGTGCGGAGCCGACCTTCGGGATGAAGGCGCGCGTCCCCGTGTCGGGTGAGTCCGTCGGGGGGACGCGCCTCGTGTCCCACAAAGTCCGCGCCGTCATCCGCGGTGGCTTCGCACGGACGACCGTCGAGGAGGTGTGGGCCAACGACACCTCGAGGGTGCTGGAGGGGGTGCTCTCGTTCTCTCTGCCCTCGAGAGCCGCTGTCTCGCGTCTGGCGCTCGAGGTCGACGGCAGGATCGTCGAGGGAGAGATCGAAGAGCGGCGGCGTGCGAAGCAGATCTTTCGCAGCCTGACGGATTTTGTCCCCACGCCGAAGGACCCCGCGCTGCTCGAGATCGCTGGAGCTCGAGGTGAGCTGCGCATCTACCCAATGCCTCCGCACGGGACCCGCCGCGTCTTCGTCGCGTACGACGAGGTGCTCTCGGAGGTGCGGGGCGAAGGGCGGTATGTCCTGCCGCTCACGCTCGGCGAAGGACAGGGCACCCGCGTGGGTGAGCTCGACGTGGAGGTTCGCGTCGACGGTGGCGCGAACGTCCGAGCCGCTGGTGGCGGCGACGTCGAGGGAGAAATCGTACGCCAGAAGGCGACGGACGTCACGCCGGCGCAGGATCTCGTCGTGCGCTATGATGCCCCGTCGGCGCGGGTCACTCGCCAGACTCCGGAGCCAGGGAGCTTCGGAGAGCCCTCTGGTCGCGCGCCGACGCCCTTCGTCGGCCTGCGCTTCACGGTCCCCGCTGCGGCGACGATCGATCCCCCGGCGACCCTCGTCGTCGCCGTCGAGCGCGCGCACGGCGCTCCGTCGCGTGCCATGCGCCTCGCCGAGGCCGTGCTCCGCGCGGCGCCTCGGAGTCGCTTCGTCCTGCTCGCCTGCGACGCGGCGTGCGAGTCTTTCCCCGAGGTTGGGGCGGCAGATCCGGGCGATCTCGCGCGCGCGATGGCGTGGCTCGAGGCGCACCCCGCCGCCGGCGCGTTCGATCTCGCAGGCGCCGGCAAGGCCGCGGTGGCGCGCGCTGGGGCGGGAGGGCACGCGATCGTCTTGTCGCGCGGCGCGGCCTCGGCGGGGGAGCTTGCCTCCGAAGGGATCGCTGCGCGGATTCGTGGCGATGCGCCCGCTGACGTCGAGCTCAGGCTGGTCGCGGTGGGAGCCGAGGCGGATCTTCCGCTGCTCACGTCCGTCGCTGGGAAGCTCTCCGCCACCCTCGTCGAGGACCGCGGAGAGCCGGCTGGCGAGCTTGGGGCCCGCCTCCTCGCTCCAGCTCTCCACGCAGCGCGCCTGGAGCTCCCCGATGGGCTCACGCAGGTCGAGCCGAAGGACCTGCCCTCGCTGCTCGCGGGAGACGAGCTCATCGTGACCGCGCGGGCCGACGCTGCTCCACGCGGGGTCGCGCGCCTCACGGGGGAGCTCGATCGGGCAGCCGTGGCCGTCTCGGTGCCACTCGACGGAGAGCTCGTCGAAGCGTCGCTCCTCGCGACGACGTGGGCGCGCGCGCGGATCGCGTCGCTCGAGGCGGCGGGGAGCGCGCTCGCGGTCCCGGAGATCGTGCGGTTGTCGCGGGCCTTCCACGTCCCCTCGCGGGCGACCTCGCTCATCGTGCTCGAGAACGAAGCGATGTTTCGTGCCTTCGGCGTCGCGCGGACCCACCGTCGCATCGACGACTTCGGCGCTCCGACAGGCGCCGTCGGCGCCCCCCTTGGCGCGCCCGAGGTCCCGTCGGCGCCCATGGGTGCCCGCTCGGGTCCGGGGCTCGGCGTCACCGGCGCCGCCGGCGTCACGGAGAGCCCGCGAGCGGTCGACGGCGGAGGTGTGGGCGTCGGGCTTGGTCGCCTGAGCGGTGAGCACGCCGTCAAGGCGCCGACCGTGCGTCAAGGCGCGACGTCGGTCAGCGGCAGGCTCGCTCCCGAGATCGTGCGTCGGGTCGTCAGGCAGAGCTACGGTCGCCTTCGTCAGTGCTACCTCCATGTGCTCCAGGCAAGCCCGGGCGCGGAGGGGCGCGTCACCGTGCGCTTCCTCATCGGGTCGGACGGCGCGGTCTCCGCCGTCCAGGTGACAGAGAACACGACGGGCGTGGCCTCGCTCGGCGCCTGTGTCGCCGCGGCGTTTCGCTCGATGTCCTTCCCCTCTCCTGACGGAGGGAGCGTCACCGTGACCTATCCGTTCGTCTTCAACGCTGGAGACGGCGGCATTCCCCAACCGCCGGCCCGCTTCGCGCCATCGAGCAACGCGCAGCCTACGGTCACGGCGGGCAGCGACACGTGGAGGTTCGAGCGCGGTGGCGAGCTGGCGAGGCTCGAGAAGCGCCGGGACGAGCAGCCCCTCAGCCGCTCCGCGCGCGAGGCGCTGGTCACCGGGCTCGTCCGCCGAGGGCAGCTCGCTCGAGCGCTCGAGGCCGCGGCGGGATGGACCGTGATGGACAGGGATGAGCCGGCGTCCTTCGAGCGGCTCGCCGAGGTCGCCGCCCTCGCTGGAGACGCCCAGAGGGCGCTCCGGGCGCTCTCGGACGCGGTGGCGGTGAGCCCACGGTCCATCGGTCTCCAGCGCCGTGCCGCGCGAGGTCATTCGCTCGCGGGGGATCGGGTGCGCGCGTGTGCCTTCGCCCGCGCGGCGGCCTCGCTCTCGGACTCGACGCTCGAAGACAAGGTCGAGGCGCTCCGCTGCCGCGCGTCGCTCGGTGACCCTGGCGCCGCGGCGGAGGCGGCGGAGTTCGTCGCCAAGAGCCCCATCGCGCGAGAGCTCGCGGCAGGGCGCCCCGCACCCGCCGCAGACGGACCGCCCGGCGCCCTGTCCTTCGAGCTCGCGTGCGCCGCGAACTGCCCGGCCTTCGGGGTGGTGACCCCCGAGGGCCGGGCAGTCACCGTGGTCACGCCGACGCGTGCGCGCGCGACCTCGTCCCGGCTCGACCTCCCGTCGACGAACTCTGGGACGTATCGGGTGGTGTGGCTCGGTGCACCACCCAGCGAGGAGCTCACCATCACCGTGCGCGGCGCCTTGGGTGAGCGCAAGATCGGCACGAGGCCCGGCGTGACGACGCTCTGCTCCGTGGACGTGCCGTCGGTCTCCCTGAGCACCGGCTGGGGGCGAGCCCAGCTCCGATGAGGCCGTGCCGCTGGCCGAAGGCCGCGTCGAGCCGAGCTCGGGCGCTTCCCGCTGCAGCGCGCGCACGTGAAGGCCGTGGTGGTCGGGGAGGAAGGCCGCGTCGAGCCGAGCTCGGGCGCGTCGTGCTCGCCCATCGCGGGCGCGCCGACCCGACGGGTGTTCCGAGGATCGAGGGAGCCTCCGACGGCGACGCGCAACCAGCACACGAGCGAGCGCCCGCGCCAGGAAATCGGCGCGAGACGGCGCGCTCGATCCTCGTGTCTCCGCACCCAGATGGGAGGTGATCTGCGCGTTCGTCGAGCGGACGTGAGCTCCCACGATGGCAAGAGGGAGGCCGCCGCCCTGTCCGTCCAGGAAGAGCGCATTGCGGTAAGCGCTGCCCCGAGCCCCCTCCCGCCGGCGAGCCTCGTCGCGCCACCGTCGCTCCCCGCACGCTCGCCAACCGTCCAGGTGCCGCCCAACCGCTCCCGTCGCTCGACGCCGGGCTCGAGGCCGCCCCCGCACGCTCGCCAACCGTCCAAGGTGCCGCCCGACCTCGCCGCGCTCACGGACGCGTCCCTCCGGGCCGAGCGCGGTGCCCATCGTCTCTCGGTCGGGACGGACTCGCGCGCCCCGGTCGTCGGCCCCCCGCCGCGTCTACACCCGCGAGATCCCACGGGACGAGGTGCGGAGGAAGCGTCCAAAGAGCGCGGTCGCGGCGGCGACGAGCCCGATGCCGACGCCGACCCACAACCCGAAGAGGCCGAGCCCCGTGTGGAACGCGAGCAGGTACGCGAGCGGCAGCCCGAAGAGCCAGTGACACGCCACGTTCGCCCACGACGCGAACGCGGTGTCGGCGGCGCCCCGCAGCGCGCCTCCCGAGACGCCCTGGACGCCGTCGAAGATCTGGAACGAGGCGGCCACCACGAAGAGCGGCGCTGTCGCGCGCACGAGCGCGGGATCGGCGGTAAAGAGGCTCGCGAGCGGGCCGGCAAAGAGGGCGATGAGCGTCGCGCACGCGAGCGAGTACGCGGCCCCGAGCCCCACGCCGAGCACGCCCGCGCGGCGTGGCGCGCCGACCGCGCCCCTGCCGATGGCGCGCCCGACGCGTACCGCCGTCGCGCCACCGATGCCGAGGATGCCCATGAAGGTCAGGCTGATCACGCTGAAGGCGATCTGATGGGCCGCGCCCGCCTGGACGCCGAGGCTCGCCGCGAAGAGCCCGAGCACGACGAAGGCGAAGACCTCGGTGAAGATCTGCATGCCGATGGGGAGCCCGACGCGGAGGAGCTTCTTCATCATCGGGAGCAGCGCGGGGTCCCGCCCGAAGAGGCGCGCGCCGGGGGGGCGGAGCCGGTACGCGGCGAGGAAGGCGACCGCGAGGATGAGCGCGTTCGCGACGGACATGGCGATCCCCGCGCCGATCGCGCCGAGGCCTGTGAGCCCCAGCGGGGGGAGCCCAGCCCAGCGGAGCGCGTCGTCGCCGAAGACGAGCAGGCCGCACACGACGACGTTGACGACGTTCGCCGACAGGGCGCCCACGTAGAGCGGGCGCGTCACGCCCTTCGCCTCGAGGAAGGACTTGGTCGCCATGAAGCACAGCCATGGGACCACGCCTGGGAGACGCGCGAAGACGAAGCGGATCGCGGTCGGGACGGCCTCCGGGGCGACGTGGAAGACCCCGAACAAGAGCGTGCCGACGAGCGCGAGCGCCATCGACGGGACGGCCAGGAGCACGCACGCGAGGAGCCCCGCGCGCAGGCTCCGCCAAGCGGTCTCATCCTCGCCCGCGCCCACGGCCTGGGACGAGAGTGGCTCGACCGCCATCGTGACGCCCATCGCCGGACAGATCGCGGCGAAGAACACGCCGTTGCCGACCGAGACGGCGGTGAGATCGACGGCCGAGACACGGCCGACGAGCGCGCTGTCGACGAGCCCCATCGTCATGAGGGCGATCTGCGCCGTCGCGATGGGGACCGCGAGATCGAGCGTCTCGCGCAGCTCTTGGCGGGTGGACAAGGGAGCGCGTCCTAGCACCCCACCTCGGCGCGGTGCGATCGCGCTCCGCCGCTCTGGCGCCCCGTCGGCAGCGCGCGCGGCCCTGGGCACGATATCCACGCCACGATTGTCGCGCCCGAGCCTCGGGGTGTCCCATCGACGGCCCCGGCGCGTTGCGCGGGCGCGCCTCCCTTCGTGCTCGGCGATCCGAGGCGCGTTGGGCCGAGGTCCGCGCGTCGTCGTCTCGACGGGGCGTCGCGTGGCGCGACCGAGAGGTGCGCCTCGGCCGAAGCGGCATTATAAGATAGAGAGAGGCGCCTTGAGGTTCACCCTGTTCGGCTTCCCGGTCCATGTCCGGGCGACGTTCTGGCTCACGCCGCTGTTGCTCGCGATGCCCTCACGGATGGACGCCGCGGCGCTGCGGCTGTTCGCGGTCTGGGCGGTGGTCGCGTTCCTCTCGGTGCTCGTCCACGAGCTCGGACACGCGCTCGCGATGCGTCGCTTCGGCCGCACGGCCAGCATCACGCTCGAGGCGCTCGGCGGCCGGACGGCCTGGGGCACAGGGCCTGTGGTCGGGGCGTGGGCGAGCGCATTCGTCTCCTTCGCGGGGCCGCTCGCTGGCTTCGTCTTCGCGCTGCCCTTCGGAGCGCTCCTCCTGTCCGGCTTGGTGAAGCTCCCGGCGGAGCCGGCTCGCGCGGACGCCGGCACCATGCTGGTCGCGCTCTTCCTGTGGGCGAACCTCGGCTGGGGCCTGCTGAACCTCCTGCCCATCCTGCCGTTCGACGGAGGCCGCGTGGTCCAGGCGGTGCTGACGGCGCTCTTCGGTCTCCCCGGGGCGAAGGCGGCGCGCGTGATCTCGCTGGGCCTCGCGGTGACCCTCGGCGTCGTGGCGCTCTGGTTTGGGGCGTACTGGGGGGCGTTTCTCGCGTTCTTCGGGGCGCAGCAGACGGTGCGCGAGCCGCTCTCTCGAGACGGCAGTGTCCCCGCGCTCCGCCACGCCACGCCCACGGAGATCTCCGTCGAGGAGGCCGCCCGGAAGGCGTGGGAGGCGCTGTGGGAGGGGTACCCGGACCAAGCAGAGGCGGTCTTGGGCCTCGCGCTGGCGCGCGTGCCGACCGAGGAGGTGGGGCTCCGCGACACGCTGACGAGCATCCTCGCGTGGGTGCACCTGGACCGCGGAGACGACGAGACCGCGGCGGCGCTCGCCGCGACCCTCCAGCCCGAGGCCGTCTCGCCGCTGCTCGCGGCGAGGCTCCGGTACGCGCGGGGTGACGTCGAGGGTGGGGTCGAGGCGCTCCGCGAGGCGCACGCCATCGAGCCCACCGCGCACTCCGCAGCCGTCTTGGGGGGTGTTCTCATGGATCTCGGCCGCTACGACGAGGTGCCCGACGTGCTGAGCGCGCCGGGAGATGGCGCCCTGCCGCCGTTCGTGTTCGTCAAGCTCTCGGCGGCGCTCTTCTTTGCCGAAGCGTACGAGGCCTCCCTGGCGATCGACCGGCATGGCTGGCAGCGCTTCCGGCTGCCGGCCTTCGCGCACAATGGCGCGTGCGCGCTCGTGCGGCTCGGGCGCTCGTCCGAAGCCATCGACCTCTTGGAGGACGCCGCCCAGGTGGGCGCGCTCGACCCGATGGGCCTGCGAGATGACACGGATCTCGCGCCGCTCCGCGCCGACGCGCGCTTCGTCGCGCTCCTCGAGCACTCCGTTCGCGACGGCTCCCGCGCGCGTCAGCGCCGCCGTCGCGTGCTGACGGTCGCCACCGTGATCGCCGTCGTGGCCGTCTTGGTCGCAGCCTGGTCGAAGGGGCGATGACGCTCGGGCGGCCGGCTTGCTCCAAGTCGAGCCGCCGATCCGCTGCCCGCCCCCTGATGTGAGATCCCGGCCGGGTGGCTGCCTCCAACCCGCGCCGTCCGAATCTCCGCCTGATCAGACGTGCCGAACGATGCGCACGTGCGCCGCCCACCATGCCAGCCGTCCACGTCCGGGCCTTCGCGTGGTCAGAAGGGAGGGAGGCCACAGTGCGGCCGCCTACCCACCCTCACTTCGGCTCGGCGCAGCAGCGGAAGCCTGTCTCGGTGCCCTTGTAGTAGCGGTCGTGCGCCGTCTGCGCCGCGCGGCAGTGGTTGCGCGAGGGCTGCCAATAGGCGCCCTTCATCGCTGGCCGGGGGATGTTGCTGGCCGACACGTCGATGGTCGTCCACTCCTCGAGGTTCCCCGTGAGGTTGTGGACGCCAAAGGGGCTCACGCACCGCGGCTTGTCGTCGGCCGACACCCGGAGATCTCGGAGCTTGCCGTCGGCGCGGTAGATGTCGGTCAGATCGGCGTTGCAGGCCTCGGGATCGCGCTTCCACCCGTATGGATAGGGGCGCATCTCCTCGCCCTCGCACGCGAAGTTCCACTCGCTCTCGAGGCACACGCGCTTGCCCTCTGCCTCGCAGGTGCGCTGCGCGTCCGTCCAGGACTTCACGTTGGCGGGGAGCTTCTCGCCATGGGGCACCCACTCGTCGCGGTCCATGCAGAAGCGCTTGTGCTCGCGCTCCTTCGAGACGCAGGTGGCGCGCGTGTACTCCTCGCAGCGGTAGTAGGCGTACTTGCCCTTCTCCTCGAGCCAGCGCTTGCACTCGTGCCGGACGTCGGGGCAGTAGTCTCCCTCGACCAGCACCATGTTCGCGGGGCACTGTCCGGCGGTCGAGTGCTCGGCGGGCCGGGCCGCAGAGGGCGGCGCGGTGGGCTCCGTCGCGTGCTCGACGGCCGTGGTGGCCGCGGCGGGGACCGGCGTCGCGGGGGGAGGCCCGTGATCGTCCCGATCGTCGGCGTCCCGGCGCTCGTCGGCCGAGGCGGTGCGCGGCGCGATGAGGGCGAGCGTCACGTTGCCGGCGACTGCGAGGGCATTTCTCCCGTTGGCCAGCGGGCCGGAGAGGAGACCGGTACGGACGAGCAGCAGTCCGTTGAGGACGATGCCCGCGGCGGAGGCGGCGGTGAGGATCTTGTTTCGCATCCGGAACGAAGACTGTTTGCGAAGCCGACGGCCTTGAACGAACGCCCGCAGACGCCACCCTTTCAGCAGATCGCCCTTCCGCTGTCAACCGAAAACAGCCGCGCAGCGCACCTCGACCCCGGCAAGGTCGGAGATCGTTCAACGAAAAATACGAAGTATAAGATCAATAAATACGGCCTGTTGCAACGCCAATGTTCAATGTAAGCTCGAAGTGTTCTTCGGCCCAGTAGCGGTCCACGGCGTCGCGGACATAGCGGAGGGCTCGCTCGAGGTCGACGTGCTCGTCGGCCTGGTGGGCTAGCTCGGGGAGGACGAGGAGCCGTACGGCGGGGTCCTCGAGGAGGTCCCGGCCGCCGTCGAAGGGGACGAGCGCCCGGTGCAGCTCGACGTCGACATCCTCGAAGCCGACCGCCGCGAGCTCCTGGGAGAGGGACTCGATGTTCGGGCGGTGGAGGATGGACGATTCCATCGCGCGACCCACGTCGTTGGCGTCGTACTTGAGCGCATACTCCCGGGCGAGATCGTACAGCTCCTGGAAGCTCCCGCGGAGCGGGAGGGCGACGACCACCTGCCCGGACGACGCGATGAGCCGCGCGCACTCGGCGAACAGCCGCCCGCGGTCGTCGGCGCGTGGGGCGAAGGGGTGGATGCAGAGCGCGTGCGAGAAGGACCGAGCCGGGAAGCTCGTCGGGAGCTCCGAGACCTCGTACTCCAGCCGCGCGCCGTGGACCGTGACCGCCTTGGCCCGCGCGAGATCGATGGCGGCCGCCGAGGGATCGGTCCCGACGATGAACCCGAGCGGGAAGCGCTCGGCGAGCGCGGCGTCGGGGAAGCCCGTCCGACACCCGAGGTGGGCGATCTTGGCGCCGTCCGCCTCGAGCATCGCGCCGAGGGCCAGCTCCGCGAAATACGACAGGTACTTCGGCGCGACGAAGGTCTCGAAGACCGCGGCGTCGGCCGCCGAGAGGATCGTCACGGCTCGTCGTCGTCGCCCGAGAGCTCGGCGAGGGCCTCCCGGGCGAGCTGCCCGAGGGCCACCGTGTCGACGTCCCCGGCCTCGTCATCCATCGACACCCGGCGCGTGTCGTCGACGAGCCGCGCGAGATCTCGCTCGACGCCCGGATCTCCGCGGTCCACCGCCGCCTCGATCGTGCTGGCGACGACCTCTGGATCGGGGTGGGCGAGGAGCTTGGCGAAGAGCTTCGTCACGCCGGGCTCGGGCACGGCCGCGATGGCGAAGGGCAGCTCCGACAGGGCCGGGCTCCCCATGGGCAGCCGCTCGATGGCGCGCTCGACGCCGAGCGCCACGTCCTTGAAGCGGTCGAACGCGAGCTCCTGCAGCGCGCGACCGGCGGAGAAGCGGCCCTCCTCGGACGGCGAGCCGAGCACATCGACGAGCAGGTCCACGACCTCGGCGCCGTCGTGGGTGGAGAGGGCCTCGGCGATCTGCGCGAGCCGGAGATCTCGCTCGGCGTCGTCCTCGCGCGCCGCGGCGTCGAGCTCTCTCCGCGCCGCTCGGACGACCTCGTCCCTCGGCGCCTTGGCGAGATCGACCTCCGCCCGTCGTCGCGCGCGCTCCGCGTCGAACATCGCCTGGAAGGACGCCGTGGGGCTCCTGGGTGCCATGGCGCGCGACTAGCAAGACTCTCGCGGCGACGGAAGGCGCGCGTCGGCCGCTCGACCGGGCTGCGGCGCCCCCGCGCCTCGGCTCCCCGAGGGCATCGCCCGGCCACTCGTGGGGTCTCGCGACCGCCCGGGCTGCGGCGCCACCGCGCCTCGGCTCCCCGAGGGCATCGTCCGGTCACTCGTGGGGTCCCACCGACGACCGGGCTGCGGCGCCCCCGCGCCGCTCGCGTCGGGGCGACGCTTGGACGCGTCGGGGCGTGGAGCCCCCCCGGACCGCCGGCCTCGTGGTCCAGCCACCGGTGGGACCGGCGCGTCGCTCGCGCGACTGGGGGGCGACGGTGTAAGGGGACTGGGTGCACCCCCTGGCCGCGCGCGTCCTCCAGCGAGACACCCGAGCCACGGCCCGCGTCTGTCGCCTCGCCGACGACCGGGTCCCAGGCTACGTCGACATCCTCCGCGATCTCCACCCGCACACCGGCCGCGCGTACGTCGTCGGCATCACGGGGAACCCCGGCGCCGGCAAGAGCACCCTGACCGATCGGTTGATCGAAGCTTACCGCGCGGTAGGGAAGCGCGTCGGCGTCGTCGCCGTCGATCCGACGAGCCCCTTCTCCGGAGGGGCCATCCTCGGCGATCGCATCCGGATGCAGCGGCACTTCGAGGACGAGGGCGTGTTCATCCGCAGCGTGGCGACGCGGGGAGCGCTCGGCGGGCTCTCGCGGAGCACGCTCGACATCGCGCGGGTCCTCGACGCCTGGGGTGCAGACGTGGTCCTGGTGGAGACCGTGGGCGTGGGGCAGGACGAGCTCGAGATCGTGAAGGCGGCGCACTCCGTGCTCGTGGTCATGGCGCCAGGCCTCGGAGACGACGTGCAGGCCATCAAGGCCGGCTTGCTCGAGTGCGCGGACGTGTTCGCGGTCAACAAGGCCGACCGCGACGGCGCCGACATCACGGTCCGAGACCTCGAGATGATGGTCGCCCTCGGTCACGAGACGGGCTCCAAGAAGGCCGCGGGACACGCCGCGGCTCACGCTCAGATGAAGGCGCAGGGCGCGGCGGGGGGCGCGTGGACGCCGCCGATCCAGAAATGCGTCGCGACGAGGCGAGAGGGCATCGCCGACCTCTTGCGGCACCTCGGCGAGCACCGCGCCTGGCTCGAGAGCACGGAGGAGGGCCGTGCGCGCGCGGCGGATCGGCAACGTGAGCTCCTCCTCGCCTCGCTCCGTGACGCGCTCCTGGACGCCGCGTTCGAGGCCCTCGGCGGGGCGATCGACGAGGCGGCGGCGCGGGTGGCCTCGCGCGAGCTCGACCCTTACTCGGCGGCCGAGGCGCTCGTGGCCGCCTTCCGGGGGCGCGCGGCGGGGCGCGCGGACGTCCCCGAGTCCTGACGGGAGCGCGTCGACGTAGGTCGCGCAGGTCAGATTGGCGGTGGGGGGCGCGGACGACACCGAGCCCTGACGGAGAGTCCGGCGCGTCCCGTCCCGCGGACCTACGTGCGCTCGGCCCCGTCCATGGCTCGCGCGCGCCTCGGCGCGAGACCGGAGACGCGCCCCGAGGACGCGCGTCCCCTCGGCCCCGTCCTCGGAGGGCTGGCGATCCGTGTGGCGCGCGCCTCGCTTTCGGTCCTCCTCACGGCAGCCCAACTCGGCGTGCTCCATCGCACCGGGCCTGGGCTCGACCCGCCCGCCGCGCGCGCGTGCCTCGCGCTCGCCGCATTTTCGCGCTAAGGTGAGGAGACACGGCGCCTCGCGAGCAGTCCCGGAGCGGGCTCGGATGGGCCTCCTCTCGGCACGTCGTCCGCGGAGTTTCTTCGCGGACCTCGACGGGGTAGACCGTCGCCCCCGGTCCGTCCGTCCAGAGGGGAGCGTCGGCCCCCGAGACGTCCCCACGACACCCCGAATCCCCCAGAGCTACGCCGCCATGTACGGTCTCTCTCCAGGCAACAAAGTCGGTCCATACGTCCTCGACGGGTCCATCGGCGCCGGCGGGCAGGGCTCCGTGTGGCGAGCTCACCACGAGTCGGTTCCGGGCTCGGTCGCGCTCAAGGTCATCCCGGTCCGTGGATCGCCGGTCACCATGGTCGAGCGCGTGCGCCGCGAGACGGAGGCCCTCGTCAAGCTCGGCAGGGCGCACCCGTCGGTCGTCGCCTGTCAGGGCCTCGTCGAGGACGACGCCAGCGGCGTGCTCGCCGTCGCGATGGAGATGGTCGAGGGCGAGGAGCTCTCGGTCGCGCTCCAGGACCCTCGCTGCGATCTCGCCCGCCGTGAGGCGATCCTCTTGCACGTCGCGAAGGCCCTCGCGTTCTTGCACCAACAGGGCATCGTCCATCGGGACGTCAAGCCGCAGAACATCCTCGTCCAGAACCGCTTCTGGGACACGCCCGACGACCCCGCGACCGTCAAGCTCGTCGACTTCGGCATCGCCACCGTGCTCGGCAACCCGAAGCCGCTCACCGAGGTCGGGACCGTCGTCGGGACCCCTGCGTTCATGCCCCCCGAGCGCATCGATCCCATGTTCTGGGAGACCGCATCGGGGCGGCCGACCGAGGACGTCTTCGCCTTTGGTGTGGTGGCGTACGAGGCGTTCTTCGGTCGTCACCCGAGCGGCGTGAAGGACGACGGGACGCTCAGCGTCTACGCCGAGAAGTACCGGGCCATCGCGCGCAGCGTCGAGGCCTGGCCGCAGCTCCCTCCAGGGCACCGCTGGTCCGCGCCGCTCCGGGGCGCGCTCACGCTGAAGCGTGCCGATCGCATCCCCGACGGGGCGGCGCTCGTCGCTGCCATCGGCGCCGCGCCCCCCGCCAACGCCCCACAGAAGACCCAAGCCGACGCCGTCCACGAGGCCCCCATCGGGCAACGCACCGAGGCCGCGTCGATCCACGACGTCCCGCCGGGTGCGGTCCTCCCGGGGCTCGGCGTGGCCCCGGGGCCAGGCCCCGCACCCATGCCGTACGCGCCCTCTCCGTACGCGCCCAGCCCGATGGCGGGGCCCCCGCCCGGTGCCATGGGGCCGATGGCCTACAGCCCTCCTCCGCCGATGCGATCGCAGGGTGGGGAGGCCACGAACACGATGGTGAAGGCGCTCATCGGGGTCGTGGCCGCTGGGATCGTCGTCATCCCGATCGTCTTCTTGGTCGCGCGCAGGGGCTCGGACACGAGCGACGCGCCGCCCCCGACGACGCCCGACGTGACCGCCTCGAGCGAGCCGATCCCGCCGCCCTCGCCGCCTCCGACGGAGGCGCCGCCGATCATCGGGAACCTCCCGCCCATCGCGCCTCCCGTCGCCGGCCCGCCGCCGAAGCCCACGGGCCCCGTCGTCGTCGGTCCACCCAAGACCGATCCTCCCGCGACCACCACGGCGACCCCTCCGCCGACTACGCCTCCGACGACGGCGCCCCCGACGACCACGACGGGTGGGCGCCCCAAGATCGGTTTGCCCAAGGTTCCGCCTCAGACCCCACCGCCGACCCCACCGACCCCGCCGACGGGGGGACGTCCCAAGATCAAGACACGCTTAGGCTCGAGCGCGGAGCTCGCGGCTCTGCGTGCGAGGTCCTCGTGCTCCCAACGGTGTTCGTCGACCGAGGCTCGAGCGTGGAGATCGCGGCCCTGCCTCTCGGCTCTGCGCCGTCGGCGGAGAGTTCGAGGCGCGCGCCGCGAGGGCTCGCGCCGGATGTCGAGAGCCGTCGATGCGCCAAGGGGCTACGCCCGGGATGGTCGGACGTCCGTGACCGCCGCCAGAGCCTCGTGCGCGTGTGCGCCGGTCGAAGGGGGAGATCGACGCCGCGAGAGCCCGTCGGGAGACGTCCCACGAGGGCTCTCCGGCGCCCGTCGCTCGCGACCCTCGGGCTCGCGCGTGGTGCGCTTTGACGAGCGACCCTGGTCGCGAGGAGCGTCGGTTCAGTAGCTACCGAAGCCCGGGATGACGCGCTGCCGAGAGATGCGCTTGTCGCTCTTTCCCTCGTCCTCGTTGCGCCCGGAGAGTCGCTCGTACAGCGAGTCGAGCTCCACCGTCGCCGACAGGTACAGCCGGGCCGTGTCGGGCGAATAGAGGACGTTCCGGCGGGTGCCGTCGGGGCCGATGCTGTTGGTCAGGTGATAGTAGCCCGCCGAGAGGTTGAGCTCCGGCGTGAGCTGGTAGTCCGGCCCGAGGAGGAACCAGGTGAGCAGGTTGTACCGAGGCGGATCGGCGTTGGCCGTCGAAGAGCCGATGCAGCCCGTGGGCCCGGTCTGGACCGTCAGCGACGTGCAGCCGTCGTAGCCGTCGGGTCGGTACTTCCACTGGCTGATGAAGATCATGTCGAGCGTGAACCCAAGCTTCTCGGTGATCTGGATCCCTGTGTCGAAGATCGTGAGCAACTGGTGCTCGGCGAGGAGGCCGCCCGACAGCTGGTTGTTCATGCCGGTGCGCGCGTCCATCGAGGGCGCCTGTGCCGAGTCGTCCGTGGTGCGGCGCTGGCGCTCGGCGGCGGCCTCGCCCGTCGACACCTTGTACTTGGAGAACGGGTGCGTGTACGCCATCGAGAAATTGGCGCGCGCCGTCTTGAAGGGCCCGTCGTCCTTGTGCAGCTTGAAGTCATTCGCCACGGCGCCGCTCACGCCCGCGGTGACGATGACGTTCTTCGCGCGGGACTCGAGCGAGGTCGGGAGGAGGAGGCGCGGGCCGATGGAGAGCCGCGTCGTCACCGAGTCGCCCTTGTACACTCGATGCGAGTAGGGGGCGTTCACCCAGATGTCGCCGAAGACGTCCTGTCGGTACTTCGTCGTGTCGTCCGAATTCGTGAGCTCCTTGTAGTAATCCATGCGGAGGTTCACGTTGAAGCTCTGGACCTTGTCCTGGTAGAGGACGACGCGCGGGCGGAAGGAGATCCAGAGCTGGTAGCTCGGGTTGTCGGACTGGAGGTCCTTGCCGACCCCCACCGTCTCCGGGGTCACGGACTGGTCGAACAAGATCGAGCTGCCCCGCCAGACGAGCGGCTTCTTCTCCCGCCGCGTGGCCTCGCGCGAGGTCCCCTCGTCCTTGGGGCCGCTCTGCGTCGGCGTGGCGCCGCCTGGCGTCAGCGTGAGCGTCGCGCCGCCGGGGGCAGGCGGCGCACCCCCGTCGGCCGGAGGAGCCGGATCCTGCTGCGCGACCGCTGGGAGCGCGAGCGTGAGCGTGAGCGTGGCAGCGGCGAAGGCGAGGGCAGAGACGGAGCGCATGGGGATCTCGGGCAGGTCGGAGTCGTGGGGCGGGATGGGAGCGCGCCGAGCCCCGACGAGAGGCCGCCGCAGTTCCACGGCTGGCTGGTGGGGTCAACACCTGACCGCACATTCAGCTTCTTGACGCGCGGCAAGGCACTGCAATCGACGTTCCATCTCGCTGTTGCCAGATCCGGCGCGGGAGACGGCAGCGCCGTCAAGCCGCTGACGCGTGGGCGACGCTTGCGCGGAGGGGCCACGACGAGGCGCTAGGGGCCTCGTCGCCGGACGGCGCCCGGGGCGCGCCCGGTCCAGCGACGGTACGCGCGGCTGAAGTTCGTGACGTCGGAGTAGCCGAGGCGATCGGCCACTTGCTCGAGCGACAGCGCCGCGTCGGCGAGGAGCGCCTCGGCGCGGACCCGTCGCGTGCCCTCGACGAGGGCGCGGTACGTCGTCCCCTCGTCGGCGAGGCGCCGCTTCAGCGTACGAGAGGAGACGCCGAGGCGCTGAGCGGCGCCCTCGACGGAGAGGAACCGCCACCCGTCGGCCATGATCTCCCTGGTCCGATGGCTCAGCGAGCCTCGGCTCGTGACCCGCACGAGCTCCTCCTCGCACGCGTCGGTCGCGAGGCGCATCGCCTGGGGATCTCCCATGGTGAGGGGCAGATCGAGGACGCGTGGATCGAAGACGAGGGCGTTCTCCCGTCGATCGAAGAGCAGGCGGTGCACGCCGAGATCGGCGAAGCGGTCGAGGTACGCCGGCCGCGAGAAGGCGAGCTCGGCGCGACCCGAGAGCTCGACGCCGGTGAGGGCCCGCCCGATCTGCTCGAGGCCCACGATGAGCGCCAGGAGGATGGCGTCGCGCGCCGAGCCGAGCTCGACGCGCTCGTCGAGGACCAGCCTCGCCTCGTCCCCGGCGACCTCGAGGCGCAGCGCGAGCGCGTCGGTCCTCGTCGGCGCGAAGCGCACGGCGAGCTCGAGCGCCGCGCGCAGCGTCGGTGCGGCCAGGGCAGCGAAGCCGAGCCAACCGTGCGCCGAGATGCGCATCGCCATCCCGAAGAGGAGCGGCAGCCCGGGCTCGGCCGTGAGCTCACGCGCGTGGGCCACGAGCCTCTCGACCTCCTCGATCGACAGGCGCGCGCCCGGCGCCTCCAGGGTCGCGCGCGACAGCCCCAGCGGAGCGAGCAGCTCCTCCTCCGAGACCCGCCAGCGCGCGACGAGCGGCACGAGGTGCAGCGCGTGGATGGCCGGCACCGACGCGGAGGATCGAGGGGCGGTCATTGGCCCAAAGTGACAAGAAGATGGCACGACGGGAGCTTTCGCGAAAGCCCGTTGCGCATCATCGTCTTGGCCATGGTCACCGCCGCGCAAGAGGTCCGCCCCGCGTCCTTCCCCGTCCGAAACCGCCAGCACACCATCGACGAGTCCGTGCCTCGCCACTGGCTCGCGGGGCGGAAGTCGGTGACAGCGTTCCTCGACGGGCTGTCGATCTTCTTCCCGCCGGGCGAGGCGTTCTTCGTGAGATCGGTGCAGCATTTCCAGAAGAGGGTGACCGATCCGAAGCTCCGCGCCGACATCCGCGCGTTCATGGCGCAGGAGGGCATTCATAGCCGCGAGCACATCCGGTACAATGAGTGGATCGAGCGGCGTGGGTACCCGGCCGAGGAGCTCGAGGCGAGGGTCGAGCGGCTGCTCCGGGCGGTCGACAAGGTGGTCCCGGCGCGGTGGCGGCTCTGCGCGACGGCGGCGCTCGAGCACTTCACGGCGCTGATGGGGCAGATGTTGCTCGGCCACCCCGAGCTCCTCGACGGCGCGCACCCGACGATGGCCGCGCTCTGGCGCTGGCACGCGGCCGAGGAGACGGAGCACAAGAGCGTCGCCTTCGATCTCTACATGTCCGTCGGCGGCAACACGCCCGAGCGGGCCGTGGTCATGCTCGCCGCGACGCTCATCTTCTGGGCGAAGGTGCTCGAGCACCAGGTGAGGATGATGCGGACGGATGGCACCGCGACCGACGTGCGCGAGTGGGTCGCCCTCGGCCGGTATCTCTTCGTCGATCCGGGCGGGATGCTCGAGCTCGTCCCGGGCTTCCTCCGCTGGTTCTCCCCGAATTTTCATCCCGATGATCTCGACGCGGACGCGCTGCTGGCGGCGTGGAAGGCGGGCGAGGCGGCGTAGCGCCGGCGCTCGGCGGCTCTCGTCTCGACCTCGACGCGTCCCGCGCGTGGAGCGGCCGCCGGTCGCCGGCTTACGGGCTGCCAGCGTCTCCGCGAAGTCGCGCCGGGCGGCCGCCGGTCGCTGGCTTACGCGCTGCCAGCGTCTCCGCGAAGTCGAGCCGGGCGGAGCCCACGCGCGGCCGCATGAGGCCCGGGGGCGTCGCCCGCGGTCTGCCCGTCCTCTTCGCGACGAGCCCCGGCGATCTTGGGGCGTCAGCTCACGCCACGGCGGTCGTCGCGGGCGCTTGGCTCCGCTTCTGGGCGGCGTCGTTGACCTTCACGCTGACCAGCTTGGACACGCCTGGCTCCTGCATCGTGACGCCGAAGAGCGTATCGACGCTCTGCATCGTGCGCTTGATGTGCGTGATGAGGATGAACTGTGACCGATCCGTCATCGAGCGGATCGCCTCGTTGTACCGGGCCACGTTCGCCTCGTCGAGCGGCGCGTCCACCTCGTCGAGGATGCAGAAGGGCGAGGGCTTGTGCTGGAACATCGCGAAGATGAGCGACACGGCCGTCAGCGCCTTCTCGCCGCCGCTCATGAGCTCGATGTTGCCGACCTTCTTTCCGGGCGGCTGCGCGAGGATCTCGACGCCCGTCTCGAGGAGATCGTCGGGCTGGGTGAGCTGGAGCCGTGCCGTGCCGCCGCGGAACATGCGCGGGAACACCGCCTGGAACTTCTCGTTCACGCTCTCGAAGGTGTCCTTGAAGAGCTTCTTCGACTCCTGATCCATCTGCGCGATCGCGGCCTCGAGATCGGCGAGGGCGCCGTCGAGATCGGCCTTCTGCGTCGTGAAGAACGTGAAGCGCTCTTCGGCCTCGGCGTGCTCACGCACGGCGTCGAGGTTCACCGAGCCCATGCGATCGATGAGCTGCCCGAGCTCGGTGATGCGCGCGCGGTGCTCGTCGTCCACGGCAGGCTTCGCGTGGTAATCGCCGATGATCCTCCGCAGATCGAGGCCGCGGAACTTCTCCTCGACGCCGGAGAGGAGGTGCTGGACCTCGAGCGCGAGCCGCGTGACCTGCTTGTCGTGGTGCGCCTGGCGGGCGCTCAGCTCTTCGGCGCGGGCGCGGAGATCCTTCTGCCCGGACTCGCGCTCCGCGAGCGCCGTCTTCGCCTCGTCGAAGTCGCGCCGCGCCTCGTCGCGCGCCGCCTCGGCCCCCCGAGCCAGCTCGACGGCGTCGAGGAGGCGCTCCTTCGACGTCATGATGGTCGCGCCTGCGCTCCCGACGCCCTCGGCGATCTCGAAGAGCTCCTTCTCGAGCCTCGTCGCGCGCTCGTCCAGCTCCTCGACGCTCCGGCGGAGCCGCTCGGCGGTGTGCCGCACGCCGTCCGCCTGCTCCTTCAGCCGAGCGAGGCGGATCTTCTGCTCGGTGACGATGGATTGCTGCGCGGCGACGCGCTCGCGCCACTCGTCGGCGATCCCCTCGGCGGTCTCGGTCGCCGCCTCTGCGTCGCGGAGCTCTTCCTCTCCGGACTCGAGATCGGCGCGCGCGTCGGACTCTTCGTCCGCGGCTTGCGCGAGGGCGTCTTCGACGTCCGTCGTGTCGGTGAGCACGGCCTCGAGGCGCCGCGCGTTCGACGTGAGCTGGTCCTCCGTGCGCCGGAGATCCTTCTCGGTCGTCACGAGGGCGAGCTCGCTCTCGTGTGCCTCACGGCGGGCGCGATCGAGGTGGGCGGCGAGCTCGACCGCGCGGTGCCTCAGCTCCTGATGGAGCTCGACGCGGCGGGAGACGTCCTCGGAGAGCGCGCCGACGACCCCGCCGAGCTCGCGGATCTCGCGCTGCTGCTCGAGCAACCCGGCCCCGACGGCGTCTCCCGCGCCGCCGGTCACGCGGCCGTCTCGGTGGAAGACCGTGCCGTCCAGCGTCACGAAATCGCGATCGCGGTGAGCCCGTCGGAGCGCCTCGGCGTGCTCCTTCGTCTCGACGACGACGGCGTCTCCCATCAGGTGCCGCGCGAGGAGGGCGTGCTCTGGGCGGTGCTCGACGAGCTCGCGGAGGCTCCCGACGACGCCGGCGCCGGTGAGGCGCGCGACGTGCCCCACGACGACCGGGGGAGATGCGGCGACGACGGTCGCCCGGCCCTTCTTCTGCGCGAACAGGCTGTCGAGGAGCGCCGCGCCTCGCTCTGTGTCCCGCACGACCACGTCCTCGAGCCGCCCCCCGAGGAAGCCCGCGAGCGCCTGGGTGAGCTCCTTGGGGGCGAGGATGAGGTTCGCCACCAGGCCGACCACCGTGTCGTCCCCTGCCTCGAGGAGATGCTTCGCGCCGGCCCCCACGCCCTCGTGGCGGCTCGAGAGCTCCTCGAGCGCACGGAGGCGATTGCGCCGCTGGGAGAGCTCGTTCTTCGCGTGATCGAGCTCGCGCTCGGCCACGCCGAGCGCCTCGCGCACGGTCGTGAGCTCGCCCTCGTAGGCGAGCTTCTGGTCGGCGGAGAGGCGCTTGCCCTCCTGAAGCTCGGAGAGCTGCTCGGCGAGCGTGTCGCGTCTCGTCGTGAGCTCCCCGGCCTCCGTGCGCAGGGTGTCGGCCTCGAGGACGAGCTTCTCCCTCCGCGCGCCGAGATCGGACAGGCGCCGCGCGTGTCCGTCGAGCTTCGCCGTCGCGGTGGCCACCTTCGACGTGGCGGCGGAGGTCCTCGCGCGGAGCGAGCCGAGGTGGCTCTGGGCCTCCTGCTCGGACGAGCGGAGCTCCTCGAGGCGCTCGTGGTGGGAGAGCGCGACGTCGGCCTCCTGGGCGCTCTCGTCATCCATCGCGCCGAGGCGCGCTTCGAGCGCGGCGGCCTCGGCCGCGAGGGCGTCGCGCTGCGCGACGATCGCCTCCCGCTCTGCGGTGGCCTGCACCCTGCGCGTGTCGAGGTGCGCCAGGCGATCCTTTGCGCGGACGATCTCGGCCTCGAGCGCGCGGACCTCGTTGACCGCCTCGAACGCGGCGCTCTGGGCGTCGTCGTTCTTCGCCTCGAGGTCGTAGAGGCGCGCCCGCGAGGCCTCGAGCTCCGCGTCCTTCGCGGCGAGCTCGGCGCGCGCGCGCTCGCCCTCCTCCGTCACCTCGGCGAGCGACGTCGCCTGCACCTGCGTGACGACGACCAGCTCGAGGTAGCGGTGGCTCGCCTCGTGGAGCATGAGCTGCTCGAGCTCTTCGCGGTACGCCTTGTAGCGCTCGGCCTTCTGCGCCTGGCGGCGGAGCGAGGCGAGGGTTCGCTCGATCTCGGCGACGATGTCGCCCACGCGCGCGAGGTTTTGCCGCGTGAGGTCCATCTTCTGCTCGGCCTGGCGGCGCCGGTGCTTGTACTTCGTGATCCCGGCGGCCTCCTCGATGAGCAGCCGCCGATCCTCCGGGCGCGCCGAGACGATGAGGCCGATCTTTCCCTGCTCGACGATGGAGTACGCCTTGGTGCCGACCCCCGTCCCGAGGAAGAGATCGGTGATGTCCTTGAGGCGCACCGGCGTCTTGTTGAGGAGGTAGTCGCTCGTGCCGTCGCGGTGCAGGCGTCGCGTCACGGCGATCTCGGCCCAGTCACGGTACTCGATCGGCAGCTCCATCGCCGCGCGCGCGTCCGAGTTGTCGAAGGTGATCGTCACCTCCGCGAGCCCCGTCGGCTGGCGCGTCTCGGACCCCGAGAAGATGACGTCCTGCATCGCCTTGCCGCGGAGGTGCTTCGCGCTCTGCTCGCCCATGCACCAGCGGATCGCGTCGACGATGTTCGACTTCCCGCAGCCGTTGGGCCCGACGATGCCGATGACGTCTTGGTCGAAGGGGATGACCGTCCGGTCGACGAACGACTTGAACCCGATGATCTCGAGCGACTTGATGTGCATGGGGCGGCCTGGTCCAGCAGGCGACGGAGTGGCACGTAGTGCAACTTACGTTCGCTGGACGGACGAGCACCCTACGCGCCCGTTCTCTCTTCCGCAAGCGCTTCGACGAGCCCGACCGGCCGGTCAGCGGACGACCTGGGCCCCGCGGAGCGCGGCGATCCGGCCTGGATCGACGCCGGCCTCGGTGAGGATATCGTCCGTGTGCTCTCCGGACCGCGGCGCCGCCGACGCGGGCGCGCCCCTCGGGGTCACCGGGGTACGGAAGTGTCCTACCTTGGTCCCCTCGATCTCGATGTCGAAGAAGACGCCTCTCGCCTGGAGGTGAGGGTCGTCGCGCAGCTCCTCGGGGGAGAGCACGGGCTCGAGGCAGCAGTCGGTCTCGGCCTGGAGCGCCTCCCACTCGGCCCGCGTCTTCGACGCGAAGAGCTCGGTCATGCGCTGCATCAGCTCACGCTGGTGTGGCCCGGGGACGAAGGCGCCCATGTCGAAGGTGAGACCCGTCTTCGCCGCGAACGCCTGGAGAAATTTCGGCTCGAGCGCGCCGAAGCTCATGGGCTTGTGGTCCTTCGAGAGGTACGTGTTGTAGATCGCGATGCCGCCGGTCAGCGGCTCGGCGCCGCGCGCGGGGATCATCCCGCCGAAGAGCGCGCCGAAGCCCGTGGCCGCGAAGCCGAGCACCCCGTCGGTCATCGCGATGTCGAGGACCGCGCCCTCGCCGGTCCGATCGCGCTCGCGGAGCGCGCCGAGGATCGCGATGACCGACCACATCCCGCCCGAGACGTCCGCGAGCTGGAAGCCGGGCACCGTCGGCGCGCCATCCGAGGGGCCCTGAAAGCCGAGGACGCCCGCCCGTGCGAGGTAGTTGAGGTCGTGCCCGGCGCGCTCGGCGAGCGGCCCGTGTTGGCCGTAGCCCGTCAGCGCGCAGATGATGAGCTTGGGGAAGCGCTCACGCAGCGTCTCGTGCGACAGCCCGAGCCGCGCGAGCACGCCGGGGCGGAACTGCTCGAAGAGGACGTCGTAGCGCCCGAGGAGATCGAGCACCACCTCGCGGCCCTCGGGGCGCTTCAGGTCGAGCACCATGCTGCGCTTCCCGCGGTTCAGCGCGTGGAAGGCGGCGGCGCTCCCCGCGACTTGGGGCGGCATGTGACGCAGGTAGTCTCCGCCTCCAGGGTCCTCGACCTTGTCGACCTGCGCGCCCATGTCGGCGAGGACGAGGGTCGCGAAGGGACCGGGGAGCAGGCGAGACAGGTCGAGGACGCGGATGCCGCGGAGCGGAGCCATGGGTAGTTTCGGCTCTCTGCCACGCGAAGGTGGCTGTGAGCAACGCCTCGTTCAGGCGCGTGTGTGCGGAGTTCGTGCAGACGGCTTCCTGAAGATCCCCCGCTTCCGTGGACACCCCCGAAGGCGCGACAATGCGCGAGGAGTGCCCCATGGCGAAGCGAAAGACACGGCAACCGCGGCGGCGGTCGTTCAGCCCCGAGTTCAAGTCCGAGGCGGCTCGCGCTTCAGCCGAACCCCTGCGACGAGCCCGTAGGAGGCCGACTGGTGCCCGTCATCGCCGTTCTCCTGCGCCCCCCCCCCGCAGAAGCGCCTGCGTCGGCAGCTCGCGCTCCGTGACGATGTCGACCGTCACGCCGGCGTCGGGGGCGCGCGGGCGTGACGGGACGTCGGGACGTATCGGCCCGTCCGCGGTGAGGGCCATCGCCCAGGCGGAGCCCGTGGCCATCCTGTCTCCGGCGCGGGAAGAGCTTGCCGCTTCGACCCATCGGGGGCGCTCGTTTCGTCGGCCAGCGCGATCGCTCTTGGGCCTCGCCGCCGGGCGAGGCGCGCCGCCATGGGCCGGGCGCCCGGTCGTCAGTCGAAGCGATCGTACTTGGGCTTCGCGGTCGTCGTGGTCGCGGGTGGGGCCGCCGTCGCCTTCGTCGAGGGCGGTGCAGGCGGGGCTTTGTCGGACTTCTTGTCCCGCTTCTTGCTGCTCGACGGCTCGGCGGGCGGGAGCGCCTCGGGAGACACCGCCGTGGGCTCGGGCTGGGGCTCTGGGGTGTGCGCAGACGCCGGGGCTGGCGGCGCTGACGGCTCGGGGAGGACGGCCGGAGAGCCCGTCGGCTCGGTCATCGTGCGGGAGCGCCAGGCGAAGAGCACGAGCAGGAGCACCAGGGCAGCCAGGCCACCGACCGCCACCGGCACGACCCATGACGGCAGCGTCGCGAGGAAGCCCTGTCGCTGAGGTCTTGCGTCGAGGGCTGCGCTGAGCGCCGTCCGCTCGGGGGGCGTCCAGCCTGCGAGCGCGTCGTCGAGCATCGCGACGAGCACCTCGGCCGACGCTGGCCGGTCCTCCGGCTTCTTCGCGAGGAGCGCCTTCAGCGTGTCCTCGAGCTTCGGCGGGACGACGACCTCGGGGACGACCTCGGCGAGCCTGGGCGGCGGGGCCTTGATGTGCCGTGCCATCACCAGCACCGCGTCCTCGTCCTCGAAGGGAGGCCGCCCCGCGATCATCTGGAACAAGATGACGCCGAGCGAGTAGAGGTCGGTCCGCGCGTCGAGCGCCTTGCCCTGCGCCTGCTCTGGCGACATGTACCGCGGCGTCCCGAAGACGGTCCCCGCCTGCGTCTCGAGCGCCGTGACCCCGTGGGTGTCGCCGTGGACGAGCTTGGCGATGCCGAAGTCCACGACCTTCGTCGTCTCGACCTCGCCTTGGGGCCCGAGCTTGCGAGCGAGGAAGATGTTGTCGGGCTTGATGTCGCGGTGGATGATGCCCTTCTGGTGGGCTTCGGCGAGCGAGACCGCGACCTCGCGCGCAACCCGGACCGCGTGCGTCACCGGCAGGCGCCCGACCCGCCGAAGGCGCTGCCCGAGCGAGTCTCCCTCGAGCAGCTCCATGGCGAGGAAGAGCGAGCCGTCCTCTGCTACGCCGAAATCGAAGACGGTGACGGTGTGCGGCGAGGCGAGCAGCGAATTGGCGTGGGCTTCGCGCTCGAAGCGGCCCTTGGCCTGGGCGTCGAGCGCGCGATCGTAGCGGAGGATCTTGAGCGCGACGTCGCGGCCCATGCCCTCCTGGCGCGCGCGGTACACCATGCCCATCGATCCGCCGCCGAGGCGGGCCATGATGGTGAACCGCCCGAGCACGCACTTGCCGAGCAGCGGGTCTTCGTCCCAGTCCGCGTACAGCTTCGTGTCGAAGAGGATGCCGTTGTCGAGCGGGCAGGCGGGGGGGCCAGGGCGATCGTAGATCTTGCGGCAGTACGAGCACACGAGCCCATCGATCTCGCGCAGCGGGGTCTCGGCCCCGTCGAGCGGCGTCGGCGTGATCCACTCGGCCGAGGGCGTGTCGTCGGGGATGACCTCGATGGTGGGCGCCTCCCTCGGCACATGCCGAGCGGCGTCATCGGGGTTGTCGGGAGCCGTGGACACGGAAGGAGCGCCCTTCGCTCGACTTTCGTCGCGCGTAAAGGCTTGACACAGCGGAGAACCGCTGGGGGACTGCTGGTCTTCGAGTAGGGGCGGCACTTGAGGCCGCTCGGGCAGTCCGCGTCCCCGCAGCACGCGTCGCTGCAGTAGCCTGGAGAGTCGGTGATGCAGAAGTCGCTCCGGCAGTCCGCGTCCTTCGCGCACGGCTGCCCCGTCTTCGTCGCGCCCTTGGCCTCGGTGCCGCAGGTGCGGATGTACTTCGAGCCATCTTTCTCGCCGATGTAGCGACACGCCACCGCGTAGGGCTTGCCGTACGGCGATGCGTCCCCGCACTGGTCGGAATTGCAGCAGCTCTTCGAGCACGCGGTGATGTTGGGGTCGAGCATGATGTCACACGACTTCGAGGCGCAGGCCGAGTCGTTGGAGAAGCACACGTCGCCGTAGCCCGAGCCGCCTCCGCCGGAGCCGCACGCGTACGCGAACCTTCCCGGGCCGGGGAACTCGCTCGGCGGAGCGAGCACCTTGATGCACGTGTCCGCCGCGCCGCACTGGGTGTCGCGGCAGCAGAGATCGTTGCACTTCCCGCCGGTGCACCAGCCCGAGCGGCAGTCTCCGGGGGCTTGGCAGGCGTCGCCTGCCAGCTTCGTGCCGAGCGTCGGCTTGCCGTACGACTTCGCGGACAGGCACATGCCCGCTCCCGCAGGTGTCGGGATGCACGCCGCTCCGTCCGCTGCCGCGTCGCAGTCGTCGGAGGTGCAGCAGGGACGGGTGCAGACCTTGCCAGACGCGGACTCGCCGAGGGCGGTCCGCTCCTGACAGAACGCGCCGCTCGGGCAGTCGGCCAGCGCCGCGCACGGCTCGCCGAGCCTCGACGTCGTGGGGGCGCCGCCCGTCCCCGAGGTGCCTCCCGTCCCCGACGCGCCAGAGACGCCTGCCTCGCCCGACTGCCCGGCAGCTCCTGCGCTCCCGGCCGATGCACCTGCGCCTCCGAGCCCGTCGCCCCCTTGGCCTGCGTTGCCGCCGCCTCCCTTGCCTCCAGAGCCGCCGGCGCCCGCGGTCGCCTCGCACACGTCGGAGGTCGTCGGATCGCAGTCGTCGTCGACCCCGTTGCCGCAGATCTCGGCGGCCCCACAGGCGCGGCACATGCCCGATACGCAGTGCTGCCCCTTGCGGCACGCCGGCGTCCCGATCGCGCCCTCCGCGGTGCAGGCCACGTCGGTGAGCGAGGTGGTGACGAGCGCTTCGCACCCGCCGCTGAGCAGCGCGAGCGCGGCGAGCGCCGACCACGCGACGTGCTGGCGCATCAGAAGCGCACCTCCCAGCGCGTCGCCGCGCCCCCGGGCAGCACGACCGCGCTGCCGGAGACGAGCGGTCGCTCCTGGCTCAGGTAAAAATAGGTCGCGAGCCCGCCCGTGACGAGCGAGACGGCGAAGAGCGCGTCGGCCGCGCGGGAGCTGTTCTTGGTGTCGACGACGTCCTGGTCCAGGTCTCGGATGCGTTTGTCGGGGCCGGTCACTGGATCGGTGGGCTGCGAGCGGAGCGCCTTGATCCCGAAATACGTCCCCGCGAGCAGGGACACCACCGAGACGGCGCCGAGCGTGACGACCGGCGTCGTGAGGCGCCTCGGCCCCCGGACCGCTGCCGGCTCGTCCGCGGGGCGAGGGGGGGCCTCCGGTCGCTCTGCCGAGGGTCTCGACGGCGCCGTGGCCGCCGAACGCCGCTTGTCGGCGAGCGCGCCCTCGAGGCGCTTGATGGTCTCCTTGGTGCGCTCCCGCTCCGCTTCGTCCTTCTCGAGGGTCAGGTACAGGCCGAAGTACTCGATCGCCTTCTCGAGGTTCCCCACCTTCTCGTACACCGTGCCCAGGTTGTAGGGGAGCTCCTTGGCGCTCGCGTCGAGCCTGCGCGCCTGCTCGAGCTTCTCGATCGCCTCACGGTAGCTCCCCCGCTTGTAGAGATCCTTCGCCTCGCCGAACGCGCGCTGCGCGGCCTCTTGGTCGGCCGGCGTCGTGGCGCGCGCGGCGGGAGCCGCCGTGCCGGCGAGGATCGAGGCGAGGATGACGCACGCCGTCGTGCGCCCGCGAAGTGACATGATCTCACTCTACCGTAAGGCGACGCGCAGTTCATCGTTCTCTCGGCCATGCGTGTCCCAGCTCTCGTCTCGCTCCTCGCCATGACCCTGTCTCCAGCCCTCGCGCTCGCCCAGCAGGCGGGCTTCGCGGAGCCACCGGTCGAGCCCTCCCCGCGGGTCGCGCAGGTCGCGCGAGACGAGCCGGCGCCGCCTCCGCGCAGCGTCGGGTGGGGGGCGCGGGCCGATTCGCTCGCGCGCCTGTCGATCGGCCCCGTCCTGCGCCTCGGCGAGGGTGGCTCCCGGAGCGGGCTCGGCGCGGGCCTCGAGCTCGGCCATGGCCCCGCGGCCCTTCGCCTCTCTGGGGCGTGGGTCCGCGTCGGCTACGACGACCCGCTCCAGCAGTACACGGGCGAGATCGTCCTCTACCTCTTCGAATATGGGCGCTCGGTCGGCTCGTTCGGCGCTGGAGGGGGGCTCGCGCGCACGAAGCGCGTCGACGGCGCGGGGGGCGGCGCGAGCGTGGGCATCGGCACGGGGAGGCTCGGCTTCGACTACCGCATCCCGTTCCCGGACACCGACGCGCGCGCGGGGCTCTTCGTGACCGCGGTGATGCCCGCGATGCGCGGGGAGGGTGCGCCGAGCCTCTCCCCGTGGGCGATCGCTGGGGCAGGGGTGACACTGGGATTCTGATAGACTCAGACGGATGTCACGCCTGGCTCGCTCGTCGATCGTCGCCGTCTCCGCGGTCTGTGTCGCTGTCGCTTGCGGGGGGAGCGAGGACGACGTCGGCTCGGCCCCTGGTCCGGCCTCGGGCGCCTCCGGCGTCGCCGGGATCTCGGCAGGGAAGTCCGGCGCGGCCGGCTCGGTGTCGGGGAGCGGCGGCTCGGTGTCGGGGAGCGGCGGCTCGGTGTCGGGGAGCGGCGGCTCGGTGTCG
>CAYNEK010000017.1:0-11992 GCA_964396175.1 uncultured Polyangiaceae bacterium | reverse complement strand
GGGAGCGGCGGGGCTGCAGGGGGCTGCACCACCAAGCCGGGCTCGGGGATCTTCGAGGCGCAGAACCCGTGGACCAAGGACGTGTCGTGCCTCGCGCCGAGCCCCGAGAGCGGAAAGATCATCAAGGCGCTCGCGGATGCAGGCGGCTGGGGCGGCGGAAACAAGTTCCAGATCGATCTCTCGATCGAGGTGCTGACCGCGGACGCCTCGACGCCCTTCAAGTCCTTCACGAAGACGGACGACTGGTTCGGCGGCGGGACGTGCGATTTCGTGCCGGTCCCGATGCCCGTGGGTGGCGCACTCGAGGGCGAGGCAGGCTACGCCTGCGAGAGCGACGGCGACTGCCACCTGCTCGTCATCCACCCACCGACGAAGAGGCTCTACGAGATGTGGCGAGCGAACCTCGTCGGCAACGACTTCCAGGGCGGCTGCCTCGCCGTCTGGGACCTGACGAAGGCGTACCCCGACAACCTCCGAGGCGACGGCTGTACGTCCGCGGATGCGGGGGGCTTCCCCATCTCGGCGATGCTGTTCTCGGCGGACGAGGTCGCGTCGGGAGAGCTCACGCACGCCATCCGCTTCATCCTGCCCAACGCGCGGATCCGCAAGCACCTCTACGTCCACCCCGGTACGCACTCGACCGGCCCGACCAGCGGCGGGCCCGATATGCCGCCGTATGGCGTGCGGCTCCGCCTGAAGCAGAGCTTCGATCTGTCCAAGCTGCCGACCGAGGGGGCGCGGGTCATCGCGCGCGGACTCCAGCGGTACGGCATGCTGCTCGCGGACGGAGGGAACATCCCGCTGACGGGGCAGAGCGACCGTTTCACGACACACAAGTGGAAGGACGTCGGCGTGAACGAGCACTCGCTCCTCGGGATCGTCCCGGGCGACTTCGAGGTGGTGGACATGGGCCCCACCTTCGACGGCGTCGCGAACGACTGCGTGCCGAACCCCTGACGCAGCGACGCCTCCGCCCCGCGCACGCGGGCGAGCCCCGGGGAGGCGCAGCGCAGCCCGCGGCGCGATCAGCGACGCCTCCTCGTGGCGATCGAGGGCGAGATCCGAGGGGACGAAGGGCGGCTCGCGGCGTGATCCGCGACGCCTCCTCGTGGCGATCGAGGGCGAGATCCGAGGGGACGAAGGGCGGCTCGCGGCGCGATCAGCGACGCTCGGAGGCCAAGAACGCGGAGATCTCCGCAGCAGCGCTCCGCCCCTCCGCGATGGCCCAGACGACGAGGGACGCTCCTCGCGCCGCATCCCCCGCGACGAAGACCCCGCGCGCGGGCGTCGCGGAGCCGTCGCGCTCGACCCGACCGCTCGCGTCGACGCGCACGCCGAGGTCCGAGAGCAGCGGCAGCGGCTCGACGCCGACGAACCCCATCGCGAGCAGCAGCAGATCGCACGGGAGCTCGCGCTCGGTCCCCGCGACGGGCGAGAGCCTGCCCGAGGCGTCCCGGTCCACCCCGACGAGCGACAGCGCGCGCACGTGCCCTGCGTCGTCCTTCACGATCTCGCACGTCTGGAGCGCGAACTCGCGGGTCCCTCCCTCTTCTTGCGAAGACGAGGTGCGGAGGATCACAGGCCACTCGGGCCATGGGTTCGACGGGAGCCGGGCGCCGGGTGGCGCCGGCATCAGCTCGACCTGCGTCACGCTCTGGGCGCCCTGGCGGAGCGCGGTGCCGAGGCAGTCCGAGCCCGTGTCGCCGCCGCCGAGCACGACGACGTGCCTCCGCGCCGCGTCGATCTCCGCGTGGACGGGGGCTCCCGCGATCCGGCGGTTCGCCTGCTTCAGGTATTCCATCGCCAGGTGCACGCCCTCCGCGTCGCGCCCTCGCACGTCGAGCTCGCGCGGGCGTGACGCTCCGATCGCCAGCAGGATCGCATCGAACTCTTCCCAGAGCTCCACGACCGACACGGCGACGCCCACGTCCACGCCCGTGCGGAAGACCACCCCCTCGCCCTCGAGCTGCGTGAGCCGCGCGTCGAGGATGCGCTTCTCCAGCTTGAAGTCCGGGATGCCATAGCGCAGGAGCCCGCCCACCCGGTCGTCCCGCTCGAAGACCGTCACGTCGTGGCCCTCACGGGCGAGCTGCTGCGCCGCCGCGAGCCCCGCAGGCCCCGAGCCGATGACGGCGACCGATTGCCCCGAGCGCGACGTCGCGGGGCGCGGCCGGAGGTGCACGCCGCTCGCGAGCATGGCGTCGCCCAGGTGGCGCTCGACGTCCTTGATCGTCACGGGCGTCTCCTGGAGGTTGAGCACGCACGACGCCTCGCACGGCGCCGGGCAGACGCGGCCCGTCACCTCGGGGAAGTTGTTGGTCGCCTCGAGCGCGCGCACGGCCTCGTCGTCGAGGCCCCGGTAGACGTGGTCGTTCCACTCCGGGATGAGGTTCCCGAGCGGGCAGGCGCGGTGGCAGAATGGGACGCCGCAGTCCATGCACCGGCTCGCTTGCTCGCGGAGCTCGGGGATGGGGAGCGTCGACTCGAATTCCTGGTGGTCGCCGAGCCGCTCGGTCACGGGGCGGCGCGGGCCCCTCTTGCGGCCGATCTGGAGGAAGCCTCTCGGGTTACCCATGGGCGCGAACCTCCTTGGTCTCGTGCGCAGAGGTCGCGAGATCGAACGACAGGCGCGTCGCGGGCTCGTCGGGAGGTCGCTTCCCCGCGACCACGCGCGCGAACTCGGGGGGCACCACCTTGCGGAACGAGGCGCGCGCCTCGTCGAAGGCGCCGAGCAGCCTCCCGGCCTTCGCGCTCCCGGTGCGCTCGACGTGCTCGCGGAGGACCGCGCGGAGCCGCTCGTCGTCCTGTCGGGTGAGCGGCAGGATGGCCTCCGCGAGCTCTGGGTGGACGTGGGCCGCGAGCTCGTCGGTCTCGTCGAGGATGACCGCCACGCCGCCGCTCATCCCCGCGCCGAAGTTGCGGCCGACCGAGCCCAGGATGACGACGAACCCTCCGGTCATGTACTCGCAGCCGTGATCTCCGACCCCCTCGACGACCGTGAGCGCGCCCGAGTTCCTCACCGCGAAGCGCTCGCCGGCGCGGCCGTTCAAGAAGGCCCTGCCGGCGATGGCGCCGTAGAGCACCGTGTTGCCCACGATGACCTGGTCCTCGGCGCGGAAGGTCGCGTCCTCGTGCGGCCGGATCGCGAGGACGCCCCCCGAGAGGCCCTTGCCGACGTAGTCGTTCGCGTCGCCGGAGAGGACGAGCGTGAGGCCGCGCGCCGCGAAGGCGCCGAAGCTCTGGCCCGCGCTGCCCTCGGCGTGGATCGTGATGGTGTCGTCGGCGAGCCCGGCCTCGCCGTGACGCCGGGCGATCTCGCCGCTCAGCATGGCCCCGAAGGCGCGATCCGAGTTGCGGATCCGCCGCGAGAGGGTGGCGCGCTCGCCGCTCGAGAGCGACGCCTCGAGCTCCGCGATGAGCCCTCGATCGAGGACGCCCGAGATGTCGTGCTGCTGGGCCTCGACGCATCGGACGGGCGAGGTGTCCGCCTCCTTCGGCCTGTAGAGCACCTCGGAGAAGTCGATCCGCCGCGCGCGTCGGGAGAGCCCCTCGCGGCGCGGCGTGACGACGTCTACGCGCCCCACGAGCTCGTCGATCGAGCGGAGCCCGAGCGACGCCAAGAGCTCGCGCGCCTCCTCGGCGACGAAGAAGAAGTACCGGATGACGTGCTCCGGCGTCCCCGCGAAGCGCTGCCGCAGCAGCGGATCCTGCGTGGCGATGCCGACGGGGCAGGTGTTGAGGTGGCACTTCCTCATCATCACGCACCCGGACGCGACCAGCGGCGCCGTCGCGAAGCCAAATTCCTCGGCGCCGAGCGCCGCCGCGAAGACGACGTCGCGCCCCGTCTTGAGCTGGCCGTCCACCTGGACGCGCACGCGACCGCGGAGGCCGTTCATGACGAGCACCTGCTGCGCCTCGGCGAGCCCGAGCTCCCACGGGAGCCCGGCGTGGTGGATCGACGTGAGCGGCGCCGCGCCCGTGCCGCCGTCGTGCCCCGAGATGAGCACGTTGTCGGCGTAGGCCTTCGCGACGCCGGCCGCGATCGTGCCGACCCCGGCCTCGGCGACGAGCTTCACGCTGATGCGCGCGCGCGGGTTCACGTTCTTGAGATCGAAGATGAGCTGCGCGAGATCCTCGATCGAGTAGATGTCGTGGTGCGGCGGCGGCGAGATGAGCGTGACGCCGGGGATCGAGTGGCGGACGCGCGCGATCGTCTCGTCCACCTTGTGCCCCGGGAGCTGGCCTCCCTCGCCCGGCTTGGCTCCCTGCGCGATCTTGATCTGGATCTCGTCGGCCTCGGTCAGGTAGTGCGCCGTCACGCCGAAGCGCCCGCTCGCGACCTGCTTGATGGCGCTCCTCCGCGAGTCGCCGCTCGCGTCCCGCGTGTAGCGCGCGACGTCCTCGCCGCCTTCGCCCGTGTTGGAGCGGCCGCCGATGCGGTTCATCGCGATGGCGAGCGTCTCGTGGGCCTCCTTGGAGATGCTCCCGAAGCTCATCGCCCCCGTCGTGAAGCGCCGGACGATCTGCGCGGCGGGCTCGACCTCGTCGAGGGGCACCGGAGCGCCGACGGGGCGGAGCTCCCACAGGCCGCGGAGCGACGTCGGGCTCTCGGCGGGGGCGTTGATGAGCCGGGCGAATTCGGCGTAGCTCGCGGCGTCCTCGGTGCGGGCCGCGCGCTGCAGGCTCGCGATCGCGTCCGGCGACCACGCGTGGCGCTCGCCCGTCACGCGGAAGTGATGGTGCCCGCCCTCGGGGAGACGCGCCTCGTCCGTCGACACGGGGGCGTGCGCGGCGGCGTGGCGAGCGCGCGCGTCCTCCGCGAGCGCGCGCAGCCCGACGCCGCGGATCCGGCTCGCCGTGCCCGTGAAGAACTCGTCGACGACGCGCTGATCGATCCCGACGGCCTCGAAGATCTGCGCACCCTGGTAGCTCGAGAGCGTGCTGATCCCCATCTTGCTCATGACCTTGAGGATGCCCTTCTTCAGCGCCCTCACGTAGCCGTGGGCTGCGTCCTCGGGGCTCGCGCCGGGCAGCGCTCCTCGCTCCGCGAGCTCACGCACCGTCGCGAAGGCGAGGTAAGGGTTCACCGCGCCGGCGCCGAAGCCGACGAGCAGGCACATGTGCGCGACCTCGCGCGCCTCGCCGGTCTCGACGATGAGCCCGGTGCGGGCGCGGAGCCCGGCGCGCATGAGCCCGTGGTGCACGGCGCCCAGCCCGAGCAGCGACGGGATGGCGCACTCGCTCGGGCCGAGGTCGCGATCCGAGAGGACGAGCACGGAGCTGCCGGACGAGACCGCGTCCCTCGCGAGCGAGACGAGCCTCGACAGGGCCGCGCGGAGCGCGTCGCCCGGATCGCCCTCGGCCGAGAACGCCAGGCGCAGCGTCGTCGCGTGGAAGTCGGCGACCGGGTTCTCGCGGAGCTTCTTGAGCTCTTCGTCCGTCAAGATCGGGTGGGGGAGCTCGATCATGCGGCACTGCTTCGGCGTCTCCTCGAGGAGGTTCCCCTCGCCGCCGACGCAGGACACGAGGCTCATCACGATCTGCTCGCGGATGGGATCGATCGGCGGGTTCGTGACCTGGGCGAAGTGCTGCTTGAAGTAGCGGAAGAGGGGCTGCGGGTTCGGCGACAAGACGGCGAGCGAGGCGTCGACGCCCATCGCGCCGGTCGGCTCCTCGCCTTGCGCGGCCATGGGGCCGAGGACGAGGCGCAGATCCTCCTGCGTGTAGCCGAAGAGGAGCCGGAGCCTCGCCGCCTCGTCCGCGGCGAGGGTCGGCACGTGATCGGGCGCCGGCAGGCTCGCGACGTCGATCTTGTTGGCGTCGAGCCAGCGACGGTACGGCCGCGCGGCGGCGATCTCGCTCTTGATCTCCTCGTCCGAGACGACGCGCCCCTCCGTCGTGTCGACGAGGAACATCTTGCCGGGCTGCAGGCGCCCCTTCTCGAGGATCACGGCCGGATCGAGCGGCAGGACCCCGAGCTCGCTCGCGAGGACCACGAGGCCGTCGCGCGTCACGACGTACTTCGCGGGGCGCAGGCCGTTTCGGTCGAGCGTCGCGCCGATGCGCCGACCGTCCGTGAAGCAGAGCGCCGCGGGGCCGTCCCAGGGCTCGACGAGGCACCCGTGGTACTCGTAAAATGCCTTCTTTGCGTCGCTCATCGCGGGGTCGTCGACCCACGCCTCGGGGACGAGCATCATCATCACGTGGGGCAGCGAGCGCCCGGAGGCGACGAGGAAGTCCGCGACGTTGTCGAGCGCGGCCGAGTCACTCCCGCCCGCCCGGATGATCGGCCGAAAGTCCTCCAGTTTGTCGCCGAACCGGTCGCTCTTCAAGAGGAACTCGCGCGCCGCCATCCAGGTGCGGTTGCCTCGCAGCGTGTTGATCTCGCCGTTGTGGCAGAGGAGGCGGAAGGGGTGGGCGCGGTCCCAGCTCGGGAAGGTGTTGGTGGAGAAGCGCGAGTGGACCATCGCGAGGCGCGAGACGGCGCGAGGGTCCGACAGATCGAGGAAGAACTCGCCGAGCTGCTCGGCGAGCATGAGCCCCTTGTAGACGACCGTGCGCGACGAGCATGACGCGAGGTAGAAGTCGTCGGCGCTCGCCGTGCGCCCAGCGCGCTTGCGGATCGTGAAGAGCACACGCTCGAAGTCCCCGGGGGCCGAGGTCCGTCCGATGAAGAGCTGACGGATCGCGGGGCAGGTGTCCTTCGCGATGACACCGAGGGCGCCGGGGCGTGTCGGCACGTCGCGCCAGCCGAGGATCCGCTGCCCGTGATGCACGACCGCCGCCTCGAGGATCGCCTCGTGGTGGCGCCTGCGCGCCGGGTCCTGCGAGAAGAACCCCATCGCGACGCCGTAGTCGCCGGCGGCGGGGAGGGGGCCGTCCGCCTGGGCGGGCGGCGTCGCGGCGAAGAGCTCGTGCGGGAGCTGGAGCAGGATCCCGGCGCCGTCTCCGGTGCACGGATCGCAGCCGGCGGCGCCGCGGTGCGTGAGGTTGGCGAGGATCTCGAGCGCCTGGCGGACGACGCCGTGGGTCCCCTCGCGGCCGAGCGTCGCGACGAAGCCGAGCCCGCAGGCGTCGCGCTCGAATTGGGGATCGTACAGGCCCTGGCGCGGGGGCAGCGGCTTCATCGGTGCCGCGCTTCAACAAGAATTGCCCTGTCGGCGCAAGCGCAAATTGACGCATCGGGTCAATCGGCGCCCTCTCCGCGACGAGGTCGAGGGCTCAGAGCCCCTCGAGCAGCCACGTCATCGGCTCCGCGAGCTTCTCTTCTGTCGTAGGGTCGAAGTAGTGGCCCGTGGCGGGCAGCGCATAGAACCTCACCTCGAGCCCGGCCTCGGTGAGGGCGGCGGCGGTGGCCTTCATTCCTGTCGCCGAGGCGTCGCGCTCGCCCGCCACGAGGGCCACGCGTGCGATCCCGGCGCGCGTGAGCTGGAGCTTGCTCGGCGAGATCGCGGCGTTGACGAGCATGAGGCGCGAGTACACGGCTGGGCGCTCGGCGAGGACGTTCATCGCCGCGAACGCGCCGAGCGAGTAGCCGACGAGCGCGCGACGGGCCGTGTCGACGTGCCCCGCTTCCTCGGCCACGAGGGCCTCCGTGGCGAGCTCGACCCGTGCCGCGAGCGCGCGAGGGAGCCCGACCCACATCGCGCCGTCTCCTTGACACGGAGCGGGTCCCCGCGGACAGAGCAACCACGCGCTCCGGGCCGCGCTGCGGAACACGGGGCACTCCCACTCGGGGCTCGCGCACATCCCGTGGAGGAACGTCACCACCGGAGCTCGCGCGATCGGACCCTCGGGCGGCTCGGCGAGCGCGAGGGGGCGACCCGCGTCGGTGAGCACGCGCGTCCCTGCGCTCGCGCTCGGGGCTGGAGGCGGCGTCGACGCCACGAGGGGCGGCGCGCTCGAGGCCGTGGGCGCGGGCGACGTCGGCTCGGCCGGACAGCCTTCCGCCGTCGCGTCGCCGGGGGGCGAGCTCGGCGAGGACGACGCGCAGGTCCCATCGACGCTGCGAGGCGGTGGTGCGGGGCGCTCCTCCGCGAGCGGCGCGGACACACGCAGAGGCGTCGAGCACGACGCGATGATCGCCGCGAGCGCCGCGACGGACTTCACCTCGAGGGCTCGATCCGCGCCGAGCCTCACCGACGCCTCACCCTGGGCTCGGCACGAGGGGCGAGCACGCTGGCGTCCGTGGCGGAGGCCAAGAGCCCTTGCAATGCGCGAGGGCCACGCACCCCACGCCACGCAGCGCGCCCTCTCGACGAAGGTGCGGGTGCGATCGCGCCTGGAGCAGGGCTCGGCGCGGGCGGCGCGGGCGGCGTGGGGAGGCAGCCGCTCCGTGTCATCACTTCGGGATGGGCTTCACCTTGACCTCGCGGAGGGTCGCGCGGAAGGCGCCGTACTTCTCCTTCATGTCGGCGAAGCTCGCGGCGTCGCTGCGCGCGATGTCCTGCTTCTCTCCGGGATCGACCGCGAGATCGAAGAGCGAGACCGGCACGCCCGACGAGATGTAGAGCTTCTTCGTCCCGACGTAGAAGGCGCGCTTGTCGTCGTTGTTGGGCCCCGCCGGCATGTCGACGAAGACGGGGCGATCCTCCGCGGGGGCGCCGAGCGCCTCGGGCACGAGGGAGACGCCCGAGAGGAAGTCCTTGGGGCCCTCGAACTTCGGCTCGACGCGCGCGAGATCGAGCAGCGTGGGGACGAGATCGATGAGGCTCCTGCGCGCTTCGATGCGGCGGGGCGCGGAGCCCGGGACGTGCACGATGAGCGGGACGCGCTGCAGCTCCTCGTAGACCTCGAAGCCGTGGCGGATCATCTTGTGCTCGCCGAAGGCCTCGCCGTGGTCGCTCGAGACGACGATGGCGACCTTGTCGGCGAACGGCTGCTTCCCGAGCCAGTCGAGCAGGCGCCCGATCTGATGGTCCGTGAACGCGACCTCGCCGTCGTACAGGCCGCGGCCGTCACGGCCGAAGTCGAAGCCCTCGTGCCGGAGGTAGTCCGCGTGCGGATCGATGTAGTGGACCCAGGCGAAGAAGCGCTTGTCGCCCAGATCTCCGAGCCGCTTCATCGCGGCGTCGGTGAGCTTGTCGCTCGTCGTCGAGGTGTCGGCGTCGGCCTGCGTCCCGGGGGGCGGCGCGGCGGAGGTGTCGACGAGCGAGAAGCCACGGCTCATCCCGCAGCACTTGTCGAAGTACCAGTGCGCCTGCACCGACACCGTCGCGAAGCCCGCCGAGGAGAACCGCTCGGCCACCATCACGTCGTCCTTCGTGAAGCTGTTGAAGTGCGACCACCCGCGGTGCGTCTCGGAGGGGTACTTCCCCGACATCATGGGGCCGATGCTCTTGCCCGTGTAGCTCGCGAGCGAGTAGGCGTTGAGGTACACGGTCGACCTCGCCGCGAGGGCGTCGAGGCTCGGGGAGATGGGCTTCGGGTAGCCCGTGTAGCCAAGATCGGCGCGGAGCGTGTCGACCGTGACGAGGAGCACGGAGAGCCCTTCGGGTGCCTTCTTCTCGTCTGCCTTCTTGGCCTCGACGACGGGCGTCTTCGGGGCCACCACGGGCGAATCGGCCCCCGAACAGTCCTCGTCGACGCCGTTGCCAGGCACGTCGAGCGCGCCTGGGTTGATGTTCGCGTCGCCGTCGTTGCAGTCTCCGCCTCCGAAGGTCCGCGCGTAGCCGTCTCGATCGCGATCCACGCGCTTCCGGAGGGTGCGGAGCGCGATCTTGCCGAGCGGGGCGTCGCGCTCGATCGCGCGGGTGAGCGTCGTATCGTGGTCGAGCGTCGTGGCCGCGCGCCTCGTCAGCCCGAGGGACGCGACCGCGAGCGCTGCCGCCACGAGCGCGACCCGCGCCCGCGCGCCAGCGAAGACGAAGGCGCCGCAAGCGATGAGCACGAGGAGCCCGGGGGCGCGCAGATCGAGCTCTTCTCGTCCGAGCACGCCGAGGATCCCCAGCGGGCCACCCTCGCCACCGGGCGTCCCGGTCCGGATGCCGAGCACGAAGGCGCTGACGAGCACGAGCAGCCCCGCGAGGATGAGCGCGTGCGGGAACCTTGCGCCGAGCTTGGCGACCGGGCGGCTCGCGGCCGCCACGGCGAGCGCGAGGGTCGTCGCGACCGCCACCGCGACCGCTGCCATCGCCGCGCCGACGGGCTTCGGGGCGTCGCCGGCGAGGAGCGCGCGAGAGACGTTCGCCACGACGATGACGAAGACGGCGGCGGCGACGCCCGCGAGCGCGACGGCCGCGGCGACGCCGGGATCGCGCGTCGCGCGCCCGAGGCGCACGAGCGTGATGGGGCGCTCGGGGGAGAGCGCGCAGGTCGCCGTGCCGACGACGGCGCCGACGCCGAGCGCGAAGGGCGCGACGAGGCCGAGCAGCGCGGCGGCCGTGTCGGACACGGACAGGGTCGAGCCTGCCGCGGTCCAGCGCGCTTCGACGAGGGCGCCGAGGGCCGCGGCGAGCAGGGCTCCGAGCGCACCGAGCGCGCCGCGGACGAGGAGGTTTCGGGCGAGGACGATCATCCGGGGGGGCGCTTCGCGTGCGGGTGCGCGGCCTCGTAGGTCGCGAGGACGGTGGTGAGGGACACGTGGGTGTAGCGCTGGGTCGTGGAGAGGCTCGCGTGCCCCAAGATCTCCTGGATCGCGCGGAGATCTGCGCCGCCGTCGAGCAGGTGCGTCGCGGCGGTGTGGCGGAGCGCGTGCGGGTGGAGATCGGCGCGCCCGGCCCCGAGTGCGCCGTAAGCGTGGACCAGCCGCTGCACGGCCCGCACGGTGAGCCGGCGACCCCGCGGGCCCACGAACAGCGCGCGCTCATCGGGGGCGGGGCCCAGCTCTCCGCGCCGCTCGATCCACGCGACGACGGCGTCCCGCGCCGGCTCCCCGATGGGGGCGAGGCGCTCCTTCCGCCCCTTGCCGGTCACGCGTACCTCGAGCGACGGGCCGTCGACGTCGCCGAGGTCGAGCCCGGTGAGCTCGGAGACGCGGAGGCCCGCGCCGTAGAGCAGCTCGAGGAGCGCCCGATCGCGCGCGCCCTTCGCGGAGGACGGATCGGGCGTGGTGACGACCGCGCGGGCCTGATCGACCGACAAGAAGGTCGGCAGCGGGCGCCGCGTCTTGGGCGACTCGAGGAGCGCGGCCGGGTTCTCGCGCACGAGGTGCCGTCGCTCGCAGTAGCGGAAGAAGGCGCGCACGCTCGCGATCTTGCGCGCCGTCGACGAGGGACCGAGCCTCCTCGCGAGGGTGCCGAGCCAGCCTCGAAGCAAGAGGAGCGTCACGTCCTCCACGTCGAGATCGTCCTTGCGGAGCCGATCGCGCGCGTGCGCGGCGAGCTGCTCGAGATCGCGCAGGTACGCCTCGACGGTGTGCGGAGAGGCCCGCCGCTCACCCTCGAGGTGCTCGCGGAAGCTCGTGAACAGCTCGGCGAGGCGGACCATGAAAACTCGACGCCGCTACCATCCTCGCGGAGAGGTGGCCAAGAAATCGGCTCACGCCGCGGAGTCGCGGTAGACGAGCGTGCTCACGTGGAACGATCGGATCGTGTTGCGTCCGCACACCGAGCAGAGCCAGCCGACGTCGAAGCGCGGGAGCTCGCCATGGATGCTTATCGCCGGCGCAGGCAGCACCTCGCCGTCCCTGGACTCGACGTGGGACGTGAGCACGTGATGCGTCTCGTCGAGCGTCGCGGAGAGCACGGACTGACATTCGCAGCGGGTCCGTAGGGTGGCCTGTCGCATGGACGGCTCCTTCCGACGAACGACACCTGCCCGTCAAGGGGCACGAGGGGCGCGCCGGGATCGTGATAGTGTGGTGGGTGATGCGCGCTCACGCGTTCTACGTAGCGGGGTTGGTCGTCGGACTCTTCGGGTGCGGGGGAGGGGAGCCGGACGACGGCCCGCGCGCACCGTCGAGCACGGGCGGCGCGGCGGGGCTCGGCGGCGCGGGCGGCTCGGCGGGGCTCGGCGGCGCGGGCGGCTCGGCGGGGCTCGGCGGCGCGGGCGG
>CAYNEK010000016.1:58088-77377 GCA_964396175.1 uncultured Polyangiaceae bacterium | reverse complement strand
CGCGCCACGCTCGTCCCGCGCCGCGCCACGCTCGTCCCGCGCCGCGCCACGCTCGTCCCGCGCCGCGCCACGGTCGTCGAGCGGCGACTCCGCGTTCCTTGCGGGCGCTCGTCGCGACGGGGTTTACGGCGCGCCGTGGGATCGCTACGCGTCCGCTCGTGAGCGGGTACGTCCTACCCTTCGAGGCCCCCGTCGCGCCGCTGCTCGAGCGCGTGCGCGAGCTGCGCGCGCTCGTCGCAGGCGATCCATCGCTCGCGTCCGAGCTCGAGCGCCTCGAGGACGCCGCCGCCAAGGCCGCGCGCGAGATCTTCTCGGCCCTCTCGCCCATGCAGAAGGTCCAGCTCTCCCGGCACCCGATGCGTCCGTACACGGGAGACTACCTCGCGCGGCTCGTCACCGACTTCGTCGAGCTCCGGGGCGATCGCCGCTTCGCCGAAGACGCCGCGATCCTCGCGGGCCTCGGCACATTTCGCGGCAGGAGCGTCGCGATCGTCGGCCACCAGAAGGGCCGGAACACCAAGGAGAACGTCGCGCGCAACTTCGGGATGGCCAACCCAGAAGGATACCGCAAGGCGGACCGCGTCTACCAGCTCGCGGCGCGCTTCGGTCTGCCGATCCTCACCTTCATCGACACCCCGGGCGCCTACCCTGGGATCGGCGCGGAGGAGCGCGGGCAGTCCGAGGCCATCGGCGCGTGCCTCGCGACGCTCGCGCGCGTCGAGGTGCCGGTCGTCGCCACCGTCGTGGGCGAGGGCGGCTCCGGCGGGGCGCTCGCCCTCGGCGTCGCCAACCGCGTGCTCGTGCTCGAGTTCGGCTGCTACTCGGTCATCACGCCCGAGGGCTGCGCCGCGATCCTCTGGAAGGACGGCTCGCGCGCGACCGAGGCCGCGGAGAAGCTCAAGATCACCGCGCCCGATCTGCTCGCGCTCGGGGTCGTCGATCGGGTCGTGGACGAGCCCCCGGGCGCCGCGCACCAGGACTGGGATCTCGCCGCCGCGCGCGTCGGCGACGCCATCGACGCCGAGCTCGCCTCGCTCTCCGGGCTCGACGGCGCCGCGCTCCGCGCCGATCGCTACGCGAAGTTCCGCGCGATGGGTCGCTTCGTCGAGGGGTGATCGCCGCACGGCGCGGCCGCCACCGCATCGCCGCTTGCGAGCCGCGCCGATCGCTACGCGAAGTTCCGCGCGATGGGTCGCTTCGTCGAGGGGTGATCGCCGCACGGCCCTGCCGCCACCGCGTCGCCGCTTGCGAGCCGCGTCGCCGCGCCGCAGGATACCGCGCGTGAGCTCCGCGGCCCGACCGGTCACCGCCGAGGACGTCGTCCCGATCGCCCGTCTCCACCATGGTCGGAGACGTGGACACGACCGCGAGGAGAAGACCGCCGAGGACCTCGGCGAGTCCGCCCGCATCGAGGACACCGCCCGCAGCCCGCTCCTGATGGTGCTCCTGGCGCTCGTCGCGCTCGTGCTCGGAGGTTGCGCGCGCCGACACGAGGATCCAGAGTCCGCGCCCTCGCGGGCCAAGCCTGCGCCTCCACCACGTCCCATGTCCCGCTACGAGAAGCCTCCGCGCGAAGTCCTCGCGGCCACGCTGAGCCCCCTCGCCTTCGAGGTCACCCAGCACGCCGCGACCGAGCCCCCCTTCCAGAACACGTACTGGGATCACCACCAACCAGGCCTCTACGTCGACGTCGTCACCGGAGAGCCGCTCTTCGCGTCGAGCGACAAGTTCGACAGCGGCACGGGCTGGCCGAGCTTCACGCGCCCCATCGAGGACGACCATGTCGCGGAGCACGCCGATCGCTCCCACGGAATGACCCGCGTCGAGATCCGCTCGCGCGCGGGCGACTCGCACCTCGGGCACCTCTTCGACGACGGCCCGGGTCCGACCGGCCTCCGCTACTGCATCAACTCCGCGTCGCTCCGCTTCGTCCCCCTCGCGCGACTCGAGGCCGAGGGCTACGGCGCCTACCGCGCGCGCGTCGAGGCGAGCCCCGCGAGCGCGCCCCCCGCGGCCTCCCGAGCCGCGAGCGCGGGCCCGAGCTGCGAGGCCACGCTCGAGACGGCGATCGTCGCGGGCGGCTGCTTCTGGGGCATGGAGGAGCTGCTGCGCCAGATCCCGGGCGTGCTCCGGACCGAGGTCGGCTACACGGGCGGCGCGACGTCGAGCCCGCGCTACGACAGCGTGAAGACCGGGAAGACGGGCCACGCGGAGGCCGTGCGGATCGTGTTCGATCCACGGAGGCTCTCGTACGCAGAGCTCCTCGAGCGGTGGTTCTTCCGCATGCACGATCCGACGACCAAGGACCGGCAAGGGAACGACGTCGGGACGCAGTACCGATCGGCCATCTTCTTCACCACCGAGACGCAGGAGAAGACCGCGCGCGAGGTCCGCGCTCGCGTCGACGCGAGCGGCAAGTGGCCAGGCCCCGTCGTCACCGAGATCGTGCGGGCCTCCGCCTTCACGCCTGCAGAGGACGGACATCAAGCGTACCTCCTCAAGCACCCGGGCGGGTACAGCTGCCACTTCCTCCGCGACTGACGCCAAGTCGCGAAGACACTGCGCGCACGCACGCAATCGACGCGCAGGATCCGCGAGACCAGGAGGGTCGGCTGGCTCGGCGCGGCGCGCGTCGGACGACCAGCGTGCGCGCCGCCGCGCAGCCCTCGCGCCCCCACGCGGCCCGCCCGCATGACGCGTCGCCCCAGGCGACGGCACACGCCTTGCGTATCCCCGCGCGCAACGCCCCCACGGCGTCAGACCCAAGGAAGGACTCCTCACTCTCATGCGCGCTCACACCCTCATCGGCTCGGCCATCCTCGCATCCGGTGCCCTCGCCATCGCCGTCGTCGGCTGCCAGAACCAGCACGAGGTCAAACAGAAGGCCGTCGAGTCCGGGAAGCTCGGCGCCTCCGCCTCCGTGAAGGACCTCATGAAGGCTCGCAACCTGAGCGAGGCCGACGTCGAGGCCGCCCTGAAGACGTACATCCCCTCCGGCAAGCACGACGACTACTACATCTTCGCGTCGGGCGGCCAGTCGGGCAACGTCAACGTCATCGGCGTCCCGTCGATGCGCATGCTCAAGGTCATCGGCGTCTTCACGCCCGAGTCCTGGCAGGGGTGGGGCTACGGCGGCGACAGCGACAAGATCATCCAGCAGGGCTACCAGAACGGCAAGCGCATCTCCTGGGCCGACGTCCACCACCCGAACCTCTCCGAGACCAAGGGCGACTACGACGGCCAGTTCCTCTTCGTGAACGACAAGGCGAACGCGCGCGTCGCCGTCGTCGATCTCACCGACTTCGCCACGAAGCAGATCGTCGCGAACCCGCTCGCCGCGAGCGATCACGGCGGCGCCTTCGTGACGCCCGACACGGACTACGTCATCGAGACGAGCCAGTACCCCGCGCCGCTCGGCCGCGAGTACGCGCCGCTCTCCGAGTACAAGGACAAGTACCGCGGCGTCGCCGTCTTCTGGAAGTTCGACCGCGCGAAGGGCCGCATCGACAAGGACAAGAGCTGGGCGCTCGAGCTCCCGCCGTACACGCAGGATCTCGCGGACGCGGGCAAGCTCGGCTCGGACGGCTGGGCGTACATCAACTCGTTCAACACCGAGATGGCGACCGGCGGCACGCTCGACGGCAAGCCCCCCATCGAGTCCGGCGCGTCGCAGAACGACATGGACTACCTCCACGTCATCAACTGGAAGAAGGCGGAGAAGCTCGTCGCCGACGGCAAGACGAAGACCATCGCGGGCATGCGCGTGCTCATGATGGACGTGAGCGGCCCCGAGGGTGTCCTCTCGCTCGTCGGCGAGCCGAAGAGCCCGCACGGCTGCGACGTGACGCCGGACGGCAAGTACGTCGTCGTCGGCGGCAAGCTCGACACGCACGTGTCGCTCTACGACACCGAGAAGATGAAGAAGCTCATCGAGGAGAAGAAGTTCGAGGGCAAGGATCCCTACGGGCTCGGGATCATGTCCTTCAAGGACGCGATCCACGGCCAGGTCGAGATCGGCCTCGGGCCGCTGCACACCGTCTTCGACGACAAGGGCAACGGCTACACCTCGGTCTTCATCGAGAGCGTCGTCGCGAAGTGGTCCTTGAACGACCTGAAGAAGCCGGTCGAGAAGCTGAAGGTCCACTACAACATCGGCCACATCCTGGCGGCCGAGGGCGACACCGTGAGCCCCGACGGCAAGTACGTCGTCGCGATGAACAAGATGTCGATGGATCGCTTCCTGCCGGTGGGCCCGCTCTACCCGCAGAACTTCCAGCTCGTCGACGTCGAGGGCGACAAGATGAAGCTCATCATGGACGCCCCCATCGCGAACGCCGAGCCCCACTACTCGCAGATGATCAAGGCCGACAAGGTGAAGCCCCACAAGGTCTACAAGCCCGGCACGAACGCGCTCGGCGAGCTCGACCCCTCTCGGGTCGAGGGCGGCAAGGAGAAGATCGTGCGCAACGGCCACAAGGTCGACGTCTACATGACGGCGATCCGCAGCCACTTCACCCCGGACCAGATCGAGGTCGAGGAGGGTGACGAGGTCACCATCCACGTGACCAGCGTCGAGTCGGCCGAGGACCAGACGCACGGCTTCACCATCGACATGTACAACGTGAACGTGAGCCTCGAGCCCGGCAAGCACGAGAACATCACCTTCAAGGCGGACATCCCCGGGACCTTCCCCTTCTACTGCACCGAGTTCTGCTCGGCCCTCCACCTGGAGATGGCCGGCTACCTCCTCGTCAAGCCCAAGAAGCACTGAGGATCCTCCACGGAGCGAACGATTTCGATGGAATTGACCAGCAAGCACGACACGGTGGACTCGGCCGAGCACGCGCCCGACAAGCGGGTCCACCTCCCGATGGCGAACACGAAGCCCAGCACCACGGCGGCCTCCCGGCCACCGTGGGATCGGGCCCGGTGGGCCGTCGTCGGGCTCGCGTCGCTCGCGGCGCTCTTGTTCGCAGGATCGTTCTTCCTCGCGTGGTGGAAGTTCTGGCTCTACGCGCCGCAGTACCCGAAGGGGCTCCACCTCATCATCTCTCTGACCGGCATGGGCGGCGACGTCCGCGAGATCGACATCCTGAACCACTACATCGGGATGAAGCACCTCGAGGACGCCGCCCCCACCGAACGTCAGCTCGCGGGGTACCTCGTCGCCGGGCTCGGCGTCGCGGTCCTCGTCCTCCTCGCGCTCTCGGGGAAGCGGTTCAACAAGCTGCTCGCCATCCCCGCGATCGCCTTCCCGATCGGCTTCCTCGCGGACAGCTTCTACTGGCTGTACAGCTTCGGGCACAACCTGGACCCGAAGGCGCCGATCCGCCTCGGCGCCTTCACGCCGCAGATGTTCGGCAACGGCCAGATCGGTCAATTCGAGACCTTCGCGCAGCCGGCGGCGGGGTTCTGGGTCGCGATGGCCGGGGTCGCGTGCGCGGTGGCGGCGAACATGATCCGCTCGCGGGTCTGCACGCACTGCGTCGACCGCGGGAACTGCGGCGTCGTCTGCAAGCGGCTGATGGTGCTCCCCTCGAAGACGGAGCCGCAGTGACGCGACGCGCGGCGGCCATCGCCCTCGCGCTCGGCTGCCTCGTGACCGTTCCCGGCGGAGCGCGGCGCGGTCAAGCGCTCGCGGCCGCGCCGCCGCCCCCGTCCGCGGGGCCTCGCACGACGTCGACCGTCGGCGAGGCGACGATCGCGCGCTCCTTCGACGAGCTCGCGCGGCTCGTCGACGATCCCGCTGGCCCCCGCGACATCGCCATCGACGGCAAGGTCACGGGCGATCTCCACGTGAAGCGGCCCGTCACGCTCCGCGGGCTCCCGGGCGCCGTGCTCGAGGGCTCGGGGCGAGACACCGTGCTCACCATCGACGCGCACGACGTCGTCGTCGAGGATCTCGCGATCCGCCGCTCGGGCCGCCGGCACACGGCCGAGGACTCGGGCATCAAGGCGAAGGGCGACAGGATCCGCATCTCGCACGTCGAGGTGGCGGAGACGCTCTTCGGGATCTCGCTCCAGGCCTGCAAGGCGTGCGTCCTCGAGGGCTCGCGCGTCACCGGGTACGAGGACGACACCGAGCTCCGGGGCGACGGCATCAAGCTGTGGGAGGCGCACGGCTCGACCGTCCGGGACTGCCACATGGTCCGCTCCCGCGATCTCGTCGTATGGTACACGAACCGGGTCACCCTCGAGCGCAACGTCGTCGAGAAGAGCCGCTACGGCTCGCACTTCATGCACGCGGAGGGCGCGCGTGTGCGACACAGCCGCTTCGATCGCAACATCGTCGGCATCTTCGTCATGTACAGCAAGGATCTCGATCTCGAGGACAACGTGCTCGCGGGCGCGCGCGGCGCCGCGGGCGTGGGGCTCGGCTTCAAGGACAGCGACGACGTCCGCGTGCGCCGCAACTGGATGGTCGCGAACACGACGGGCACCTACCTCGACAACACGCCCCGTACGCCCGCGCAGCCCGTCCGCTTCGAGGAGAACGTCCTCGCGCTGAACGACGTCGCGATGCGCCTGCACGGCTCGGACAAGGGTCTCCACGTGCACGGGAACGACTTCCGCAACGACGCGGTCGTGATCGAGGTGGACGGCGGCAGCGACGCCCTCGGCGTCGACTTCCACGGGAACCACTACACCGACTACGAGGGCTACGATCTCGATCGCGACGGCGTCGGGGACGTAGCCTACGAGGTGAAGATGCTCTCCAGCGAGCTCACCGAGTCACGCCCCGCGCTGAAGTTCTTCTACGGGACGGCCGCGATGGGCGTCATCGACGCGGTCGCCCACGCCGTGCCCGTGCTCGCCGCGAAGCGCTTGATGGTCGACCCCTCCCCCAGGATGAACTTCCCCCAGCTGACCCCGCCATGATCACCGTCGCCGAGATCTCGAAGCACTTCGGTCCGGTCGTCGCCCTCGACCGTGTGTCGCTCACCATCGACAAGGGCGAGCGCGTCGCGTTCGTCGGCTCGAACGGCTCGGGGAAGACCACCCTGCTCCGCGCCATCCTGGGGCTCCTCCGCGTCGACGGCAAGATCACGATCATGGGCAGCGACGTCGCGCGCGAGCCCGAGATCGCCCTCCGCAGCGTCGCGTACATCCCGCAGATCGCCCCGCCCATCGAGGCGCCCGTCGCCGAGGTGGTGCGCGCGACCTCGGCCCTCCGCGGCAAGCCCGAGGACGCCGTGTGGGACCGCACCAAGCGGCTCGGGCTGTCCGTCGACGCCTGCCGCACGAAGCGCTTCCGCGATCTGTCGGGCGGCATGAAGCAGAAGCTGCTCGCCGCGATGGCGCTCGCCGCCGAGACGCCCATCCTCGTCTGCGACGAGCCGACGGCGAACCTCGACGGAGAGGCGCGCGCCGCCTTCTTCGCCGAGCTCGCGGCGCGCCCGGCGTCGGGCATCGTCGTGCTCTGCTCCCACCGGATCGAGGAGGTCCGCGCGATCGTCGGAAGGGTCGTCGAGCTCGGAGACGGCAAGCTCCGCCGCGACGCGCCCGTCGAGGAGCTGCTCCGCGATCTGCGCGCGTTCCGTATCGAGATCGCGCTCCGCGAGGGCGTCGACGAGGCCCCCTTCGTGGCCCGCGGCTTCGCGGCGGCCGGGTTCGGCCGATGGTCGATGGAGGTCGCGCAGGACCACAAGGTCGATCTCGTGACGACGCTCCTCCGCGACCACGGCGACCACATCGACGATCTCTCCGTGCTCCCCGTCGAGGATCTCGCGAGGGCGAGCCGGATCACGCCGTCGAAGCCCAAGCTCGTCGCGGTGGCGTCATGAGGCGACGAGACGTCGTCCTCGGGATCGTCGCGCTCGCGGGTCTCGTCGCGTGCGCCAAGACCGACGCCCCCGCCGATCCGGTCTGGGGCAAGGAGCCGTGCGCGCACTGCCGGATGCTCGTCGGCGACAAGCGCTTCGCGGCGCAGGCCGTCGTGCGGGGCGACCGGAAGTACTTCGACGACATCGGCTGCATGGTGCTCTTCACGGAGAAGCAGCCCGCCGAGCGGACGTGGGTGCGGGACGCGGCGTCGAGCGCCTGGGTCGACGCGAAGACGGCGCGCTACGTCGACGGCCAAAAGTCGCCCATGGACTTCGGGTTCGAGGCGCAGAAGGACGGGAAGCTCGGGTGGGACGACGTCCGCGCGAGCGCCATCAAGGCAGGAAAGGGACAGCCATGAGCGCGACGCGCGTGATGTTCAGGCTCGAGATGGCGGAGGCGCTCCGCTCGCGGTGGCTCGTCTTCACGGCGGCGGTGTACGTCGCGGTGTTCGGCCTCTTCGTGTGGCTCGGGCTCCGCGAGAGCAGCGTGCTCGGCTTCACGGGCGTCTCCCGCGTCATCCTCAACGTGTCGAACGCGGTCGTCCTCGCGGTGCCGCTCGTGGCCCTCGTCGCGACCAGCCAGACGGTGGTGCGCGCGCGGCAGAGCGGCTTCTTCGAGCTGATGTTGACGCAGCCCGTGCGGCGGGCCGACTGGTTCGCCGGGGTCGTGGTCTCTCGCTTCGCGGTCGTGCTCGGGCCGCTGCTCGCCCTCCTCCTCGTCGCGCTCGTCGTCGGCTCGACGACCGGCGAGAGCGAGCCTGGGCTCGTGTCGATCGTGATGCGCGCGCTCGCGGTGACGGCCGGGCTCGGCTGGGCGTTCATCGGCATCGGGTTCTTCATCTCGACGTACGCAAAGAGCCCCGAGCGGGCGACGGTGCTCGCGCTGCTCGCGTGGACGACCGCGAGCGCGCTCCACGACTTCGCGCTCATCGGCGTGCTCTTGCGCGCGAAGCTGACGCCCGCCGTCGTCTTCTCGCTCGCGGCGGCGAACCCGGTCGAGGCGGCGCGCATCGCGATCCTGGGCGCGGTCGACCCCGAGCTGTCGGTCCTCGGGCCGGTCGGCTTCTGGCTCGCGAATACGCTGGGCCCGAGGCTCACGCTCGCGGTAGGAGTCTTCTGGCCGGCGCTGCTCGGCACCTTGGCGCTCATGCTCGCGCAGCGACGTCTCTCGCGGACGGATCTCGTCGGATGACACCCCGCCCGCCCTCTTCCATCGACAAGGACACAAAGGACACCACCATGAAGGCCCACCATCTCATCGTCGCAGCGCTGTTCTCCTCCCTCTCCCTCGTGGCCTGCTCGAAGAGCGAGTCCAAGGACGGCGCGAAGGCGGATGCGCCAGGCGCGGCCGCGGTCGACATGAAGGCGGCGAAGGAGATGTTCGACTCGCGCTGCGCGGCCTGCCACGGCACGAGCGGCAAGGGAGACGGCCCGGGCGCGGCCGCGCTCAACCCGAAGCCCCGCGACTACACCGACAAGGCGTGGCAGAAGACGGTGACGGACGACCAGCTGAAGAAGGTCATCGTCTACGGCGGCGCCGCGGTCGGCAAGAGCCCGATCATGCCCGCGAGCCCCGATCTCGACGCCAAGCCCGACGTCGTCGCCGGCATGATCAAGGTCATCCGCGACTTCGGGAAGTGATGCGCTGATCCAGAGATGCACGGAGGTGGGCGGGGCTCGCCTCCGTGCCGTATCCGGCGAGCGACGCCGCCGAGCCTTCCGAGCCTATGCGCAGATCCCCGCGGCTTCGACGGCGCGAGGGTCGGTCCGACGCGCCACGGGAGGGACTCGTCGTCCAAGCGCGGGCTCCCGGCGGCGTCGGGCGGATGAACCCCTTGCTCGCCCGGACTCTTGCGCAGATCCCCGCGGCTTCGACGGCGCGAGGGTCGGTCCGACGCGCCACGGGGGGACTCGTCGTCCAGGCGTAGGCTCCCGGCGGCGTCGGGCGGATGAACCCCTTGCTCACCCGAACGCGGCGGTGTCGAGCTTCGGTTTCGCGTTGTCGCGCCTACGCGCTCGGACGCCAATGGGAGCGAAGCGCACGCCGGGGCTTTCGGCTCCTCTCTCGTGCAGGTGCGACTGCGTTGCAGGTACGTAGCCCGCACCGAGACGCACGCCGGGACTTTCGGCTCCTCTCTCGTGCAGGTGCGCTTGCGCCGCAGGTACGCAGCCCGCACCGAGACGCACGCCGGGGCTGCCCGGATCCTCTCTCGTGCAGGTGCGACTGCGTTGCAGGTACGTAGCCCGCACCGAGACGCACGCCGGGGCTGCCCGGCTCCTCTCTAGCGCAGGTGCGACTGCGTTGCAGGTACGTAGCCCGCACCGAGACGCACGCCGGGGCGCCTGACTTCGTTCTCGTGGGCTCGCTCAGCCTGGCGGGACGATCGGGGCCGAAGGCTCCGAGGTCACGGGGTTGGGCGCAATGGGCCGGTCGCACCGGGTGACGAAGAGCCTCGCCCGCGGGCCGCGGAACTGGACCACCAGGAGCCCGTCCCCTCGCTGCGCGAGCGGCTCGCCCCGGCCCAGCACCGGCTCCGGCGCGAGGGCGTCGAGGAGCCGCCCGTCGGGACCGAGCTTCGCGAGGCGCGTCTCGGCGTAGGCGTCCGCGACGGCGACGAAGCCGGGGAGCACCTCGGGCGCACCGACACCCAACCGGCGGTCCGAGAGCACGATGGGCTCGCCTGTCCCATCGGGGCGCACCACGACCTGCATCATGATCCCCCCGGACGATCCCGTCGGCGTGTCGTCGTCGCGGAAGACCACCGTGAGCCCGCCACCCGCGACCGTCTGCATGTCGAAGGTGAGGACGTGCCCGCGCTCCGAGGTCACCCGTTTGGACGGGCCCATCGGCATGCCCTCCCCATCGAGCGGGATCACCTCGATCCAGCGGTAGGTCGGATCTTCGGCCTGATACCGCGCGTCCTCGTCGGTCTTCTCGGGGCGGAGCGCCACGTACGCGAGCCAGAACCCCCCTTCGCGGGGGACGAGGCGCGGCGAGACCGCGTCGGTCTTCTTGTCCGTCACGACGCGCGGTACACTCTTCGGGCGGAGATCGTCGCCGAGCGTCACGAGCTTGATCGCGCCTCGATCGGGCGAGCGCTGATCTTCGTCCCAGGCGAGGAGGACCCGGTCCTTCCCCTTCGCGACGTCGAAGGCGAGCGACTCGTCCCGCTGCTCGTCGAAGGACGCTCCCCAGGTGAGCTCCTCGCCGTCGAGCCGAAAGGAGCGGAGCTGACGCACCGAGCCGCTCGCCTCGAGGAGCGCACCGAAGACACGCGCCCCTTCGCCGACCACCCGAGGCGGCTGCGTGTCTCCGTGCGCGCCTGCGAGCGGCACCGTGGCCTGGGGCTTCGCGCCCTCGTCGAGGAGGATCACCGCCGCCTTCACGCCGGAGGTCGTCGGGACCACCGCGCCCACCGCGAACCCCGAGCCCGTGTCCGTCGCCGAGCCGACCTGCACCGACGACGGGAGCGGATCGTCCTCGTCGCCGCCCTTGCCGAGCAAGATCCCCTCGGTGGGCTCCCCGCAGCGCGACGGAGGAGGAGGCGCCGGCGCGACCGACGCGCTCGCCGACGGCGCCTGCTCCTGCGCGCGGCTCCGCTTGCAGCCCGCGAGGGCCGCGAGAAGGACGAGGACGACGAGCCTGCGCACCGTGGGCCCCGCACCTCTACCAACCAACGCGTGGCGCGTCGCTGTCCTCTTCGCCGAAGGCGAGCCCGTCGCCTGCGCTTGCAGCGCCGCTCGGGCGCCGATAGCGTCGGGGGAGCCACTCGACGTTGCCGATGGCGGTCGCGCGAGGCGACCGTAGGACGTCTCTGGCGCGCGTCCAGGCGTGCCCGTCGAGCCTCGCATGCCGCGTCCCAAGAGCCTCCTCCTCGCGATCGTCCTCATGGCGCGCCTCGCCGCGGCCGACGAGGAGATCACCGTCGAGGGGACGCCGCCTCCACCGAAGGCCGCCTCCGACACGACGGTCGATCGCGAGACGATCGAGGCCGCGCCGCACCGGACCGCGAGCGATCTGCTCGTCACCGTCCCCGGCCTCACGCTCTCGCAGCACGGCGGCGAGGGCAAGGCGCACCAGATCTTCTATCGCGGCTTCGACGCGGTGCACGGCCAAGACCTCGAGCTCTGGGCCGGGGGCGCGCCCGTCAACGACGTGTCGAACCTCCACGGCCAGGGCTACGCCGACCTCCACTTCCTCCCGCCCGAGCTCGTGCTCCGGCTCCGCGCGACGCCCGGCGCCTTCGACGTCAGGCAGGGCGACTTTGCCGTCGCGGGGACGGTGCGCCTCGATCTCGGCCTGCGGCGCGAGGGCGCGTTCGCGAGCCTGTCCCAGGGGAGCTTCGGAACACGCCGCCTCCTCTTCGGGTACAGGCCGCGGGGCGCGGCCGAGGAGTCCTTCGCCGCGTTCGAGGCGTACGAGACGAGCGGCTTCGGGCCTTCGCGCGCGGCGCGGCGGGTGAGCGCGCTGGCGCAGAGCACGTTCGCGCTCGGCGAGGCCGCGACGGCGCGGGTCCTCGCCTCGACGTACGCGGGGAGGTTCGAGTCGGCGGGCGTCGTCCTCCTCCGCGATCTCGAGGAGCACAGGATCGACCGCTTCGCGACCTACGATCCGAAGCAGGGCGGCGAGTCGTCGCGCTCCCAGCTCGTCGTCGAGCTCCGCTCTCGTGCGCCCGGGCACGCGGACGACTGGACGCTCGCGCCGTACGTCGTCCTCCGGTCGATGACGCTCCGGTCCAACTTCACGGGGTACCTCGACGATCCGGCGAACGGCGACGGCCTCCAGCAGCTCCACCGCGCGGTCACCTTCGGCGTGACCGCGGACCACGCCTTCGCGCTGCCCGTCGTGTCGCCTGCCGACACGCTCCGGCTCGGTGTCGCGTCGCGGACCGACTCGTTCCGGCAGACGCAGGCGCGGCTCGCCTCGGTCGACGATCACGTGACGAAGCCCGAGGTCGCGAGCACGGGCCGCGTGACCACCGTGAGCGGCCTCCTGGAGCACGTCTCGCGCCCGCACCCGCGCGCCACCGTGCGGCTCGGGCTCCGCGCCGACGGCGTGCTCTCCACGGTCGAGGACCATGGCGTCGCGCGCGCCGCCGAGGGCGTCCACCTCGGGAAGAAGGCGCTCGGCGCGCTCGAGCTCACCCGCGGCCTCGTCTCCACGCTCGCGTACGGCGAGGGCTTTCGGAGCCCCCAGGCGCGGAGCGTCAGTGAGGGGGAGCGCACGCCCTTCACGACGGTGACCTCGTACGAGGCGGGGCTCCGCTGGGGCGAGCGGCGGCTCGGCGCGAGCGTCGCGGGCTTCTACACCCGCCTCTCGGACGATCTCGTCTTCGACCAGTCCACAGGACGGAACGAGCGCGTCCCGGGCACGACACGCACCGGGCTCGGCGTGGATGGCACGGCGCGCCCGACGCCGCGCCTCTCGTCGAGCGTCGCCTTCACGTACACGCGGGCGGTCTTCCGCGAGGGCGACGGGCGCGTGACGGCGGGCTCGCTCCTCCCGTACGTGCCGCAGATCGTCATGCGCGCCGACTTCTCGTACCGGCCGAGCCTCGGGGCCGTCGCGGGGCGGAGCCTCGAGGGCAAGCTCGGCTGGGGGATCTCGTACCTCGGAGAGAGGCCGCTCCTCTACGGCGAGATGGGGCACGACACGGCGCTCTTCGACGTGGACGCGGGGCTCTCGCTCGGCTCGGTGGAGCTGCGCGCGGACGTCTTCGACGCGCTGGGCGCGCCGTGGTATGATGGAGAGTTCTCGTTCGCGTCGCGGTGGAACCCAGCGGTGCAGCCGACCTTGACGCCGACGAGGCACGTCACCGTCGGCGCGCCGCGCACGATCCTCGTCACGCTGACGCTCCGATCCGATCCGTGAGGCGCGCCCTTCCCTCCCCACGCGAAAGTCGCTAGGCGCGGGGGGCCATGCCGCTCCGCTTCGCCTCCCGCAAAGACGCCGTCGCCCCCAGCGCCACCCTCGCGATGAACGCGCGCGCCCTGAAGCTCCGCGAGGCTGGGCACAAGGTGTTCGCCTTCGGCGTCGGCGAGCCCGACTTCCCGACGCCCGCGCACATCGTCGAGGCGGCGTACGAGGCGACGAAGAAGGGCGCGACCCGGTACACGCCCGTGTCCGGGACCGCGTCCCTCAAGAAGGCCATCGTGAAGGCGACCGAGGAGCACCGGGGCTGGGCCCCGACGCCCGACATGATCGTCGCCTCCGTCGGCGCGAAGCACGCGCTCTTCAACGTCGCGATGGCGCTCTACGAGCCGGGCGACGAGGTGCTCATCCCGACGCCATGCTGGGTGAGCTACCCGGAGCAGGTGCGGATGTTCGGCGCGACGCCGGTGTTCGTCGAGACGCGTGAGGAGGACGGCTTCTGCCTGTCCGCCGAGGCGCTCGCGCGCGCGATCACGCCGAGGACCAAGGCGCTCATCCTCTGCACGCCGTCGAACCCGACGGGCAGCGCCTACTCCGAGGCGAGCCTCCGCGCCCTCGCCGACGTCCTCCGCAAACACGAGCTCTTCGTCGTGCTCGACGAGATCTACGCGGACCTCGTCTACGGCGGCTTCGAGAACGTCTCTCTCGCCAAGCTCGCCCCCGAGCTGCGCGACCGGCTCATCGTCATCGACGGCGTCTCCAAGACCTTCGCGATGACGGGCTGGAGGCTCGGCTGGAGCATCACGCCGCCCGCGCTCGCCAAGGTGATCGACACGATGCAGTCGCAGAGCACGTCGAACGCCGCCGCCGTGAGCCAGGCCGCCGCCGAGGCCGCGCTCACCGGCCCTCGCGAGCCCGTCGTCGCGATGCGCCGCGAGTTCGAGCGGCGCCGCACCCTGATGGTCGAGGGGCTCCGCGCGATCCCGGGCGTCACGTGCCGGATGCCGGAGGGCGCGTTCTACGCCTTCGCGGACGTCTCTTCGCACGTCGGCAAATCCTTTGGGGGCAAGACGCTCGCGACCGACGAGGACCTCGCGCTCTACCTCCTCGACGAAGGCCACGTCGCGACCGTGGGGGGCTCGGCCTTCCAGGCGCCCGGGTACCTGCGGCTCTCGTACGCCGTCTCGGACGACGACATCCGCGGCGGCCTCGCGGGGATCGCCGCCGCCCTCGCGAAGCTCTGATCCACCCGCGCCGACCACCCGTCCACCGAAGCTCGCGCCGCGCCCCGACGCCCAGATCCACGCCGAGACGGCGTGCGCTCCCGAGGGGTGCGCCTCCCTTCGCCCGACGCGGCTGGCGGCGGACCCGCGTCGGGGCGGGATCGTCGCGACGATCCGACGGCCGAGGACGCGCCCGTCAGCCCGACAGCTCGTCGGCTTGATCGCTGCGGACGGTCTTCTTCACGCGGTAGAGCGCCACCACGATCGAGAGCCCCACCGCCGCCTCCGCCGCCGCGACCGCGACGACGAAGAACGTGAACATCTGCCCCACGTGCGCCCCCTGGTGCATCCGGTTGAAGGTCACGAGCGCGAGGTTCACCGCGTTGAGCATCAGCTCGATGCTCATCAGCGCCACGATGACGTTGCGCCGCGTGAGGAAGCCGAGCGCGCCGATCGCGAAGATGAGGACCGAGACGATGAGGTAGTGCTGGAGCGAGATAGGGGTCATTCTGCAGGCTCCTCCTGGGCCTTCACGTCGAGCTCGGGGGGCAGGCTCGGCACCTTGGGGAGCGCGTGCTTGGCCGGCTCGCCCTGCTTGCCGCGCGCGACCGCGATCGCGCCGACGACGGCGACGATGAGCAAGATCCCGGTGATCTCGAAGGGCACGAGCCCCGGGCCGAAGATCTCCTTCGCCATGCCCTCGACGGTGCCAAGCTCCGGCTTCGCCTCCGGGAAGAGCGTGAACACACGGCTGCCGTCACGCCGCGCACCGTCCCACTCCCACACCGACCAGATCCCTGCGCCCGCGGCGATCATCGCGAGCGCGCCCGCAATGAAGCGCGGCGTGAGCGTCTCCTGGTCCTCCTTGGGGAGCGCCGCCGGCCCGAGCAGCATGATCGCGAACACGAAGAGGACCACGACCGCCCCCGCGTACACGATGAGCTGCACCGCCGAGAGGAACTCGGCGCGGAGCGACAAGAAGAGCCCCGCGATGGCGCCGATGGTGAGCAGGAGCCCCATCGCGCCGCGGATCGGGTTCTTCGGGACGATGGTGCCGATGGCGCCCAGGATCGCCGCCAGCGCGAAGAGGAAGAAGTAGATGACGCGGAGCTTTTCGTTCACGGCGCGAGCCTCCCTGTGCCGGCCGAGGGGCCGTCCTTGACGTACGCCTCGAGCTCGGGACGGAACTTCTGCACGAAGGCCATCGCGGGCATCGCCGCGCCCTCGCCGAAGGCGCAGATCGTGTTGCCCATGATGCCGCCGGCGATGTCGTGGAGGAGATCGAGCTCGCGCATCGAGCCCTCGCCGCGCACGAGCTTGCCGAGGATCTGGTCGATCCAGAAGGTGCCCTCCCGACACGGCGTGCACTGGCCGCAGGACTCGTGTCGATAGAAGCGCATCAGGTTGTGGTACGCGAGGACCGGATCGACGACGTCGCTCAGCACCGTCGCGCAGCAGGTGCCCAGCATCGTGCCGAGCCCGCGGAAGGTGTCGACGCCCATCGGCACGTCGAAGACGCTCTGGCCGTGCCAGGGGTGGAGCGGGCTCTTCTCGTCGGGGGCGTGGACCCGCTCGTCGGGCCGCAGGATGGGGCACGACGACCCACCGGGGATGACCCCCAGGATCTCGCGGTCGCCGAGGACGCCGCCGCCGAGCTCGGGCGAGTGGATGAGCTCGTTCAGCGTGACACCGACGCGCAGCTCCCAGATCCCTGGGTTCTTCACGTGACCGGAGACGCCGAAGAGGCGGCAGCCGCCGTCCTTCAGGTGGTGGAGCGCGGAGAGCTTCGAGAATTCGTCGCCGCCGAGCTCGAACGCCGTCGGCACCGCCGCGATGGTCTCCAGGTTGTTCACCGTGGTCGGCATCCCGAAGACGCCCACCTGCGCGGGGAACGGCGGCTTGAAGCGCGGCTCGCCGCGCCGGCCCTCGATCGAGTTGAGAAGCGAGGTCTCCTCGCCGCAGATGTAGGCGCCCGCGCCCGAGTGAACATACACCTCGACGGGGTAGTCGACGCCGAAGGGCCTCGCCCCGAGGTAGCCCTTCTGCCGCGCCTCCTTGATGGCCGCCCAGAGCCGCGCCTTCGACAGGTGGAGCTCGTCGCGGACGTAGATGTACGCCGCGTGCGCGCCGATCGCGAAGCACCCGATGATGCACCCCTCGATGACGGCGTGCGGGTTCTTCTCCATGATCGTGCGATCCTTGAAGGTCCCGGGCTCGCCCTCGTCGGCGTTGATGACGAGGTACGACGGCTTGTCCGGGCTCGGTCGCATGAAGGACCACTTCACGCCGCACGGGAAGCCCGCGCCGCCGCGGCCGCGGATGTTCGCCTTCTTCGTCTCCTCGATGACGTCCTCCCGCTTCATGCGGAGGGCGCGGGGCGCCTGCTTGTACCCGCCCTTCGACTCGTACGCGGCGAGCGTGAAGCCGTCGGGTAGATCGTAGGTGCGGCTGAGGTGGTGGGTCTTCTCGATCATCGGTCAGCTCTTCCGCAGCTCGTCGAGGATGCGGTCGACCTCGGTGAGGGTGAGGTTCTCGCGGTACTCCTTGTCGACCTGCATGACAGGCGCTTGGCCACAGCCCGCGAGGCACTCGGCGCTCCGCAGCGTGATCATGCCGTCGGCGGTCGTCTCGCCCTCGTGGATGCCGAGCCTCTTCTCGCAGTGGCGCATGACGTCTTCGGCCCCACGGAGGGCGCACGACAGCGTGCGGCAGACCCACACCTGGTGCTTGCCCACCGGCTTCTGGTTGAAGATCGTGTAGAAGGTGACGACGCCTTGGACATGGGAGGCCGAGACGCCGAGGGTCTCGGCGACGAAGGCGATGACCTCCGGGGAGCACCAGCCCGCCTGATCCTGGCAGAGGTGCAGCAGCGGGATCGTCGCGGCCATCCGGGTCGGGTAGCGCGAGAGGATGTCGTCGAGCTCGGCTTGACGCTCGGAAGTGAGGGCGAAGGCCATGATGGGGACGCACGTGCCGACCCGGGAGCCCGAGCGGCGGGCGGAACCTAGTGGGGCTCGCCGGCGTTCTCAAGGGGCATCGCGGGATCGGCTCTCGACCGCAGCCGCGAGCGGGCGTGGGGCGAGCTGACGGCGCGCCTGGCGGATGCCCTCGGGACACGGGCGGCGCCGCCCTCACCGCGGCGCGGGCGCGCCCTGAAGAGGTGCACACCCCAAGGGCACCGAGCGCCCGTCGCCGCCATCCGGGCGACCCTGCGCCGCGGCGCGAGCGCGTCGCCGACACGCGCACATCCCGACGACCCCGAGCGCGTCGCCGACACGCGCGGCGCCAGAGGGCGTACACGCTAGAACGAGCCCGTCGCCGACAGCCGCACCGCGACGCGCCGCCCACGGTCGTCCGTCACCTCGGTCGTCGTGTTCGCCACGATGAGCGCGACGCCCGGGATGACCATCACGGCCCCGACCCCGAGGAGGATCCAGCCGGGCACGGTCGAGCGCGTCCGCTCGCCCGTGGATTTGTCGGTGACCTCGACCCCTTGATGCGCGATGTACGCTCCCGGGGCCATCATCGCGAGGCCCGAGATCGCGAGCACCCAGCCCGTCGCGTAGGCGCCCGCGTTCGCGGTGTTCACGTAGAGGGTCTGCGGGCGTCGCGGCTCGAGCTTGAAGGGCGCGCTCGCCATGAGCATCGGGCCGTCGAGGCGGTAGGTCTTGGCGGGATCCACCCGAAGATCGCAAGGCGCAGAGCACAGCCTGTCCCACCCCACGCCGCTCGGCGCCGCGGAGAACAGGTACATCCCCCACGGGAAGTCGGCCTCGATCCGCACCGTCGCGCCGTCCGGCCCCTGGAACGGCGCCGCCCCAGGCAGCGTGAAGAGCCCGCTCGTGCGCCCCTTGCCGGTGACAGGCGGAGGGTCGATGGGCACGGGCTCGGGCGCGATCTCGTCGGCAGCGATGGCGCGGACCTCGCCGGTCGCGAGCTTGAGGACGAGGCGCTGCCCCGGCACCTCCTCGACGAGCTCGCCCTGGACCTCGGAGCCGTCGCGCAACCGCACGTGACGCGTGACGCCCTCCGCGAGGGCCGAGCCCTCCTCGACGGCGAGGACCGAGAGGGTGGACACGAGCAGCATGACAAGCCGACGCACGTCGTGGAGTCTAGCCGGTCCTCACCCCACGGGCACCTCATCATCGTGCTCTCGGCTGCCCTACGCAGGAGTGATCCGCGCTCCGCACGGCTCCGCGTGCGCGGCGCGAGGAGCCACTGGCCCTGCGCAGCGCGACCCAGGCGTCGCCTTCGGCGCGGCCCCTCGCGACCCACGCGTCGCCTTCGGCGCGGCCCCCCCCGCGACCCACGCGTCGCCTTCGGCGCGGCCCCCCCCGCGACCCACGCGTCGCCTTCGGCGCGGCCCCCCCC
>CAYNEK010000016.1:17842-57988 GCA_964396175.1 uncultured Polyangiaceae bacterium | reverse complement strand
CCCCCCCCGCGACCCACGCGTCGCCTTCGGCGCGGCCCCCCCCCGCGACCCACGCGTCGCCTTCGGCGCGGCCCCCCCCCGCGACCCACGCGTCGCCTTCGGCGCGGCGTGCGGTTCGGCGGGTGACACCAGGCGAATCCCATGACACGCTCCCCAGGATGCACGAGGTCGACGCGGCAGCGCAGAAGCCACGGTGGTCGCTGCCGCGGCTGCAGCTCTTCGAGTTCAACGACCTCGCGTGGGTCGGCGCCGATCTGCGCGACACGATCGTCGAGTCGCTCGGACGTGGGCTTCGATGGGGGCGCACGCTGCACGGGCTCGTCGAGCCCTTCTCGCGCTTCCTCGAGGCCGCGGGGACCCGGCGCGTGCTCGATCTCTGCGCCGGCGCGGGCGGCCCCGCCGAAATCCTCGTCGACGAGCTCTCACGCGCGGGGCTCGCGCCGCCCGAGCTCCTGCTCACCGACCTCTTCCCGCGGCGCTCCGCGTGGGAGCGGATCGCGGCGCGGGCCCCCACGATCCAGGGCCACGCCGAGCCCGTCGACGCGACGCGCATCCCGCGCGAGCTCGGAGCAGGGCGCGCACGCGTGATCCTCAACGCCTTCCACCACTTCCCGCCTCCGCTCGCCTCGACCATCCTGCTCGACGCGATGGATGCCCGCGCGCCCATCTGGATCTCCGAGAGCTTCGCGCGCGACCCACGTGGCTTCTTGCCCTTCGCCCCCTTCGGGGCCGCCGCGCTCCTCGCGAACCCCGTCCTCACGCCGGAGCCGACCGTCGGGAAGGCGGCGCTCTCGTGGGGGCTCTTGCCGCTCTCGCTCGCCGTCGGCGCGTGGGACGGCGTCGTCAGCACCCTGCGCGTCTACGAGCACACAGACCTCCTCCGAATGGTCCGCGACCGTGGGCGAGCATACACCTGGCACGCCGGCTCATACAGATACCCGCTCGGCGGCGAGGGCCATTGGTTCTGGGGCGTTCCCACCTAGCTCGATCCGTGGGGTCGACGCAGCGCGACCGCGGCGCCATCGCCCCAGAGAAGCCATGTCCGCCTCTCCAACGATCCAGCGCGACCGGCGTCGCTGGAGCACCCGCGCATTGCGACTCCCGCCGTCCGTTCGAGGGAGCCCCCTCCGCCCGAGGCATGTCACCCTTGATTTCTCGACGAGACCCGGCGATTCTCTGGTTCCTCTACCGTGGTCCTCTCTTGACGACAGGTCTCTATCCCATGCGCACCGCTCGCTTCTTCATCCTCTCCGGGGCCGCCCTGGTCGGCGCCGTCACCTACCTCCTCACCGTCGACGGCGACCTCGGGATCCGCAAGGCCGAGGGCTGCGCGGGCATCCCCGCCGCTCTCTACAAACCGACCACGCTCGAGGCACGGTTCACGCACCCAGTCGACGGGATCCCCCCGTGGGGCGCGCTCACCGTCGGAATGACCGTGAAGTCCACGCTGTCGAGTTGGGGATCGTACGACACCGTGGTCAGCTACCCCATCACGGTGACCGTCCAGGACGCGAGCGGCGCCACCGTGCCCGGGGCGCCGAGCACGTACACCCTGACCGCGAAGTCCTTCGCAGCAGGCTGGGAGACCAGCTTCGATCCATCCAAGACCGAAGACAAGGAGTTCGTCTGGAAGGCGTCGAGCCCCCTCCCCGCCGGCAGCTACACACTCTTCCTCAGCGGCGACATCGGCGCGGCGTCGCTGCCCTTCCAGGTCGGCGACGACCTGTCCGATCCCACGCCGAGCCTCCAGGTCGCCCCCGCGGTCAAGTACGACGACACCAAGGCCGTGGTCAGCTGCACCTTCCACGAGCCGGGGAAGTGCAGCGGGGTCAAGAACGTCCACAAGGAGATGCACCCCGAGTCGATCGCGACGGCGACGCTCAAGCTGACCAAGGACCTCTCCCTGTCTCCGACCGCCACACACTACTTCGACACCAAGGTGCTGGTCGCCGTCGACGGCGGCCCCGAGGAGGTCTGGGCACCCGAGGTCGGCTTCGCCAGCGGCGCCAAGAGCGCCTGCGCACGCCTCTCGGTCACCCACCCCAAGACCCAGGCGACGTTCGTCTCGGATGTGACCTGCGTCGACCTGACGGCGCTCGATCTGTCTCCACAGAAGCGCTGCGACGAGGCCCTCGCCCTCATCAACGCATGCAGGAGTGGGCACAACGAATTGGCGATGAACGCGCAGCAGGTCTACGACGACGTGTGCGGCGCCAAGAAGCTTCCTCCGCAACCGCCGGGCGGCGGGGGCTCGGCGGACGCCCCGAGCGCCGGGTCCGAGGGCAGCGGCTGCCAGGTCGGCGTGGTCGGCGGCGGGGGCGCGGCAGCGGGGCTCGCGCTCGCCCTGGGTGCGCTCTTCGTCCGGCGCCGCCGCTCGCGGCAGGCGCGCGCCTTACGACGGTCCACCACGGCCGCGCCCGGGGGAGCGTCGTCGAGCACGTGGCCTGGTCGAAGTGTGTGACACGCTCATCGAGCGTGTCACACACTTGGCGCTCACGCGGGCGTGGGATCGGAGCCGTGCGGCATCTTCAGCGCCGGGAGCGAGCTCGTGTCCACGAGGAGCGTCACGAGGAGCGTGAAGAGGCGGCGAGCGGTGTCGTGTGTCGGGCCGACCTCGTCGAGGGCGCGCTGCACGAGGAGCCCTCCGTCGTCGTGGATCTCCTTGCGCCGCCGCTCGAGCTCGACGAGCCGCCCGCGCGTCTCGGGGGTCAGCGCGCCCATGTCCCGGCAGATCTCCGCGTACGCCTCGACGGCGGGATCGAGCGCGGTCCGGTCGAGCTCGGGCTCGCACACCGCGCCCTCACCCGGCACCTCGAAGGTGAAGCGCACCGCGGCGGGCGTCAGCGCGAGACGAAGGATCAGCGGGGACCTCTCGGTGCGGAGCACGTGCGTCTCGAGCACGTCCCGGAGCGCGAGGCGCCACTCTTGGCGGCGGGGCTCGGAGACGCCGACCCACGCCTGGTCTTCGAGGAGGATCGCGGTGAGCACGGGGTGCACCCTATCACGTCACGCCGGGCGGCCGCGCGCGGAGGTCTTCGGGGAGCGCCGCGTGCAGGTACCTCGCGATGACCGACACGGGCAGCTCGACGTCGTCGCACTCGGGGACGACCAGATCCGCGTAACGTCGCGTGCTCTCGACGAATTGCTGGTGCATCGGGCGCACCGTGCGCAGGTACTGCTCGAGGACCGCGTCCACCGTCCGGCCCCGCTCCGCGAGGTCGCGCCGCACGCGGCGGAGCAGGCGTAGATCGGACTCGGTGTCGATGAACACCCGGAGATCGAGGAGCCCCCGCAGCCGCGTGTCGGCGAAGAGGAGGATCCCCTCCAGCACGATGATCGGCGTCGGGAACACCGTGCGCGTCTCGGGGCGACGCGTGTGGGTCGCGAAATCGTAGATGGGGACCTCCACGGCGCGCCCCGCCTTCAGCGCGGCGAGGTGCGTGGCGAAGAGCTCCGTCTCGAGCGCGTCGGGGTGATCGAAGTTCACGAGCTCCCGCTCGTGCGGGGAGAGGCCCGACCGATCGCGGTAGTACGCGTCGTGCTCGATGAGCACGACCGAGCCCTCGGGCAGCGCGCGCACGACGCTCCGCGCCGTGGTCGTCTTGCCCGAGCCGCTCCCGCCCGCGATCCCGAGGACGAACGGGCTCATCGCTCGTCGTCGCCCGCGTACATCGCCTCGATCTCGGCCGCGAAGTGCTCGTAGACCTTCTTTCGCTTCACCTTGAGGGTCGGGGTGAGCTCGCCGCGATCGATCGAGAAGGGCCGGCGGGTCACCGAGAACTTCTTCACCGTCTCGACCCTCGCGAGCGTCTGGTTCACCTCGTCGATGGCCTTCGCGAGCTCGCCGCGGAGCTCCGCGTCGTCGTGGAGCCTCGACGGGTCCTTGCCTCGCGCCGTGGCCCACGCGAGGCTCGCCTCGGGATCGAGGGAGACGAGCGCCGTCAGGTACTTCCGTCGGTCGCCGATGACCACCACCTCCCCGACGAGGGCGTGGTTCTTCAGCGCCGACTCGATGTTCTTCGGGGCGATGTTCTTCCCGCCGGCGGTGATCAAGATCTCCTTCTTGCGCCCCGTGATGAAGAGGAAGCCCTCGTCGTCGAAGCTCCCGAGATCGCCCGAGCAGAGCCACCCGTCGACGAGCGTCTCCGTCGTCGCGGCCTCATCCTTCAGGTAACCGAGGAAGACGTTCTTGCCTCGGAGGAGGATCTCCCCGTCCTCGGCGAGCCGCACCTCGGCGCCCGGGATGGCCGGGCCGACGCTCCCGAGCTTCGTCCTGCCGCGCGCGTTGAAGGTCGTCGGCCCCGTGCCCTCGCTCTGCCCGTAGACCTCGAGCACCGTGAGATCGAGGCCGGACAAGAACTCGAGGATCTCCTTGGAGATCGGGGCGGCGCCGCTCACCAGGAAGCGCGCACGATCGAGGCCGACCGCCGCCTTCACCTTGGAGAAGACGAGCCTGTGCGCGACCGCGTGCGCCGCGGCGACCCGGAGCGGGAGCGCCTCGCCTCGCGCCCCACGCGCTGCGCCCAGGCGGCGAGCAGTTTCTTCGCGCGCGGCGCGGCCTCGAGCTTCTTGCTCATGCCCGCGAAGAACTTCTCCCAGATTCGCGGGACGCCGAAGAACAAGGTGGGGCGCACCTCGCGGAGGTTGTCGGCGACCTTCTCGATCGACTCGGCGAAGTGGACGGCCGCGCCCATCGTCGCGGGGCCGTGCAGCGTGAACATCTGCTCGGCGATGTGGGAGAGCGGCAGGTACGAGAGGCACACGTCGCGCGAGGAGCCTCCCGCGAGCTCCTGGGCCACGCGCGCGGTCCAGGCGAGGTTCTCGTGGCTCAGCATGACCGCCTTGGGTGGCCCGGTCGTCCCCGAGGTGTAGATGAGGGTCGCGAGTCCGGAGGGCTCGAGCGCGTCGACCCGACGGCGGATCTCCTCGACGTCGACCGCCGCGCCTGCGTCGAGGAAGTCCTCCCACGAGAGCGCGCCGCGCGACGCCTCCGCCCCGCGCATCACGACGACGTGGCGGAGGTGCGGGAGCTCGGCGCGGACGGACTCGACCTTGCGACGCTGCGCGTCGTCCTCGACGAGGACCACGCGCGCCTCGGCGTGCGATAGGATGTACTTGATCTCGTCCGGCGACGACGTCGTGTAGATGCCGGCCGGCGCGCCGCCCGCGACCATCGTCGCAAAGTCCATGATCGCCCACTCGGGCCGGTTGAAGCCGAGGATGCACGCCGTGCCCCCCGGCTCGAGGCCGAGCGCGCGGGCGGCCCGCAGGATCTCGTCGACGTACGTCCGCCAGTTGGTCGTCACCCACGCGCCGCCACGCTTCTCCGCGTAGGCGATCGCCTCGGGTCGGATCTCGGCCTGCGAGAGGAGCCTCCTCGGGATCGTGTCGTGCGCCATCGTCTCCACCCTACCCGCCCCGTCCTCGAAATACGCACCAATTGTACGCCCATCGCCCGACCGGAGCGGCCTCTGCCGGATCGTGCGGTACGCCCGCGCGCGCAGACCCTCGTACTCCTGGGCCGCCACCTCCGCGAACGCGCTGCCGGATCGTGCGGTACGCCCGCGCGCGCAGACCCCTCGCGGCCCGGCCGCACGCCCGCGGAGCCCACCGACCGCGGGCCGCCCTTCGCGCGGGCTTCCGACTCGCGGCCACCCGCGAGGGGAGCTCGACGACCTCGATCCGCCCCTCGCTCGCGCGCACGCGTGGGCGAGGTCACCGCGTCATGAAGCCCGTCGCGTAAACCGCTCGGTATCTGCACGCCCCGGGGCCTTCCCCGCCGACACGACAGGGCTCGAGCCCGAGGGGCGACGCGACGACGGCCCTGCGGCGGCCCGCGCGGACGTCGCGCCGACCTGGTAGGCTCCCCGGCCGCTTGCTCCCGCGCGTGCTCGTCGTCGACGACTCCCCCACGATCCGCAAGGTGGTCGCGTCCATCCTCGCGCGGAGCGGCTACGACGTCGCCCTCGCCGCAGACGGCGCAGAGGCGCTCTCGCAGCTCGACCTCCCCAAGAAGACCGATCTGGTCCTGCTCGACTTCGTGATGCCCCGCATGACCGGGTACGAGCTCTGCCGGAAGCTCCGCGCCGATCCGCGACACCAGGCGCTGCCCGTCGTCTTGATGAGCGCGAAGGCCGAGAAGATCCGCGATCAGTTCCTCGAGCAGACGGGCGCCATCGACGCGATCACCAAGCCCTTCGATCCGAGGGGCCTGCTGGCCGTCGTCGAGACGTCGCTCCAGAAGGCGGAGCACGGAGCGTCGGTGAAGATCACGGAGGGCGCGAGCACCGAGGAGATCGAGCTGCTCCCGAGCGATCCGCCCCCATCCGTCGAGGAGGCGCCGGTCGCGAGCGCGCTCGCCGACCTCGTGGTCGCGGCGGGGCTCGAGCCCCAGAAGCTCGGCGCCATGGCGAAGCTCGCGCCGCTGCTCGATGCAGACACGCTCGCCGCGCTCTCGCGGGCCATCGAGCGACAGCGCACGCGCGAGGGGACGCCCGAGATCTTGCGAGGCGACGCGCAGGCGATCCCGCTCGGAGAGGTCCTCCAGGTCCTCCAGATGCAGATGCAGTCGGGGCTCCTCACGGTGGCCTCGGGCGAGCGCGAGGTGAAGGTCGTCTTCCGCGACGGGATGGTCGACGTCGCGCGCTCGCGCGGCGTCTCGGAGGAGTTCCTGCTCGGGCGCTACCTCCGCGAGGACGGCATCGTGACGGAGGAGCAGCTCGAGGAGGCGGTCCGCGACGCGAAGGGCTCGAGGGCGCTGCTCGGCGAGGTCGTGGTGGCGCGCGGGCTCGCGGTCGCGGAGGACGTCGAGAAGGTGCTCGCGCGGCAGACCGGCGAGCTCGTCTTCGAGATGCTGAGCTGGAAGCGCGCGCAGTTCTCCTTCGCGCGGCACGAGGAGCCCGAGGGCTCGCCGCGCCTCGGGCTGCCCATCTCGGGGCTCGTGATGGAAGCGTACCAGCGCGTCGACGAGTGGCAGCAGATCGAGCGCGGCATCGACTTCGATCAGATCCTCGTGAAGAACCCCGCCGCGCTCGCCACGCTCCCCGAGGCGAAGCTGTCTCCGCTCGAGAAGAGGATCCTCGAGCTCGTCGACGGCGAGACCAAGATCCGCGACATCGTCCGTCGATCGGCGGCGTCGACCTTCGACGCATCGAAGGCGCTCTTCCAGTTCTTGGAGGCCCGGGTCGTCCGGAAGAAGGCATGACGCCCCTGCGGCTCGTCGCCGAGGCCGGGACAAGGCGCGTGCTCTTCGGGAGCGAGGCGCGCGCGGTGGTCCCGATCGGCCGCGTCACGCGGGTGCCCGGGCTCCCCTCACCGGCGCTTGGGATCACCCTGTTCGAGGGCCGGGCGGTCCTCGTCCTCGAGCTCGATCCGAGCGCCGAGCCGAAGCTCGGAGTCGTGTGCGACGCGTCGGGCGAGGTCATCGTCTTCGCGGCGACCCGCGTCGGGACCGCGGGAGAGATCCGCGCGACCGAGGAGCTCGACGCGGATCGCGTGCTCTCGATGCTCGAGAGCGACGTCTGGACACGCCAGGCGCGCCGCCGCGCTACGCTGGAGACCTGATCGATGGCGACCCGACGAAGGCTGTTCGACCTGCTGCTCCGCCCGGCCGAGCTCGTCAGTGAGGCGACGCGACGGAACCCCGCCGACGACGCGGCGCTCCTCCAGGCCGCCACGCGCGCGCGGGACCAGACCCGCGAGGCCGTCGCGCTGCTCGAGCCGCTCGTCGGCAAGGTGGAGCGCGGGCGTGTCGCCGCGGACGCGCTCGGCGAGCAGGTGAGGGCGCTCGCCGCGCGGGACCACGAGCTGCGCACCATCCTCTCGCGGGCGCGTGATCTCGCCGCGCGCGTCTCCATCCTGGCGCTCAACGCCGGCCTCGAGGGCGCGAGGATCGAGGGCCCCGCCGGGCGCGCCATCACCGCCTTCTCCGAGCAGACCCGCGAGCTCGTGCAGCGGGGAGAGCAGACGCTGACCGAGGCGCTCGGGTTGAGCGAGAAGGTCACCGACGATCTCGGCAAGCTCGACCTCGGCGCCGCTGAGCTCCAGCGGACGTCGCAGGGGATCGGCGAGGACACGCGCGCGGCGCTCGACGCCGCGCACCGCGCAGACCAGGCGCACGCGGATCTGCGTGAGCGCCTCGAGTCCACGACCGGCGTCGATCCGGAGCTGGCGAAGGCGATCGAGACGGCGCAGCACCACGCGCGGGAGCTCGCCGCCGCGCTCTCGGCGGTGTCGGGCAGGGGCGGTCTCGCGGCGTCCGCGATCCGCCCCATCCTGGAGCCGGTCTTGCGTCTCTTCGAGCCCGTGGACGGCGCGGCGACGGACGAGCTCGAGGGGTGACGCCGCGCTCGCCCCTCGAGCATCCTCCCTCCCGATGACGTGACCCGCAGGCGCACGGGTGGGCGACGCCAGGCACCCTCGATGCACGCAGGACGGCTCGCGGACCTCGCCAAGACGGCCTACCATCTGGCCGTGCCGTCGCTCCGTGCGCGTTCGTCCCCCGAGGTGCCATGAAGCAAGATCTCGAGGTCCGCGCGGCCTTCCTCGCCGCGATCGATCACGCGCTCCTCGATCTCGGCGCCGCACCGTCGACGGAGGGCGCCTCACGCACCCTCTCCTCGCTCCGCTCGTCGTCGTCCATGGTGGGGGAAGCCGAGCTCGCCGCCGCGCTCTTCCGGCTCGAGCGCCGTACGTCCGTCGACCCGGGCGCCCTGGGTCGCGCGCGAGAGCTCCTCGTCGCGGCGCGCGCTCGGTACGCGAAGGGGGAGCCCGCCCTCCGCTCGACCTGGCCCAGACCCCCCGACGATCTCGACGCGGGTGAGGTCCCCACCGACGTCGCGTCCATCCTCGATGGCGAGCTCTCGGACCGTCTCCTCCGCATCGATCGGCTCCTCGCTGGGCATGAGGAGCCTCACGAGACCGTGCTGGCCATCCTGAGGGAGGTGCACGGGATGAAGGGTGCGGCGCTCGCCGCGAAGGCCGAGGCGATGGCTTGGTATTGCCACGGACTCGAGGCGGCGCTCCGGGGGGATCTCGGAGAGACCGGAGACGGCAGCCGCGCCCTCCAGCGTGCCGCCGCCGCACGCCCCGTGATGTCGCAGCTCGCGCACGATCCGATCGCGGCCCTCGCACGGCTCCGCGCCCTCGAGCCACCGCGGAGCGCCCCACCCTCGACGGGACGCATCGCTCTCCGCCGCACGAGCCCGCCACGCGCGACGGGCGACGACGGCGCGCGCGTCCCGCAGAGAGCGCTCGACGGCCTCGTCACGGCCGCCGAGACCGCGCGGCGGGTCGCGGCCTCGCTCGACGCCGGAGTCCTCGACCCAGGGACCCTCGCCGGATCGCTCGGGCAGATCGGGACCACGCTCTCCGAGGCACGTCGCATGCTCGGTCCACCACGACCCTGGGGGCCGTCCGCGGCCGCCATCTCCAGGTTGATCGCCGCCACGGCGGCGATCAACGAGCTCGCGCGCGCCAAGGAGCGCTCGGACGCCGTGCTTCGCGAGGTGTCCGAGCGCCTGGAGGCAGCGACGACCGACACGCTGCACGCGGCCCTCGCGCTCCGCCGCGTCCCCCTGGGCTCTCTCTTCGAGCGAGCCCGCGCCGCAGTCGAGGCGCAGGGGAGGCTCGCGGAGCGCGATGTCAGCCTGCTCTTCACCGGCGCCGATCTCGAGGTCGATCGCCCGATGCTCGAGCAGCTCACCGATCCCCTGCTCCAGCTCGTCGGGAACGCCATCGCTCACGGCATCGAGGCCGAGGAAGACCGCATCGTACGAGGGAAGCCCCGAACCGGGACGATCGGGGTCACGGCCGAGCGGGTGACCGGTGGGCTCCGGCTCACCGTGGGCGACGACGGGCGCGGCGTCCGCGTCGACCTCCTGCGACAGAAGGCGATCGAGGCCGGGCTCCTCGCCGAGGATCTGTCTCATCTCACCACGGACGAGGCCCTCTTCAACCTGCTCTTTCTGCCAGGGTTCACGACGCGGGCGCACTCGGATCTGCTGGCAGGGCGCGGCATCGGGCTCGATCTCGCGGCCGCCGCGATCCGTAGGCTCGGCGGGACCGTGCGCTTCGCGAGCACGGAGGGCCGCGGCGCGACCGTGACGATGGACCTCCCCGTGGACACGGGGCCGCTCCCCGTCCTCTGGACACGCGCCGGCGAGCTCACGATCGCGGTGTCGGCGCTCGACGTGCGGCGCGTCGAGCTCCCCGGTCTCGAGGGAGCACCCGCGCTCGACGCGCTGCTCACGGGGAACGACGGTCCCCCGAGGGCCCGCGGGGTCGAGCTCGACGGCCACCACCGCTCGGGTGGTGCCTTGCGCGTCTCGGTGGACGAGGTGCTCGGGCACGCGCGCGCGCTCGTCGTCCCGGTGCCACCCATCCTCCGCATGACCGGTCCCTACCGAGGCGCCGCCCTGGCCGACGACGGCACCCTCGGGCTGCTGCTCGACGTCGAGGAGCTCGCGCAGCTCGCATGATCGTCGTCGAGCGCGTCGAGGCGGAGACGGACGCGACGCGCGCCGGCGACGAGGTGCTCCAGGCGGCGCTGCCGGGGAGCGGCTTCTCCCTCGTCGACGAGATCCGCAAGCGAGAGGGGCTCGGGCTGGTCGCGACGCGCGGCGGTCGAGTGGTGGGGGCCTTCGTCGGCTGGATCGTGCTCGACGAGCTGCACATTCTGTCGATCGGAGCGGACCCTGGCGCGCGCCGCGCGGGCGTCGGTCGCGCGCTGCTCGGGGCCGCCATCGCGGAGGCTCGGGCGCGCGGCGCCGTCCGTGCGCTGCTCGAGGTCGGCAAGAAGAACGCAGCGGCGATCGCGCTGTATCGCGACTTCGGCTTTCGCGTGACGCGCGCCCGCACGGCGTACTACCCGGACGGCGACGACGCGCTCGAGCTCGAGGTTCGCTGGGGGGCGGACGGTGCGCCGCTCCACGCGGAGGACGACCCGTGATGGACGGCCGCGGCGGCGGGGCCATCGAGGCCTCCTCGTGCCGCGACGCGCGCACGCCACGAGCGAGCGCGGACGTCGAGGCCCACAGCGCCGCAGGTCGTCTCTCCACCAAGGTGGACCTCAGAGAGGCGGGCGGGCGCGAACACCGAACACGGCGCTGCGCCGACCGTTTGACCGGGTCGCGAGGACGAGGCACTGGAGGGGAGGTCCCTTGCTGCCTCGCCGCTTCTTCGCCCGCCCCGCCGAGACCGTCGCGCGCGATCTGCTCGGCAAGACGCTCGTCCGACGGCTCGACGGTCGAACGATCCGCGCTCGCGTCGTCGAGACCGAGGCGTACGTGGGGCCACACGATCTCGCCTGCCACGCATCGAAGGGCCGCACCGCACGCACCGAGGTGCTCTTCGGGCCTGGCGGAGCTCTCTATGTCTACATGATCTACGGGATGTACCACCTCCTCAACGTGGTGACCGGCCCGGAAGGGCACGGTGAGGCGGTGCTCATCCGCGCCGCCGAGCCGCTGGGGACAGCCTCGGGCTCGCTGATCGGACCCGGGCGGCTCGGCAGGACGCTCGCGCTCACTCGGGATTTGAGCGGCCTCCCGGCCACGCGGACGAGCGGGCTCTGGTTCGCCGACGGCGACGCCCCACGCCACGTGGCGCGCTCACCGCGCATCGGCGTGGACTACGCGGGAGACTGGAAGGACGCCGAGCTCCGGTTCTTCGACGCCGATAGCCGTGCGGTGAGCGGGAAGCGGTCCGCGTGACGGACGAGCACGACCGTCCGAGGAGCGACGAGCCCGCGACGGGCCGCGACGACGAGGACCGTGTCGGCAGCGACGAGACGACGCACGGCGGCGCGACGAGACTGAGTGATCCGAAGGAGCCTGACGACGCGACGGATCGCGACGACACGGCGGCTCGAGGCGGGGCGAGACCGTGGCCCGACTGGATCGGCGTCGTGCCGATCGCGCTCCTCGCCCTGCTCCACGAGCGCGCCGTCTCGGCGCGCGTACAAGACGACGCGTTCATCACCTTCCGCTACGCGAAGAACCTCGTCGACGGCCGAGGCCTCGTGATGAATGCAGGCGAGCGCGTGGAGGGCGTGACCAGCCTCCTCTTCACGCTGCTCTCGGCGCTCGCCCAGGCGCTCACGATCGATCCGCTCGTCTTCGCGCGTGCCCTGTCGTCCGTCTCGACCGTCGCGCTGCTCTTCGCGATGTTCGCGCTGGTCCGACGCCTCGCGCCGACGAGCGCGGTCCTCGCGTACGCGCCCCCCACCCTACTCGCTGGCAGCTGGGCCTTCGCCGTCAACGCGATGACTGGCCTCGAGACGGCCCTCTTCTCCGCGCTGCTCTTCGGCGGCACCGTCGCCCTCCTCTTCGAGCGCCGCGCCCTCGCGTCGACGCTGCTCGCGCTCGGCCTCCTCACGCGCCCCGAGGCGGCGGGGCTCTTCCTCGTCCTCACCCCCATCGCGCTCGTGCCCGTCCGGCGGGACCCGCGCGCGATCGCGCGGTGGCTCGCCCCCTTCTTGCTCGTCTTGCTCGTCGAGTCCCTCTTCCGACGCGCATACTACGGCGCCTGGGTCCCCAACACCTACGTCGCGAAGGCCGGCACATCGCTCCCGCCCGCGCTCGGGACGCCCGCCACCTACGTCGAGCGCTTCTTCCGGAAGGAGGGCGACTGGTCCTTCGTCCTCGTGGGGCTCTCGACCCTCGGCCTCGTGCCCCTGCGGCGACGTCCCGCGCAGGCGCTCTTGCTCTCCGCGGTCGCGTTCGGTGTCGTGACGGTCCTCCGCCACGGCGCCGACTTCATGCTCGGCGGTCGGTTCCTCGTGCCGTACCTCCCGTTCCTCTACGTCGCCGCGGCGCTCGGCCTGGACGGGGCGCTCACCCGCACGAGGCTCGCCCTCGACGCGCGCGGAGCCGTCGCGCTCGCCGGGGCGCTCGCCTTCGCGTTCGCCGGCTACCGGCGCTCGACCGATCTCGTGCGGCCTTTCGAGGAGCTGCGACGCCGCGTGACCGACGACGCCGTCCGCGGCGCCGAGGCCGCGCTCCGCCCCCGCCTCCAGCCCGGGGCCAAGGTCGCGACCCTCGATATCGGCGAGCTGGGCTTTCGCAACCTCGACTGGAGCTTCGTCGACATCTCGGGGCTGACCGACCGAGAGCTCGCGCGGGCCCCAGGCGATCTGTTCGATCGCGAGTTCGACGTCGACGCCTTCTTCGCGCGCGGGATCGAGGCGGTCGTCTTCGTCTCGCAGGCGGCCCGGCCGACCACCCAGGCAGCGAAGAGCCCCTACTGGCCCCCGGGGAGCTCCGCGAGGCTCCGCGCCGCGCGGGCCTTCGGCGACTTCGAGTACGCAGGCAGCTTCCCGAGCTACGAGGCGCTCGTGCGCGAGGGCGACGCGCTCCGCGCCGCGGCCCCAGGAGAGCACGGACGCGCGGCGAGCTACCACCTCGAGGTCTGGGTCAAGCGCCGCTGAGCCGCGCGGCGCTCAGCGCACGAGCGACCGCATCAGCGCCTCGCTCTCGGCCTCGCCGATCCCCAGCGCGTCGGCGAGGTCGTTGAGCGTCGCGTTCTCGTCCATCGTGATGCGATCGTCCGCGAAGGCGACCGCCGCGGCCAGCACGAAGGCGATCTCTCCTCGGACGGGATCGTCGCGGAGCGCGGACGCCACGGCGCCGATCCGCCCGGCGAGCCCGTCCCTCGCGAGCGCCTCCTCGGCCGAGCGGAGCATCACGGCGAAGTGCGCCGAGCGGATCCGGTCGTCGAGCTCGCGGAGCGCGCCGCGCACCACGTCGCGCTCGGCAGGCTCGACCTCGCCGTCGGCGGTCATCATCAAGAACATCACCTCGCAGAGCGGCCCGTACTCCGAGACGAGGAAGGCGCCCTCGGCGTCGGCCGGGTCGACGGGAGGTCGCGCCAAGGTTGGAGGCGCGCCGCGGTCACGGAGGCGGTCACGCATCGCGACGAGGGTCTCGGGGCGCAGGCGGATCATCGACGTCGATGCTACTCGCAGAGCGACCGCGCGCGCGAGTCTCGCCTCTCGAAGACGCCCCCACGCGAGCCCACGTACCCGAGCCGAACGCGTCGCTCGCGTCGCCGCCGGTTGACAACCCGCCGAGACGGACTAGAAGGCTCGCCCTTCGTGCTGGCGCCGAGGTAGAATGTAGAGTCCGCGGCGACGAGCCGGGTCACCACCCGGACGGGCCCGGCGCGGTCACGACCCTCGCACCAGAAAGGCGGGCATCCCATGAACAAGGCGCAGCTGAAGAAGTTCAAGACCCTGCTCGAGGAGAAGCGCGAGGAGATCCTCCGCAAGGCGCGGCAGACGCTCGACGAGGACATGACCTTCGACGCCGACGATCTCCCCGACGAGATGGATCTCGCCTCGAGCGAGTACCTCCAGAGCTTCACCTTCCGCCTCCGCGGCCGCGAGAAGACCTTCCTCGACAAGATCTCGAAGGCGCTGAAGAAGATCGACGCGGGCACCTTCGGCGTCTGCGAGGAGTGCGAGGAGGAGATCTCGGTGAAGCGCCTCGAGGCGCGCCCCGAGACGACGCTCTGCATCCGCTGCAAAGAGGACCAGGAGCGGGCCGAGAAGGACTTCCCCTGACGGTCCGTGCCCGGGCGGGCATTTCGCTCGCCAAGGGGCTTCTCTTCGTGGCAAGAGCCGAACTCGATGCGCGACGCGCGGTCGTTCGAGACGCTCGAGCGCGCCTCCCGCTGCTTCGAGGAGGTCGCGCAGCGGACGCGCGTGCTCGACGGCATCCAGTGGTCGCGCGCGACCGAGCAGGCGTTCTTCGCCGCCGGGGCGACGTCCCTCCCCGAGCCCACCTACGCGATCGATCCCGCCGTCGCCGAGGCGAACATCGAGGCCCTCGTCCACCTCGAGCGCGAGCTCGAGGGGGGCGATCCGTTGCTCGGGTACCTGCGCCAGATCGCCGAGAGCTACCGGCTCGCCAACGAGATGCTCCTCGGCGTGGGGACGAGGCGCTTCTACGAGCTGTCCATCGCGCTCTACGGCGGCGCCAAGACCCTCGCCCTCGACGCCGACTCGACGAACCTCGACCTCGCCCGCCACCTCTCGAAGAGGCTCGGCAAGGGCGAGCCACAGCACCCCGGCGCCCGACGCGCGATGACGGCGGAGGAGTTCGCCAAGCAGCTCGAGGCCCGCATCGCCCACACGCACCCGAAGCTCGAGGTGAAGCTCGTGCTCGACGACGATCTCTCCGCGAAGGTCATCGCGGGGGCGAAGCGGGTCCGGGTCCGCAGCGGCGCCACCTTCAGCGCGATGGAGGTGGACAGCCTGTTCGTCCACGAGATCGAGACCCACGCGCTCACGGCGCAGAACGGGATGGCTCAGACGCGGCTCCCCTTCCTGCGCGCGGGGGGCCCGCGGACGACGCGCACCCAGGAGGGGCTCGCGGTGTTCGCCGAGCTCTTCGATCACTCGCTCTCGATCGACAGGCTGCGGCGGCTCGTCGAGCGGGTGAACATGGTCGCGATGGCGGAGGACGGCGCGTCCTTCCTCGACGTCTACCGGTACCTGCTCGATCTCGGGGTCGGCCCGCGCGAGGCGTACCTCGACGCGACGCGCATCTTCCGCGGCGGCGTGGTCGCGGGGGGCGCACCCTTCACCAAGGACGCCGCGTACCTCGCCGGGCTCGCCGAGGTGTACAACTTCCTCAAGGTCACGCTCGCCGAGGACGCGCGCCACGTGGCCGAGGTGCTCGTGTCGGGGCGCCTCGCGCTCGACGACGTCGACCTGCTGCTCGCGCTCCGCGAAGAGGGGCTCCTCCTCCCACCCGTCCATGTGCCGAAGTGGCTCGCGCACTGGGACGGGCTCCTGCCGTACTTCGCCTTCACGAGCTTCCTCGACGAGATCGACACGCCGAGGCTCGAGACGTACACACACGTCGTGCGGGTCCACTCCGTGCGCCCCCCTCGCGTCGATTGAGGTGCCCACACCGACACACACGTTCCAAGAGCGCGCACGAGTGGCGGAATGGCAGACGCACCGGGTTTAGGTTCCGGCGCCGAGAGGCGTGAGGGTTCGAGTCCCTCCTCGTGCACAGAGACGCAGGCGAGCCGCGAGAGCGGCGACGATCGAGCTCCGCGGCGCACCCGCGTCAGGCCGAGGGTCGGACGAGCCACGGCGTCCCACCGCAGGCGCTCCTCGCGCGCACTCGACGCTCCTCGCGCGCACTCGACGCTGCTCACGCGCACTCGACGCTGCTCGCGCGCACTCGACGCTCCTCGCGCACACTCGACGCTCCTCGCGCGCACTCGACGCTGCTCACGCGCACCCCGAGCCCGACTCGGCCGGATCATCGTTGACGTGGCGGATCGACCGAGGGAGGCTCCGTGGACATCGTCCCTCGCGAGCGTCCTCGCGGCTCGGCACGATCCCGGAGGGCTGCATGGATCTCTCGACACTTCTTGGGCAGGGCACCTCGAGCACCATCAAGGGCGGAGAGCTCGTCGCGCGGATGCTCGCGGCCGAGGGCGTCCGCCACGTCTTCGGCATCATGGACGGCACCTACCTCGGCCTCTGCGCCGGGCTCCGCGCGAGCGGCATCGAGCTCGTCACGCCGCGCCATGAGTCCAGCGCCGCCCACATGGCCGGCGCCTACGCGAAGGTGACGGGGAAGCTCGGCGTCTGCATCGCCAGCAACGGACCCGGCGTGGCCAACATCCTGCCCGGCGTCGCCGTCGAGCAGGTCGAGGGCCACCGTGTGCTGCTCATCACGAGCTGCCGGCGCACCGGGATCGTCTACCCGGATCGCGGCGGCGCCTACCAGGCCTTCTCCCAGGTCGACGTCACCCGCCCCATGACGAAGTGGAGCTGCGCCGTCCCCTCGGCAGACCGCCTCGCGGAGCTCACCCGCCGCGCGCTCCGCGAGAGCTTCGAGGGGCGTCCAGGGGTCGTGCACCTCGACGTCCCCGAGTCGATCCTCAATGGCCCGCTCGAGGTGGGCCCCGACGCGGTGCGAGCCCCCTCGACCTACCGCGCGACCCGTCCGATGGAGCCAAACTCCGTGGACGTGCGCGAGATCGCGCGCTGGCTCCGCGAGGCGAAGCTGCCGCTCCTCCACGCGGGCTCGGGCGTGCTCTGGGCCGGCGCCAGCCAGGAGCTCGCCGCGCTCGCCGAGCGGCTCGAGGCCCCGGTGACCACGAGCTGGGCAGCGCGCTCCGCGATCGACGAGCGCGACCCCCATGCCATCTCGATGATCTACGTCCAGGAGGTCCACAACGCCCGCACGGAGGCGGACCGCGTGCTCGTCCTGGGCTCTCGCCTCGGCGAGACGGACTGGTGGGGCAAGGCGCCCTACTGGGGGAGCCCCGCCGACCAAGAGGTCGCGCAGGTCGACATCGACGGCGAGACGCTGGGCAACAACCGCAGCCTCCGCTTCGCCGTCCGCGCGGACGCGAAGGCGTTCCTCGAGGCGCTGCTCCGGGAGATCGATCGCCCCGGCGAAGAGCCCACGCGCTCGGCGCGGCGCGCGCACCTCGCCGCCCTCCGCGAGGGGTGCGCGAAGCGCCGCGCCACGCTCGACGAGAAGCTCTCCGACGCCAGCGTCCCGATGCACTCGGCCCACGTGGCGCGCGTCTGCCAGGACACCTTCGCGCCGGACGCCATCATGGTCGCCGACGGCGGCAACACCACGATTTGGGCGCAATTTTACCACGAATCTCGGCACGTCGGCGCGCTCCTCGGGACCCCCAAGATGGGCATGCTCGGCGCCGGCGTGTCGCAGGCGCTCGGCGCGGCGGTCGCCTTCCCGGGGCGGCAGATCTACTGCGTGATCGGCGACGGCGCGATGGGCTTCCACCCTCAAGAGGTCGAGACGGCCGTGCGCCACGGGCTGCCGGTCGTGTACCTCGTCCTCTGCGATCGGCAGTGGGGCATGGTGAAGATCAACCAGAGCTTCGCGATGAAGCCGGTGAAGACGCTCGTCATGAAGTCGCTCTCGCCCGACGAGACGATCAACTCCGAGCTCGGCGAGATCGAGTTCGACGCGCTCGCGCGCGCGATGGGCGCGTACGGCGAGCGGGTGGCCGATCCCAAGGGGCTCGCCGGCGCGATCCGACGCGCGATCGCGTCCCAGAAGCCCGCCGTCATCCACGTCGACGTCGACCCCGTGAAGCACCTGTGGGCCCCCGAGCTGAAGACCTTCAAGGACATGCACCAGGAGCCGAAGGGCTGATGCGCGTCCTCGTCACCGGCGCCGAGGGCTACGTCGGCAGACGGCTCGTGGAAGCGCTCGGCGACGAGCTGGTGCGCGGAGAGTCGGCTCGGCTCGAAGAGGTCATCGCGACCGACGTCCGCCCCGCGGAGCGCGCCGTCCCCGGCGTCATCCACGAGACGCTCGACGTGCGCTCGCCCGAGCTCCCAGCGCTCCTGTCGAAGCACCGCGTCGACGCGGTCGTGCACCTCGCCACCATCGTCACCCCGTCGAGGCCGCTGCCGCGCGAGGTCCAATACGACGTGGACGTGCGCGGCACCGAGAACGTCCTGGCGGCCTGCGTCTCGGCCGGCGTCCGGCAGCTCGTCGTCACGAGCAGCGGCGCAGCGTACGGCTACCACGCCGACAGCCCGCCGCTGCTCCGCGAGGACGCGCCGCTCCGCGGAAACGAAGCGTTCGCCTACGCGCACCACAAGCGGCTCGTCGAGGAGCACCTCGCTCGCGCCCGCGAAGAGCACCCCGAGCTGGGGCAGCTCGTCTACCGCCCCGGGACCATCCTCGGCCCCGGGGCGTCGAACCAGATCACCGACATCTTCACGAAGCCGGTCGTCGTCGGGCTCCGGGAGTCCGAGACGCCCTTCGTCTTCGTCGCGGACGAGGACGTCGTCACGGCCATCGCCCGCGGAGTCGCCGAGGGGTGGACGGGGATCTACAACCTCGCCGGCGAGGGCGTGATGACGCTGCGAGAGATCGCCCACCGGCTCCGAAAGCCCTTCGTCGGCCTGCCCGAGGCGGCGCTCCGGCGCGGGATTTCGGCCCTCCGCGCGCTCGACGCGACCCAATACGGCCCCGAGCAGACGGCCTTCCTGGCACACCGCCCCGTCCTCTCCGCGCAGAAGCTCCGGGACGAGCGCGGTCTCCGGCTCCGCCCGAGCCGGGAGGTGTTCGAGGCGTGGGCGCTCCACCACGAAGCGGGACGCAAGGGCCTCGCTCGACGCTTCTCGGCCCGGTCGTAGAGACGAGCGAGCGCGCTTCAGGTCCTCGTGCGCACGATCGCCCGACCCACGTGCAGCCCGAGGGCGTAGATGGAGATCTGTGGCGGGACCCCGATCGACGTCGGAAAGAGCGAGCCGTCCGCGATCCAGAGGCCCGCGAGGTGATGGTGTCTCCCGTCACTCCCGACGGCGCTCCGCGCTGGATCGTCGGCCATCGGGACGCTCCCCATCGGGTGGACCGCGGTCAAGCTCAGCGTCTCGGGATCGATCGGGACGTTCGTCAAGGCGTCGACCTCATCCACCGAAGACATGACCCGCACACGGTACGTCGGCACGATGACGCGCCGCGCCCCCGCGGCGAACAGGAGCCGCGCCGCGTGCGCGATCCCTCGCGCGAGCGCCGCTCGATCCCGCGCAGTCGGCGTGTAGCGGAGCTCGACGTCGAGCTCCCCCTTGGTGGACACTTCGCCCTTCGTCTCGTCGTGGAGCATCGCGGCGAAGACGGCCATGTGATCGAAGCGCGCCATCAGCGCCGCGTGCGCCTCGCCGCGCCCGGGCAGCATCGTCGCGACCCCCATCGGGTGGCCGAACGCGGGGATGATCCACAGCCGGTCGGCCGAGCCCGGCTCGAAGGACAGGTGCTCGGTGCACTCGTACGTCTGCGGGATCCCCGCGAAGGCGTGCACGGGCTCGTCGAAGTCGCCCGCCGCGACGACCCCGGGATGGAGCCGCAGGGAGCGCCCGGTGGTGCGGCTCGGATCGGGGATCTTCGAGCGCTCGAGGAGCGCCGGCGTCCCCGTCGCGGACGCGGACACGCAGACGAGGGGCGCGTCGATCTCGAGCCGCCCCTCGACGCGGGGATCGGCCCCCGCGAGCACCCCGACGGTCACGCCGCGGACCCTGCCCGCGGCGTGCTCGACGCGCAGCGCGTGGGCGCGCGTGACGACGACGCCGCCCGCCGCGACGAAGCGAGGGATGAGGATCTTGAGGGCGTTGTTCTTGGCGTCGTAGGCGCACCCGAGCTCACAGAACCCGCTGCCGAGGCACCCGGTCCGGTTGTGCGAGAGGCCCCCGCCGCGCCAGCCGAGCGCCGCGCACCCGTCGCGCAGGAGGCGGTTGTGTCGGTTCCACAGCGCCTCCGGGATCGCCGTCACCGAGAGGAGCGCCTCGACCTCGTCGTAGAGCGCGTGCCACACGGGGCGCGGGAGGTGCATGAGGCCACGCTCGCGCTCCCAGCCGGCGAGCACCTCGTCGGGGATGCGCTTGCAGAGGTTGATGTTGTGGAGCGACGAGCCGCCGACCCCGTGCCCCTGGTGCACGTGGGTCCCGCGATCGGCCGTCATCCGGGCGCCTGCCTGCCAGAGCAGGCGAGGGATCATCTCTTCTTCCCGCTGCGACATCATCGCCGGCGTGACGAGGGCGCCCGACTCGACGAGGACGACCCGCATCCCGGCCTCCGCGGCGACCATCGCCGCCGCCGCGCCCCCGGGTCCGCTCCCGACGACGCACAGATCCGCGCGCAGCCGGCCGCCGACGAGGGTCTTCGCGGCGTGGATCATCGGCGCGCCTCGAAGCCAGGGGGAGGCGCCGTCGCCACGAGGGCCGCGTAGGGATCGGCTCTCCGAGCCGAAGTGACCCACGGCCCGCTGTAGCCCAGCCGCTCCCAGCTCGCGGGTCGCTGGTAGAAGCCGAGCATCACGAGATCGCGCACGGCTCGTCCCGCCTCCACTGCGACGCCTCCCTTCTCGACGAGCGCGTCGAGCGCACGACCCCTCCCCTCCGCCGAGAGGCTCGAGAAGCGCCCAACCGTCCCCACCGTCGCAAAGGTCGTCTGCTCGACGAGCGTGAGCGCCCCGTCGATCTGCGCGCGGATCTCCCACGGCTGGGTCATGACGAAGCGATCGATCCGCGTGAGCATGTCGTCGACCACGTCGCTCGCGGGCGGCGGGGACACGACGACCTCGATCGCCGCGCGGAGGACCCCGGCGGCGCCACGGCCGAGGACCTCGAGGCCGGGTGGAGGCGTGGGATACCCCGTGCTCCGCGCGATCACCGCCGCGCCGAGGGCCGCCGTCCCCGCGACGAGCACCCGGCGGCGCGTGAGGAGGCGCGGGTGGTCGTGGTCGTCGAGCCGACGACGAAGCGACGCCGGGAGCCGCGCTCGCCAGCCATCGACGACCGGGAGGGGGCCGCTCCGCCGCGGCGTCGACCAGAAGAGCACGGGCCCCCGGAGCTCACGCGCGGCCGCGAAGAGCCCGGCCATCGCCTTCCCCGAGTAGACGGCCTCGAGGGGGAGCCCCGCGGACGAGAAGCGCGCGCACATCGCCAGAGACCGCGCGGTCGCGACGCCGTACCCGTCGCCGAGCTCTCGCCGATGGATGCGGAGCTCCGGCAACCGAGCGTCGGCCGCGCCAAGCGTCGTGAGGAGCCTCCGCGCGCGCGCCAGGAGCGCCCCGTGCCGCGCGAACACGCGCTCGACGACGGCGACGCCATGGACGACGCACGCGACGCCCCCGAGGGCCATCCCCGCCAGGAGCCCGACGACGGTGCCCCCCGAGCCGATGGGCACGAAGAGGTGCGACGGCGCGGGCAGCGCCCCCGCGGAGATCTGCTCCACGAGCTCGAGCGCACCCCGCACGACGCCGAGCTCACCGGCAGGCGCCGAGGCGCCCGGCGGGACCACGGCGGCGTCCCCGCTCCGCGAGGCGAGCAAGACCGAGGGCGCCGTGAGCGCCAACGAGGCCCGCGACCCGAAGAACCGCAACCGCCCCGGCCCCGAGGCGACGAACGCGAGGTTCTCGAGGTGGTCCGGGAGAGGCGGCTCCCAGAAGACGTGGGCCACGAGCTCCCGCCCGAGCACGCGCGCCGCCGACGAGAGCGCGACGAGGTGCCCGGAGCCGATCGCGCCCACCGAGGCCCAGCGCGCAGACTCGCGGAACGGCGACGCAGCGAGCAGGACGTCGAGCTTGCGGAGCTTGGTCCCGCCGTGGAGGCCGCGCTCAGTGGCGAGGAGATCGTCGCGCTTCACCCACAGGCCGTCGAGCCCGAGCTCACGCGCGACGTCGGCGAGCGGCTCGACGGGAGACGGCGAGTCCACCCACCCGAGCCTCGGCAGGGCGTCGAGCTCCGGAGGGCGGCGCGCGACCATCGCAGCCGGGACTGTTACGGCAGTCGCCGCGTGCTGCAAAGCATCGTGGCTCGACGCCGTGCGAGGGGCCCGAGAGCAGGACGGCACCGACCCACCGGCCCCATGGGCCGAACGCGCGCCCGAGCCCGTCCACGGCGCCGCTCGGCCGATCGCGTCGCCCGGGCAGCCACACGCGCACGCGGGTACGGCGGCGGCCAAGCTGGCGCCGCCAGCGCCCGTGAGCGCGGCCGGGGGGACGGGGGCACCCGTCGACGCGGGCAGCCGTCTCGAGCTCAGCGTTGGTACTGCATCTTGCGCTTCGGAGCCGCGCCCGACTGCATGAACATCTGCCGCGCCTCCTTCTCGAGAAGCGGGTGCACCCGCTTCTGGAGGAACACGCCGAGGTACTGAGGGTTGTCCGCGGCGAGCCTGCGGAGCGCGCTCTTCATCGCCTTCGTGTCGTTGAGTGACGCGAAGACGAAGGCGCGCGCCCGGTGGAGCTGGAGCGCGACCTCCGCGTACGTCGCGTCCGAAGGATCGAAGAGCTCTAGGGTCTCCTTGGCCTTCTTGGCTTGGCCGCTCCGTCCCCACGCCTCCGCGACGACGGCGCCCATCGCGGCGCGGTTCTTCGGATCTTCGTGGCGTGACAGATCGATCCCATCGACCAGCTGCCTCGCGAGATCGACTTCGCCGCGGGTCAGGTGGATGAGCGCCCGCTGGAACCGCACTTGATCGGCCTCGGCAGGGAGCGCCTTCTTGAGGTCCACCGTCTCGAGCTCGCGGAGCGCTGCCTCCGGATCGTCCGCCGCGAGGAGCTGGCTCTTCGCGAGCGTCTTGGCGAGCCCACCGCGCTTCATCTCGTCGAGCTTCTCGAGCGCGGCCTTCCGCCCCTCCTTGTCGGCCACGTTCGTCGACTCGAGGATGTTCGCGACCTCTCGCGAGCTCCCCAGCCGACGCAGCGACCAGACGACGAGCCCCGCGGCCGCGACCGTCAGCGTCCCTGCGAGCGCATAGGCCCCCCAGTGGTTCACGAAGACCGCGACGAGCCAGATCGCGAGGAGCGGGAGCCCGAGCCGGAGCCCGAGCGACCGCATGATCGCGCCGCGATCCGGGACCGCTGGCTTCGCGGCGGGCTTGGGCTCGGACGGGGCCTGCGAGGGCTGCTTCGCCATCAGGAGGAGGCCGCGTATCACAAGATGCCGAGGGGCCCCACCCAGGAGCCGAAGAAAGGCTCCGCACTGCCTGCGACAGCCTGGCCGGAGCGCCTTGATTTTTTCTCGACATGGTGAGGCGCCTCGACTACCTGGCCTCTCCCGTCGGCGGGCCCGGTCACGAGCCGAGCTCGTCCCTGACAAGCAGATCGAAGGCGTTCGCCGCTGAGGAGAACGCGGTCGACTGGACCACGGCGAGAGCAGCTCCCGTCGTGGTCGCAGGGCCGCCGACGAGACGGGCATCCCCCAGAAAGAAGCAAAGAGCACAATGGCAAAAGGTACTGTGAAGTGGTTCAATGACGCGAAGGGTTTCGGCTTCATCATCCAGGACGGCGGTGGCGAGGACGTGTTCTGCCACCACACCGCGATCCAGACCTCCGGCTTCCGCCGCCTGGTCGAGGGTCAGCAGGTCGAGTTCGAGGTGAAGCGCGGTCCCAAGGGACTTCTCGCCGAGAACGTCCGCCCCGTCTGACTTCCTCGTCTTCCCGTGAGGCCCGGCGAGTCGCTCCAGCAGCGACGCCGGGCCTCCGGCTTTTGTGCCCGTTGACGTATGATGAGCTGGATGCCCCTCGTCGCCCCGCCGCCGCTCCGCCCCGGCGACTCGGTGGCTGTCTTCGCGGGATCCTCGCCGTTCGATCGGCTCCTCGTCCTCCGCGGCATGGCGGCGCTCCGGGAGCGGTACCGGATCCTCTTCTCGGAGGGGCTCTTCTCTCGCCGAGGCTACCTCGCGGGAGACGACGAGCGACGCGCGAACGAGCTGTCGCGGTGGTTTCGCTCGGGGGAGGTCCGCGCCGTCATCGCGGCGCGGGGCGGGTACGGGCTGTCGCGCGTCGTCGGGCGCCTCGACTGGGACGCCTTCACGCGGGACCCAAAGTGGATCGTCGGCTTCAGCGACGTCACGGTGCTCCACGTCGAGGCCACCCGGCGCGGCGCGAGGAGCCTCCACGGCCCCAACGTCGGCTCGCTCGGGCGCGCGGATCAGCGCCAGCGCCGCGGGGTCGTCACCGCGCTCGAGGGCCACGGGACGCCCTCGATGGCCGGGCTCTCGCTCGTCTCGCCGCCAACGAACGGCGCCACGCTCGAAGGGCCGCTCGTCGGAGGGAACCTCACCATGCTCCACGCCTCCGCCACCGCCGGGAGACTCTCCATCCCCCCCGGCGCGATCGTGCTCCTCGAGGACGTCACCGAGCGCCCGTACCGCCTCGATCGCATGGTGACGACGCTCGTCGACGGGGGGCACTTCGGGCGCGCCAGCGGGTTCTTGCTAGGGACCTTCACCGAGTGCACGCCGGGGCCGGATGGCGTCACGGCCGAGGAGGCGGTCCGGGCGCGCCTCCAGCCGCTCGGGCTCCCGGTGTTCGCCGGCGCCCCCGTCGGGCACGGCGCAGAGAACGACCCCTTCGTCGTCGGTGAGCGTGTGCGGATCGATGGCTCGAGCCTCCACCGGATCGCCTGACGCACGCGCTCACGCACGCCGAGGGCTGCCCCTCGTGCCCTTCGCGCCCGGGCTCGTCGTCGCCCTCGGGCTCGTGCTCTCGCTCGTCCTCTCCCTCCTCGGGCTCGTGCAGCTCCGCCGCTCCAGCGACGCGGGCGCCGCGGAGAGCGCGCGCGTCCTCGCGGCCGCGCTCGTCGCCCGCGTGAGGGTCGTCGCCGTGGAGGACAGGCCCGCCGTCCTCGAGGCGATGGGCCGCGCCACCGCAGCCGATCTCGTCCTCGTGGCGCTCGACGGGACGATCCTCGCTCAGTCCGGCGTCGACGTCGAGGGCTCGCTCTCCTCGCTCGTCCTCGCGGAGCATGGCTTCGTCGAGACCAGCACGGGGCGCTCGGCCTTCGCGGCGGCGCCGCTCTCGGCGCCCTTCTCCCACCTCGCGCTCGTCGTGCTCGTCCACGCGCCCGCCTCCCCCCGAGGCGCCAGGTCCCTCGTGTGGAGCGTGTCGATCGCCACCGTGCTCGTGCTCGTCGTCGCGGCCTATGCGGCGTATCGTTTCGGGCGGAGCGCCGAAGACGACGTCGAGTACGTCCGGGCGAGGGTTGCGCGCATGGCCGAGGCCCAGGGAGGGCCAGCAGGGCCCGAGATCCCCATCCGGACGCTCGATCTCGTCGGCGTGGTGACGAGCGCGTTCAACATCGTGCTCGAGCGCTTCGGGGCGGCCGAGCGGGCGTACGAGCAGGATCTCGCGCAGGCCGAGGCGCTCGATCGCGCGCGGTCGAGGTTCCTCGCGGCGCTGTCCCACGAATTGCGCACGCCGCTGAACGCGATCCTCGGCTTCTCCGACGTGCTCCTCTCCGAGGTGGAGGGGCCGCTCACGCCGTCCGCGCGGGAGGATCTCGAGGTCGTGCGGAAGAGCGCCGAGCACCTCTCTCGCCTGATCGACGACGTCCTCGACCTCTCGGCGCTCGAGGCCGGCAGCCTCCGATTGGCGCCCGAGCCGGTGGACGTCACCGAGGTGGCCCGCGACGTCATCATCGAGGCCCGGGCGCTCGTCGGATCGAAGCGGCTCGAAATCGACGTCGCGACCGAGGGCGACACGACGGCCATCGTCGATCGCAAGCGGCTCCGGCAGATCCTGTCGAACCTCATCGGCAACGCCGTCAAGTTCACGCGGGAGGGCGAGGTCCTCGTGACCACACGCGGCGACGAGCGCTCGGTCTCGGTCTCCGTCCGCGACACGGGTCCCGGGATCGACGAGCGCGAGCGGGCGGTGGTCTTCGAGGAGTTTCGCCAGGCAGGAGAGCTCTCGGAGCGCCGCAAGGGGACGGGGCTCGGGCTCTGGTTCGCGAGGCGGCTGGTCCTCGCGCACGGCGGGGCCATGACCCTCGAGAGCAAGCCCGGAGAGGGCGCCGTCTTCACCGTGACCTTCTCGAGGAGCGAGGGCCGCGGATCCCTGAGCCCCGTGGCAAGCGAGGCCCCTTCCTCGCCGGAGGCCCCTCCCGCATGAAGCCCGAGGCGCTCGTCTCGAGGCTGCTCGCGCTGTGCCTGGTGCTCGGGGGGCTCGCCGTCCTCGTCTACGACGTCACCGCACCCACCCTCCTCTTGCTCGACGCGGCAGAGGCGCAAGCGGCGAGGTGGTCCTCATGGGTCGTCGCCGCGTCCACCGCAGCGGCCGTCCTCGTCCTCAGCCGGGCGCGCCTCTCTCGCGCGAGGTACGTCGTCCGCGCGGTGGCGGTCGGCTCTCGAGCGTTCGAGCCCGAGGAGATCGTCGAGCTCGGAGAGCTCCCCGGCTTCGTCACGCGGTTGACCATCGGGGCCGCCACGCTCCTCACGACGCTCTCGCTGCTGCCGCCCGTGCGTCCGTCGAGGATCGATCTGGCGACGCAGGTCTCGCTGGTGCTCTTCGCGCTGGTGGTCCTCGCCGCTTCGGCCCTGCCTCTCTACGTGCTCGCGCGGAACGCCGTGGCCATCGTCCTCGAGCTCGTCCCTCCCGACAAGGTGCGCGAGGCCTTGCTGGTGCTGGAGCGCAACGGCTCGCCCCTCGCGCGGACGCGCGGGAGCCTCATCGCCGCGATCGTCGTGCCGCTCTCCTTCGTCGCACTCGCGGTGGGCCTCGTCACCAACGCGCACGTGCGCGACGCCGAGACCCGCCTCCGCGTCGATCTCGCGATTGGGCTCGCGCGCGGCGCCTCCGACGTCTTGCCGGGCGCGCTGCCGGACTCGGGGCTGCGCGACGCGCTCACGGTCGCCGACGACGAGGGCTTCGCCATACGCATCCGGCCGAGCGGGGTTCGATACGCTGCGGACCGAGAGCCCGGCGGCCGCATCGCCGTCACCGTGCCGCTCACGGACGGCTCCGCGGTCATCCGCTTCGACGCGCTCGATCGCTCGACCGTGTCGGTGGTCGTCTTGGGGGTCGGCTTCGCCGTCATCGCGGGCGCGCTCTTCGTCGCGATGCGCCTCGGGCAGACCCTCGCGACCGATCTCGAGCGGGCCGCACGTCGGATGCTCACGCTCGGGAGCGACGACGCCCGCGCAGGACAGGTCGCGGTCGCGGCGCGCGCGCGCTTCGAGGTCGTCCAGAGCCTCGGGCGCGCCGTCGACGACGTGGCGGCGCGCTTCCGCACCTTCACCCGCGCGCAGGAGCGCGCGATCGACGCGCGGGAGGCGACCCTCCGGCTCCGCGGGCTCCTCTTCGCGAGCGTCAGCCATGATCTGAAGAGCCCGCTCAACGCCATCCTCGGGTTCTCCGCGCTCGTCGCCGAAGAGCCGCTCTCCGAGGGCCAGGCCGAGAGCATCGCGGTCGTCGAGCGGCGGGCGAAGGAGCTGCTCGCCCTCATCGAGACCATCCTGGACGCGGCGCGCGTCGAGGCCCAGAAGCTCCAGCTCCACCCGGTGCTCCAGGACCTCGAGCCGATCCTGCACGCCGCCGTGACGAAGGGGGACGAGCTGGGCCCCATGGACGCCGCGACGGTCGAGCTGGACATCGAGCCGGGGCTGCCTCAGGTCCGCTGGGACGAGGCGAGGATCGCGCAGGCCCTCGCCGCGCTCGTCGGTCACGCGAAGCGCCTCGCCCCGAGGGGCGGGGTCAAGCTGTCGGCCCGGCGGCGGGACGAGCGGCGGATCGCCGTCTTCGTGTCCGATCCGTCCCGTCGGATCCCCCTCGCCGAGGTCTCGAGGCTCCTCGGTCGCGACGACGTCGCCGCCGCGGAGGTGCGCATGGGAGGGCTCGCGCTCGGGCTCTCGCTCTCGCGCGCGCTCATCGAGCTGCATGGAGGGAAGCTCACCGTAGAGCGCGGCGTCGAAGGAGAGACGCTGTTTCGAGCCGTCCTGCCCACCGTCGTGAGCGCGCCCGAGCCGCGCCCGAGGTCCTTGGTTTCCTAGGACCGTCGCGGTACCGAGGGCCGTGCTCCGCTTCGATCCGTCCCGAGACATCACGCCGCCCAAGCCCGCGGCCACGGTGCTGGTCCTGCGCGACGGCCCCTCCGGGCTCGAGGTCTTCACCATCGTGCGCCACGCGAAGAGCGGCTTCCTCGGCGGCGCCGCGGCCTTCCCTGGCGGCAAGGTGGACCGGTCGGACGACGACGCGAGTTGGGGTCCCCTCGTCCTCGGCGAGGCGCCGGCGTGGCCCACCGATCCCGATCCCCTGCCCGCGTCTCCTCGGGCCCTCGCGATCGCCGCGTGCCGCGAGTCGCTCGAAGAGGCGGCGCTCCTCCCCAGCGCACCGTCGCTCGACGGGGCCGCGGCGACAGCCTTGCGCGCCTCTCTCTCCACCGACGACCCCTTCTCGACCACCCTCCTACGCCGTGGCCTCCGGCTCGATCTCGAGCGCCTCGTCCCGTTCGCACGCTGGGTGACACCGACCGCGGAGGCGCGCCGCTACGACACCGCGTTCTTCCTGCTCGCGCTCCCCGCGGGGCAGTCGGGCGAGAGCGACGCGCACGAGACGACGGCGGGGTTCTGGGCGAGCCCGGCCGAGAGCCTCGCCCGGTGGGAGCGCGGAGAGCTCCTGATGGCGCCGCCGACCAGCCGCTCCCTCGAGGTCCTCGCGACCACCCACGACGTCGCGTCGGCGCTCGCCGCGGCGAGGGGTCGCTCGCTCCGCGTCGTGATGCCCGAGCTCGTCGTCTCCAGCGGAGACACCCTGCTCGTGCTCCCCGGAGATCCGCTCCACCCCGTCGCCGAGCGGCGCGTCGAGGGCACGACCCGCTTCGCCCTGCGCGACGGCCGCTTCGTCGGCGAAGATCCCCGGTGACCGACGCGCGCGAGCGCCACTCTCTCGGGCGCCGCGCGGGCGACTACTTCCTCTACTGCGTCGTCCTCGTCGTCCGCCTCACGGCGCGAGCCGGCCTCGCGCGCCTCGTCGCGTGGACCGTGGCGCGTCTCGCGTTCGACGTCTTCCGCTACCGGAGACGGGCCACGGTGCAGAGGCTCTCACGCGCCGGCGTCCCCGCGCCCCTCCGCGTCGCCAGGGCCGTCTTCGAGCGGCTCGCGCGCGGGCTCGTGGAGCTCCTGGTCCTCGACGGCCCGGCCCTCACGAGGGTCCGCCTGACGCCTCGCGCGGAGACCACGCTGGCCGAGCTCCTGCGGTCACACCAGGGCGCGATCGTGCTCACCGCGCACCTCGCGAACTGGGACGCCTCCGCCTGCGCCGTCGCTCGGCGAGCGCCGCTCACGGTCGTGACGAAGCGGCTCTCCAATCCCTGGCTCGATCGCCTCTGGCACGCGCTCCGTGCGAGCTTCAACGTCGCGCTGATCCCACCCGAGGGCGCCCTCTCCCTCTCGGGGCGCGCGCTCCGCGAGGGGCGGCTCGTCGCCATGATGATCGATCAAGCGCCGGGGAGGGCTCGAGGCGCGCTCTCCGCGCCCTTCTTGGGCATGGACGTCGCCATCGATCTCGCACCCGCGCTCCTCGCGGCGCGCGCGCGGGCGCCGGTGTTCCTGGCGGTCGCGCGTCGCATCCCGGGCGGACAAGAGCTCGACGTCCTCGCGCGCTGGGCCCCGGTGACACGCGCCGAGGCAGAGGCATGCTCCCGCGAGGCGTCCGCGCTCCTCGAAGACTTCGTGCTCGGGCACCCCGAGGACTGGCTCTGGCTCCACCGCCGCGAGGGACGGGTCCCGCTCCCGTCCCGTGTCAAGCGCGATCGTGGCGATGAACGGGAAGCGGACGCCTCACCCGCCGGCGGAGACACCCGGGCCCGGGTTGCCTGACGGCGCCCCCTCCCGCGGCACCGACGGCGGCTGGTAGTTGCGATGCCTGCGCTCGAATCCATGTAGGCTGAGCGGCGCATGACCATTCACATCGGCCTCCTCGTCGGCATGGAAGACGACATGCCGCCGGCCTTCATCGAGCGCGTCCACAAGAACGCCGGCTACCACGCGGACTTCATCAAGCTCGGCGGCATCCCAGAGCGCCAGACGCGCGACTACGACGTCATCATCGACCGCATCTCCCACGAGGTGCCCTTCTACCGCTTCTTCCTGAAGACGGCGCAGCTCGCGGGGACCTACGTGATCAATGACCCACACTGGTGGGCCGCGGACGACAAATTCTTCGGTTACTCGCTCGCCGCGAAGCTCGGCCTCGCGGTGCCGCGCACGATCCTCCTCCCACAGAAGGACTACATCCCCGCGATCGACAAGAAGAAGTCGCTCCGCAACCTCACCTACCCGCTCGACTGGCAGGGCATCGCAAACTACATCGGCTTCCCCGCGATCCTGAAGCCCGCGGACGGCGGCGGCTGGAAGAACGTGACGAAGGTGCACGACATGGCCGAGCTCTTCCGCGCCTACGACGAGTCGACCACGCTCGCGATGACGCTGCAGGAGTTCATCGACTTCGACGAGTACGTCCGCTGCCTCTGCATCGGGCACGATCTGGTGCTCCCCATCAAGTACGATCCCAAGCACCGGCGCTACGTGCCGACGGGGCAGTTCCTCGGGGACGAGCTCGAGCGGCGGATCGTCGAGGACTCGTACAAGATCAACCAGGCGCTCTCCTACGACATGAACTCCGTCGAGTTCGCCGTGAAGGGTGGCGTCCCGTACGCGATCGACTTCACCAACCCGGCGCCCGACATGTACTCGTGGAGCCTCGGCGAGCCGTACTACGACATCGTCGTCGACGAGCTCGTGCGCTTCGCGATGAAGGCGGGCAAGGAGCGCGAAGCGCGGACGCAGGAGACCCGCGCGCCCTGGACGGGCCGGCACGAGTACGCCTGGCGCAGCGCGTCCGCCGGCGAGCTGACGAGCGGCTTCACCATGGTCGGCGGCGACGCCCCCGGGCGCCGCGCCACGAGGGGGACCCCGTGAGCACCGAGGCGAACCTCTACGAGGGGCAATTCACCCTCGGCGTCGAAGAAGAGTACCAGATCGTCCACCCCGAGACGCGGGAGCTGCGGTCGTACGTCTCACGGCTCGTCGAGGACGGGAAGAGCGTGCTCCGCGAGCGCGTGCGCCCCGAGATGCACCAGTCGATGGTCGAGGTCGGCACCTCGATCTGCAAGAGCGTCGACGAGGTCCGGCGCGAGCTCGTGTTCCTCCGCAAGGAGCTCTCCGCCCTCGCCGAGAAGGGCGGGCTCCGCGTCGTCGCCGGCTCGACGCACCCCTTCAGCGACTGGAAAGTGCAGGATATCACGGATCACGAGCGCTATCACGGGCTCGTCGAGGATCTCCAGGACGTCGCCCGGGCGAACCTCATCTTCGGCCTGCACGTGCACGTCGGCATCAAGGACCGAGAGGACGCCGTCCACCTGGCGAACCAGGTGCGGTACTTCTTGCCGCACCTCCTCGCGCTCACGACCTCGAGCCCCTTCTGGCTCGGCCGTCAGACCGGGCTCTGGTCGACACGCAGCGAGATCTTCAAGCGCTTCCCGCGCACGGGGATCCCCGAGAGCTTCGCGAGCTACTCGGACTTCACGCGTTTCGTCCAGATGCTGGTCGCGACCCACTGCATCGACAACGCGAAGAAGATCTGGTGGGACGTCCGCGTCCACCCCTTCTTCGAGACCGTCGAGATCCGCGTCTGCGACATGCCGACGAACATCAACCACACGGTGGCCGTCGTCGCCCTCGTCCAGGCCCTGATGGTGAAGCTCTACATGCTCCGCCGTCAGAACATCCAGTGGCGCCCCTACTCGCGCGCCCTCATCGAGGAGAACAAGTGGCGCGCCGTGCGCTACGGGATCAACGGCAAGCTCATCGACTTCGGCAAGATGACCGAGGTCCCGTGCCGAGATCTCATCCACGAGCTCATCGACTTCGTCGACGAGGGGGCGCAGGCGCTCGGCACACGCGAGGAGGTCCACCGCGTGACGCGCATCCTCCAGGAGGGCACGAGCGCAGATCGGCAGGTGGCGGTCTTCAAGAAGCACGATGACATCCACGCGGTCGTCGATTGGCTCATCGAGGAGACGATGGCGGATCTGCCCGACGTCCCCCCGCCCGACCGCTCACGACCCCCCGTCCCCAAGGGCCGCCCGAGCGGCAACGTGGCCTGACGGCCCAGCCGCACGCACGGGACTCGCCGTCCTAGCGCCTGACGGGCTAGACTCACCGCCCCGATGCTCGACTGCCCGCGATGCGGCGCACGAAACCCCGACGCCGCTGCGTTCTGTGGCGCGTGTGGGAGCCCCTTCACCGTGCCCGCGGGCCACGGCGCGCGGACGATCCTGGGGACCCCGAGCCCGATCGCCACGCCCGCCCCACCCGCGGGCCACCCCGTCCTCGGGGGCGCAGGACACCACCCCACGGTGCTCGGGATGCCGAGCCCTATCGCCGCGCCCCAGGCTCCCACCGCTGCGCCCGCGGGCCCCCCCGCGCTCGGCGGTCCCGGCCACCACCCCGCCTTCGTCGGGCCCCCGAGCCCGATCGCCGACTCGCCGGCAACGTCCGCGCAGCCTGTGGGGACGCCGATCCCACCCGAGCCTGCGAGACGCGCCTTCGCGCAGACCGTCCTCGGAATGGCCGCGCCGCCGACCGCGGCGACGCAGCACTCCACCCTCGTCGGCGGGCGCACGATGAGCGCGGCGCCGCCGACCGCGACGGAGCTCACGACCACGCAGGACTCCGAGGGACGCCGACGGTTCGCGCAGACGATGCTGGGGATCTCCTCCCCCACGGCAGCGACCTTGGCGGCCGCGGCCGAGGTCACGGCGACGCCCGGTCCACCTGGGCCCCTTCCAACGGCACGCGCGGGCCCATCGCACGACGTCGCAGCGCTGGCCGCTGGGCGTGATCCCGCCGCGGGGAGCGCGCCCTCGTCGCCGGCTCCGCTCGCCAAGACGATGCTCGGCATGGCGCCGATCCCCTCGCCCGAGCCCGCGGGAGCACGTGGGCTCGGCGGCGCTCCTCCGGCCGCGCGCTCCGGCGGCTTCAAGGGAGGCGGCACCGTGATCATGGCGGCCCCAGGCGCTGCCGGCGCGCCCGCGGGTCGACTCGCCGTCGGACATCGGACCGTGATCATGAAGTCCCCCGTCCAGGCGCCTCCGACCGCGCAGGGACGAAAGACGCTCTTCGGGTTCCGTGCCCCCGAGCCCGAGTATGTCGAAGAGTGGTACGATGAGGTGGTCAGCGAGGAGGGCGCGGTCGAGCGCCGGGTGCGCATCGTCGAGAGACCGCTACCGCCCGTGTACCAGCGGCCAGCGTTCTGGCTCATCGCGGGCGGGCTCGTGCTCCTCGCCGTGGGGATGGCGCTGGCCGTCTTCTTGCGTGGCGCGCCGCCGCTCGTCGTCGAGCCCCGCGTGGACGCCGAGGGCAAGGACCTCGTCCACGTCACCTGCTCGAGCTGCCCCGACGGGACGAGCCTTGCCGTGGGGCAAGGCACCAAGGCGACCGTGCAGGCGGGGGCGGCGGACGTGGCGCTCGCGGCGCCCCTCGCGATCGGCGACAACCGCCTCACGATCGTCGTCGACCGCCCCGGCGCGGGACGCGACGAGAGCGTCGAGGTGACCGTGAAGGTGGGCTTCCGCATCTGGCCCGATCTCGCGAGCCTCCAGGACCCGGTGCCGGCCGTGCGCGTCGCGGTCGAGGCGCTGCCCGGCTCGAGCGTCACCGTCTCGGGGAAGCCGGTCGAGCTCGCCGCGGACGGCAAGGGGAGCGCACGGATCGAGGTCCTCGACGAGGTGTCGGGCCTCTCCCGCGAGGCGAGGTCGCTGTCGCGAGAGATCGCGTACTCGATCGCATCCCCAGGGGGCTCGCCCGCGAGCGGGAAGCTCGACGTCAAGGTCGGCATCACGCCGCTCGTCCTCCAGTCCCCCGGCTCGAAGATGACGACCGATCAGCCCACCTTCATGCTCGCGGGCCACACGGCGAAGGGCGGAGGGCTCCTCGTCGCCGGGCGAGCCATCTCGGTCACGCCAGACGGCGCCTTCGCGCAGCTGATGAACATCTCGACGGTCGGCACCACCAAGGTGGAGCTCCGTGCCACGAGCCCCGGCCTCGCCCCTCGCATCACCACCATCACGGTGCGGCGCGTCGGATCGCTCGCGCAAGAGCTCCGAGACGTCGAGGCGCAGACGAAGGTCGGCTACGCCGAGCTCGAGGGCAAGGATCCGGCCGGGACCGTCGTGGCGTGGCGCAGCCAGGTCGTCTCGGCCGCGGCGCAAGGGCACCTGACGGTGGCGATCGTCGACGTATCGACCGGGTGCGCGAAGCGGCCGTGCCGCGCGAGGGTCTCCATCCCAGGCGCGCTCGCGCTCGCGACCGGCGACAAGATCTTCTTCTTCGGCCCGGTGGCGAGCACGGTCGAGGACGGAGGACACAAGCTCCCGAGCGTAGAGGCCGAATTCGCGGTGAAGGGTCCATGATCGAGCCCTTCGAGCCCTCGAGCCAAGGAGGCGAGCGGCCGCTCGGCCCCGATCCGCTCGTCGGGATGCTGGTCGCGGATCGCTACAAGATCCTCGCGCCGCTCGGCGTCGGCGGCATGGGGATCGTCTACCGCGTCGAGCACGCGCGGATCGGCAAGCTCATGGCCATGAAGCTCCTCGCCGGGGAGCTGTCCCGCGATCCGACGGTGGCGAAGCGCTTCCGCCGGGAGGCAGAGCTCGCGTCGCGGCTGTCGCACCCGAACACCGTCCAGGTCTTCGACTACGGTCAGTCCGAGGGGCTGACCTACCTCGTGATGGAGCTCGTCACCGGCGACGACCTCGCGCGGATCGCCCGCCACGAAGGGAAGCTCGACCACGTCCGCGCGTGCCGCCTCGCCCTCCAGGTGTGCGGCTCGCTCTCCGAGGCCCACGCGGCCGGCATCGTCCACCGCGACCTCAAGCCCGAGAACATCCTCGTGATGAAGGCCCTCGACGGGAAGACCGAGCTCGCCAAGGTGTGCGATTTCGGCCTCGCGAAGCTCCGCGAGAGCAAGGAGGCGAGCGAGGTCACGAGCCACGGCTCGGTGGTCGGCACGCCGTACTACATGGCGCCCGAGCAGATCCGCGGCGAGGACGTCGACACGCGCGTGGACGTGTACGCGCTCGGCGCGGTGCTCTTCAAGCTCATCACCGGGCAGCCGCCCTTCCTCGGCCCGAACCCGATGGCGGTCTTCGCGAAGCACCTCACCGAGGCGCCTCGCCCGCCGAGCGCCGACGGCGTAGAGGTCCCCAAGGCGCTCGACGACGTCGTCCTGAAGTGCCTCGCGAAGCGCCGAGAGGATCGCTTCGCGACCATCGACGAGGCCCGCGACGCCATCGTCTCGGTGCTCCGCGAGGGGGATCTCGGCAGCGGGGATCTCCTGCTCGACTCGGGGAAGCTGCGGCAGCTCGAGCGCGGCGGCGCGGCGACGCGCGGAGGTCGCTCCACCGCCACCGCCCACGAAGCCGCGACCCGCGACGAGGTCGCGGCGTACGAGCGGAAGCTGGTGCGCCAGCGGCGCCTCGCGCAGGTGGTGCTGCTCCTCATCGTCGGCGCGGCGATCGCGGGGGGCGTGCACGCCTACCAGCTCGCGTCCGCCCCGCGCCCATGGGATGGGACCGAGCGCGAGCCGAACGACGACGCCTCGATGGCCCAGGAGATCCCATGGAACCACGACGTCACCGGCTTCGTGGGGAAGCGCCTGTCGAAGGAGCTGTCCGATCGGGACTTCTACGCCTTCGAGGTCCCCCCGGCCTCGCCCGTCGTCCACCTCCGCCTGACCGCGCTCCCCAACTTCGCGACCTGCGCGCTCCTCTACAGGGCAGGCCAGAAGGACGCCATCGCGCGGCTCTGCTCGGGCAAGCCAGCCAAGGATCTCGACATCCCGGCGCTGCGGGTCGAGGACGGGCGGTACCTCGTCGCGGTGCTCCAGGACGTCGACCCCTACGGAGACGAGGCCCCTCCCGTCCTCGAGAACGTCTCCGATCCGTATACGCTCCGCTTCGCCCCCGCGACACCCGACGCGGCGCGCGAGATCGAGCCAAACGACACGGCCGCGCAGAGCACGCGGGTCGCCGCGGGCGCCGAGGTCCGTGGGCAGCTCTCGTTCGCGCGGGACGTGGACGTGTACTGCCCGGACGAGGCGACGCGCGGGCGGGTCCGCTGGGTCATCCGCGACGCGCTCGAGCGGCCTCGCGACCCGGGCGCCCTGCTCGAGGCCGTGCTCGACCAGAAGGGCATGAGGGAGCCCGCCCGCGCGCTCGTCCACCGCGCGGGCGTCGACGGCAAGGAGGGCGATGGGCACGTCATCGGGACGTACACGTCCCCGCCCTTCGCTGCGGAGGGAGCCGCGGAGGAGGGCTGCGTGAAGCTCAAGCTCGTGCTCGATCCGTGGGTCCGTGGCGCGAGGTTCCCGTGGCCTGGGGCCGAGACCTACGCCGTCAAGCTCGAGCGCGTGCCGTGACGCGGATCCGCGCGGTGGCCATCGCCCTCGTGGTGGCGCTCTCGGCGCCGGCCGACGCGCGGCACGCCATCCACGCTGGCGAGGCACCGGCGGGCACGTGGTCGGGGCAGCGGGGGAGCGGGAGCGCGACCGGGGCCGTGACGAGGCTCCCCGGTGCGCTCCGCCCCCTCGCGAGCGCGAGGCTCCCCAGCGCGCCGGTCGGAGCCCCTGCGATCACGGCGGGAGGAGACATCCTCGTCGCCACCCACGACGGGCTCTTCGTGCTCCCCGCCCACGACGAGAAGACGCGCCTCGTCGCCGAGCTCCCCGCGTCCCCGTGGTCAGGTCCTCTCCTGTCGGCCGAGGGCATCGCGCTCGTCCCGCTGGCCTCGGGCGACGTCGTCCAGATCGATCTTCGCGAGCGGAAGATCGTCATGACGATCCGCGCTGGATCGCTCCTCCGCTGGCCTGGGCCGTGGATCACCGCAGACGGCTCGCTCGCGTTCTTCAGGACGGACGCGTTCGTGACCGTCGATGCCGCGGGCCGGGTGGCCTATATGGAACATCTGGACAGCGCACCGACGACCGCCGTGAGCGGCCCGAGCGGCGCGCTCGTCACGCTGGCGTCGGGGAGCCTGGTCCTCCTCTCGCCTGGCAAGACACCGCGCGCGCTCCGCACGATCGGGTTCCCCGCGGAGTCGTCTCTCGCGAGACACGGTGACATCGTGTGGATCGGCGACGGGGCGCAGCTCGAGCGACGGTCCCTCACGTCGGGGGCACGTCACCGGACGACGCTCCCGGCCGCGCTCGCGGGCCCTCCCGCGGTCACCCCCGGCGGTGACGTGGTCGTCTCCCTCCGAGGTGGGCTGCTGCTCCGGCTTCGCGACGATGGCACCGAGGTCGAGCGCGCGTCCCTGCCCGGTCAGGACCACGTGCTCGGTCCGATCGTCGACGCCGAGGGGCGCACGGCGTTCGTGCGGAGATCGGGCGAGCTCGGCCTCGTCGAGGGCGGGAAGGTCACCGAGATCGTGTCCTCGTGCGCAGACCCGTCGTCCCTCGCCTCCGCCGGAGGGCGCGTGGTCGTCCTCTGCGACGACGGCCGGGTGCTCGCCTTCGGCGGAGATCCCGCGCCCAAGCCCAGCTCGCCCTAGCGCACCCCGCGCCAGGTCCCGCGCCCGGCCTCACGTCCCCGAGAGGCGCCCGCGCGTCCGTCCCGGGTGGCGTGCGAGCGCGAGGTCGCCTAGAAGGCCCGCCGCATGGCAAGGTTCATCGACGAGCTGAAGCGCACCCATCGTTGCGGCGATCTCCGCGGCGACGACGTCGGCCAGGAGGTCGTCCTGTTCGGCTGGGTGTCGACGCGCCGCGATCACGGAGGCTGCGTCTTCGTCGATCTGCGCGATCGCGAGGGGATCACCCAGATCGTCTTCGATCCCGCGGTCACGCCGGGCGGCGTATCCCAGACCGAGGAGCAGATCCGCGCCGCGCACGCGCTCGCGACCCAAATCCGCTCCGAGTGGGTGATCGGCGTCCGCGGCGTCGTCGTCTCTCGGGGCGCGAACAAGAACCCCAAGATCCCGACGGGGGACATCGAGGTCCACGTCGTCGAGGCGTGCATCTTCAACAAGAGCGAGACCCCGCCCTTCGAGATCGTCCCCGAGCTCGAGACGCGTGAGGAGGTGCGGCTCACCTACCGCTACCTCGATCTCCGGCGCGCGCCGCTCCAGCACACGCTGAGGGTCCGCCACCGCATCCACCAGACCGTGCGCACCTACCTCTCGGACGAGGGCTGCCTCGAGCTCGAGACGCCGTACATGGGCAAGTACACGCCCGGCGGCGCGCGCAACTTCCTCGTCCCCTCGCGCATGTCGCGCGGGAAGTTCTTCGCGCTCGCCGAGAGCCCCCAGCTCTACAAGCAGCTCTTCATGGTGGCGGGCTTCGACCGCTACTTCCAGATCGTGAAGTGCTTCCGCGACGAGGATCTCCGCCTCGACCGCCAGCCCGAGTTCACGCAGATCGACGTCGAGCTCTCCTTCGTCTCGGAGCGCGACGTCTTCCGGCTCATCGAGGGGCTCGTCTTCCGCGTCTGGAAGGAGGTGCTCGGCGTCGATCTCCACGAGAAATACCCGTCCGGACGCTTCCCGGAGCTTCCCTTCGCCGAGTCGATGAACAAATACGGCAACGACAAGCCCGATCTCCGCTTCGACATGCCGCACGTCGATCTCACGGAGCTCGTCATCGAGCACGGGGGTGGCGGGGTCCCGTTCTTCCAGTCCATCGCCGAGCGGTTCGCGAGCGGCGAGTATCGGCGCGATCTCCCCGCCGAGATCGTCAAGTGCCTCGTCGTCCCGGCCTCGGCGCAGCTCTCGCGCGCCGACACCGACAAGCTCGAGGACTTCGTGAAGAGCATGGGCGCGAAGGGCCTCGCCCGCGCGAAGGTCGCGGACGACGGCGCCTGGACGCAGTCGCCGCTCGCGAAGTCGGTGACGCCCGAGCTGCGCGCCGCCATCCACGCCGCGACGGGCGCGAAGCCCGGGGATCTCCTGCTCTTCCAGTTTGGTCGCGCGTCGCTCGTGCACACCGTGATGGCGAACCTCCGCGTCCACCTCGCGAAGAAGCTCCGGCTCATCCCCGAGCACGGGCACGGCGGGAGGTTCGAGTTCCTCTGGGTCGTCGCCCCGCCGCTCTTCGAGTACGATGACGAGAAGAAGACCTGGGTCGCCGCGCACCACGCCTTCACGCGACCCCACGACGAGCACGTCGCGCTGCTCGACGAGGATCCAGGCAAGGTGCTCTGTCATCGCTACGATCTGGTGCTCAACGGCTTCGAGATCGGCGGCGGCTCGATCCGGCTCCACGATCCCGAGGTGCAGGCTCGGGTCTTCCGCGCGCTAGGCATCTCGGACGTGGAAGCCGAGGAGAAGTTCGGCTTCCTGCTGCAGGCGCTCCGCTTCGGCGCCCCCCCGCACGGTGGCATCGCGCTCGGCATGGACCGGATGGCGATGCTCCTGTCGGGCGCAGAGAGCCTGCGGGACGTCATCCCGTACCCGAAGACCCAGAAGGGCACGGATCTCATGACGGACGCCCCGACGGCGGTCGCCCCCGAGCAGCTCGCCGAGGTCGGCGTCCGCGTGCTGCCGACGGCCTGAGCCCCACGCGCCCTACTCCGCCGAGCAGATCCCGAGAGCTCAGAGGTAGAGACAGGGAGGCCACGGCAGCCGCGTCGCACGGCCCGCACCTCGCTTCGCGCGCGACCCGCTGACGGAGCGACCGGATCGTCACGACGGCCGCGTTCCCGAAGCCCCGCGCCGAGCGGCGCCCGTGACCCGCTGAGGCGGCGACAGCCGGGCATGCGCGCCCTGGCCCTCACGCCCCGCGCCGAGCGGCGCCCGTGACCGCTGAGGCGACGACAGCCGGGCATGCGCGCCCTGGCCCTCACGCCCCGCGCCGAGCGGCGCCCGT
>CAYNEK010000016.1:8213-17742 GCA_964396175.1 uncultured Polyangiaceae bacterium | reverse complement strand
GACCCGCTGAGGCGGCGACGCTGACGCCGTCGCCATGGCCTGACCGCACGACCGCATCGGGCTGTGACCCGGGCGAAGGGCCCGTTTGAGCCAGAACTCCGCGACGAACGAGAGATCTCGCGCGGTGGCACTACCCTTGCATCACTTGCCGGTGTGGTTATCTTGCCACCTACCTGAAAGAAACCTGCGCCTTCCGGCGTTGTCCACTCGAGAGACCCCCATGCCCTCCCCGATCCGGCCATCCACCCTCCAGCGCGCCAAGCACGCGACGAGCTGGCTCGCGCTGATGGCGGCGACCACCTTGGGGGTCACGGCCTCGGCCGTGGAGGCAGAGATCCGGGCTGGTGTCGAGGCTCCGGCTCGAGGCACGCTGCGCCTGGTGGTCCAGGTCTTCGGCGACGATACGAAGCAACCGACGTCCGCGACGCAACGCGTCGTCACCGCCGACGAGATCCGCCGCGGTGTGCGCGTCGACGTGGTGGAGCTCTCCGGGGAGCAGACGAGCCGGGTCTTCGCGTGGGTCGAAGAGGGCGCGGCCGACCTCGAATTCGACGGCCGCACCGCGAGGCCGGGCGAGCGGTCTCTCGTCGGTGAGTCCTCCACCGATCCGCAAGGGCGCGTCTCCATCGTGCTCGGGTGATCCGACCGCTCGTCGCAGGGGCCATGACGGCTTCGCGACGGCTCTCGATGAGCCTCCTGCCACGGCGACGTCAGGATCTCATGGGCCATGACGGCTTCGCGACGGCTCTCGATGAGCCTCCTGCCACGGCGACGTCAGGGTCTCAGGGGCCACGGCGCGGGGCGACCTCGCGGTCCCCATCGTGCACACGCGGCGTCGCGCTCCTCGGCGAGGCGCGCCGTGCGGAACATGCTAGGTTCCCCGCCCGATGCAAACCGCCGCGGCGGTCGTGCCAGAACCCCACCGGATCCTGCCGACCCTGAAGCTCGCCGTCGAGGGAGCGCTCGAGGGGAAGCCCGAGGTCGTGGAGCTCGCGCTGGTCGCGCTCCTCGCGGGAGGACACGTGCTGCTCGAGGACGTCCCCGGTGTCGGGAAGACGACGCTCGCGCGCGCCGTCGCCAAGGCGGTCGGCTGCGATCTGCGGCGGGTCCAGTTCACGAGCGACCTCTTGCCGAGCGACATCCTCGGGGTGAGCGTGTTCGATCAGCGGCGGGGGGACTTCGTCCTCCGGCGCGGCCCCATCTTCTCCCATGTGCTGCTCGCCGACGAGATCAACCGCGCGAGCCCCCGCACCCAGTCCGCGCTGCTCGAGGCGATGAACGAGGGGCAGGTGTCCCTCGATGGGCAGACGCTCCCGCTGCCCGATCCGTTCTTCGTCATCGCAACGCAGAACCCGGAGGATTTCGCGGGCACCTTCCCGCTCCCCGAGTCGCAGCTCGACCGCTTCATGGTGCGGCTGTCCATCGGCTACCCGCCTCAACTCGTCGAGACCCGGCTCCTCTTGGCCGGCGATTTCGACCGCGCCGCGACCGTGCCCACGGTGCTCGATCCAGCCACGCTCGTCGCCCTCCAGCGACAAGCCGCGCGCGTGAGCATGGACCCAGCGCTCGGGCACTACGTCTCTGCGCTCCTCCAGGCGACGCGAACCGCGTCGAGCCTCTCCCTCGGCGCGTCGACGCGAGCGGGGATCAGCCTCGCGCGTGCGGCCCGGGCGCGCGCCCTGCTCCGCGGACGCGACTACGCCATCGCCGACGACGTCCACGACCTCACCGTGCCCGTGCTCGCGCATCGTGTGCGGCTCGCCGCACACGCCGAGGGGTACTTGCCGTCCCGCGAGGAGGCCGAGGCGACGCTCCGCGACGTCGTCGGCCGCGTCCCCGTGCCGCTGTAGCCCGAGGCGACGCGCCCGGAGCCGCTCGAGGCTGGGCCCGGTCGACCCTTCCGAGGTGTCGCCGCAGCCCGAGACGACGACGCGCCGCAGGGCCCGCCACGCAGCCTGCGCCACAGAGTCCGAGAGCGCGCCGCGAGGTGGGGCGCCGCGACGGATTCGGCGCCACGCGGTCCTCCCGACGTTGGGCTCGCACGACCGGTGAGCTAGACTCGGCGCGGCGATGCCTCGTCGTCCCACGCTCTTCGCGCGGCTCACCCGCTGGCCCCGGCGGCTGCGGGTCACGCGGGAGGGCAAGTGGTACATGCTCATCACGGTCTGCGTCGGGCTCGCTGCGATCAACACGGGGAACAACCTCCTCTACCTCCTCCTCGGGATGCTCCTCGCGCTCATCACCGTCTCGGGTGTGATGAGCGAGATCGCGCTTCGCGGGCTCGTGGTGACCCGGAGGCTCCCACCGCGAGCCCAGGTCGGTCGCGCCCACATCGTCGAAATCGAGGTCTTCAACCAGAAGAAGAAGGTCCCCTCCTACGCCATCGAGATCGAGGATCTCCGCGCCGGGCGCCCGGCGGACAAGCGCTGCTTCTTCCTCAAGATCAGCCCCAGCGCGGCGCAGGTCGCCGCCTACCGGAGGACGCCCCAGCACCGCGGGCTCGATCGACACACCGGCTTCCGCATCGCGACGCGCTTCCCGTTCGGGCTCTTCGAGAAGTCCCGAGAGGTCTCGAGCAGCGGGGAGCTCGTCATCTACCCGGCCGTCGATCCGGTCCGGCTCGCCACGAAGCGCGCCGGCAGGCCGACCACGAGCGAGGGCGCCACCGCACGTGGAGCAGGCAGCGAGATCGCTGGGATCCGACCCGAGCGCCACGGGGACGACCCGCGGGACATCTACTGGCGGAAGAGCACCAACCCCGCCCAGCGCGTGCTCCGCGAGCGGACGACCGACACGAGCCCGGAGGTGTCGCTCTCTCTCGACGTCGCACGCCCAGCGGACGCGGACGAAGGCTTCCCGCAGCGGTTCGAGCGCGCGGTGCGCGAGGTCGCGTCGCGTGCGGTCGAGCATGTCCGAAGGGGAGACCGGGTGACCCTCACGACCTCCGAGGGGGCGCGCGTCCGCGCCGACCGCTCGACAGGCATCGACGCCATCCTCCGCTTCCTCGCGCTCGTCGGGCCGAGCGACGCGGGCGGGCGCGTCGAGGAGCAGCGCGGCGCATGAGGTTCGGGGCCGTCCACCGCACCATGACGAACGCCCTCGCGGTGCTCGGGATCTTCGCGCTCGTCCTGTCGGGGCAGATCTCGCACGCGATGACGGCGCTCATCGTCGTCGCGCTCGCTGCGGCCATCGGCGTCCCCCTCCTCCGCGACGTGGAAGAGGAGGCGTGGCACGCGAGCCCGTGGGTCCAGCGCCTCGCCACCTTCGCGCCCGTCGCGCTGCTCTCGGTGGAGCTCTTGCGGTGGTTCTTCGGACGCTCGGCGCTCGAGATCGCGATCGAGTTCGCAGCGCTCCTCCAGGTGATCCGACTGGTCACGCGCCGCGGGGCCGCCCACGATCAGCAGGTCATCATCCTCGCGCTGCTCCATCTCATCGCCGGCACCGTGCTCGGCGGGAACATCGGCTACGCGCTCTGCTTCCTCGGCTTCGTCGTCGTCGCGCCCTCGGCCCTCGTCCTGTCGCACCTGCGCCGCGAGGTCGAAGGCAACTACCGCCAGGGCGCGAGGGACCGGACCGGGCTCCCCGTCGACGTGCCCCGTATCCTCAGGAGTCGCCGCGTCGTCGGGAAGCGCTTCCTCCTCGTCACCAGCTCCCTCTCCGTCCCGATCCTGCTGTTCACGACGGCGCTCTTCCTGCTCTTCCCGCGGGTCGTCCGGCCCTTCCTGTCGCTCACGCGATCGTCGGGGGCGCGCACGGTGGGCTTCGACGACCGCGTCGACCTCGGATCGCACGGCGCGATCCGCGACGATCCACAGATCGCGCTCCGCGTCGCGATCCCCAACCTCGCGGCGAGCGCCGCTCCCCCCGAGCGCGTCGCGCTGTACCTCCGCGGCGCGGCGCTCGATCACTACGACGGCCGCGCGTGGACGCGCACGCTGACGCACAGACACCCCGTCGCGAGCCTACAGCAGGTCGTCCCCGTCGAGCGCTGGCCGGATCCGCGCGACCAGGTGATGATCGTCGATCGGGAGCCGTTCGAGCCGTCCGTGATCCCCCTCCCGCTCGGGACGGTCGCCTTCGAGCTCATCCCGCGCGGCGAGCCCAGCTTCCTGTCCGCGTTCGCGCAAGTCCGCGTCGAGCGTGGCCCCGAGGGCGAGTACCGCTTCCGCAACGCCGACGACCTCGGCATCCGGTACCGCGTGAGCGTCGCCCCCGAGGCGCGACAGGCCGGACCGGCGCTGCCTCGTGAGGACGTCGCGCGGTACCTCGCGCTGCCGCCGCTGCCCGAGCGCGTCGCGAAGCTCGCGGCGACGTGGGCGGCGGAGGGATCGAGCGATCTCGAGAAGGCAAGGGCGATCGAGCGCCACCTCCGCAGCGAGTACCGCTACGATCTGGCGTCCCCGTCCGGCGGCGCGCCGCAGCCGCTCGATCACTTCCTCTTCGAGTCACGCCGAGGTCACTGCGAGTTCTACTCGACGGCCATGGCCGTCATGCTCCGGACGGCGCAGATCCCCTCACGCAACGTGACGGGCTTCGTCGGCGGGACGTGGAACCGCTTCTCGCAGACGTACACGGTGAGGCAGGGCGACGCTCACGCGTGGGTCGAGGCGTTCATCGACGGGCGCTGGATGACCTTCGATCCGACGCCTCCGGCCGAGGCGCTCCCGAAGAGCCAGCTCCGCGGCTTCCTCGCGACGCTCCGGGACATCGCCGAGGCGACGACGCAGCGCTGGGATCGCTGGGTGGTCGGCTACGACATTCACGAGCAGGTGACGCTGTACGAGCAGCTCCGGCGCGCGCTCCGCGGCGACGGGACCTCGTCGTTCTTCGGCGGCATGTCTTCCTGGAAGCTGCTCGGCCTCGGGCTTGGCCTCACGGGGGCGGGTTGGCTCGTCGCTCGGTATCTCCGACGACAGCAGAAGGTCGCGAGCCCTCGGCGACCCGCCCGGCCGACGGGGCACCGCGCGCGCGACGCAGCAGCGGCGACGGCGCTCTACGAGCAGCTGGACGCCGCGATGATCGCGCAGGGGATTGGTCGTCCCGAGGGGATCCCGCCGCTCTTGCACGCGAGCCGCGCCCCCGTCGCAGAGCACCCGCTCGCAGCCGAGATCCAGGCGCTCACCGAGGCCTACCTCGCCGCGCGCTTCGGCGCCCGCGCGCTCGACGAGGACGAGCGCGCTCGCTTCGCGCGGCGGGTCCGCTCGATCCGCGGGTACCGGGCGAAGCGCCCCTGACCGACGCTCCGTCCGCCGAACAGGCGACCCGAAGCCGGGACCGTCGACGCAGAGGCCGAGACGCTCGCGCGCTCGAAGCCGTGACCGTCGGCGCACGATGGCTCACACGATCTTGAGCACCCTGCCGTGCAAGAGTTCGTTCTGGCTCCCCGTGCGGTAGCCGAGCAGGTCCATCGTCGCGTGGCGAAAGCCGTGCTGACGCGCCGCCCGACCGATCTCTCTGCGGTTCGCGAAGAGGAGCTCCTCATCCGACGCGCTCGCCTCGATGCGCGCGAGCGGAGCGCCGTCCTGCAGCTCATGGTACCGCACGCGCACCTGACGAAGCCCCATCGCGTGGAGCTCGCCTTCGAGCCCGCCGATGCGCGCGAGGCGCTCTCGCGTCACCTCCGTGCCGTACGGGATACGACTGGAGAGGCACGCCGACGCGGGCTTGTTCCAGATGGGGAGATCCCACGCCGCAGCGACCGCGCGGACGTCCGCCTTCGTGAAGCCAGCCTCTGCGAGCGGGAACCGGACCGCATGCTCCCGCGCAGCGTCGATCCCCGGACGATAATCACCGAAATCGTCGGTGATGATGCCGCTCGTCACCACCTCGACGCCGAGCCGGTCCTTGTGCGCCGCAGCGACGTTGTAGAGCTCGGTCTTGCAGTGGAAGCATCGATCCGGGGCGTTCTTCGCGTACTTGGGGTCGTCGATCTCGTGGGTGTCCACGAAGACGTGCCGCGCGCCGATCGCCGCCGCGACCCGCGCGGTCTCCTCGCGCTCTCCGGGAGGTAGGCTGGCGCTGACGGCGGTGAGCCCCACGGCCCCGTCCCCGAGCGCGCGGTGCGCGGCAGCCAAGAGGAGCGCCGAGTCGACACCGCCCGAGAAGCACACCATGACGGATCGCATCGACCGCAAGAGCTCCAGCAGCCGCGCGGCCTTCTCGAGCGAAGCCTCACTCACGCGCTCTTCGCCACCGGGGCGCCCTGGTTCAAGAATTTTTCCATGCGAAGGTTCACCAGCTCGGGGAACTCGATCGGAGCGTAGTGCGTCCCCCCGCGCACGACGAAGAGCTCGCCCGCAGGGAGCCGACGCGTGAGCAGCTTCGCGCCGACGACGGAGCCGAAGCGGTCCCGCTCTCCGACCACGACGAGCGTGCGCGCCATGATCTCCTCGGGGCGAGGCGCGTCGGCGTAGCGCTCGAGCGCGCGCATCGTCGCGAGGTACGCGTCTTGGTCCGATGCCTTGAAGGCCTGAGCTGCCTCTCGAAAGAGCTCGAGATCGAGCGTGCGCGCGGCGACCCCGAGCCGCGCGAGCGACGCCCCCGTCTCGGGCCAGAGCCCCGCGTGGCTCCGCACCACCGAAGAGCCCGGGAAGACGGAGCGCAAGACCACGCTGAGCCGCCGGAGCGGACCCGAGCCCGGGACGCCGAGCGCGGCCGCGTACGCCTTGCCGAACGCCGGGCAGAGGAGGACGATCGAAGAGACGCGCTCCGGCGCTCGACGGACGAGATCGAGCGCGATCTCTGCGCCGGTGCTCCAGGCGACCACGTGCGCGCGGGCGGCACCGACGCGGTCCATCGCGACGAGCCCATCGGCGCTGTGCGCCGTGACGTCGAACGAGGGCGCGGGCCCCGAGGCGTACATGCCTCGCGCGTCCCACGTGACGATCGGGTGGTGCGCGGCGAGGTAGCGTGCCTGATGTCGAAAGACGAGGGGCGGAGCGCTCGCTGGGGGGACGAAGAGGACCGGCTCGGCGCCAGCACCCGTCGTCGTCGTGGCGAGCGTCACGCCGTCCGGAGTGGTGATCGTCGTCGCGGGAGGAAAGACGGAGAGCGGCACGCGCGCCTTGCTCATGCCGAGCCCTTACCGCGAAATGTCCCCGTCGTCCCGAGCCTGCCCTCGACCCAGCCGGCACGATCACCGAAGCACGAGATCTCCGTCACCCGCCCGCCCTCGACGAAGGCCTCCTTCGGCAGCGCGCGGCCGTTGTACTGCGACGCCATCGTGAAGCCGTACGCACCCGCGTCGAGGATGGCGACGTGCAAAGGCGGCGGATCCGGCAGATCGTACGTGCCGAAGTCGCAGGTGCTCTCGCAGACCGGCCCCGCGACGCGCCACGAGGCGAGGCGCGCCCCAGGCGGCGATGCGACCGGCACGATGCGATGCCGGGCCTGGTAGAGCGCCGTCCGCGCGAGGTCGTTCATGCCGGCGGAGACGAGGAGCCAGCCCGCGGTCCCCTGTCGCTCGTGTCGCTTCGTCTGGAGGACGTCCGCGACGAGGACGCCGTGCGCGCCGACGAGCGCACGGCCAGGCTCGCAGAGGAGGCGCAGCGAGGAGAGCCCCGCGCGCTCGAGCTCGAGGGCCGCGGCGCCCACGAAGTCCGCTGGGCGCGCCGCGCAGCCGTCTCCGTAGTCGATGCCCATGCCGCCGCCGGTGTCGAGGAGCTCGAGGCTCGCCCCCTCCGACGTGACGACCCTCGCGAGGTCCGCGAGCCGACGAGCCGCCTCGCGGTAGGCGGCGACGTCGGTGAGCTGCGAGCCCACGTGCGACGACAGGCCGACGAGCCGCGTGCTCGTGAGCGACGCGAGGCGCGCGCGCGCCGCGGGGATCTGCGAGAGGGGCACGCCGAACTTGGCCTCGTCGTGACCCGTCGCGATGTGCGCGTGGGTGTCGGCCTCGACGCTCGGGTTCACCCGCAGGGACACCCGCGCGAGCTTGCCCGCGGCGCGCGCGCGCGCGTCGACGCGCCCGAGCTCCTCGACGCTCTCGGCGTGGATGGATAGAATCCCCGCCGAGATCGCGAGATCGAGCTCCCAGTCCGCCTTGGCGACCCCGGAGAACACGATCCGGTCGGCAGGGATCCCCGCGCCCAGCGCGACCTCGATCTCTCCGCCGGACACCGTGTCGGCGCCCGCGCCCTCCTGCGCGAACCTGGAGAGGATCTTCCCAGCCGTGTTCGCCTTGACCGCGAAGCAGACGAGGTGCGGCCGATCGCCATAGCCGCCGCGGAGCGCGCGGAGCTCTTCGACCATGCCGTCGACGTCGTACACGTAGAGCGGCGCGCCGTGCTCCGCGGCGAGCGAGGCGAGCGAGACCCCGCCGAGCGCGAGGCCGCGATCCGTCTCGGTGAGGCAGCTGGGCAGTCGAGCGACCATGGGCCGCCGCTACCACGGAATCGGTCACTCGACCGGACCAAGCTTCGTCGACGCGGCGACGGTCTCGACGACCACGCGCTTCTTGTCGCCTCCGCCGTAGGTCGCGCCGAAGAGGTACATCATCGCAGGGTGCGACATGTCGAGGACCGGCGCGCCGTACTTCTTCTCGACCGAGGTGCAGTTGGGCCCGCGATCGAGCGTGGTCAGCACCACCTGCTTGCCGTTCACGCAGTTGGTGACGCGGATCTTCGCGCCGCAGCCGTACCGATCCGCATCGGCAGCGAACCACTTGAGCGTCGCCTCGCACTCGGGCCCCGACTGGTTCGCGGGGCAGTATCCCTTGGGTCCGCAGGCGAATTCGCAGTTGTCGCCGGGGTCCTTGTAGATGGTCCCGTCGGACTTCCGGTAGCAGCCAAACCAGCTCGTGCTGTAGACGCCGTTGGACGGGAGCTCCTTCGACGTCTGGCCTCCAGGGCCGTTGCACGCGTTCGGAGGATCGAAGGGCGCCGACGCCACGCCTTTGCAGATCGCGAGCGGATCGCTGCCGCCTCCGGCTGCGCCTGCCTTCCCTGCCGCTCCGGCGGCGCCGCCCGCCTTCCCCGCAGACCCCGCCGCGCCGCCTGCCTTCCCCGCAGACCCCGCCGATCCGGCCGCGCCACCCGGCTGGCCCGCGGCGCCCGCCTTTCCGCCCGATCCGCCCCCAGCGCCGGCGCCGCCCTGGGCACCCGCCGCGCCGGCCTGCCCTCCGGCACCACCGCCGATGGATCCGGCCGCTCCCGACGCGCCCCCGCCCGACGACCCCCCGGTCGATGTGCCTGCCGCGCCTGCACCCGATGAGCCTCCGGTCGACGCGCCCGCCGAACCACCGTCGCCCGCGTGCGCGTGGGGTGCTCCAGCTCCACCGGCTTCATCCGCATCGTCGGATCCGCCTCCGCAGGCCCCGAGGACGACGAGCAGGCACGGAACGACGACGTGGATCGCGCGCATGCCGCTCAGTAGACAGGACGTCCGCGACACCGCACAAGACAAATCGCGAGGCCCGAGGGACCGGAGTCGCCGCGCTGCGATCGACACGAGCTCGTCCCACACGAGGCCCATCGTGAGGCCCGAGGGACCGGAGTCGCCGCGCTGCGATCGACACGAGCTCGTCCCACAC
>CAYNEK010000016.1:0-8113 GCA_964396175.1 uncultured Polyangiaceae bacterium | reverse complement strand
GAGGCCCATCGCGAGGCCCGAGGAGACTCCGAGGGGAGCCAGCGCCACCCACGAATCGCCACGGGCTCCGCGCTCACCGCTCCCGCCTTGCGCCCGGCGCGGCGCACGCCGCGGCGATCTCGGGCTTCGTCCATCGTCCGGCGCAGTCCGTCCAGCGTCCGCGCGTCGGCGGTCGGACCGATTCCGTCACCGTACGACGAGGGTGCGCTCCGAGGCGCACCCTCTGCGCGGACACAGCCCGACGCGACGCGCGCTCGTAGGTCGTGCCGAGATCCCACGAGCCGCGCGGCGCTCCGTCCGACGCAAACGACCCGCACGGCCCCGGAGTTGCACTATCCTCGGCGCACCATGGCCACCTTCGCCGAGCGCATCCTCGTCTCCACCGACTTCTCTCAGGCATCCTACCTCGCCATCGACGCCGCCGCCGTCCTCGCGAAGTCCCTGGGCGCGCGGGTGACCCTGCTCCACGTCGTGAACACGTCCCCCGAATTCGTCGGGCCTGTCCCGGTGAGCCCGAGCACCCTCGAGGCCGCGACGCACGCCGCCGCCGAGCGGACGAAGGCGACGCTCGAGGAGCTCCGGGCCTCGCGCCTCGCGGGGGTCGACGCCGAGGTCCGGATCGTCGATCACGCGAGCCCCGCGGAGGGGATCTGCGAGGCCGCCAAGGAGCTCGCCTCGGAGCTCATTATCATCGCGACGCACGGCCGGACCGGGCTCGCTCACCTGCTCATCGGCAGCGTCGCCGAGCGCGTGGTCCGCCACGCACCCTGCCCTGTCCTCACCCTCCGCTCGAAGGCGCGCTGAGCTCGCGGCGCGCGCCCAGCGGGCGGCGAGCCTCGCCCCCGAGTCGACCTCGTCCGCCGCCCGCCCGACGGTTGGGTCATCCCTCGGCGTGGAGCGCTCGGGAGGGCGCTCGCTCGGCTACTTCTTCCCGCCGAAGCCGCCCTGGCTGAGCTCGGCGAGCACGAGCTTCGACACGCTCTTCAACGTCTCGAAGACCCCCTGCCCCGTGTGCGCCACGGCCTCGTGATCCGGCACGCCGCGCGTGTTCAGCGTCGCGCGGAGGTGCTCGACCGGGAGCACGTCCGGGAGATCGCGCTTGTTGTACTGGACGACGAAGGGGATCTTCTCGAGCTGGAGCCCGTGCTCCTTGAGGTTCTCCTCGAGGTTCTCCAGCGACTCGATGTTGGCCTCTTCGCGCATCTCCTGCGAGTCTGCGACGAAGACGACGCCGTCGGCGCCGCGGAGGATGAGCTTGCGGCTCGCGTCGTAGAAGACCTGCCCGGGCACGGTGTAGAGCTGCAGCCTCACCTTGAACCCGCGCACCGACCCGAGATCGAGCGGGAGGAAGTCGAAGAAGAGTGTCCGCTCCGTCTCCGTCGCCAGCGAAATGAGCTTCCCGCGATTGTCCGGGTTCGCCTTCTCGAAGATGAACTTGAGGTTCGTCGTTTTCCCGCAGAGACCGGGCCCGTAATAGACGAGCTTGCAGTTGATCTCGCGGCTCATGAAGTTGACGAACGGCATCGGGCGTGTCGATCTCCGAGCGGGGGTGGGGAGGCGAGGCCTCTCCGAAGCGGTGGGACACTAGCCGAGCGGGCCCTCCGGGGGCAACAAGCGAGTGGCCTCCCCCGGCGGAGAAGCCCCCCGGCCGATGGGACGCTCGCGCGACCACCGCGTGTCGTGAGACACTCGGGGGACCCCATGGCCAACCCCGTGACCATCAAGCCCACCGCACCGAGCGTCACGCCCCCCACTCCCCGACGGCAGCATGGCGATCCCTGCACCCTGGTCCTCTGCGGTGTCACCGGCGACCTCGCGCGACGCAAGCTCCTCTCGTGCATCTACAACCTGTACGCCCAGAAGCTGACGCCCCCGGCCTTCCGGCTGCTGGGCGCGGACCGGCTGCCCATGGACGACGAGGCGTTCCGGGCGCTCGCCCGGCGCGCCGTGGCCGAGAGCGACGAGACGCGCGGCTTCGACGAGGCGGCGTGGGAGGAGCTCGCGTCGCGGATGTTCTACGTCGGGGGCGATCTCACGCAGCCCGCCGTGTACGCCGAGATCGCCGCGCGCCTGACGGAGATCGAGGGCAAGCGCGAGCAGCCCCGCGACAACAACCGGCTCTATTACCTCTCGGTGCCTCCCTTCGTCTTCCAGCCCATCGTGCGGAACCTCTCGGAGAGCGGGGTCGCGCCGAAGACGCACGACGCCGCCGTGCGCCCGTGGTCCCGCGTGGTCGTCGAGAAGCCCTTCGGGACGAGCCTCGAGACCTCCACCGAGCTCTCCAAGCTCGTGCTCGGCGGCTTCCGCGAGCACCAAGTCTACCGCATCGACCACTACCTCGGGAAGGAGACCGTGCAGAACGTCCTCGTCTTCCGCGCGGCGAACGCGATCTTCGAGCCCGTGTGGAACCGCTCCCACATCGCGAGCGTCCAGATCACGGCAGCCGAGACCGTGGGCGTCGAGGCGCGCGGCAAGTACTACGAGAGCGCCGGCGTCGTCCGCGACATGGTGCAGAATCACCTGCTCCAGCTCCTCTCGCTGACGGCGATGGAGCTGCCCACGCGGCTCGAGGCGAACCACGTCCGCGACGAGAAGGTCAAGGTGCTCCGCGCGGTGCGTCCCTTCGGCAAGCACGTGGACGATTGGGCGATCCGCGCGCAGTACGCGGCCGGGACGCTCCAGGGCAAAGAGGTCCCCGGCTACCGCGACGAGCCCGACGTCTTCCCCGAGTCGATCACCCCGACCTTCACCGCGCTGAAGCTCATGATCGACAACGGTCGGTGGCGGGGTGTGCCCTTCTATATCCGCAGCGGCAAGCGCATGGCCAAGCGGGTCAGCGAGATCGCGATCGAGTTCCATAAGCCGGCGTACCGCATGGAAGAGCTCGTCGGGCTGACGCCGGCCGCGCCACTGGAGCCGAACGTGCTCGTCATCCGCGTGCAGCCGAACGACGGGATCACCCTCCGCTTCGACGCGAAGGTCCCGGGCGCGGCGATGCAGCTCACGCCCGAGATCGAGGTCGCCCCCGTCGACATGGTCTTCACCTACGCGGACGCCTTCCAGACGGCGCTGTCGCCCGCGTACGAGACCCTCTTGCTCGACGTGATGCTGGGGGACGCGACGCTCTTCACGCGCAGCGACGAGGTCGAGGTCGGCTGGCGCATCACCGATCCGCTCCTCGACCACTGGGCGGCGAACCCACCGCGCCAGATGCCCACCTACCCCGCCGGGACATGGGGCCCGCCCGAGGCGCACGCCCTCGTCGAGCGCGACGGCTTCCGCTGGCGCGAGCCCTGAGCCACGGCGGGGCCCCAGGCGCATCCTCGCGCGAGCGAGCCATCGACCCCGCGCACGCCCAGCGCTCCACGCGCCATGCTCGAGGCGCGCGGGGACGCGCGAGCCCCCCCACCGTGGGCGGCGACGTGTCGGGCGACGACGCCGACGCTCGACGCTCCACCACGCGAGCCGTCCACTTCGTCGACCGTGCCCCCGCGCGACGTCGAGACGGCCTCTCGCGAGCGATCGACGCTCCACCACGCGAGCCGTCCACTTCGTCGACCGTGCCCCCGCGCGACGTCGAGACGGCCTCTCGCGAGCGGCCGCGCCTACGTGGGACCGCGCCCGGTCATTCGGGGATGATCTCGGGAGGAGGCTCGGAGATGCCGACGAGGTTCAGCCCGCCGGGGTACTGGTAGCTCGTGTAGCTGCCGTAGCCCATGACCTGGAGGCTCACGGGCGCGGACGCCTTCAGCGTGTGGGCGCCGCCCTTGCCTGCGCCGAGCTTGATGCGGAAGACGCCCACGTCGGACGCGATCGCGGTCGGTGTGACCGAGACGGGCGCGCCGTCCAGGGTGAGCTGCACCGTCATCGGGCCGATGACGTCCGCGTAGCTGACGTCGTAGTCGTCCGGCGCGAGGAAGACGTACTCGTCGCGGTACTGCTCGACCGACACGGCGAGGCTCATCGACGGATCGCCCTTCTCGCTCCCCACGTTCCCGGGGTCGAGGACGGACGCCCCTGGCATGTAGAGCCCGACCCCGAAGGGGTGATCCTTGTCGGACTCCACCTCGAAGGCAGAGATCATCGTCCCCGTGGCGCCCTTCAGCTCGACGACGTCGCCCGCGTTGATCGTGCTGGGCGCTCCCTGGGGCGTCCCGGGCTTGTAGGTCAGCTTGGTCCCGTCGAAGTTGCCGTAGAGGCGCACGACGTAGCCGGGCGCGTTGCCCTTCGGGCCCGTCATGGGCGCGACGAAGTAGTGGCTCCCGAGGGTCTCGGCGGGCATCACCGTCTCCTCGATGTGGTCGCACGCCTGCTTGCCCTCGGGGACCTGGGTGCAGGGGATGCCCCCGATGACCTGCACCGGCTTCGTGGCTTGGACGAGCGAGCCCGACAGATCGCCAGCCGCTGCGGGGGCCGCGATCTGGACCACGTCGCCCGCGTTCATCGCCACGTCGAAGACGCCGCCCGCCTTCTGCGCGGCGATCCCCGCGCCCGCGAGCGTGCTGCCGTTCTTCGAGACCTTCACCGTGACCTTGGTGCCGTCCTGGGTGGCCGTGACGGCGAAGTAGCCACCCATCACGGGCACCCCGGAGCTCAGCCAGTTGCGGGGCGCGAAGACCCGGTAGTTCCCGGTCATCGCGGTGCTGGGGAGCAGGATCGACGCGTCGTTGGAGAAGGAGAAGCAGCCGATCCCGGAGGCCTTTCCGGGGCACGAATTCCAGTTCTTTCCGGGGGGGCCGCCCTTGCCCTGGTACTCGAGCGCGTTGAACTGATAGACGGTGACGGGGAGATCCGAGACGAGGTGGTAGGCGCCGCCCTTCACGCCCACGGTGGCGCCGAGGGGCTTGGCGCTCCCCTGCGCGTCGGCGTCCGGGCCCTTCAGCTCCTTCACCCACGGGAGGTAGATCTTCTCGAGGCTCCCCGGCGCGACCGTCACGGAGGTGACGTCGGAGCCCGCGCGGGAGACCTTGACGGTCGCCGGGTTCTGGCTCGTGTTGGCGACGACGACGGCGTAGTCGAAGATGCTCCAGACGTTGTTCGCGACGACCGTAGGCCAGTAGTCGCAGCCGACGTAGGACTTCAGCGCCGCGGCGCCCTCGCAGGTCGTCGGATCGCCGACCGGCGCGCCGCCCGTGTTGCTCCCACCGCTCTCGAAGCCGCCCGAGTTGGAGCCGCCCTGCGGAGGAGCGCCTCCTTGGTGCGACCCGGCCTGCGGGCCGTTCCCGGAGCCGCCGGTCCCGGTGCCGGCGGTGCCGACGGGCGAGCCGAGCGACGAGTCGTCGGGGGCAGCGCTGCCGCACGCGAGGGCGGCCGTGACGAAGCAAGCGAGGATGGCGGGGACGAAGACAGTCGAGCGCATGTCGCGCCGAGTGTACCACGCCCATCCCGTGCAGTCAGCCGTCGACTCCTCGTCGGCTCCGACCCCATCCGGCGGCCGCGTAGTCAGCCGTCGAGCTCCTCGTCGGCTCCGACCCCATCCGGCGGCCGCGTAGCCGCTTCGCGACGCCGTGGGGGCGCGTCGCCATCCCGACGCGCTCCGACGTCGCCCGCCGAGGGTTGCTCCGCAGGGACCGGGAAGTATACGTCGACCATGACGACCGCGACCCCGAGCCTGTGTGGGCGCTGTGGCGCCCCAGTCGCCCTCGGCGCGACGAGCTGTCGCTACTGCCACGTCGCCTTCGCCCCGACCACGCCCGGAGCGGAGCCCGGCGCACGCATGGCGACAGCACCTCGCCCCGAGGCCGATCCGTGGCTCCTCGAGCTCCTCGCGCGCGGCGCCCTCATCGACGCGATCAAGCGCTACAGGGAGCTCACCGGCCTCGGGCTGCGCGAGGCGAAACGGGCGGTCGAGGACCTCGTGAAGCTCAGAACGGCGCGCTGAGCCCACTCGCCCTGACATCTCCTCCGCGGAGGACGCCGCACCGAATCCCTCACGCACGATCGATTCGACGATCTCGCCAGGCTCGCCATCACACCTCCCGATTCGCGCCGAACGCGCTCGCTCGAAGACCGCGCTCGGATCGCCGTCACGCCTCCCTTCGTGCTGCGCGGCGCGATCTCCTGCGTGCACTCGCTTGACGGCTCCGCGGCGGGCTGGGAGAAGCAGCCCCGATGCGCGAGCGCTGCCCAAGATCCCGCCCGAGGTGCGCGGAGCTCCTGGCGCGTGGGACGCTGGCGTTCGCGGGGCTGTCGGCGCTCCCTCAGGCGGCGCGAGCCGAGCCGAGGACGCACGACGGCCTGTTCGTGGCGGCGGGGCCGTCGGTCTTCGCGCCGTGGATCACCCAGAGCTCGTCGGCCAATCACTTCGGCGGCCTCGTCTCCGGGCTCTCGCTCACGATCGGCGGGACCCCCGCGCGTGGGCTCGTGGTCGGGGGCGATCTGTCCACCGTGTCGCTCGAGGGGCTGCAGGGCGAGCGCGGAGGTCGCTTCGGCGACGGTGCCACGTACTCCTCGACGAAGGCGGCGCTCACCTGGTTCCCCGAGCCGCGCGCTGGGCACTTCGTCGAGGCGGGCGCGGGGTTCGGGAGCCTATCACGAGGGACCTGGACCTCGACGCCGCCCGAGGTCCGCGCGCGGGACGAGCGCCTCACCTGGTCGGGGATCGTGGCGCACCTCGGCGCCGGAGCCTCGGCCTTCGTCGCCGACGAGCTCGCCCTCGCGGTCCGGCTGCGCGTCGAGATCGCGCCGCGCCTCTCCCCGGCGCGGGACACCGACGCGCCAGACACGAGGCGCTACGCGATCGTCGCGCCGTCCGTCGGCGTCTTGCTCTCGTGGCATTGAGACGCCCGCGCGCTCGCTGGCGCCACGCGTGCGCCCGCTGGCCGCTCGGCGTCCTGCCCCTCGTGGCATCGAGACGCCCGCGCGCTCGCTGGCGCCACGCGTGCGCCCGCTGGCCGCTCGGCGCCTTGCGCCTCGTGGCATTGAGATACCCGCGGCTCCGGCTCACGCGACGCGACCCTCGCGGCCGCGCACGAGCCATGCTTGTGCTCGGTTGAGACCTCCGCGACTCCGGCTCACGCGGCGCAGCAGGACCGCGAGGGCGCACTCCGCTCAGACAGCGGCGGCGAGCGCTTGGATCGTGCGCTCCAGCGCCTCGGGCGTGACCTCGAAGGCCTCGCCCATGCGCGACAGGAGGAGCTTTCGGGTCTCGCCGAGGGCTCCGCCGGCCGTCGCGACGACGGAGGCGATCGCGAGGACGATGACGCGGCGCTCGGGCTCGCCGAGATCGCGCCCGAGCGCCTGGAGGTGCCACCACAGCTCGCTCGCCTCGAGCGCGTCGAGCCGCTGCATGGCCGTCGCGACGCGGGCGGCGCGCTCGTCGTCGGAGAGTTCTTGGAGCCCGGGCAGGCTGACGAGGGAGACGCCGAGCAGGTGCGCGTGCGCGTCGTTCTCGGGCTCGGCGATGGTGATCCACACGAGCGACTCGACGACGGCCTGCGTCGCGGCCGCGTCCATGCCGCGGAAAGTGTCGAGTCGAGCGCCGAGTCCGTCGAGCATCGCCATGGGAGCGTGCGTCCATGGCACACACCTCCGAGCGCTGGCAAGCAGTGCGAGGCCCCTCGCAAGGGCGCCGTCCGGCTCGAGGCCGGCCGCAGCCGCGCACAGCGCCCGGCAACGTGAGCACCCGAGTGAGGTCGTGCGACCTCCTCGGCCCGCGCGGCGGGGCACGCCGGTCGAGCGCCTTGCGCGCCCTCGGCGCGCCGTCTCCGAGGCGACGACGACGAGGCACCCGACGGGGCTCGCCGGGCTCGACGGCGGCTCCTCCCAGGACTACCGCCGCCGACCCCTCTCGCCAAGGAGGGTGGACGCCCTGGCGACCGGAGCGACGGGAGCCTCAGCTTTCCCTCCTTTGACGGGCCTCCAGGCTTCACGATAGCATGGCCACGGCGGCGCGTTCGTCGTCGCTCGAGATGACTTCACCCTCTCCGCCGCCGCAGAATCCAGTCCCACAGGGCGATGCCACGGGCGGGCTGATCCCTTACAAGAACGCCCCAGCCCTCATCTCTTACTGCCTCGTCAACCAAACCCGTGGGTGACCCAATCGGGCTCGGGGAGCTTGCCGAGCGCATGAAACAGGGCGACTTGAGCGACTTTCGTGGTTCGGAAACCGTAC
>CAYNEK010000015.1:27066-78086 GCA_964396175.1 uncultured Polyangiaceae bacterium | reverse complement strand
TCGTGCAAGCTTTACCGCTCTCACGATCAAATCCCTGCCTCATTGGATTCCAATGGCACGATCTCTGTCCGCTCAGATTGGATCTCCACCCGCCTCAATTCGTGCAGCTCCCGTGCGGTAAGTGTGGCGCCACCGTGTGGATTTCTCCCGCGGCGGGGGTCGGATATTGCCCTTCGTGCCAGACGCCCAATCAGCTCCCGGCGGGGGGCGCGGGCGCGGCGCCGAGCCCCTACGGCGGGGCTCCGCCTGCGGGGCCTGGGTATGGGGCCGCGCCGGCGGATCCCTATGGCGCGCCCCCAGCCTATGGCGCGGGCGCGCCCCCCGCGGCGCCCGGGTTTGGGGCGGCTCCAGGCGCACCTTACGGCGCACCCCCAGCCTATGGCGCGGGCGCGCCCCCTGCGGCGGCCGGGTTCGGCTCTCCCCCTCCGATGGGCGCGGCGACCCCGCCGATGACGGGCGTCCCCTTCCAGGCGCCCGGCTTCCCGATGATGCGGATCGTGGGCGGCGTCGGGGGCGCGATCCTCGTCGCCGGCCTCGCCGCGGCGGGCTGGTTCGTCAAGGCCCGCTTCGCTCCGGGGCAGGCGCGCACGTCGAGCTACGGGATCGACAGCAAGAGGGCCGATCCCGAGAAGATGATCGCGGCCGCGGGGACGCTCGCGAGATCGTGGAAGAGCGACGCGACCTTCATGAAGATCTCGATGCCTTCGATGCAGGCCGATGGGACGGTCGACCTCACCAAGCACAACGCGGTCGTCGAGTACTTCTCGTTGTCGCGGGTGCAGTCGGCTTCGTCGTTGGGGCGGAAGGACGCCATCAAGAAGTACAACTTCGTGAACTCGGACATGATCCTCTACAAGGACCGGTGGGACGCGACGAACCAGTGGAAGGGCCCCATGCCGATCGCGACGGTCCCTGCGTGCAAGTCGAGCCAGCTCGCGGCGAAGGTGCCTGGCTTCACGGCTGGCAAGACGGCCGTCGTCACGCTCGATCCCGACAACCCCAAGGGTCTGGTGTGGATCGTCAACTTCGAGGGGAAGACCCTGTTCTTCGACCCCGCGACCTGCGCGCCGAGGTGACGCGACCCGTCGCGCGGGGCGTGCGCCTCGGACATGGACGGCAGGGGTCGCCGCGCTGGGCGCCGTCGAGTTGACGCTCTGAGCTCACGCGGGCTCGACGCGCGTGACGACGAGGCGTCCTTCCGCGCGGCACCGCGCGAGATCGGCGACGAGGACGAACGCTTGATCGGCTGGGCCCTCGTCGTCGGACAGCGTCTGCGTGACGCGCGCAAGCTCGTCGTCGCGCTCGACGACGGCGAGCGTGGGCGAGCGCGCCTCGGCCCCCAGGGCCACCGGGCCGTGCGCCGCGTGCCAGCGGTCGAAGAAGGGGCGCGGATCGAGCTCGTCGCCGGCCACGTCGCGAAACGACTCCTCGTCCCGTGACGCGATCGCGCGCACGATCTTCCACGCCTCGTTGCGCAGGAGGCGCGCGAAGCCGCGCTCGTCCCGCGTGAAGTCGGGCGGCGGCGGCGGCGGCCCATCGACGCCGCGCTGGGCTGCGCGGAGGTACTCGGGATCGTGCAGCTTCTCCCACTCCTCGACGAGGCTCGCGTCGGTCGTGCGCACCGTGGCCTCGAGGACCAGGCGGAGCTCGCGGAGCTCGTCCGTCATGACCTCCGCCGGGAGCTCGGAGCGGAGCACCCGCACGACGTCGGTGAGGTACCGGAGCAGCGTGCCCTCGACGCGCTCGAGCCCAAACTCACGCACGTACTCGCCGAAGGACATCACGAGCTCGACCATGTTGCGCGCGATGCTCTTCGGGCGAGGCGAGTCGTCGATCCACGGGTAGGCCTTGCGGTAGAGATCGAAGGCCGCGTAGATCGTCTCGGCGAGGGGCTTGTCGGGCTCGACGCGCTCGAGCTCGGCGATGCGGTCCTCGTAGGGGACGCCCGCCTGCTTCAGCTCGGTGAGGAGCGCCTGCTTCTTCTTGTCGACCTGGCGATCGACGATGACGGACGGGGTCTCGAGGACCGCCTCGACGAGCGAGAGCACGTCGAGCGCGTGGGTCGGGCTGTCGGCGGGGAGCCGCGGGAGCGCGTCGAGGAGAAAGAGTGAGAGGGGCTGGTGCAAGGAGAGCCGCGCCGTGAGATCGCCGACGAGCACGAGGCCACGCGGGTCTCGCGAGCGGGGCACGAGCTCGAGGATCCCGGTCTCGACGAGCGCGCGGAAGAGCGTCATGGCGCGCCGCCGGTGGGCGCGACGATCGCGCGGCGGATCGTGGTTGTCGCGGAGGAGCGCCTTCATCGCGCGGCAGCCGCCCGCCTCGCGCGTGACGACCGAGAGCACCATCGCCGGCGTGACACGGAAGCGGGAGACGAGCGCCTCGGGCTTCGCCGCGACGAGCCGCTCGAAGGTCTTCGCGTCCCAGGGGGCGTAGCCGCGCTCGGGCGGCTTCTTCTTGACGAGCTTCTTCTTCTTGGACGGATCGACGGCGATCTTCCGGTCGATGCGGAGGTTCTCGATCACGTGCTCGGGGGCCTGCACGACGACGTGCCCGTGGTCGTCGAAGCCGCGGCGCCCCGCGCGCCCGGCGACCTGGTGAAACTCGCGAGCCGTGAGCACGCGTACCTTCTCGCCGTCGAACTTGCAGAGCTTCGAGAAGAGCACGGTGCGGATGGGGATGTTGACCCCGACGCCGAGGGTGTCGGTGCCCGAGACGAGCTTGAGCAGGCCCTTCTGCGCGAGCTTCTCGACCGCGAGGCGGTAGCGCGGCAGCAGCCCCGCGTGGTGCACGCCGACGCCGGCGCGGAGGTAGCGCTCGAGCGTCTTGCCGAAGGGGCTCGGCCAGCGCATGCCGCGCATCGCGGCGGCGACCTCACGCTTCTCGTCCTTGCTGAGGAGATCGAGGCTCATCGCGTCTTGTGCCTCGGCGAGGGCGTCCTTCTGTGAGGTCGACACGAGGTAGATGGGCGCGCGCCCCTTGACGACGAGGCTCGGGATCGCCTCGTGGAGGGGGATCTCGCTCCACTCGTACGAGAGCGGGACGGGCCGCGTCGCGCTCGCGACGACGGCGACGCGCCGCCCCGTCCGACGCGCGAGATCGTGCTCGATGCTCGTCGTCTCGCCCATCGTCGCGGACATGAGGACGAACTGGACCCCGGTCGTCGCGATGAGCGGGATCTGCCACGCGGCGCCGCGATCGCGGTCGCCGTAGTAGTGGAACTCGTCCATCACGACCGCGTCGAAGGCGAGCCCATCGCCCACGGCGAGCGCCTGGTTCGCGAGGATCTCGGCGGTCATGCAGACGATGGCCGCCTCGCGGTTGACGCTCGCGTCGCCCGTCATCATCCCGACCCGAGAGGGGCCGAAGAGCCGGCAGAGATCGAAGAATTTCTCGCTGACGAGCGCCTTCACCGGGAAGGTGAGCGCGATCCTCTCGCCGCGCGCGGCGGCGCGGAAGGCCGTCGCGACGGCCACCATGGACTTCCCGGAGCCGGTCGGGGTGGTGACGAGGACGTGGGCGCCGTCCCAGAGCTCGAGGATGGCCTCCTCCTGCGCTGGATAGAGCGTCACGCCCGTCTCCTCGACCCACCGGAGGAAGCTCCCGAGGGCGTCGTCGTCGGAGACGCCGCCTGCCGCGTCCATGTCGTCGAGGCGCGCGCCGAGGGGATGAAGATCGCGGGTCAACCGCGGCCTTCTAGCAAGAACCTCGTTGCGGCGAGCGAGATTGCCGAGGGCGCGAGCGCGAGGCGGGCGCGACGAAGACTTGACGAAGCAGCGGGCACGCGCGAAGAGCGCGCGGCTCCAGAACGCCCCCGTAGCTCAGTGGACAGAGCAGCGGTTTCCTAAACCGTTGGTCGCAGGTTCGATTCCCGCCGGGGGCGCAGCGTTTCACGAAGGAGCCGGAGATCAGGCTCTCACGAGCGAGCCCGAGGACGGCCAGGCGGAGGGCTCGGGCCGCCAAGTCGAGCGGGTCCCGCTGCCGTCGTGCCGTCCCCGTGATGGACGACGTCGACGAGCCACGCGCCCGAACCCTCGCCGCCGCTGCTCGTGCGAGCCCGTGCCTGACGGTCGAGGAGGCGGCCCCGGCGCTAGGTCCACCGCGCAAGGGCTGCAGGAAGCCCCGCGTCGCACGAGATCCTGGGGCGGCACAGCGCCACGCTGGCCGCGAGGAGCGCAGGGCGGCTCGCGTGGCGTCGGCCTCTTTGGGTGATGGCGCGTGAGGAGATCGGCGCCCACCTCGCCTGCGCGCGAGGTGTCCTTCGTAAGCGGCCACTTTGGGGTGGTAGAGTGCGGTGACCGGCGCGCTCGCTCGTGCTTGCACGTGTCCGGCGGTCAGGCCCCCTCGTGGAGCCGCTCACGAGCCTCGGCTGGCGAGGTCTGGACGCACGCCTCGACGTGGGACGGCCTCCACCAGGAGCTCGGCGTGCGGGTGTGGATGACCGTCCTCCCGACGGCGCGGAGCGCGCGGCTCTCCGAGGCCGAGAGCGGGCGAGAGGCACTCACCTGCGGTTCGCCGCTCTTTGGCGCGCTCCCGCTCGGCGTCCACCACCTGCGCCTCGAGCCACTGCACGGGCGCGGCTTCGACGAAGAGAGCCGGTCTTGGCTTCAGCGACCCTGGCACCACGAGCGCCGCATCGAGCCGAGCGGGTCCGGCTGCGTCATGACCGACACGCTGACCCATCGTGCCGCGCTTCACGCCCGCCCGCCTGGTGAAGCGCGCCGTCCAATGGACCCTCGCTGCCAGTCACCGCACGCCGAGCGCCCGCTTCGGCACGCCCCCCCCCGGCAGTGCGTCAGGAGCCTGGCGTCGAAGCACACGTCAGGGCCGACCTCGCGGCCCATCCCCGTCGACCGAGACCCGCTTCGCCCTCGGAGGCGGCTTCCGCGACGACGCGAGGCTCCGTCACGGTCCGACCGTGCAGCTCGCCCTCCGCCACGCTGCCCGAGCGCGGGCGATCTCGGACAATCGCACGGCGGCCGTGCCAGTCGAGACGTCCGCAGCGCTCCCTTCGCCCGTGGGCCGTGGGTGGCGTGGCGGCCCGCCTCCTCGTGGCCGCTCGAGCGAACGGACCCAGGGGCATTGGCGCGCGTCGCGCTCCTCGACGGCCGCTGACCCCTCGTGGCAAGATGCCCCCGATGAACACCCTCAAGCCCTGTAGCTACTGTGGAAATACCTCGTTCACCTACATCCCCAATGTAGCGATCGACGCGCCGCACATGACCAACGTGCTCGGCATCACCTCGAGGGTGGGCTCGACCGCGACGTGGTGGGCGTTCAACCTGGTCGCTTGCACGCAATGTGGCAACACGCTCATCTTCACGACCAATGCCCAGTTGCTCTCGCAACGCATCCCCGGGTCGACGGCCGTCCAGGCGGGCGCTCGATAGGCCCCCGCGCGAGCTCGTCCGGAGGTGCGCAGCGCGCGAGGAGACGCGCCTCCTCATCCGCCTCGGGATGGAGGCACTTCGGCGTGGACCTGCGTGTCGATCCCGCGCGTGGCCCCGGACGACGTGAGCGTCGTCGAACGGGTGTCCGCCGCGGCAGCTCCGATTGGCCGCGCGAGGAGGGCGTCCACGCATGCGCGCGCGGTAGAGTCCGAGGCGTCCGCGCTTGGGGCGCGATCCCCGAAGCCGCGAGGCTGCGCCTTGCTCCGCCGCGCTCATGCGGCCTGCGACCCGGCCGGAGGCGACGCGCGCGATCCACGTTGTCCTCGAGGCGACCGCCCGGTGGGGACGTCAGGGGCGACGAGCTCGGCGCGCCTGCGCGCGTCTCCCGAACGGGTTCGCCTCGGGGACGCAGTCTCGTCAGCGGCTCGCCTTCTGCCACGGCGCCAAGTCCCTGTTCGACGCGGCGGAGGCGCTCCGCGACGGCGAAGGGCACCGGCGTCGCGCGCGCGCTGCCGCCGTAGGAGGACACGACGAAGAAGCAAACCATTACGCGACGAGGACCGACCTCCTGCCAAGCTCACACCAAGAAGGCCGCCGCCCGATCGGTCGCGATCCACGACTCTCGACCATCCACCCGCCGAGCTCACACCAAGAAGGCCGCCGCCCGATCGGCCGCGATCCACGACTCTCGACCCTCGTTCTGCGGATGAAGCGGGCAGCGGGAGCGGCGGATCGTCGCCGACGGGGGCCGCTCTCTGGTAGGATCCGTAGGGTGTTCCGGCGCTACGGATCGTTCGCGGGTCTTGGGCTGCTCGTTGCCTGTGGGGGCGCCGCGGAGGATGGCGCTCCCTCGGAAGGCGCTGGTGCCGGAGCCGCGGGCGCGTCGTCGGGCTCGTCCGGTGTCGGGGCGGGTGCCGTCGGAGGAAAGAGCGCTGTGGGAGGCGCGGGCGCTGGGAGCGGCGGCGCCGCGACGGGCGGCAGCGGCGGTGCGACGGCAGGGACCGGCGGCGGCGGTGCGATGGGCGGCTCGAGCGGTGCGGCGGGCGTCGGCGGCGCGACGGGCGGGAAGGGCGGCGGCGCGGGGGGCGTGGCGGGCGCGCCGGGCGGCGGCGCGGGCGTGGGTGGAAAGGGCGGCTCGACTCCGCTCCCTTACCCGACGCGGACGACGTACCACCTGAAGGGGCTCCAGCCCGATTTTTGGCCGAACAAGGACGAGATCGCGGGGAACAACGCGGGCGGCGTGGCGATGAACCTCGTGTGGTCCGGCTGGGAGCCAAAGAAGAAGGCGGCGCCATGCGCCCCGGGCGAGGAGACGTACGATGGGCGATGCTTCGTCGTCGACGCGGGCGTGGACGCGGCCATCGCCGATTGGACGGCGCGCGGTCTCGTCGTGACGGCGGTCGTGTACGGCGTCCCCGCGTGGGCGCGCGTCACGCGGCCGTGCTCGCCGGTGTCACCCGGCTTCGAGATCTTCTGCGCACCGGACGATGCGGCCGACTACGGGCGCTTCGCCGGCATGCTCGCACGCCGCTACGACGGGCTCCACGGCCACGGGCGCGTCGCCGACTTCGTCATCCACAACGAGGTGAACGCGAACGATTGGTTCGACGTCGGCTGTGGACAAGGCAAGCCCTGCGATCCGAAGGCGTGGCTCGACCTCTACGCGGCCAATTGGATGGCCGCGTACGATCGCGTGCGCGCGGAGCAGCCCTTCGCGAAGATCCTCGTGTCGCTCGACCACCACTTCGGGAAGGCCTTCGATCTCCCGTCGCAGCAGAACCCGCTCCTCTCGGGCATGACCGTGATCGAGGGGCTCGCCTCGCGCGTCGGCTCGCGCGAGCTCCGCGTCGCGTACCATCCCTACCCGCCGAACCTGCTCTCCGCGGCGTTCGGTGTCGATGACTTCCCTCGCGTCACCTACGGGAACCTCGGGATGCTCGCGGGGTGGCTCCACAAGACCTTCCCCAACCGCGCGAGCCTCCGCGAGATCCAGCTCACCGAGAGCGGCGTCAATTCGCTCTCCCCCTCGAGCCCGGCCGCGCAGGCCGACGGCGTGTGTCGCTCCTTCAAGAACGTGCTCGGGACGCCTGGCATCGAGAGCTACATCTACCACCGGATGTCCGATCATCCGGTCGAGGTGGCGGGGGGGCTCGCCGTGGGGCTGCGGAACCCGGACGGCACGCCGAAGCCAGCCTGGGCCACCTGGGCCCTCGCGAACCGCGCCGATCTCAGCCCGCCCCAGCTCTCGTGTGGCTTCGAGGATGTCCCCTACACGCGGCTCGTGCGCGCGAACCGACAGGGGATCGGCCACTGGACTTCGACTCGGCTGCCCCCCACGGGCGCGGTGCTCGAGCAGAGCTACCGGCTCCTGCGCGACGCCGCGCCGGGCACCCACATGCTCTACGAGTGCCGCGTGGGCGAGCACACGATCGTGACGCTCGATCCGGGCTGCGAGGGCCAGGCGCCGATGGGGCCGCTCGGGTACGCTTGGGACAAGGCGCCCCCTGGCGGCGTGGAGCTGCGCCGCTGCCGTGTGGGCGCTGGGACCGATCACTTCGTGTCGCCGGATCCCAAGTGTGAGGGGCAGAACGTGGAGCAGTCGCTCGGGTACGTGCTCCCGTGAGGCCCTGGAGGGCGCCTGCGTGTGGCCGATGGACCGTGCGCGGCCCGCGCATCCGCGTCGCACGTGAGGCGCCGCGCCCTCTTCGGGAGCGTGTGCGGTCGATGGTCCCCCGGGCGCTCTGCTCTTGGTCCGGGGGCTGCAGCGCGTCCAATCAGGCTGGCTCGTCACGATCCGATCGACCGTGGCCCGCTGTGGTGAGGCTCTCCTTCAGCGGCGACGGCTTCCGGCGAGCAGCATCAAGAATCCAATCGGGACGAACAGCACGACCCCCTGGACGCTCCCCGCGATGAGGGCGATGAGGAGCTGGCTCACCGGCTCGCGCCTCCCGGATCTCGGGTCGACGCACACCCAGCTGGTCGAGATGACCGGTCTTGCCCGGGTACGGGTTGAAGCGCTGCGAGCCGGGGGTCAGCTCGCCTCCCGGGCAGACCACGGGGGCGGCGATCTGGTTGATGGACGGCACGAGGGCGCCCACGCCCATCGAGATCGCGGTGATCCCCATGAACACGCAGAAGACGAAGGTCACGATGAGTCCGAGAAACGGGATCTTCATGGGACGATTCCTTGCGCGGGGGAGGTCGGCGGCGACCAGGTTCGCCGTCGATGGGGGCGATCGCTCAGTCTACCATCGACGCAAATGCCTCACAAGGGGGTGCTCGCGGCGTCCGATGCGGTTGGGGCACGCGCAGGGCTCCGCCCCCGTGCAGGGCCTCGCGGGTGGGCTCGTCCTCGGTCGCCCCAATCGTCTCTGGCGCGCGGGCGCTCGGCTCGACCCACCCACGGGCCTCGTCGCCGGAGCCGCGAGCTCAGCCCGCGCCGCGGAGCCGCCCGAGATCCTCCCGCGTCCTGTCCTCGAGGGTGACGGCGCGCGAGAGGCCGGGCTCTCGTCGGTGCGGCGCCGGGGCTCGTGGCGGAGGCGGCGTCGGGTGGCCGCGTGGCGTCGACCTCAGCCCACGCTGCGCAGCCACGCGAGCTCCTCGCGCATCCCGTCCTCGAGGGCGATGGCGGGCGAGAAGCCGAGCTCTCGGCGCGCGGCCTCGATGCTCATGTGGAAGTCGATGCGCTTCTTCTCGGCGGGGCGCCTCTCGGGCTCGCCGGCGAGCCCGCCGAGCTTCATCGCGGTGCGCGCGAGCTCGAGGATCGAGTGCGCCTCGCCGTCCGCGATGTTGAAGATCCCTGATGCGCCCGACTCGAGCGCGCGGAGGACGGCGAGCGCTGCGTCGCGCCCGTGGAGCTGATCGCGCAGATCCTCGCCATCCCCGAAGATCGTAGGTCGCTCGCCGCGCGCCACCGCCCGCAAGAAGTTGGGGAGCGCGCGCGAGGTCGTCTCTCCGGGGCCGTAGATGGCGGGCATGCGCAGCGCGACGACCCGTGTCTTCTCCTCGAAGGCGAAGGCCAGGAGGTGGTCCTCCCCCGAGAGCTTCGTCGCGCCGTAGTCGGTGATGGGCGTGACGCGTGTCTGCTCCGTCACCTCGCCGGGCCCCTCGGGCTCGCCGTACACCTCGAAGGTGGACGCGTACACGACCGATGAGCAGCCAGCCCTCGAGCGGCGGGCTGCTTCGAGGACGCGCATCGTTCCGTACACGTTCGTCTGGAGGAGGCGAGCGCGGTCTTCGGCGGTGGTTCTCGCCGTGGCGGGGGGGTGCCAGGCCGCGAGGTGCACGAGCGCGACGTCGGGCCCGAGCTCGCGGGCGACGATCTCGACCGCCTCGTCCACGTCGACCTCGAGCGTGACTCCACGCACGCTGCCCTGGCCGACCGTGGCAGCGAAGGGCGGCAGCGGCCTCGCGCCCGATCGTGACATCGCGACGACGTCGTGTCCGCGGCGAGCGAGCTCGTCGACGACGTAGACGCCGAGGTGCCCCGTCGCGCCGGTGACCACGATCTTCATGATGCGCTCCCGAGGGTGGGGGGGGGACAGAAATCGATCGACGCGCTGGGGATCGCGCCCGCGCGGAGCCACTGGGCCTCCCAGGTGACGCCGTCGAAGAGGCTGTGCGGCGCGTAGCCGAGCACCTCGCGCGAGGGGCCGAGATCGAAGCGCTGATCGATCCACCACTTCGGAGGTCTCGACGCGTCGACGACGGGGTGGAGCCCCGCGGGCCCGCCGAGCGCCTCGACCGCGCGGCAGCAGACCTCGGCGACCTCGAGGATGGTCCGCGCGCGCTCGCCCGCGGCGTGGAAGGCGCCCTCGGCCTTCCGGAGACAGGCCTCCGCGAGGCAGTACGCGAGATCGTGCGCGAGGACGTCGTCACGCACGTCCGCGCCCGTCCCGAAGACCACCGGGTCCTTCCCCTCCCAGCAGGACTTCAAGAAGAGGGGGATCGCGTTGTGGAGGTGCTGTCCAGGCCCATAGATGCAGGTGGGTCGTACGATGGCGTAGCGCGCCCCCGTGCGCGCGGAGGAGATCCGGAGCGCGCGCTCGGCGAGCGATTTTGCCGAGCCGTAGCTGTGCGGATCGGGCCGCTGGGGCGGTCGGTTCGGATCGATGAGCCCCTCGCCCGGCGGACCATAGGTCTTGTACGTCGAGCAATAGACGAAGTGCGTGGGCCCATGCGCCGCGTGGAAGGCCTCCATCATGCGGACCGCCGCGTCGACGATGGCCTGGAGGTTCGCCCGGGCGGTCGCGTCCACCGACGAGCCCCGCGTGATCGTCGCGGCCATGTAGACGATCCCCTCGACGGGGCCGAGCCGCGCGGCGGCCTCGGCGGCGTCCCAGCGCGGATCGGACAGATCGACCTCGACCTCGGCGCCCGTGCCCGGGCGATCGACGCCAACGACCTCGAGCCCGCGCGCGACGAGCGCGCGCCGGAGGTGCTTCCCGACGAAGCCCTGTGAGCCGGTGACGAGGACGCGCCTGGCCATCAGCGGGCCGTCTTCGTGACGATCCCGGGCGACCTCTTCTGGAAGTCGATGGGGAGCTTGGAGACGGAGGCGAGCCGCTTGCCGGTGCGGACCATCTCGATGTTCTCGGCGAACTCGACGTCGATGCGGAGATCGGGGCCGAGGTACTCGCGGATGAGCGCCTTCACCTCGTCGAGCACCTCGTCCGAGTACCGTCCGCCCTTGACGACGCGGAAGCGGATCGCGTTCGGCTCCTCTTGGACGACCTGGAAGCGCTTCAGCGCGTAGTCGTACTCCTTCAGCGCGTGGGCGAAGAAGGTCCCCGGCACGAAGCGCCCGTCGGTGCCCTGGATGATGCTCTGCACGCGTCCCTGGATGTCGCCGATGCGCGGCAGCCCACGCCCGCACGTCGAGGGCTCGTCGGCGAGCGCCTCGGCGAGATCCCCGATGCGGTAGCGGATGAAGGGCATGCAGAAGTTGTTGAGATCGGTGATGACGACCTCTCCGACCTCGCCCGGCTTCGCGGGGCGGCCGTCGACGAGCACCTCGACGATGTAGCCCTCGGCGACGACGAGGTGCCCGTTGTGCGCGTCGGACTCGTACGCGATCCCCGAGAATTCGCGGCTCCCGTACTTGTCGAACACCTTGCACCCGAAGCCGGCCTCGATGATCTCGCGGCTCTTCTGGGGCAGGCTCTGCGCGCTCGACATGAGCGCCTTCGGTCGGAAGGGCATGCCGCCGCGCGTCGCCAGGTACTGCGCGAGGAAGTCGAAGGCCTCGGCGTAGCCGTCGATGAGCACGGGGCGCTTCTCGCAGATGAGCGCGATCATCTCCTCGAGCTTCGCGTCGGTCATCTCGAAGACGGGGATGAAGGTGCGGTTCGCGAACCAGGCGTCCGCGTGCTCCTGGAAGGCCTGCTTCTTCGTCATGCCGAGCGTCTGGTGCCAGAGCCGCACCGTCGGGTCGCCGAAGCGGTAGCCCGTCCACTCTTGCGATCGGAGCGTCGCGGCCCAGCGGAACTCGAGCTGCGACCGATCCGCGTAGCAGACGAAGGGCTCGCCCGTGGAGCCCGACGTCGTGATCTTGAGGATGTCGGCGTGCTTCACGCCGTCGGCCATGATGTCGAAGTGGAGGTGCTTGCGGACGTCGTCCTTCGTCAAGAAGGGCAGCTTGTGGAGATCGTCCTGCCCGCGGATGTCCTCGGGGCGGAGCTTCGCGTCCTGCATGCGCGTCCGGTAGTAGGGCACGCTCCTGTAGGCGTGGCGAATGAGCCGGCGGAGCTTCTCGTCCTGGAGCTCCTTCACCTGGCTCCGCGAGAGCCACTGCGTCGCGTTCAGCGTCTCGTAGTATCGCTCGACGTCCCGCGTGATCGTCCAGTGCGTCTGCTCGAAGGTGCTCATGAAGGCGCGCCAGCGCACCGGGTTGGCTGCGCGCGAGGGCGGGACGGGGATCTCGACGCCGTGCTTCTCGACGAACTGGCGGGTGATGTCGTGGGGCTCGGCGTGGATGCGGTACTCCCAGACGGCCTTGCCGAGATCGATGATGCTCGCGATCGACGCGCGGTACGCGCCCTTCTCGAGGAAGGAGACGCCCTGCCGACGCTCCTCGAAGAGCGTCTCGACCTCGCGGTACGAGTAGCCCTTCGCGTGGGCGGCCACCATGATGAAGGACTGCCAGTAGCGGTAGTGGCCCTTGTACGAGAGGAGATCCAGCATGACCTCTCGGGCGCAGCACACGAAGCCCGATTTGTTGTCCTGGAGGCTCATCCCGAACGCGCCGTTGAGGAGCGTGTTGAAGCCGCGCGAGATGGTGTACCGGCGATCGCGCCTGCGGCCCGTCGGGCTGCGCCAGCCCTGCACCACGTCGAGGCTGTGGTCCATGAGCGTGCGGTAGAGCCGCAGGACGTCCTCGGGCTGGTACTGGAGATCGGCGTCGATGACGGTGATCGTCGGCGCGCGGGCCGCGAGGACGCCCGTCCGCCACGCCTGCGCCATGCCCTTGTTCTTCGGGTGGAACTGCCCCACGACGACGCCCGGGTTGGCCTGCACCTGCTCGCGGATGACGCGCGCGGTCCCGTCGGACGAGCCGTCGTCGACGAGCACCAGCTCGCCCGAGAGCTCGCCCTTCTCGAAGACCCCGAGCACGCGGCGGGTGAGCTCGGGGATGTTGAGCTCCTCGTTGAAGCAGGGGACGATGATCGAGATCTCGGGGACGGACACGCCGGGTGCGCTCTTGGCCATGGGAAGCGGGCGGCGCTTAGCACGATGGGTCATGACCGAAAAGCGACGCCTCGCCGGAGGTTTACGCGGCGCGGTCGGGGCGGTACGGTCACCCGCATGCGAGCCCTGTCCTCCTCGACGCTCCTCTCCCTCGTGATCCTCGCCGGCGTCGCCTGCAGCAATCCGGACGACTCAGGCGGCTCGACGCCGGGCGGCGGCGGCTCCGGCGGCGGCGGCCAGGCGACCCAAGGCACGCCGTCGAGCTGCGATCTGACGAAGGACGGCGGCTTTTGTGTCGAGTTCGACGCGAGCGCGCCCGAAGGCACGGCGAGGGGCAATTGCAAGGGCGCGAAGAGCACCCTCGACTACGATGGAGTGCTCAGTGAGACCTCGCCGTGTCCCACGGCGAACCGCGTCGGCTCCTGCACGGCCCTCGTGACGGGCGTCATGACGACCTATCGCTACTACGCGCCGAAGTGGGACGCCGCGACGGTGGAGCAGTACTGCGCCGACATAGGGGACGGCACGGGCGTGTTTACCAAGGGGTAAGCGCGCCCGCCGTCGTCGCGAAGGGGCGCGGTCGCGCGCCGACGAGCGCGTCGAGCGCCCTGCGTGAGCCTGGCGCTCGGCGGGATCATCGCGCCCGCCGTCGTCGTGGCGACGGCCGGGGCGCGGGAAGGCTTGCGGGGGTGCGGACACCGTCGAAGAGCACGTCGCCGAGCGCGGTCGCGAGCACCGTGCCCGACGGGATCAGCGCGAACGGCCCCGCGTCGCCCACGATGCGCCGGATGACCTGGGGGGCGACGCCGAGCGACAGCGTCGACGCCGCGAGGACGCCGAGCGGGATCTCCTTCGTGACGTCCCCCGCCTCGACGCCCTCGGCGAGCGCCTGGAGCAGCAGCGGCAGGTGCCCGCGCGAGAAGCGCTCGATCACGCGTCTCCGGCGGTCGGACGAGACGAGCGCCTCGCGGAGGATGAGCCGGATGGTGTCGAGCTCGAGCTCGGAGAGCGCGCCGAGGCGGCCGAAGAGCGCGCGGATCTTCGCCTCGGCGCCCGCCTCCTTCTCCATCGCGCTGGCGAAATCGTCGAGGAGCGCCTTGTAGACCTCCTCGACGACGGCCAGGAAGAGCTCGTCCTTCGTCGGGAAGTAGTAGTAGATCATCCCGATGCTCGTTCGCGCCGCCCGGGCGATGGCGCGGAGCGACGCGCCGTCGACTCCGTCGCGGAGGAAGAGCCGCCGGGCGGCGCGCACGATGCGAGGGGCGATGTCCGTCGGGGGACGGGCCATCAGGCGAGCCTCTTGGTGAGGCGGAGGGCCGCGAGGAGCACGAGGGCGCCGAAGATACACGTCATCCAGAGGACCTCGTGCGCGACGTCTCCGGGGCCGCTCCCCTTCAGCGTGATCCCGCGGACGACGCGGAGAAAGTGCGTGAGCGGGAGCCCCAGGGAGACGATCTGCGCCGGTCGTGGCATCCCCTCGAAGGGGAACATGAACCCCGACAAGAGCACGTTCGGCAAGAGGAAGAAGAAGGCCGCCTGCATCGCCTGCTGCTGGGTCGTGACCAGCGTCGAGAAGAAGAGGCCGAGCGCGAGGTTCGCCGCGATGAAGACGAGGGCGACGGCGTAGAGGAGCGCGGTCGAGCCGACGATGGGCACGTGGAAGACGAGGCGCCCGGCGAGGAGGATGAGCGTCATCTGCACGTAGCCGATGAGCACGTACGGCGCGATCTTCCCCAGCACGAGCTCCGACTTCGTGATGGGCGACACCCAGAGCTGCTCGAGGGTCCCGCGCTCGCGCTCGCGGGCGATGGCCATGGCCGTCAGCATCACCATCGTCATCGTGAGGATCACGCCGACGAGGCCGGGCACGATGTAGACGGCGGTGCGGAGATCGGGGTTGTACCAGGTGACCGGCTCGAGCGAGAGGGGAGGCTCCCTCACGCCGCTCGGGCCGAGCCGCGCGACGAGGAGCGCCGCCGCACGCGCAGAGACGAGCGAGGCCGCGGTGTTCGTCGCGCTGGCGACGGTCTGCGGATCGGAGCCGTCGACGACGAGCTGCACGCGGACCGGCCGCCCCGCCGCGAGCTCGGCCGCGTAGCGCGCCGGGATGACTAGGGCGACGCGGGCGTCTCCAGCGCGGATCGTGCGCTCGACCTCGTCGAAGCTCTGGACCTCGCCGACGCCGTCGTAGAAGCCCGTCGCCTCGAGGCTCCGCCAGAGATCGCGTGACGCCGCGGAGCGATCTTGATCGTACACGACCGACGGGATGTGACGCACGTCCGTGTCGATCGCGTACCCGAACAGGAGGAGCTGCACGACCGGGAGCGCGACCATCATCGCGACCGTCAGCCGATCGCGCCGGAGCTGGAGCAGCTCCTTCCACGCGATGACCAAGACGCGCAGGCTCACGCGGCCTCGCGGCGGACGATGGAGACGAAGGCGTCCTCGACCGTCGGGGTGCCGCGACGGAGCGTCATCGGCCCGAGGCGCGCGAACAGATCTCCGAGCGCGAGATCGGGGTCGAGGCCGTGGCGGACCGCGATCCGGAGCGTGCGGCCGTGTCGCGCGACCTCCTCGACGGAGGGGTCGGCCCGGAGGGCGCGCTCGACCCTCGTCGCGTCGCCCGAGGGCACGAGCTCGACGATCGACGGCGCGGTGCGCTCGATCACCTCGGCCGGCGTGCCGATCTCGAGGACGCGCCCACCGAGGACGAAGGCGATGCGGTGGCAGCGCTCGGCCTCGTCCATGTAGTGCGTCGTCACGATGAGCGTCGTGCCGAGCGCGGCGATGTCGTGGATGCGCTCCCAGAAGTCCCGGCGGCTCACCGGATCGACGCCTGCGGTGGGCTCGTCGAGGAAGAGGAGCGGCGGATCGTGGATGGTCGCGCTCGCGAGCCCCACGCGCTGCTTCCATCCGCCCGAGAGCGTCCCGACGATCTGCCCCCGGCGCGAGCCGAGCCCCGCGCGGTCGAGCCCCTCGTCGATGCGCGCGCGCCGTCGCGCCCGCGGGACTCCGTAGAGCCCCGCGTAGAAGCGCAGGTTCTCCTCGACCGTGAGATCTTCGTACAGGCTGAAGCGCTGGGTCATGTAGCCGATGCGCTCCTTGATGCGCTCGGCGTCCGCGCGAAGATCGAAGCCCGCGACCTTGGCCTCGCCGCCCGTGGGCGTGAGGAGGCCGCAGAGCATCCTGATCGTCGTCGACTTCCCCGCGCCGTTGGGGCCCAGGATCGCGAACACCTCACCGCGCCCGATGGAGAGCGTGACGTCGCGGACGGCCCAGAGATCGCCGAAGCGTCGGGAGAGCCCGCGGGTCTCGACGATGGGGTCGCCGGTCACTTCCCGGCCCTCCGCTCGAGGGTGACGCGCGTCGGCGTGCCGGCGTGCAGCTCGGCCGCTGGGTCCGAGACGCGCACGCGCACGCGGAGGACGAGGTTCGGTCGCTCTCGCTCGCTGAAGAGGTACCTCGGGGTAAATTCCGCCCGTGGGGCGACGTGCTCGATCTCGCCCGAGAAGCCGTGTTTCGCGCCGTCGACGCGCAGCTCGGCGCGGTTGCCGACCGCGACGCCGTCGAGCGCGCCTTGGGGTACGAAGACCTCGACGTAGGGGTGGGTCGGATCCGCCACGGTGAAGGCGGGTGTCCCAGGGGCGACGATCTCGCCGGGCTTCACGTGCACGTCGAGCACGCTCCCTTTCAGGGTGGAGTGGAGGCGAGCGCGCGTCACGCGCTCGGTCTCCAACGTGACGGCGGCCTCGGCGGCGGACCTTCGCGCCTTGGCGACGGCGATCTCCTCGCGGCGCGAGCCCCCGGCCAGCACGCGCGCGCGCGCCTCGCCGGCCTCACGCTCCGCGCGTGCGCGGGTAAGGCGCGCCTCCAGCTCGTCGACCTCGGCCTGCGCGATGGAGCTCGTGTCCCGGAGGGCGCGAGCGCGTGCGACGGCCTTTGCCGCGGCGTCCTCTGCGGCGCGTAGCCCGACCACCTGGGCTCGGGCGGCGCGGACGTCGTCCGGGCGTGCGCCCGCCTCGCGCAGCGCCACCTCGGCCTCGGCGGCGGCGAGATCGCTCGCGCGTGCGTCCCGCGCGGCGACGAGGATCGCGTCGTCGAGGAGGGCCAGCTCGGTGCCGACCTCGACCGGATCTCCGCGCCGGACCTTCACCTCGCGGACGCGCCCGCCGAGATCGAAGCCGAGGGTGTAGGTGTCGAGCTCGACGACGCCCTGGTAAGCGCCGGGGTCTCCGGGGCTGTCGGCGCGCGCCACGCCGCACCCTGCGAGCGTGACCGAGACCGCGACGGCGAGCCCTCCGTACAACCCGTTGTTGAGCATACGACCAGTAAATCACAAATGAGGGCGCCGCGCTACTCCGAGCGGCGGCCTCCCGGTGATTCGATCCGACGCGGTCGGCGCACGAGCCGCGAGGAGCCTGGGATGCGCCGGGGCGCGTGGGTCCTCGGCCGCGTGGGTCCTCGGTCTCTGGCGTGGGTGGGGTGAGCCGGGGGCGCCGGGACGCGCGGCGCGTGGCCTGATTGTGTCCCGGGCGCGAAGCCGGGAGAGCCCTCGGACGAGCGGCGCGACGCGGGCGGTCGCGGCCGCCTGCTCGGCTTCCCTCGCGCGCGAGGACTCGATCCTCCGGCTCTTTCGCCAGCGGGAGATCCCTTCGTCCAGCACGTCCAGTCCCTCCACCTCGACGTCGCGTGCGGCCCCGGCGGCGGGCTGCTCGCCCGCCACAGCGGGATGCTGGTACGTTCACTCGGTGCGCAACGTCGCCCGGATCGCGGGCCTGCTCCTCGCCGTGACGCTGCGTCCGGGCGTGCCGGAGCCGGTGAGCCCGGCGGCGCTGCGGCGGATGGCGAAGCTGCTCGTCGGGCTGTCCGTCGTGCTCGCGCCCTTGCAGGTCCTCGGACGGTGGCTGCTCGCGACCGGGCGGCTGCACGAGCGGGTCGACATGGCTGGCTACGATCGCTTCCTCGCCGCGAACCTGCCGGGCCACGCCGTCGCCATCGCGGCCGGCTTTGGCGCGCTTGGCTTCGCGCGCCGCCCCAGGGTGCAGCGCGTCGCCTTGCTCGTCGCCATCGCCGCCGGGCTCGAGACCGCCGCGACGGGCCTCTGGCTCGATGGCGGCGTCTCCGGGGCGAACGCGCTCTGGTTCGTCGTCATCGTCCTCGGGACCCGCCTCTACTTCGACGCGCAGAGCGGCCTCGTCGCGCTCGTCAGCGCCATCGGCTGGGCCGGAGTGGCGATCCTGGCGCTCGGTCGCACCGACCCCCGCGCTCGCTTCACGCGCGGCGTCGGCGGGGGCCTGGCTCGTCGTCGTGCTGCTCGTGACGTGGCTCATCGCGGGCTGGATTTCCCTGCGGCTGCGCACGAGCGAGCATGAGCTCCGCCTGATCAACGCGACGCTCGAGGAGCGGGTGCGTGAGCAGGTGACGGCGCTCGAGCGCGCCGGGCGGCTGCGGCGCTATCTGTCGCCGCAGGTGGCGTCGCGCCTGCTCGTGGCCGACGTCGATCCGGTCGCGGTCCGCGAGCGGCGTGAGATCACCGTGCTGTTCGCCGACCTGAAGGGCTTCACGCCGATGGTCGAGCGACTGCCGCCCGACGTGCTCGCGCAGGTCCTCGCGCGGTACTTCGACGAGGTGGCCGAGATCGTGTTCGCTCACGGCGGAACGATCGACAAGTTCATCGGTGACGCGGTGATGGCCTTCTTCGGTGCCCCCGAGCCCGGGCAGCCGGCGGAGGAGGCCGTGAAGTGCGTGCGTGCGGCGCTCGCCGTGCAGGCGCGGATCGCCGCGCTCGGCGAGGAATTCGTGAGGGCGGGGGCGGAGCAGCCGCTCTCGGTGCGCATCGGCATCGGATCGGGGCTGGCGACCGTCGGTGAGTTCGGGGCGCGGCATCGGACCGACTACACGGTCGTCGGGCCGCCGGTGAACCGGGCCGCTCGGCTCGAGCCGCTCGCGCCGGCGGGCGGGGTGCTGATCGACGAGGAGACGGCACGACTGCTCGGCGCTCGTGGGCGACTCGACGCGGCCGGGGAGAAGCAGCTGAAGGGCTTCTCGAAGCCGCAGGTGACCTTCTTCGTGACGGCGGTCGACGACTGACCCCTCGGGGCCTTCCGCCTCGCACGCCATCCGCGGCCTCCTCCTCGGTGCCCCCGATCCTGCGCACAGGGTCCGCCCAACTCGTATCCGCCTCCGCCGCCGAAGGCGCCCACGTCGTTCGCGCTTCGACGAGTCGGAGTCGATCCGCACATCCGGGGGCGAGTCTCGATGGGCTCGATTCGAGCTGCTGGTCGCGTCCCCAACGGGACGACCACGGAAGCCCACGGGCTTCCGTGTGAGTGTACTACCGGTGGCGTCCTTACCTGGACGAGTTTCGAACCGCCCTGGTCGAGCTGGCCGAGGCGGCGTAGGCCACCGCCTCCTCGCGTGATTTCGAGCGGTTGACCGGCTCGACAGGCTCCACCGCCCGGACCATGGCGTCCGCCCCTTGACGTTCGCCGCAGGGTGGCAAGAGTCTCCGAACGGGTCGGCGCTCCGACCTCACCTCGCTTCGGTCGCGCCCCCCGCGACCCTCGGCGGGGCAAAGCGGGATGACCGCCGGGCGAAGTGGCCGTGGTTCGTTTCGCCGTGATCGTCACCAGGGGGGCTGCTGACGATCCGGCTGGAGACGACCACGATGCCGAGCAACAAGAAGAAGCACGTCCGAGCACGCATGGCGAAGACGGGCGAGAGCTACGCCGCCGCCCTTCGCAACCTTCGAGGCCCCGCCGGAAAGGATCAGCCCCGAGCACCTGAGGACGCCACGGCCGGGACGCTGCCGCTGAAATCGGGCGTCTACTCCGGCACCCCCAAGCTCCCGCCGGCGGAGCGGCGGACGCTCCTGCTCGACAACCAGGGCAACGTGCTGCGCCCCGGTCCCGATCACCCGGAGGTCGAGATGGTTCACATCCAGGGCGACTTCGACCCCGACGATCTCGACAAGGCGTGGGTGCCCGAGACGGCGTTCGATGACCCGACGATGCCGAGGCATCCGTCCGTTCCCGAAGGCGTCGCCGTGAAGCGGGTGCTCACCCTCAAGGAGTACATCGACGCGCGGAAGAAGCAGACCGGCTGGACGCTCTTTCACATCGAGCCCGGGGCGGTGAAGTTCCTCGGGAAGACGCTGAACGTCGTCCTCTCCTGGACGGTGCCGTGATGCCTTACGTGCCCACCGGAAAGAAGTCGAAGCGGAAGGCCGAGAAGGCACGCATGGCGGAGGCCCACGACACCATCATCGACGACGCCGTCTCCCGCGTCCGATGGATCGTGCGAGGCCGGGGACTGTGCCTGCCGATGTGCGTGCTCCTGCAACGGGCTCTCGCCGTGTTCGTTCCTGAGCGCCCGTTCCGGCTGCGGCTCGGGGCTCTCAACGTCGCCCCTCTCTCGACCGACTCCGGGATCGAACCCATCTCGTACGACCCCCGAGGCGTCGATGGGATCGACGGCGGGTTCCACGCCTGGCTCGAAGATGATCACGGCCGACTGCTGGACCCGTCGATCCTCGTCACCCTTCACGCGGACGGCTACGACGTGAACCCGGAGAGCTACCTTCTGGATGGACGGCGGCGGATGCCGTACGACCAGATCGGGCTGTTCTACGACGAGCTACCCGAACTCGAACTCCTCGGCGTCGAGAGGTCCGAGCCGGCGCTCGCCGCCCAGATGGAGTTCGTGTTCACGGGCCGGCCTCCGAGCGGCGTGCTCGCGATCCACCTCGACGTGGGCTGGCGGGACGGTGTCGAACGGCCGGCGATGCCGAGCGTGATCGAGTAGCGCGGCGTCGGCGGAGCTGGCCGCCGGACCGCGGACGATTTTTCGTCGTCGGTCGCTGACCTCGGTGTACAGCCCTACATGACCAACGCCATCCTCTACATCCGCAGCAGCGACACCAAGAACGCCGACCTCCAGGAGGCGGCCCTCCGAACGTTCTGCGACAAGCAGGGCTTCGAGGTGGCCGGCACCTTCCGGGACGTCGGCCAGCCCGCGGACGGACTCCGCGCCGCCCGGCAGGCGGCCACCAGCACGCCCAACGCGATGCTCGCGACCACCAACCACACTCGGCTGGGTCGCGACCCCAAGAAGGTCGAGGAGATCCTCGACGAGGTGCAGGTCGTCACCGCCGACGCTTCGCGATCCCGTGCGTAGCCCTCGAAGGTCAGGCACCACCGCTGAACGTCGAGAAGTGCTTGAACACTTCCTTCACCTCAGAGAATGGATCTGGCACCTCCTCCGCGGCGGCCTTCAGGTAAAGCCGCTTGAGGCGAGAGGCGTCAAGGGGCGTCTTCGAGGCGAACTTCTGGAAGATAGCCTTCCCGGGAATGCGCCGCAGCCACTCGTCGTCGTCGCGCTTCAGGAGGTCCGACAGGCGCTCGAACTCCTCACGAACGGCCTGCTCGACCCGCCCGGCATCCAACGCAGCCACCACCCGTGCTGACTCCGCGAAGCGTCGGCGCTCGAACAGCTCGGCCAGCCCCGCCACGTCCTTGTCGTGGCAGGACGGTGGCATCAGGTCCACGTTGCCTGCGGCCGTTCTGAGCCGGTGGGCGACGTTGAGGGCGGCGGCATACGACAGCGAGGACTCGGCAAGCTTCCTGATCTCGCCGCGGATCTTGACCCGATCGCAGAGCCAAGAATCCTTGGGCTCTCCGAATGTCTCGAAGACGTGGGCCAGTACTCGTTCATCGAGGAAGTAGTTCTCGATGTGGTAACGGGGAAGCAACCGGAGGCGGTCGCTCGTGGCGGTGTTGGCGCCGGCCGAAGTGTCCCCGTCGCACAGCATGAAAAAATCCACCCCCCAGACGGTTTTGCTCAGGACGGTCTCGAACGCCTTCACGAAGGCGCCGATGCTCTCCTTCCCGCCGACGGGAACGAGGACGAGATCGGGGAAGAGCGCACCCACGATGCTGCCGTAAGTCTGCTTGTCGAGGCTCGACTTCGTTCCCTCGATCAGCACGATCCGCTTACCAAGGGAGACGACGCCGATCGACTGGCCGATGACGTGGAGGACGCGCGTAGCCTCATCGTCTTCCCGAAGCTGAACAGCTTGATTCGGCCGAGCTGAGTTCGAGGGCGCCACAAACACCACCGACTGGTCGAGCGACGCCGTGATGATGTCGGGCGAGTGCGTCGAGAAGATGAACTGGTTCCGCTCCCCAACGTCCCGAAGGGTGCGGAGCAGACGGTACGATAGCTCCGGGTGCAAATGCAGCTCTGGCTCATCGAAGACGATGATGCAGTCCTGCGGGTCGCGTAGGAGGAAGTCGAAGACGATCGTAACGACCTCCTTCTCGCCGGAGCTGAGCGAGTTGAGGGGCAGCACCGCGTCCTTGATCCGGTACCGAATCGTCTGGGCTTGCTCGTCGAATGCTTCGAGCGTCCGACCTGGAAGCAGTCTCGCGAAGGCCTCCGTGAACTTCTCCAAAGGGTCGCGGAAGTCGAGCGTCATGGACGTCTCCCCCGAGGATCTCAGCGCCATGGCCTTCTTTGCGATGTCCTCCTTCTGGCTGCGGATCTTCCGGTGCAGGGAGTGGATCGTGTCCTGAAAGCGACCTTTCATCGGCTGGAACGAGAAATTCCAGCTCATGTCCTCGAAGAAGGGGTCGCGGAAGTCCCACGAAAACGGAAAAGGCTGGATCTGCTCCAGTTGCCGTGCCGAGTCGAAGTTGATCAAACCGCTGCGCAGTTGCCCGCGCTTCTGGTTTCGTTGAAGTAGTGCTCGAAGCTTCTGGGCCTGCGCTGGGTCGGACGTCGTCAACCGCTTCTGACCCCAGCTCGCTTCCTCGTCCGCGTTGGTCGCTTCCACCACGGCAACCGCGTGCGGCGTCCCGCCTGGGTTCTGGAAGACGTTCAGCAGGTTGGTGAGGAGGCTGGTCTTGCCGACGCCGTTGGGACCGGCGAGCACAACGACGTCGGCCAACTCCGTCACCTCGAAGTGGCTGATCGGCGGAGCGGAGTGAACCGTGTAGGAGACGAGCTTCATCTGCGGATTCCTGTCGAAAAGCAGAACCAGCGGGTCATCTCGATCACCCGCTCACGTTCCCGGCGGGCCAGTAGAGTCGTCGCAGCGGCACCATCGCCCGCGTCTCGGCGTCGAGCTTGTCGTAGAACTCGACGACCAGCTTCCTGAGCCTCGGCAACGTGATGAGGGTGATCGCCACGTCGGCCCGTTCGGCCTCGTAGAAGGCGTCCTTCGAGAAGCCGCCCGTCGAAACGTAGAGGCACTTGTCGCCCTTCTTGCGACCACCAACGAACGCCCGGATCTCCTTCGACCCGATCTGCTGGTTGCGGTGCTTCACCTCGACGAAGATCCGCGGCTCCTCCAGCCCAAGGCCATCGGGGGACGCGAACACGTCAACCCCTCGATCGGGGCCAGGCTCCGAGACCGTGGTGCGGTAGTTCATGGCCCGCAGGATGCCCGCCACAAGCTCTTGCATCTCCTCCCACCCGAGAGCATCGATCTGATCCTCGATGAACTCGCCGGCCTTGGCGAACGTCTCCTCGGTGATCAGCCCGAGCGCCTCGGCGTTCTTCTCCTGGTCCTTCGGCTTCACTACGGCAGGGGTCAGCGTGCCCATCGGGACGGCGAAGGTCAGCAAGTCCTTCGCGGCGTCGGGGTTCACCTTGAAGACGGTGAGCACCGACCCGAGCGTGTTCCTCGTGGCCGCCGACAGCGAGTCCCTCGCGACCTCGTGGGTCCACTTCACCCGCCGGACGTGCGGGTTGCGCCCGTCCTCGTCCGGGAGCCACTCGTACTCGGACGTGATCTTCCCGAGGATGTAGCGGCGGCGATCGCGGTCGGAGCACACGACCTCGTCGCCCACCTTGGCCTCGGTGATCAGGCGGAGGAGCTGGCTCGCCCACGACGCCCGGCTGCCTTCCTTCTCCGAGGGGTACTTCTCGGCGTAGAGCTTCAGCAGCTCGTCCTTCGTCACCGCCGGAGAGAGCTTCCCGAGCAGGGCGCCGTCGAAAGCGACGACCTCGCGGTTGATGAAGTCGTCGATGTTCTCGCCGCCACGACCTGCACGAACCATCCACATGATGCCGAAGTCTACCGCGAGTCCGACGGACGCGATCACGCCCTCGGTGGTACGTTCGCCAACGTGCTCGTCCTCACCTGGAGCGCCCAGGCGATCCGGGGCGCGTCCAAGAAGCGCCGGGGCGAGATCGTGTCCCGCATCTCCTCCAAGGAGCCCGACGTTGGTGCTCCTCCAAGAGGTCGGCGACGACGTTGCCGACCCGCTCCTGCCCGACCTGAAGCGGGTCGGGCTCACCACCTTCTTTGGTGGCGTGCGGGGAGCACCACCAAGGAGTACGGCAACGTGATCGCGAGCCGGTGGCCGCTCCAGCTCGTCGAGCCCGGCTGGGTGGAGGCCCCGTGGCTCTAGCTCCTCACGTGAGAAGCCGTCACGATCGACCGCCGAGAGATCGACGTGATCTCTGCGCACATGCCGAACGGCTCCGGCAACGGCTGGAGGAAGATCGAGACGTTCGAGGCTCACGGGAACGCTCGGACGTCGGAGTAGAGTCGTCGAGTCTCGAACTCCGCCGGGGAGCAGACGAGCCGACCATCAACCCTCTGGGCACCGATCTCGATGCGGGCGATGCTTCCGCTTCATGAGCCTGTCGAGGATTCGCGAAGTCGCTCTGGAGGACATCTCGATCCCGCGGGGGCGAAGACCCCTCGGCGTTCTCGACGACCTCACGATGTCCATCCGCGAGGTGGGGCTTCTCCAGCCGATCGTCCTCACCAAGGATTTGCGCTTGGTTGCCGGACTCCACCGCCTCCGTGCCGTTCAAGCCCTCGGCTGGGCAAGGATTCCCGCGAGCATCCTCTCCATCGGCGACCTCGCCCGCGACGCCGCAGAACTTGACGAGAATCTCGTTCGTCGTGAACTCACCGAGCTGGAGCGAGCCTTGGCGCTGAGACGCCGCAAGCAGATCCACGTTGCCCTTCACCCAGAGACCCGGCCCGTGACCGAGCGAGGTGGCCCAGGTCGCGGAGGGAAAACGGGGGCCAAGACGGCCGTCGTTTTGCCGTTCGCCAAAGAGGCTGCTCGGAAGACGGGCTACTCCCCGAGGACCATCAACCGCTCGATCGCCATCGCCGAGGCGCTCGACCCCCAGGCGGCAAGGATGCTCACGGGCTCGTGGATCGCCGACTCGCAAACCGAGCTGCTCCGCATCGGCCGGCTCGATCCCTCGATGCAGCGACGGGTCGCGGAGAGCATCGCGAGGGGCGACGCCACCTACGTGAAGGACGCCCTTCGCAAGGTCCGTTGGGCGGAAACGGACGAAGCGAGCGGCTCGGTGAGCCGGGCTCGGCAGGCCACGATCTACGAGGGAGACTTCGCCCTCGCCGCCAAGAAGGTGAAGCCCGGGACCGTGGATCTCCTGCTCACCGACGTCCCGTGGGATCGCCGTTCGATGGCGAGGTATGGCGAGCTGGCGGCACTCGTCGCCGAGCTGCTGGCCCCCACCGGGACCGCCGTCGTGATCGTGGGTCAGCAGCACATGCCCGCCATGCTCGCCGCCTTTCACGGCAAGCTGACCTATCGCTGGACGCTGTGTCTCCACCACCCCACGAGGGGCAAGCAGGCATGGACGGGGGGCGTCATCTCTTCGTGGACGCCGGCCTTGGTGTTCACCAGGGGGACGACGAGGGCGAAGGAGTTCTTCGGGGACGTGATCACCGACGGCCCTGCAACGAACGCGAGCGACACGCGGAGGGAGTGGGAGAAGGGGGAGCGGGGCGCCGTCGAACTTATCGATCGCTACACTACCCCGGGGCAGCTCGTCCTCGACCCGTTCTCGGGCTCGGGCACGACAGGCGTCGCGGCGAGGAAGCTCGGCCGACGGTTCTTCGGCTTCGACTGCGACGCCGCCGCTGTGAAGCTCGCCCGTTCCAGGATTGCCGCCGCTCCCTGGGCCGACCCCGCGGCGGTGCCCACGCGGAAGCGGCAGACCGGGTTCCCGGCGTGAGTACGGCTTCGACAACGTGATCGTTCTTGAAGTGCGCCAGCGTCCTTTGGGCGACCCTTGGATCACGGACCGCCCTGGCGCACTTCCGAGAGGTTTCTCGAAGATCGTAGGAGCGAAGGCCGAGGGCATCCTAGTGGTGCGCGTCCGGGCCCGTGTCGATCGGGTCTCCGATGTCGAGGGTGCCGAGACGCTCCCACACCGTCGGGCGATCGAGACACTCGTCTCGCCCGTAGTAGAAGTGCCCCCGCCGGTCGCACCACCAATCAAGCCGTGTCCCGCATTCGTAGCAGTGAACGCGTTCACATGTGACGCACGCGTAAAGCAGCATCTCGCACCGATGGCAGTAGGCGACCGGCGTATCCTTGTGGAAAGGGCACCGTATTCCGTCGGCCTCGGTTTCGATTTCAAGGCAATCGTCACAGATGCCGTTGCCAGGCCCCGCCTCGCGCTTGCAGTGATGGCAGATCACGAAGGGGCGATCTCCTGATTCATCGAAGTCTTGGGTGAAATGTCGGTGGTCGTGGGCACTGGTCCTCCGATCTGCCCTCCCAGTCGGCGACCTCCCGGGTGGAGCCTGCACGCGATGTCCGCGCTCCCTCTCTACAAACACCGGGAGGCGGCACCCACGACGAGAAAATCGACCGACCCGTGTACGCGACGATCCAGAAGGCGGCGATTTTGATCAGGGGAACGGGCGGCCTAGTAGCGGCATGGCCTCCCGCGTCTGCCGGTACCACCGCGTCTCTCGGGTCGATCAGAACCCGCAGCTCCAGGAGGACGAGACCGCCGGGTTCATCGAGCGCCGTGGCTGGGATCTCGTCGAGACGTACACCGACCACGGGATCTCGGGCAGCCGCGAGAAGCGGCCCGCCCTCGACGCCCTCCTCCGCGATGCCCGTCGTCGCCGGTTCGACCTGGTGGTCGTGTACCGGGCGGACCGGCTGTTCCGCTCGCTCAAGAACATGGTGGTCACGCTCGCGGATCTCGACGCTCTTGGGGTCGGCTTCGTCTCGGTGACCGAGCCGTTCGACACGACGACGCCGAGCGGGCGGCTGCTCCTTCACCTGGTGTCCGCGATGGCCGAGTTCGAGCGAGGCATCCTCATCGAACGAACCCGAGCTGGGGTCGCTGCGGCACGCCGCCGAGGAGCCAAGCTCGGCCGACCCCAGACCCGGATCGATCTCGACCGCGTTGTCGAGCTACGAGACGGCGGGCTCTCGCTGCGGAAGATCGCCGCCGAAATGGGCCTCACCTACGGGACCCTGCACCGGGCCGTCGCTCGTCATGGGGGTGACTCGAAATCCTTCTCGCAGCCGACCCCCAAGGAAGCCGAGATCACGCACCCTCAAGACGCCTGATCGCGGGGCCAGCATTCGCTCGGTTGTGGATCAGGTTCGGCCCGCCGCGACGGCCCGCTCGACCCGAGCCCGGCTCCGGCTGACTCGCGCAGCGATCGTCCCGGCCCAGGTCCAGAGGATCGCCGCTTGGACCTCCGACTCGAACATGACGAGCTGTCCGAGCGCGAACTCGACGTCCTGCTCGACGCGCTCGCCCTCATGGGTGACCACCCCCAAGACGAAACGACCGTCCGAGCGGCGGCTAACCTGGACGTCGATGGTGTGGCCCGCTTCGAATGCGTCGGTGACGACCTCGACGAGCCGGAATCCGGTGGCGCGGGCGAGGTGGGCCGCAGTGGAAGGCGGGATCGAGATGATGTCCATGGGGACTACTAGTACCTCGAATCCATCGAAGCGAGGGGTTCGCGGCTCCTGTGGGACGCCCGCGGATGACGCCGCCTGGAAGTGATCGATCTTGCTCCATGATTTCGACCGGCTTTTCATCGACCGGCGGGCGTGATGCAGCGGGGGGATGAAGAAGCGCTACGTCGTGAATCTCACGCCGGCCGAGCGGGAAGCGCTGCGCCAGATCGTCGGCCGCGAGCGCGTGTCCGGCTTGAAGCGGATGCGAGCGAACATCCTGCTGAAGGCGGACGAGGGGCTGACCGATCAGGAGATCGCCGACGAGTTGGAGGTCGGGCTCGTCACCGTCGAGCGCTTGCGCAAGCGCTGCTGCGAGCGCGGGCTCGAAGCCAGTCTGGACCGCAAGGCACAGGAGGTCCCGTCGCGTCCGCGAAAGTTCGATGGCCGCGCGGAAGCGCGCCTCGTGCACATCGCGTGCAGCGATCCGCCAACGGGCAGGTCGCGGTGGACCATCGGGTTGCTGGCCGACAGGCTCGTCGAGCTGAGAGTCTTCGACAACGTCAGCAAGAGCGCTGTCCAGCGAGTGCTAAAAAAAACGAGATCAAGCCGTGGCTGACGAAGCGCTTCTGCATTCCACCCGAGAAAAATGGCCCGTTCGTGCATGCGATGGAGGATGTCCTCGACGTCTACCATCGGCCGTACGACCCGGCGCGACCGCAGGTCTGCCTGGACGAGACGCACAAGCAGTTGCTGGAGCACGTGCGCGTACCGATCCGGGCCAGGTCCGGCGTGCACGCCCGCGTGGACGACGAGTACAGGCGCTGCGGCACCGCGAACATCTTCGCCGCGGTGGAGCCGTTGACCGGTCGGTCCGTCATCGAGGTGACCGAGCAGCGAGCCTCGGTGGACATGGCGCGCTTTCTGCGGCGCCTATCCGACCAGACGTACCGTACGGCGACGGCGATCGTCCTCGTCATGGACAACCTCAGCATCCACTCCCTCGCCTGCCTCTACGAGGCCTACCCGCCTCAGGAAGCCCACCGTCTGGCGCGCCGCTTCGAGGTGCACCACACCCCCAAGCACGGAAGCTGGCTCAACGTCGCCGAAATCTTCCTCTCGACCCTCTCCATGCAGTGCCTCGATCAGAGGATCAGCAGCATCAGGGAGCTCCGCACGATCGTTGCCGCCTGGCAGGGCTCGCGAACCGGCGGCAAGGTCGCCTGGCGCTTCACCGCCGAGGACGCGCGCATCAAGCTCCTGCGCCTCTACCCTTCCATTCCGTAGAATCGAGGTACTAGGCGCAGACCCGGGGTGGTCGGTGATCGTGCGCGCAGCCGGAGCAAATATTTTCTCGAAGCAGCTAATGACCCCCCGGTTGAGTGATCGCGGCGGTGTATAGGCAAGGGCAAGCTCGGAGAACTGACCCTGCAGACCGCCCCTGAGCAAGGGACGACGTGGGCCGCCAGATCTCCATCACCAGCAACGACCACGAAACGTGGGCGTCGGGCGCCCGTGTGCCTGGCGTCCCAGAAAGCCGAGTCATGCCTACTGATCCGACCACCCCGACCACCCCGACCACCCCGACCACCACCTGTATCGCCCGTCAGAGCCCCCTCACCGTCAAGGAGTTCAACGACCTTCGCCGCCGCACCGAGTGGGCGCTGAAGAACGGTCCCGACTGGAGCACGCCGTGGATGGCGGCAGCCCTCGACCACCTCACCACCGTTCGGCGCGCACGCTCTCGTCGGACGGCCCAGCAGCAGCGAGGGCTCCTGCTGATCGACGGCCTCGTGGATGCCGTCCAGGAGTACTGGTGGGCGGAGGCCCGGCTCATGTGGGAGTTCATGCAGTCGCTGCCGCAAGAGGGCGATGAACCGGAGGCTCGTCGTCATGGCTGACCGCATCATCACGGTGACCGGTGAGCCGACGACCTTCGGTCGGTCCGCGCACCTCGAATTCAAGCCTGCACACGAGATCCCAGCAGAAGACCCGGCCACCTCCTGGCTCATCCAGGACATCTGGGCTGCACAGGGTGTCGGGATCATCGGCGGCCCCCCCAAGGCCATGAAGAGCTGGCTGACCACCGACGCGGCGATCTCCGTCGCGTCTGGCACGGCCTTCCTGGGTCGATTCGAAACGAAGGAGTCGGGCCCGGTCATGATGATCTCGATGGAGGGCACGCCCGGCCTTCTCCGGCATCGTCTCGACGGGGTCGCACAGGCGCGTGGCCTCACCCTCGACTCGCTGCCGATCCAGATCCTCATGACGGCGGTCCTGCATCTCGACGACGGCCATGGCTTCCTGGCTCTCGAAAATGCCGTGCGCGCCGAGAAGCCCAAGCTCCTCGTTCTTGACCCCTTCGTCCGCGTCTTCCGGGGGAACGAGGACGACGCTGGTTCCGTCGCCCCAGTCCTCGGGCTGCTGCGAAAGCTGCAACGCGAGTACGGCACGGCGATCATGGTGGTCCACCACTCCCGAAAGAGCGCCACGACGACCACGGGACAGAGCCTCCGTGGCTCAGGAGATCTTCACGCCTGGGGCGACTCGAACCTCTACCTCTCCAAGGAGGACGGCGGCAGCCGGGTCACCATCGAGCATCGTGCGACCGAGAGCGAGCAGGGCTTCCGCTTCACGGTTCGGGACCGTAGCCTCGTGATCGTGGACGCGCCGGCCGAGGCCGCCTGCGGCGCGCCGGTCGGCACCCTGGCCGACCGAGTCATCGCGCTGCTGGGCAGCGGCGCTCTCGGGCTCACCGACATTCAGACCCAGGTCAAGGTTCGGCGCGAGTCCGTCGCAGAGGTCGTTCGGGAGCTGGAAGGCCGTGGCCTCATCGAGGAGGTGCGCCGCAAGTGGCGCCTCAAGGAGGCGAACGAAGTGCCCGACCAAGACGGCTGAGTCCGTTCCGTTCCAGCCCTTTCCCTACGGAGAGCGCGGAACGGAACGGGGTGAGCCACGACTCTCGTTCTCCTGGACCCTCGCCTCGACGCGGATCAGGAGCGCGTCAGCAGCGGCTTCAGGCAAGGTTTCGCGAGCGGCTTCGGCCACGACCTCGAAGAACATCCGCCTGACGGTGGCGATCCCTTGGGGAGAAATCGCGCCCTGCTCGCGCCGAAGGCGTTCACGTTCCAGGACGAGGCCGGCGAGTCGGAGCAAAGCATCGACCCTCCGCGAGATCGTCCGGGCAACGTCCTCCCTCTGCTGACGTTCGGCCTTGCGTGCTTCGAAACCGATGGCGGCCTGCTCCTGCGCGAGCCCGTCCATCAACAGGTCGAGCGTCATGCGCGGGCCATCTTGGGATCGAGACGTGGCGACCAAGGGGTCAGCTTCGACGTGCTCGTCACGGAGCTTCGCGACCTCCGCCTCGTACGCTGCCTGGTCGATCGTCGGTTCCAGGCCGAGGGTGCGGGGTCGCCCCCGCCGACGCCGGAGAACTGCGCCTTCAGGCAGTTCGGGAAAGCGGACGACGACACCGGGCTCACGCATGGCTTCTACATGGAGCGGATCGATAAACGGATTTTTCGAAGAGTTGGCCCGATCCGCCCTCCGCCGTCCGTCACCGCATGAGGGTCAACATGCGGAGGCCCCCGACCAGCACGACGGCACGCAGAAATCGGTCGAAGACCCGTCGCGCCGGTGTAGTGGCCCTCCGCTGCGGAGATCTCCGCGCTTCCGCAGATCTACTTATCAGCCACGAAAGGAGCAAGAACATGAGCCACGACCAAGAGAACACCACGACGATCGAGTACCGGCTGCGGGTCGATCCCGCTCTCGATGAGCGAGTGCAGGAGGCCCGCCGGGTTGAGGCCCGTCGCCTCGGCCGGCGGCGTCTCTCCACCGCGGCGTTCACGCGGGCCGCCTTGGAGCAGGCGGTCGTCCGGACCATGGAGGCCCGCTGACCATGGATGAGGACGACGACTTCTTCGCGACCGTCTCCCTCGACAGCCTCGTCGGACCCGCATCGCCGCCTCCACCGCCGCCGCCTCCGACCGTGTACGACCTGTTCGCCCGCGAGCTACTTGAGAATCTGCCGACGACCCGGCGGTTCGTCCAGACCAAGACTGTAGGCGACGAGACGGTAGCCGGTTTCGTGACGATGGTGCCGGTCGCGGAACGCAGGACCGGCGACCTGGTCGTCAACGCTGAGGTCGATGACGTACAGATCCAGGGCCACGATCACCTCGGGACCGCCTCGCTGGTCCGCGGAGACCGACTGTACCGCGCGTGGGTGATCCCGGTCCGACCCGCCGGGCACCAGATCCGCCTCTGGACCCACCGGATCGGGGGCCGCGACGTGGAGAAGCGCAAGGGGTCGATCTCCGGCACCGGGGTGATCAAGCTGGTTCGGGTGGCGTGCGGGGTGGTCTTGAGCGGCGGCAGCCGATGACCATCGACGCCGCTTCTCAGGCCGACCTTCGTCTTGAGATGGGTGCCCCGGCACCCGCTTGGGCACACGACGTGGCCCGCGTCCTCGGCCTGGCCTCCCGCCGCTCGGGGGAGATCATTCGTGGCCCCACCCGCGTGTCCCACGGACAGAGCCCAGCGCCACGTCTCGACGAGCAGCAGGTGGAGTCCGCAGCCCTCAACACTGGCGACCCGTCCGAGCTGACGGACGACCTCGGGGACGAAGACGACGTCGTGGCCGACATGCTCGCGGAGCTGGACCACGAGTTCCCCGACGAGGCGCCACACCAGGCGGACCATGACTCCCAGGACGTCCCCTCGTTCAAGCGGCCCTCCTGCGTCATGGGGTTCGCCGAGTCGATCCTTCGGACCTCCTGGGCGCGCACGGAGCTGCTCAACCGGACGGAGGCCGTCCTGCTCGCGGGTGTCGATCCCGACGAGCATGATCCCTCGGCAATCGAGGCGGCGTGGATCTACGCGATGCATCCCGAACGCCGCCGCGAGTCCGAAAAGTGGCTGCGGCGGGTGGCCGACGACATCGTCGCGACCAACCACGGCGGGAACACCTACACGCGGCCCCGCCCCCAGGGCCTTCCGAGGGCGCTGAGGAACCTGAAGGTCAGCGTCATCGGAGGAGTCGCCCACGTCGAGGTCCGAGAAGACCGTTTCTGTCGTGAGGGCCTGGGCTACTCGCCCTACATGGAGCAGACGCCCCCGGAAGTCCCGTGGCTCGACTACCGAGCGTGGCGACGGTCGGCGGGGGCGAGGACGCGGCCGATCGTGTGGGACATCACGGCGGGCTCGGGAACGAGCACGAACCTTCTCGCGCACGGCCTCGGCTGCATGGTGATCGCCACCGACCTGAACACCCCGAACGAGTACGTCGCGATGGCCGACGCTCGCCAGGTCGGGCGCAACGACCTGCACCGACCCTACCGGCGCATCGACAACGGCAAGCTCGTTCGACGGCCCCGGCCCGACCTCGTGCTGTTCGACCCACCGTCACGGGGAGCGCCCACGCACGCCGAGAACTACCACGGGGCATTCCCCCAGCTCGATCTCGCCGTGCTCGATCGAGACACGTACATCGAGACGCTCGCCGCGATCACCGTGAGCGCCGCCGAGCGCGTGCGGCCCGGCGGCATGGTCAGCGTGCTGCTCCGCTGCGGCGTCCGGGAGCGGCAGACGATCGTGGACGATGACCGACTGCCCAGGGAGTTCCTCGCGGCCGTCGCACGGACCAAGCCCGACCTACGAGTCGTCGAGACCCTGCGGCTCACCTGGAACCAGGAGGGGCGGGTCCGTCAGGCGGGCGTCGGGACTGCACGCCCGTCGCAAGCCGTCCGCTTCCTCCTGGGGCGGCCCTCATGATCACCACGTACGACGACCTCTACTGCCCCGCAGCAGTCGAGCGTGCCGTTCGGGATGGCCGGCTCCGGCACGCCGACCCTGAGCTGATGGGCTCCGATGGGATGAGCCGCGGGCACTTCCTCGACCTCACCGTCGAGGATCGGGTCGCGATGATCGAGGCCGACGTCGCGGCCCACGCCGGGTGGTCCCCGCTCATCAGGGTGGAGATCCCCAAGGGCTACGGCAAAGAAGGGACGAGGCCCATCTCGTACCCCACGACACGGGATGCGGTGCGGCTGATGATCCTGGCGGACTGGCTGGGGGCGTACGCTGAGACGGTACTGACGCCGAGGGCCGTCGGCTTCCGCCACGGCCTGGCGATGGACGAGACGCTCCGAACGGCCATCGCGGCCGCCAGGAAACGGGGCCTCCGTGTGGTGGTGGTCGCCGACGTGAAGTCGTTCTTTGACCGCGTCGGCTGGCGTCACCTCGACCGCGTGATCGGCGGGCTGCCCGCCGACGACATCATCCGGGCTCACCTTCGAGCCGCTGTCCGGGCCGACGTCATCGACCGCTGCACGGGGAGCCCCGTCCACCGAACGAGCGGCACCCCCCAGGGGCTCGCGATCAGCCCCACGCTGTCGAACCTCGTTCTCGATGTCGTCGATCGCCGCCTCCAGCCTGTCGTGGCTCCGAGCGGCGGGATCATCCTCCGGTACGCCGACGACATCTGCCTCCTGATGCCGAGCGTCCCGGAAGCCGAGCGCGCCGTCGGCGTTCTTCGTGATCAGCTCGGGCAGCTCGGGCTAGAGATCAAGGCAGGCACCGGAAAAGTGATCGACCTCCGGGCCAGCGGGGCCTCCGCCCAGTGGCTCGGCGTCGAGCTGCGGCTCAACCCGAAGGGCGTCCTCATGCCGACCATCCCGCCGACCGCCATCACCGGGAAGGCCATCGAGATCCGCGCCGAGATGCAATCCGGCGTTCTTTCCGGCAGAGGCGTGGAGAACCGGATCGCCGGCCTCCACCACTACTACGCCCAGCTCGTTCCACTACACGAGGCCACGCAGGCCATCCAGGAGATCCGGGATTTCGTTCACCGGAACGAGACGGCAAGGAAGGAGGTGTTTCTCTTCACGTAGCTCGGGGCTCTCGATTTCCTTCCGCCTGCGGTTGGCGGCGGATGTGGATCGAGAACGAGTTCCTCCGGTTACTCGGGCTTACGGGCGCAGGTGGATCGTGGCCCACGATCAGGTGGGTCATCACGTCTTCCGGTTGTGAGCTTCGGCGGCCGGTGATCGGCAGCCAGCACGCGGGGACCAACCCCCGGGCCGCAAGGCTTCCCCGCGGTGCTCGCGAATTCCCAAGTCAGGAGAACGTCACGACCCGCCTGGCAGCGCACCCCGCAGGGCGGCGAACAACTTCGTTGCGCGATCTTTCGTTTCCTTCGGCAGTTCCTTCGCCGCCTTCATGCGGGTCATGTCTGCCCGGATCAGCTTCGCGACCGAGCCCTTGTTGAACTTGATCCCGTGCGCATCGAGTGCCCGCTCGACCCGCTTGCAGAGCTGGTCGTTCCCCACGAGCTTGACCTCCTCGACTCCCGCCGCCACCAGCGCCTTCTTGTACACGGTCTTTACGCGCTCCATGTAGAAGTCGTCCGGGAACAGATCCTCGATCGAGAACTCCCGCCCGGGTTCGCCGACGACAGCCCCGAGACTCAAGACTTGCGTCTCCTTGCCCTTGTAACGGGTGAGCCAGCTCTTCACGAGCTTGTCCCTCGCCGTGTCGCCGGCCTGGTCGGAATCGAGCAGCACAACGACATCGAGATCCTGCCCGATCATGAACGTCGCGATGTAGGCGGCCTCAGAGGCGCCGCCGGCCGACGTCACATGAACGTCGTCGGGCAGGCCGTCTTCACCGGATCGGACGAGCACGTTCGACAGCTCGGTCAGAAGCATGAAATCGTCCGCCCCTTCGGCGACGACGTTTCGCTGCGACAGCAGGTAGCTCTGTGAACCACTGATGCCGAGGGCCGCCTGCAAGGTCAGCTTCTCGTCGGGCTGGGTCTTCGTGAGATCGTCGGTGACGACCGCTCCTTGCTCACTCTCGCTGATCACCCGAATACGTTCCGGGTGTCGCAGATCGATCATGAAGGGCAAGTGCGTCGAGTAGATGAGCGTGTTGCCCCGGGCGTACTCCTCCAGTCGGCCCAGAAGATCCTTCTGGGCGCCCGGATGCAGGTGCAGGCCAGGCTCATCGAGCAGAAGGACGCAGTTCTTGAAGGTGCCACCGCTCTCGTGCATGAAAAGGAGGTCGAACGAGAAGAACCACTGGAACCCCTTCGACCGCTCCTCCAGCTTGATGAGGCCGACGTCGGTGTTGTCCTGCACCATCGTGAAGAACTCCTGCCCGTCGGCCCGGAACTGGATCTCGTACTCGCGCTGCCTGAGTCGCTCGCGGAAGACGCGCGTGAGGGTCTTGCCACCGTCGTCAAGGTCGTACTGCCGCTGCTCGCGGTCCGCCTTTCCACCCCGCGCGACGAGGTCGTCGAGGTCGAGGCCCGACAGGGTCAGGATCATACGGAAGGTTTCGTCGTCGGGCTCCGGCTTCTTGGCATCGCGCCGCTGCTTCACCTGATCGAGGAGCGCCTTGCCCTTGAACATCTTGTAGTCCGCCATGTAGATGAACTTCGGAAGTCGGCCTACGACGTACTCGTGAGCCTGCTTACGCATCGAAGGGATCGTCGGGATCTTCTGCACGATCTCCTGTAGCTTCGCAGTGTACTGGGCGTGGTATTGCTGCTCTTGAGGGTGTTGAGGCTGACCGTGACTGAACGCCCCCTCAAGGTCCGCGGAATGCCGGCCTCGGGCCGGTTCGAGTTCCGAGAAACGTCCCTCTTGCGCAAGTCTGCGAGCCTCATCGCGGCAACGCGCAGCGACCTGGTTGAAGGCCGGCCCGAGTCCGTCAGGGACCGGCGGCATTGAGTCACACAAGCTGTCGATCGCGTTCGGGTGAAGCTTCTCCGGGAAGACACCCTCGGGGAATCCGACTTCAAGCTGGCCGTTGTAGTTCCGCGTCACGGCTACCGACGTTACCGGGATCTTCTGGTCGGTCAGGCCCGCCAAGGCAGTGACCTCGTCCGGCTCCAACTCGAACTGGGCAGCGCAGGCGACGTGGTCCCTTCGTCGCTCCTTGCGGCGGCCCCGAGGCCACTCGTGGTCGATGTCGTAGGGTTCGGGGGTCGCTGGGTTCAGCTTGTGCAACGCCTTGAGGAGCGTCGTCTTCCCGCTTTCGTTCTTGCCCACCAGCACCGTGAGCGGATCGACGACGATGGCATGCGAATCCAGCACGCCTTTGTACATCTGAACTTGGAACTCCGTCAGCTTCATTGCTTGGCCCTCCGTGTCTTGCGGCTCGCCATCGACCTGCTCGCCGCTCCCCCGCTCAAGCGGGAAAGAAGTTCCTCGGCCGTCTCGTAAGCCCTGCCCTCGGCCCGAGCAAGTTCGGCCTCCGTGGGTACCAGTTCGCCCGCGAACGCCTTTGAGAGAATGGCCCGGGGCACCCTGTCGGCGCGCAACGTGGCCGCCTTCACGCGGCCCTCGATCCTGTCAGCAAGAGCGAAGAGCTTCTCAACCTGGCGCACGATCTCGGCCTGCTCCACCAAGGGTGGAAGTGGAACGATCAGCGGCTCGATGTCGGGATGGTTGAGCTGGGGAACGTTTGATCCGTCGGAGAGACTTGCCAAGTCAACAGACGCGAACCACCACCACAGGTACGGCGCGAGCGGCTCGAAGGCGATAAACGCCATCGTGTTCAGGTCAACGCAGCTTGGTCTTGCAAGAACGCGCTTCTTGTTGGTCGCGATCGCGCCGCCTCGCTTCGGGAAGATCACGGCACCAGCAGGGAGGGGGCGTAGCCCAAGTAGCTCGACGGCCGCATCGGTCAACCACTCGTCGGCCGCGTTCATCCAGCGTTCGTTGCCCGGCGTATTCATGTCGCCCACCTTGAACCAGGGGAACCTCCCCGCGGCTGCGACGCGGGCATCCATGTTCTTCGCGGTTTGACCGCTGAGGATCACGGCGACTGCGGACAGCGGTACCGCAGTCCACTCCTCGGGGAGGCCATCGGCTTCGTAGGCGGTCTCGTTGTCGTGGGAGTTGTTCGAGCGTCGGCGAACGTACTCCTGACCCTCGACGAATTTCGCCGCGTCCCGCACGACGGACCGGACGGACCGATCCACGGCTCGGCCTTCCCGCCACTCCTTCGTAAGTTCTCCCGAGCAAGCCGCCGCCAACACCGACTGGCGGAACCTCTTGAGGATCAGTGGCACCCGGTCGAGTCGCCCCTTCGCCCGGCTCACTTGTTCGAGCAACGCCTCGACCTGAGTGACGATGCGGTGCTGCTCGGGAAGTGGGGGCACAGGGACAACAACCGTTCCCAAGTTTGTCCGAGAAATGCGCTTCCGGGTCGTACCTCGTTCGTGCTCGTCCATCGCTCGTCGCACTTGCGCCGAGTTGACCGTGTGCATTAGCCATCGAGCGTTCGCTCCACCTGGGGGGGGACGCGCGATGCAGACATCGACCACCGTAACGCTTCGCTTCGAATCGCCAGGGAAGATGCAGGCCCGCCCGAGGGGGTCTGGCATCCGAGCGATCAGCACGTCCCCACGCTCCAAGAACGTGCAGTTCAACTCGCGGGCCTTCGCGGACGTGAGGAACCGGGCTGAGCGATCACGGTAGACGCCATCGCCCACGTCCGCGAGTTGCACCAGGCGCACGTCCCCGGCCGGGTCCTGGTCTTTGCTCTCCACCCAGTCGCCGTCTGTGAAGACGCCTCCCGAGAGCAGTCTCGCTAGAGTCCCTTCGGTCCATCCCTCGGGCAGGTTTGCCTCGACGCTCATGCCTTACCGCCTTTGGTGGCCCCGTTGGCGTTCCCTTCGAGCAGCAGGAGAACCCGGTTCAACTCGGCGACCGCCTCCTCAAGCTCCGAGATCGCGTCGGTCGCCAGTTCCTCGGGCGGCGGCAGGTCATCCGCGTCTTCGAGCGAGTCCTCCTTCAGCCACTTGAAGCCGTCGAGCTTGAACTCCTTCTCCTTGACCTCGGAGATGTGGAAGTCGTGCCAGCGGTCTTCCTTCGAGTCGCCCCGCTTCCTCTTCGACTTCCCGTTGGGGTCGGCGCCGAAGCACTTCTCGAACTCGGCGAAGTGCCCCCTGGAGAGCGGACGGTCCTTCTTGGTGATGCCGGGCACGTTCGTCCGCGCGTCGTAGATCCACGTCTTCTCAGTCGCGTACCCCTTGGTGAAGAAGATGACGTTCGCCTTCACGCCCTGGCTGTAGGGCGTGAACGTGCCCCTCGGGAGCCGCAGCACGGTGTGCAGGTCGCAGTCCTCGGCGATGATCTTCATGACCTCGCCAGCCTGGTCGGCGAAGAGCACGTTGTCGGGCAGCACCACGGCTGCGCGGCCGCCTTGCTTCAGGATCGTCAGGATGTGCTGGAGGAAGTTGAGCTGCTTGTTCGAGGTCGAGACGGTGAAGTCGTCCCGCTCCGGTGCCTGGCCCGCACCCTTGGTTCCGAACGGCGGGTTCGTCAGGATGACGTCGAACCGGTCGGGCGCGGGTGGCTCCGCGATCGAGTCCCCGAGCCGAATGTGGGGCTCGATGTTGTGGAGGTAGAGGTTCATCAGCGACATCCGGCGAGGACGCGCGACCAGCTCCTCGCCGAAGTAGGTGTTCGCCTTCACCCTCTTCGCGACTCCCCGATCGAGCGCACCCTTGGTCTCGTCCCGGAGCCACTCGTAGGCCGATACCAAGAAGCCCCCGCTGCCAACGGCGGGATCACAGATCGTGAAGTCCGGCTTCACGCGAGGGTCTGGCTTCATGCAGCGGCAGATCGACTGGATCAGCACGCGGGGGGTGAAGTACTGGCCCGCGCCCTTCTTCCCCTCGGCGGCGGCCTTCTCCAAGAGGCCCTCGTACGCGGCGGCCTTCACGTCCACGTCGAGCGAGGTCCACTCGGTCTCGTCGATCAACGAGATGAGCTTCTTCAGGTTCACCGGGTTGTTGAAGCGGCTCTGGGCGCCCGAGTAGATGTCCCCCAGGATGCCGGGCGTCTTGCCGAGCTTGCGGAGCACCTCGACGTACGTGTCCGTGAGATCGGTCCCGCTCTTGTCGCGCACGGTCGGCCAGGAGCAGCCCTTCGGCACCTCGATGTCCCGCTCGTCGGCCATCTTGAGGAAGAGCAGGTACGTGATCTGCTCGATGTAGTCGCCGTAGTCGATCCCGTCGTGACGGAGGGTGTGGCAGAAGCCCCAGAGCTTCTGGACGACGTCGGCGTTGCTCACATTGCTCATTTGATCCCCAAGGTCTTGCGAACGCCCCGTGCGGCAGGAGACGGCTTACCCTGCTTGCCCTCGAACACCCCTTGGACGCCCACACGAATCGCGGGCTCTTTGCCCTGGTCGTTGACCAGTCGTGGATTGCGCTCGTAGGCCCAGGCGATCAGCTCCTCCTCCAGCATCTTGATGGCACGCCGGTTCGCCTTCTTCTTGGATGGGTCAACAAGGAGGTAGAGCAGCGGCGTTCCCTTGCTCAGTGCCATGGCCCGCTGGTACTTGAGGAGCTTGTGGGGCTGCGAGCACTCGCCCGCGAATGAACCCCAGGTCTTGCCGACGTACCACGGCTTCGTCCCTCGCCCCGTACGGAGCGCGAAAATGTAGACCCCGCGATTGGTGCCCATGGGCTCGGTGCTCAGCCACCGACGAAGCTCCTTCCCAACCACCTCCCGGGTCGTTCCTGCGAAACGCAAGACCGGATCGACGAGTCGATAGGGGCCGAACGGCTTGAAGACGACGTGCCTGGTAGTCATGCTGCAATGGCCTCGTTGAACTCGTTGAGGAGAGCCTGGAGCTTCGGCTCACCGAACACCTTGCGGGCGACGCCCCAGCCGCCCGCGTCGGCAAAGATGGGGATCACCTCGAAGTCCTCCTGGTCGATCGAGAGGTTTGCCCGCAAGTGCTCCCGGATGCGGTCAAGCCACCGTTGCTGGTCGGGCGTGAACGTCTTCCCCGCCGTCACCTTCCCGAACGCACGCTCGACACGCTCGGACGCTGTGTAGAGGGGCTCCTCGTCCTTGGCGGCGTGCTTCACCATCGAGATCACGTCCACGAGCGCCTTCCTGTACGTCGCCTCGTGGGCACGCTGAAGGTTCTCGACGGAGAAGCGGTAGCGGCTCCGGGCGAGCTTCTCGCGCAGCTCGTTCAGCGCCGAGGGGCTCCACGCCCGGGGACGGTCGAGCAGGATCTTCACGGCGTCGATGTGATCCGGGTTCTCGGCGACGAACCGGGAGAACACCGCCAGGTAGTCGCCCGGCTTGTACTCCTGCCCGGCAACGTCCCGGAGCATCAGCACCGACGAGACGTTGTCCTGCTGCTCGTAGGCCCGCACGAAGGTCCGCTCGGGACGCGGGTAGGCGACGAGAAGTTCCTGGAAGCCGTCGTTCTTCAGCATCTCCATCGTGGGCACGAATTCCTGTCGCAGGGTCGCCGGGAGTTTCCGGGCGAACGCGGCGAGGTCACCGTTCGGCACGTACTTGGCGAACATCTCGCGGCCCTCGCCGGACATGGACTTGTCGATCCGCTGGAGCCGCTTCACGAGGCACCCGATGTTGTAGTCGCGGTCCTTGTTCGCCCAGATGTCGTCCACGATCTCCTTCACCGTGCGCGTCGGCTTGAGCGGCTCCTCCTTGGTGATGCCGGTCGAGTCCTTGAAGTACTTGAGCAACGTGCCGTCGAAGCAGTCGAAGACCGTGAAGTGATCCTTGTCGGGGTACTTCTCGCCCTTGCGGGTTCCGCGCCCGAGCATCTGCTCGAAGAGGATGCGGCTCTTCACCGGCCGCAGGAAGACGATGAACTCCAGGTCGGGGATGTCCACGCCGGTCGTCAGCAGATCAACGGTGACCGCGATGCTGGGCATGGGCCGGTTGCGGAACTCGCGGATCTTCTGGAGCGGTCGATCGACCCGCCCGGTGATCTTCTCGACGAAGGCGTCACCCTTGCCGAAGATGTCGCGGGCGAGATCCACGAGCTGGTCGGCGTGGCTCGTGTGCGGCATGTCGTTGACCGCGAAGATGAGCGTCTTGGGGAACCTCCCGTGGAGCCGCTCGTGTTCGTCGGCGTGCTTCTTCAGCTCCTTGAGGATCTTGATGTTCGAGTCGGGCGACGTCGCCTCTCGCTCGACGGCCGTGGTGTCGAACTGGCGCTCGTCCTCCAGGGTATCCATGCGGGAGAGGCCCGTCTCGGGGTCGATGACCTCGACGTTCTCGCCCTCGCGGAGGAAGAGTCCCGCCATCCGCACGTCGGACCTGACGTAGACGGCGTCGTAGTCCACGAGGTGCCCGTCGCGCACGGCCTGCTCATAGCCGTACTCGAACACCTTCTGGGTGAAGTACGCCGTCGTGTGGCTCGCCGGGGTCGCGGTGAGGCCGACCTTGATCGCGTCGAAGTGATCGAGGGTCGAGCGCCACGTCGAGATCTCCTGCGACGTGTATCCCCGGTGGCACTCGTCCGCGACGATCACGTCGAAGGCGTGGATGGGGATGTCGAGGCGGTCGGCATCGTCATCGACGCTCTCGTCACCGACGCCGAAGATGGCCTGCCGCCCCAGGACGTTCATCGCCATCCGCTGGATCGTCGCCACGTAGACGAAGGCGTGCCCTGGCTGCGGATCGGTCAGGTACTTCTGCGGCAAGACCTTGGGGTCGAACTTCTCTTCCTCGCCGAAGTCCTCCGTCTGGAAGCGCGAGCTGTACACCTCGTAGACGTGATCGAACTTCTTGCCGGGCTCGACCTCGAACGCCGAGAAGGCCCGCACCGCCTGGGCCGCGAGGGCTCGTCGATCCACCAGGAAGAGGACACGCTTCGCGACCCCCGACTTCATCAGCCGGTAGATCTGGTTGACGAGCGTGAACGTCTTGCCGGTGCCGGTTGCCATCGCGACCAGGAGGTTCCGCTTCCTCTCCGAGATCGCCTTCTCGACGGCCGCGTTCGCGTCCTTCTGGTACGGGCGAAGCCGGGGATGATCATGGGGGAGGCCGAGAGCCTTGGCGCAGTCGGCCTCGAAGTCCCGGCCCAGCATCTCCTTCAGGGCGTTCGAGGTGTGGAGGTCCGCGATCCGACGCGAGCGGTTCAGCTGGTGGCGGACGTCGTGGAACCAGATCACCTCGCCGTTCGTGGAGTAGAGGAACGGGGCACCGTGGCCGTCGAAGTTCCCCGTCGCCACGGAGGGATCGAGCCCTCGGGCGTACCGGGCCGCCTGGGTCAGGACGTTCTGCGGGCCAACGGTGAGCTTCTTGGCCTCGACCACCCCGACGACCCGTTGATCCAGCCACAGCGCGTAGTCGGCAGGCCCGTTCGCCGTCTCCTCCTCCTCGGTGCGGAAGGGGCCGACCTGGGGACGCGAGGTACCTCGGGGAAGCTTCCAGCCGGAAGCGTCGAGCTTGGGGTCGATCCGCTTCTTGCGGGTCTTCCATTCGGCTTCTTCACGGGGTGGGCTCATCTCGCTGGACCGCGAGCGTAACCGGATCGCCGGGAGGATGGGCGCCGAGGAGCTTGATCAGCAAAGATCCGCGTCTAGTACGCCGATGGAAGCGTCACGTACGTCCGACCCCGCGCCGGCCCGTACCTGCCCCGCCTGCGGCAAGATGCTCGTCAGCAGGCGGGCGGAGGCCGTGGCCTGCGGTGGCAGGTGCCGCATGGCCCTTCACCGCGATCGTCGTCGGCGTGATCTCGACGCTCGGCTCGCCGATGCCGAGGCCGCCCTGGCCGAGGTGGCGCGGGTGGTGGCCGAGCTTCGGGCTGACGTGCATCGGCTCGTGTAGATCGCGGCCGTCGTCGGTGTAGTAGCCGGGCGATGGCCGACCACGAGACCGCGCTCCCCGAGCTGACCGCCGAGCTGGTGGACGACGACGAGCGCGTGGCCGAGGCCGTCGATGCCGCGATCGTCTGCGTCACGAGGACCGACCCGGACCTCGCTCGCCTCCGGGACGAACTGCTCGTCCAGGAAGATCTGCTTCGAGCGGTGGCTCCCGAGGCGTGGCCCCAGTTCCTCCTGACCGACGAGCTGAGGAACGCCAGGACGGCAGACCTCGCGGTCCGGCTCGTCCGCTGGGCGTTCACCCAGGGCGAGCGATCCGGGCGCCGATCTTCAGGAGGCCGCTGATGCTGCGCCGGATCTCATCAACCTCGGGGTCGGTCAGTGGCTCCAGGAGGGCGACGACCCGTTGAACGGACGCGCGGACCCCGACCTTCCTCTTGGGGGCCTTCGAGGAGAGCACGTCGTCCACGGTGACCGCGAGCGCCTTGGAGATCTTCGCGAGCAGGTTCACGGACGGGGCGAGCTTCCCGCGCTCGATGCGACTGATCGTCTCGTCGGCCGCCTCGACCTTCTCCGCGAGCTGACCCTGCGTGAGCCCGGCCTCCATGCGGAGGTGGCGAACGCGGCGGCCAACGTGAGGCTCGGGTGGGCGTCGAGGCATCCGTCGGACCCTCGCCGATGCGCACGATCTGCGGCAGGACGTAGCCGCCGCATCATGGACTAGACGTAGACGACGCTGCCGGGCTACGATCAGGGGCGTCGGCGACGCCGGAGTCAGCGAGGAACCATGACGAACGCGATGTTCCAGGTCGTGAACGGTCCGGGGCCAGGCCCTGCTAGCCCTGCCGCTGGGCCGACCGCGGGAGCCGGCGGATCGGGGGTGAGCCCGGCCTTGATCGCGGCCCTGCTCGTGCTTGTCGTGGGCGGCGTTGTCGCCGGGGCCATGGCTGCCGGCCGGCGCGGAGCCCTCTCGGTTCGGACGGCGACCGGGATCGGGTTCGGCGGGGTGGCCCTCTACTACTTGGTCCACGTCGGCTTCACGCTCAAGTGGTTCGGTGAGCGGCAGACCGAACGGGAAGGAGCGGCCTTCAAGCTGGCCGGGAAGGTCGTCTCGGATGGGGCCTACTACTGGCACGTCTACGGCGACTCCCTCATCCAGGAGACGGTGATCTGCGCCGGGCTGATGGTGTTCCTCGGCGTCCTGGCCGCCCGGCAGAAGGAGCGAGCATGACCTCGGACTCCGACGACTTCCTTGGGATCTCCGCACCGAAGCAGCCAGGCCCGTTCGAGGTTCGCGCCGGGGACGGTCGCGTAGTCGGTCCGGTGACGCTCGATCAGCTCCGACGAGGTTTCGAGACCGGCAAGGTTCCGCCGGACTCCCACTGCCGAGCGGTCGGGGCCACCACCTGGATGACCGTGAGCAGCGTCGTGTCGGAGGTGAAGGCGGAGCCTGGTCCCGTAGCGTCGGCCCCGTCGGGCGCGACGTCGGCGTCCGCCACGGCTCCGCCGAAGCGGTACACGAACCTGCTGGACGTGAGTGGCTCTCTCCGCGCCTACGGCGGCTTTCTCAAGGTGCTCGGGTGGCTCGTTGGCGTGGTCGGCGTGCTGGGCGGCCTGACCGCGATGGAGAAGGTTGGCGGGTACGCGCTTGTGATCGCGGTGCTGGGGATCGTGGGCGGAATCACGCTGCACGCCACCGGGACGGTCATCGCAGCGATCGGTGAGAGTCTCCTGGCCCTCGCCGACATCGCTACGAACACCGGCAAGATGGCCGAGAGCGAGCCATGAGGACGTCCAGACGTACGACGCCCACGATGGCGATCTGGTCCACCCCCATGGTGGCGGAGTCGTAGCCGTGGCTAACGGAGCAGTCCCGGGCCTGGTCCGCTTCCTCGCCGGCTGCGTGGGTGCTGGTTGCGGCGGCGTCATCGTCTACCTCGTCGTCCTCGACAAGCTCGGGCAGCTCGGAGCCCGCATGTTCTGGACCGCCATCGTCGAGGGGAACGAACGCTATGTGCAGTTCGCGCTGGGGCGGGCGACCTTCTGGCTGCTGCTCCTCGGAGTTGTCATCGGAGCCGTCATCGGCATCGTCATCGCGACGCGGCTGGAACCCGCAGACCCCGGAGAGCCGTAGGTCGTGACGAACAACTGGTCGTGTTCGTACGGCGGAACGAACCCGAGGGTTCCACGATGCCCATGAAGGTCAGCGATGGGCGCGTGGTCGTCGCGGTTGTCTTGCTCGCTGCCGCCACCGTCCTCATCTGCGGCTGCTCGCGAACCCCGAGCCCTTCGAAGGTATGCGGGCACTTCTTGTCGTTGTTCGAGAAGGAGCGTGGTCACCCCCCAGACGAGACGTCGCAGAAGGGCTGCGAGGGCGTCCACGCGAAGCGGCAGGCCGAAGACAAGGATCGATGGGGCTGCGAGGCGGCCTGCACGTTGGCGGCCCGAGACTCTGCTACGGCGACGGCCTGCCAGGAGATTTGCTGGCCCCCGAAGGTCGCGACCGCCACCCCGACGAAGAAGGCGACCCCGACAGCCGGCGCGACTCCACCACCGGCAGGTTCGGGCGAGGACGAGCTGCTGCACCAGATGATGGCGGACGGAGGCACACCATGAGGCGGCTTCTGTGCCTTCTCGTTGTCGTCGTCTCGACCACTGCCTGCGGCAAGGCCGAGCCGTGGGACGGCGAGGTGGCGTACGCCGTCGTGGTGTTGGTGAAGAAGAGCGATGGCTACGGCCCGCTGACCAACACGGGCACCGGGCCGTGCGGCGTCATGAAGGGGCCGATCACGGACGCGAAGGTCCGGGTCGTCGAGCGCGGCGCCTTCAACGACAACCAGAAGTACTGGCCGATCAAGGTCAGGATCACCGGGAAGTGCAACGCCGAGAGGCCGAACTGTGGGCCGACGAAGAACGAGCTGTGCCCACCCGAGCCCGCGGACTTCACCATCAACGAGTTCGCCGTTCGGCTGCGGCGTGACGACTACGGCGCCTGGTTCGCAGAGAAAGACCGGCGGTAGGCCGGGGCTTAGAGTCCGACGCCACATGTGAGGGAGACACGACGACATGACGAGGAAGAGCATGGGGATGGTGGTCGCGGTGCTTGCCCTGGTGATCACGGGGTGCGGCCGGCCGACGCCCGAGAAGGCGTGCGCCAGGGCCGCCGAGCTGTCCCAGTACGTCGTCGAGGCCGAGTGCATCTCGACCCTCAAGCAGCAGCAGACGAGCAGCCCCTCGACCTACACCAAGGCGATCGACTGCATCTCGGCAGCCAAGAACGCGGCGTCGGTCGAAGCTTGCCTGCGGTCGGTGGATGCCGCGGACGCCCCGAACATGAAGGGGAGCAAGGGACCGTCGAAGCCGCTGCCGGTGATCACCCTGAAGCCCTCGGAGATCGACGGGGTCACCGTGAAGGCGCGGACTAAGGCCGAGGTGACGCTCACCAAGGAAGGCGACACCTGGAAGGTTAATGGGTTCAACGCGAAGAAGCCAGCCGTCGATGAGCTGCTGATCTCCGCGGCGGCCTGCTCCGTGAAGGAGGAGATCTCGTCGGGCAAGGAGACGTTCGCCGCGAATGACCTCACGGCCGACTTGGCGATCCACTTCGTCGCGAAGAAGGGCGCCGTCGTTGTCCTCGACATCTACCTGGGCAAGCAGCGCAGCAGAGGACAGATGGCCCGCGTGGGTGACGACGACCGAGTGTTCGTGGTGAGTGGTTGCTCCACGTTCGTGTTCGAGCGGGATGGGGCATTCTTCCGGGAGTAGCCACCGGGCAACAATTTCCGAGCCGCACTCCCGAGCGTCCGAGATCGAAAGGTCAGCCGGGGGTCTCCCGCAACCAGGTCCACGCGGCTGCTGGGATGGGGGTTCTCCGCCACCTGGCGGAGCCCGACGAACATAAGGGAGCGGTTCCTCGGATTACAGGGACGGCCGCCCGAGTGATCACCGACGCGCGAGGTACACGCCTGCGGCCCGTTCGAGATCGTACCGAAGCTCCGAGGTCTGATCCTGGGCTGCGAGCGTGAGAGCCTGGGAGACCCCGAAGCGGCTCGGGTGGGGCTCCCTGGCGTACGCCGCCATGATCTCCGGGACGAGACGGGCGGGAAGCACGGCCTCGCGGAGCAGGCCACGAACCTGGGCCTCGACGTCTTCGACCTGGTAGTGGGCCGAATACCCGAGCACCTCGGCTCCTCGGTGGAGACGATCACCGATCCCCTGGAGCCCGCCCACGAGGGCCGCACGGATCTCGCTGGTGTCCAGCCAACGGTGGCGAGCACGGATGAGCTCCGAGTCCATGAGGGGCACCACCATGCCGTTCTTGCAGGCGAGGCGGTGGAGGAAGAGCGAGACGACGAGTTTGGTGTACCCGACTCCGCTGTTGCGGACGTGGAGCGCACCCCAGACATCGCCCACGTTGCCGGGACCACCGGGTCGGAACGCCTTCCCCAGCCGGACCACGAAGGTCGTGGTGAGCGGCGTCAGATGATGGCGGATGATCCTCGCCTCGTCCTCGACACCCACGAGGGTATCACGGACGATCGTGGTGATCATGGTGTCGGGGATCGGGGTGTACTCGCGGCTCACCACTGCGCGGACGGTGCCCGCGGCATCGATGCCCTCGGGGACCATCTTGGTGGTGCGGAGCCGGATGCTCCCGGAGGCACGAGAGAGGCGGCGGTTCACCTCGTCGGCCCGCTCGTCGGAACGGGCGCCCTCGAACCACCGATCCCAAGAGACCCCGAGCATTTTGGCGAACTGGCCCTTCGACCAGTCGGTCATCGCCATCTCGCCGAGCACGGGGACGGCGAGCGTCCCGTTGGGGGTCATGGTCAGCACGTTCACGGCCACGTCGAGATCTGGGTTGTGCTGGGCCTCCTCGACCGCGAGCTGCTCCGCGAGATCCGAGATCGTGAAGTAGTTCGGACGGGGAGCCTGGAAGGGCAGAACGACGGCGTTCATGATCAACGGCCCTTCCTGGCGCGAGCCGCCAGCACTGCCTGAACATCGGCGTCGATGGTTGGCGTGATCTTCGACGAGACGTAGTCCGAGAGGCTGACCCCACGGACGTAGGAGACGAAGCGGATGTCCTCCGCGAGATCCTCCGCGAACGTCAACGTCAGCACGACCTTCTTCCCGGGCACCTTCGTCGCATCGGCGTTCTCCGGCTCCGGGTTCGCGGGCGTCGCGGAAACCTGGTCGGCCCTCTTGGGGGTGGGCACGGGGATGCTCGTGGGATCGGGCTTCACGACCGTCTTGGCGTCGCTGACCTTCGCGGGCGTCTTGGTAGGCGGTGCAATCGGACTCATGCCCTTACTAGGTTCACGAGCGACCCGATCAAGCAGATCGCCCCAGAATCCTGCTGGATCGGCACGGCGCAGATTCCTTCTTCCAGAAGCACCGGGCCGGTGTAGTGGCCCCTTCGCACGGACGAGATCAGGCTCTCGGACGCCAGCATCGCCGATGATCACCCGGACACGGCAACCCGGACCCACCGCCTTGAAGCAGGTGGTCTGTGGCGCGGAAGCAGAAGGCTCCATCGAGAACCGCATCGATCGACCGCCAGGTTTGCGAAGCGCCCGATGGTCAGCAACATCGGATCGACCAGGTCAACGAGGTCGAGCGGACGAAGCTCACGCGAGAGGAGTTCTCGGAGGTCGTCGCCGTGTTTCGCATCCTGAACCAGTGGTACGACGAAGCGAAGCCGAGGACGCCATGAGCAGCCACCACCGACCGAGAGGTGACCACGCGCCCGTGTGGTGGGACGCGAAGAACCCACGGGCGATGCTCATCTGCCGGATCTCCGACAAGAAGCAGAAGGACGGCGTCTCCCTCGAAGCGCAGGAGCACCACGCCCGCGAATATGCGAGCGGGGTCGGCCTGGAAGTAGTCGTCGTCCGGCCCTTCCAGGAAAGCGCGAAGAAGTCGCAGCTCCGCGCCGCGTTCCATGCGGCCATCGCTGAAGCCAAGGCCAAGGGCATCAAGCACCTCGTCTTCAACGTGTTCGACCGCATCGCCCGGAACTTCACCGACGCGGAGATGCTGGAGGAGATGATCCGCGACGACGAGGCGACCCTTCACGTCGCCGCGAGCGGCACGGTTCTGCACGCCCGCAGCCCCGACTCGGACTTCTTCCTCTTCGACATCAGCATCGCCCAGGCGAAGCAGGACAACCGCACCCGTCGGACGAACACGATCGGCGGCATGGAGCAGCGGTGCCGTAACGGATGGCACCCGAGCCGCGTCCCCTGGTTCTACTGGCAGCAGCCCGTGCTTGACGAAGACGGGCGTCCGAAGCGTCGGGGCAGCACCGTGGAAGGGCCATCCGAGGAAGGACGCCGCCTCGTCCGGCGAGAGATGGAGCTGCACCTCCGCGGGTTCAGCCTCGATCGCATCCGAGAGATCTGCATCGCGGAAGGGCTCGTCCCGAACAAGTACCGGCTGACGTACAGCCGATCGATGATCGATCGGCACCTGAAGTGCGAGTTCTACGCCGCGCTCCCGCACCCCCAAGACGGCTTCAAGAGCCAGTTCACCTGGAGGGGCGTGTGGTACCGGGCCAAGCACGAGCCCATCTTCACGGCGGACGAGTGGGAGCGACTCAAGGCGTCCTTCGGCGGGAAGGGCAAGTACAAGAAGCTCCGCCACGACGGGCTCTTCGCCCAGGGGCCGCTCTCCCTGACGTGCGCCGGCAACGACTGCGGCTGCAAGGTCACGTTCGACCCCAAGACCAAGACGAACGGGCTGACGTACCCCTACTACCGCTGCGCCGACGGGAAGCGGGTTCACCGGGAGCGTGGCGAACCCCGCGTCCACGTCCTGGAGGGCGAGATCCTCCAGCAGCTCGGCGGGGCCATCGACGCGATTGAGATCTCCGCCCAGCTCGCCGAGATCATCGCCCACGCCTTGAACGAGACCCACCGGGAAGCGATGTCGGCCAAGGCCCGGACGGCCGCCGCGTACCGGATCGAGATCGCCGAGCTGGAGGCGAAAGAGAACCGCCTCTTCGACCGCTACGACGAGGGTGAGATCGATCGCGAGACGTACGACCGGCAGCTCAGCCGTCTGCGTGCCGAGAAGGCCGAACGCTTTGACAAGCTCCGCGCCGCCGACGCCGCCGAGGACGACAAGTACCTCGTGATGGCCGACCGCGTTTTCGAACTCGCGAAGACCGCAAGATCACTGTGGGAAGGTCGGACCCCCGAGCAGAAGCGCGAGCTGCTCGAACGCTTGGTTTCGAACCCGCGTCTCGACGGTCGAACCGTGCGATACGACTTGCGAAAGCCCTTCGACGTGCTCACGAAAATGCGCGGAGTCGAGGGATGGCGTCCCCAGGGGGATTCGAACCCCCGTTGACGGCGTGAAAAGCCGCTGTCCTGGGCCGGGCTAGACGATGGGGACGGCGAGAGGGACGCGGCGTGTACTCCGTGCGCGGGGGTCGCGCAAGGACGTCGCGCCTCGCCCGAAGCTTCGCGGCTGGTCTCGCCGAGCCTCGGCGAGCTCTGCGTCGGCGCGTCTCCTCGATCCTCCGGACGCGCCGGGGCTCGTGGCCGCGGGTGCGCCGCGCGCGCTCAGGGCGCTCAGGGCGCTCAGGGCGCTCAGGGCGCTCAGGGCGCTCAGGGCGCT
>CAYNEK010000015.1:21736-26966 GCA_964396175.1 uncultured Polyangiaceae bacterium | reverse complement strand
GCGCTCAGGGCGCTCAGGGCGCTCAGGGCGCTCAGGGCGCTCAGGGCGCTCAGGGCGCGATGGACGGAGGGCGCGTCGCCTCGCGCGTCCTCAGCGACGACGTGGGTCGGGAGCCCTCGACTTCCCCGCGGTCCTCGGGGGCTCGCTCGTGGCTGGGGCGGGTTCCCCTCGCGTGGGATCGCCCTCGAGCTTCTCGAGCAGCGCTTGGGCGCGCGCCGCCCCCTCTTTGTCGTGCGCGCGCGTCATCGCGACGAGGAGCTGTCGCGCGTGCTCGGCGAGCACCTCGCGCGTCGCTGGGTCCCGCTCGCGGCCCTCGTCGCCGAGGACCCGCAGCGCGTCCGCCATCGTGTCTGTGCCGGTAAGGCGCCGATCGGACGGCGCGAGCGGCTGGGGCGCGTAGCGCAGGAGGAGGTGGTCGGAGCTCGTGTGACCAGAGAGCCTCGGATCCCACGAAGGGTCGAGCTCGACGTACACAGGGCGCTCGTCGGCGAGCGCGGAGAGCGCCGCCTCGCCCGGGGCGCCCTGGGCGCCGACGTCGCGCAAGATCGGGAGCATCCTGGGCTCTTCGACGAGGAGCTCGACGGCGGTCCGCCTGTCTCCGAGGCGTGGGAGCGCGACCAGCGTCACGTCCGGGCGCGCCCCGCCCGTCGCCTTCGCCGCGACCATCCGCCGCAGCGTGGGTCCGCTCCGCAGCACGACGACCGCGCGCGGAGGCAGATCGAGGAGCGCGGTCTCGGTCCAGCGCGTGGCGCCGCCGCGGTCGTGCGCGACCGCCGCGTACGACTCCTCGGCTGCCATCGTCGTGACGGCCGCGAAGAAGGTGACGATGAGGATCCCGGCCGGGCGCGCGAAGGGCAGCCGGGTCCGCTCGAGGAGAGCGCACGCGGTCACGATGCCGACCGCTGCGAGCGCCGCGGCCGCGACCACCGACGTCATGCGGACGACGACGAAGGGATCGGGCGCGAACAGCGCCGAGGTGCGCGGCGGGACGAGCAGATCGGACAGGAGCATCACCGCGAGCGGCACGGTCCCGGCGAGGACGCGGAAGCCCATCCGGTGCCCGCGGTGGAGCGCCGCGGCGAAGCCGAGGAGGGCGAGCCCGAGCCCGAACGCGCCGAGATCGTGGAAGAACGCGGAGAGGCCGCGGGTCCGCAGGGCGGCCACGTCGAACACGAACATGTCGGCGAGATCGCGCCGGACGGAGAGATCGAGGAGCGCCGAGGCCTCGCTGCCGCGCAGCAAGAAGAGCGGCGTGAGCAGCAGGAGCGGGACGAGCGCGGCCCCGAGGACGAGCAGCGCGCCGACGGCCGAGGCGCGGCGAGACACGAGCGCGTGGAGGCCGAGGGCGAGGCCGACGACGAGCGCGACGCTCACGCGTTCCATCGCAAGCAGCGAGAGGAGCACGCCCGCCGAGAGCGCGACGAGGCCGCGTGAGGTGCCCGGGACGAGGGCGAGCCGGAGCGCGAGCGCCGCGAGCAGGGCGCCGACGACGCCACCGCCGGCGACGCTCGCCTCGCGTGTGACCATCGGAGACAGCGTCGCCGACATCGCGGCGATGCATGCGACGATCGGGTGGAGCCGCGGCCGGTCCCCGAGCTCGCCGAGGATGCGCCGCGTGATCCCGAACACGACGACGCCGAGCGCGCCGGCGACGAGCGACGAGGCGAGCGCGCCGCGGAACGCGAGATCGCCGAGCGGCAGCGCCGTCGAGGCCGCGGTGAGGAGCGTCGTCAGCGCGCCGTGCCCCGGCAGGACCACGAGATCGGCAGCGGAAATGAGCGCGGCGTCGCTCCGCCAAGTCGAGCCCACGGGCGCCGTCGCGACGCCGAGCGCGACCGGGAGGGCGAAGGCCGCGGCGCGGAGGATGGTGAGCCCGAGAGGCGAGCGAGCGCTCACGTCGGGCCGGTATCAGCGGCCGGCTTCGCGGGGCAACTTCCAGGAGACGCCCGGCTGCTCCGTGCACAGCCCTGACCCCGTCGCCGCCGGAGCGCGGTCCGAGGTGCAAGTGTACATACATTGGCGTCGCCGGCCCCTGTCGCGCCCGAGGCGCGGTCCTACGCGCGAGTGTACATACACTTGCGTCGCCGACACCTGCCCCACCCGAGGTGCGGTCCGGGGTAGGCTGCCGTCGCGACGAATGTCCATCCCCACACTCCTGCGTCACGCGGTCGACGAGGACGTCGAGCGCGCCTTCCGCGCGATCCCGAACGACGTGAACGAGCTCGGCTACGATCCGTGGGGGTTCTGCGCCGAGGACGCGAAGGTGCTCTTCTCGCTCGCGAAGCGCGCGTACGCGTACTTCCGCCCCGAGGTGACGGGGCTCGTGCACATCCCAGACGGGCGGTGCCTCGTCGTGCCCAACCACTCGGGCCAGCTCCCCTTCGATGGGCTCGTCATCGCCGTCGCAGCCCTCCTCCACGCCGAGCGCCCGCGCCTGCTCCGCGCGATGGCGGAGCGGTGGTTCCCCACCTTGCCCTGGGTGAACGAGGCGTTCTCGCGCGCGGGCGTCACCGTGGGCGACCCCATCAACTGCCGGAACCTCCTCCTCGACGACCAAGCGATCCTCGTCTTCCCCGAGGGCGCGCGCGGCAGCGGCAAGCCCTGGAGGGATCGCTATCGGCTCCGGCGCTTCGGGCGCGGCTTCATGCGGCTGGCGCTCCAGACGTCGTCTCCCATCGTGCCCGTGTCGGTCGTCGGCGCGGAGGAGTCGATCGTCAGCCTCTGGGATTTCAAGTGGCTCGCGCGTCGGCTGGGCGTCCCGTACATCCCGGTGAGCCCGCTCTTGCCGCTCCTCGGACCGCTCGCGTACGTCCCGCTCCCGACGCGGTTCTACGTCGACGTGGGCGAGCCGCTCCGCTTCGAGGGGCCGTTCGACGACGAGGACGCGGCCATCGACAAGAAGGTGGACGTGGTCCAGGCCACCGTGCAGCGCATGATCGATCATCGCCTGGCCGTGCGCCCGGGGGTGTTCCGATGACCGCGGTGCTCGTCACGGGGATCGCGGGCGGACTCGCGCAGCTCGTCGCGCAGCACCTCGTCGCCGCCGGGAAGGAGGTCGTCGGCGTCGATTACCGACCCGTGCGCCCGCTCTCGGGCGTCCTCGCCAAGGTGAAGGTCCACCGCGCGAGCTACAACAAGACCGCCATCGAGGACGTCTTCCGGAGCCGGCGCTTCGACGCCGTGCTCCACCTCGGTCGCGTCGGGAACCTGAAGGAAGACGCGGGCAAGCGCTTCGATCTCAACGTCGTCGGCTCGCAGAAGATCCTGCGGCTCTGCATCCAGTACGGCGTCACGAACCTGGTCGTGCTCTCGACCTTCCACATCTACGGCGCGCACCCGGCGAACCACATCCCCATCGCCGAGGACGAGCCCGTGCGCGCGGGGCTCGACTTCCCGCAGATCGCGGACGCCATCCAGCTCGACGCGATGGCGGGGAGCTGGGTCTACAAGCACCCGGAGGTCCGCTGCGTCGTGCTCCGGCCGACGCATGTCATCGGTCCGCTCGTGCGGAACACGATGTCGAAGTTCTTGCGCCTCCAGCGCATCCCGCACCTCCTCGGCTTTAACCCGATGATGCAGTTCCTCCACGAGGAGGACCTCGCGGCGGCGATCCTCGCCGCGATGGGCGTGGGCGAGGGCGGGATCTACAACGTGGCCGGGCAGGGGGCCGTCCCCTGGCGCACCGCGATCGAGCTCGCCGGGGCCTCGACCTTCCCGCTCCCGACGGCGCTCGCGCGCGCGTGGCTCTCGCGCGTCGCCGCCTTCCCGGGGTACCTGCTGAATTTCTTCAAGTACCCGTGCGTGATCACGGACGCGAGCTTCCGCCAGGCGACGGGCTGGGCGCCCGAGATCGGCATCCGTGAGAGCCTCGTGTCGACGACGGCCGAGATCCGCCAGCGACGCCGCTGAGCGCTGCGGCGGAGCCCGGTCGACGGGGATCGAGGCGCGCCGGCGGCGACGTTCTGCGGATCGCGCTCGCTGGCGACGACGACCACGCGACCGACGGGGATCGAGGCGCGCCGGTGGTGACGTCGGAGCCCCTCGCGGTGCCGCCTCTCCGCCTCCCGCGCGCGGGTGAGCTCACCACGGACCGCGTCTCGACAGCTCCCGCAGCCGGTCCGCCTCTCGCGCGCGCGTGGGCGCACCGCGAGGTCGCCACACGAGCTGTAGCCGCCCGACCCGCCTCTCGCGCGCGCGTGGGCGCACCCAGCCTCCCGCGAGCTCGCGTTCGTCGTGGCGCGCAGCACGTCGCCCTCGCGCCGACGAGGCCTCCGGGCGCCGCGCCGCCGCGAGCGGATCACGCGAGCAGGAAGCGCTCGATGCTCGTCGCGAGGGCGACGGGCGTCTCGAACATCGCGTAGTGTCCGGCGTTCGCCATGATCTCGAGGGTCGCGTTGGGGTAGTGGGTGAGGACGCTCGACCTCATCGCCTCGACGCCGAGGGCGGGATCGTGCTCGCCGGCGACGACGAGGAAGGGCGTCTCGTTGCCGCGGACTTCGTCGAGGAAGTCCGTCTTGCCCCACGCGGCGAGGTAGGCGCCGAAGGCCGCCTTGCGCGACGTCGTCCAGGAGTGCTCCGTGAGCGCCTCGAGGAAGGTCCTCTTGAGCCGCTTGCCGGTCGTAAAATCGAGGATGCCGTACCGCACCTCGCGCGACTGAGCCGCCTGGTCGAAGTGCTCGTACGTCGGCGGATCGAAGGGGAAGCCCGAGGCGGCGACGGGGCTGATCCCGACGAGCTTCGTGACGCGCGACGGGGCATCGGCGAGCGCGCGCTGGATGGCCTGCCCGCCCATCGAGTGCCCGATGAGGGAGAACGTCTGCCAGCCGAGCGCGTCGGCCGCCGAGAGCGCGTCCTTCGCGATCTCGCGCATGGTGTACTCGCCCTCGTCGTGGACGCGGCGCCCGTAGCCGCGCTGGTCGAGGAAGGCGTAGGTGAAGGCGTCCTGATCGAGCCAGTCGACGAGGGGCCCCCAGCCGCTCGCGGAGCCGAACCAGCCGTGCAGACAGAGGACGTGACGAGGACCGCGACCGACGAGCCTGGAGGGGAGCATGATCGATCCGATTTCACACCGCGCGTCGAGCGCGTGCAAGCGCGAAGCGATGAACTCGCCGAGCCCCGCGCCGTCCGTGAGGTGGTGAGCGATCCCTCGGCGCGGCCGTCGTCGGCGAGCAGCGTGAGCTCGCCGAGCCCCGCGCCGTCTGAGCGGCGGAGAGCGCTTCGGCGGCGCCGC
>CAYNEK010000015.1:0-21636 GCA_964396175.1 uncultured Polyangiaceae bacterium | reverse complement strand
GAGCTCGCCGAGCCCCGCGCCGTCTGAGCGGCGGAGAGCGCTTCGGCGGCGCCGCCGTCGCGGAGACCCGATCAGTTGATCGTGAGCTTCGGGCTGGCCTTGCCCTTGATGCCCTTGCTCGCGACCCCGCCCTTCGGGTTGGTTCCGCCGTCTCCTCCGACGCCTGGGGCGCCGGTCGTGCAGCCCTTCTGTGTGAGCGTCACCGTGGCCGACGCGGAGACCGCCACGCAGGCCGAGGGACCGCCCCCTCCGCCGCCGCCGGGACCGCCCGCGCCCCCGTCGCCACCCTTGCCGCCGCCGCCGCCGGGGCCGCTGTCGTCGTTGTGCTGTCCACCCGAGGACTGCGCGCCGCCGAACTGCCCCGTCGCCCCGTTTCCCCCCTTGGCGCCGGTGCCGCCATCCCCGGTCACGATGTCGTTTCCGTCCACGGTCGCAGCGCCCGCGGCGATGAACACGCCGAAGCTCCCACCACCGCCGCCACCCCCCGTGCCAGGGGCGCCGCCCTCCTCGTTGCAGCCATTCGATCCACCGCCACCGCCGGTGTCCCAGTTGCAGCTGATGATGCCCTTCCACATGTCGCCGCCGCCACCACCACCACCACCACCGCCCCCACCGTTCCCCGGCTTGCCAGCGAGCCCCGACGCGCCTTGGGCTGGCACGTAGAGCGACATCGCGCTCGTGCCGATCTCGCTGCCACCGTCACCCGGAGGGCCCTGCGATCCGTCTGCGCCGACGGACCCGTTCTGCCCTGTCGGGCCAGGGACGGTCGGCTGCGAGCACTCGTGTGCCGTCGCGCCCGCGCCCGGGGCGGTCCCGCCATACCCGGGGTTGCCCGCGAGCCCAGGATTGGCGTTGGATCCGCCGTCCCCTCCCTTTCCGCCTGGGTAGCTGCAGCTCGGAGCTACCCCGCCCTTCCCTGCGGTGGGGTCCTTCTCGGCGCCGTTCGCGCCGGCGAGCCCGGCGGGTGCGTAGGCGAGGGCTGGCGGAGCACCGTCTTGTCCGGGCGCGCCGTCGCGGCCCGCCGCCACGTGGATCGTGTTCCAGCGGACGAAGAGCGTGCTCGAGCCTCCGCTCGAGCGAATGCCATAGGCGCTCTCGCCCTTGCCCGCGGGGGTCGACACTTCGATCGTGAGCCCCTCGATGTGTGTATTCGCGTCCACCTTGGGGACGACGATGGCGGTGCCCTCGGCCTGGAGGGTCGTCGTCACCGTCGTCTTCCGGCGGAAGGGGAAGTCGGAGTCGAGGTGATCGAAGCCGCCGTACAGGCTCACCCCGGACTCGAGCGTCACCGTCCCCGTGTAGAGCTCTCCGGAGAGGCAGACGCCGGGGAGGCCGCTCGACTTCGCCTTGGTGATGGCTGCGGCGATGGACTTCATGGGCTTCTGACGCGTGCCGTTGCCGGTCGAGTCGTCGCCCATGCTCGCCGAGACGTAGACGCACCCCTCGGCGATGCCGTCGGTGCCGTCGCAGTTGTCGTCCGTCGCCTTCTCGTCGATGGCGTCCTCCTTCGTGGGCGGGAAGACTGGGCACTTGTACTCGCAGCCGTCCGCGGCCTTGCCGTTGAGGTCCTTGTAGCCGTCGGGGCAGCCGCCGCTCCCGCCGCTCGAGCCCGCGCTGCCAGCCTGCCCGCCGGCGCCGCTGTTCCCCGCGCCACCCGCGGCGCCGCTCCCTCCCGCCGACCCACCCTGGCCCGCGCCGGAGGCTCCAGAGGCGCCTGCTTGCCCGGCTCCGCTCGAGCCTCCGCTGCCTGCGCCCCCGCCCTGGCCTCCGCCGCCGGCGCTCGATCCGCCGGCTCCCGCGCCGCCCGAGCCGGTCTTGCCCGAGGTGCCCGCCGCTCCGGCGGTAGAGCCCGCCGTGCCCGAGTGTCCGGCGGCCCCGCTCCCCGAGGCGCCCGCGCCGCCTCCGTCGTCGATGGGAGGCTCGTCGGAGGACGAGCCCCCGCCGGCGCACGCGGCGAGGCTCAGGGAGACGATGGACAGGGTCGAGACGACGACGTGACGGGAAACAAGGCGCGACATGGCGCGAAGTGTACGGGCGATCGCGCGTCTTCGCACGTCGATTCGGCCGCGGCGCCCGAGGCACGAAGACCCGGTCCTCGCCGCGCCGTCCGCCTGGCCATCGACCGCCGCGCGGCCGCGTCGAGCGACTGGGGTGGGTCGGTCGGCGTCGGAGGCGTCCAGGATCGCCGGGTGGTTCGGCGGGACCGTGCGACCGAGGTTCGCTCCCGCGTGACGCGGAAGCGCTCGGTCATCGCGACCGGGGCGGCTCATCGAGATCTTGGATCGTCGCGTGACGGTCGCGGAGGACGAGAGAAGCGAATACGCTGCGGAGGACATGTCCTCTCCGACCCGAGACGAGCCTCTGGCGCGCTCGCTGGGTGGCGCGATGGTGGTCCACCTCGTCGACCGTGTCGGCGAGCGCGCCGCGCGCGTGACGCGGGAGGCGCTCGACATCACGCTCCTGCCCTACGCGGCGCTGAAGGGCGCGGTCTTCGAGCGGGGTCGGGGCGCGTCGCTGGTCCTCCGCGGCGCGACGTCGCAGGCGTACTTCACCGCCGTCGAGCCCCTGCCCGTGTTCGTCACCATCGCGCTCGTCACGGGCTTCCTCGCGATCTCGATCAGCGATCTCCTCATGCGGCCGAACGGGCTCGCCCCCTATGTCCCCTCGGTGGTGGCGGTCGCCGTCGTGCGGGAGATCGTCCCGGTCATCGTGGCGCTGGTGCTCGTCGGTCGGAGCGGCACCGCGATCGCCACCGAGCTCGGCACGATGCGCGTCAGTCAGGAGATCGACGCGCTCGACGCCTGCGGGATCAACACGGACTACTTCCTCGTCCTGCCGCGCCTCGTCGGTGTTACGCTGGCGACGATCGCGCTCCACGTCGTGATGTCGTTCGTCGCGCTCGTGGGCGGCTTCGCGCTCGGCGAGGCGATCGGCCTCGTGTCGGTGGGGCTGTCGCTCGGGGACGTGCTCGGCGCGGTGTCGATCTCGACGATCGCCTACGCGCTCACGAAGGCCGTCCTCTTCGGCCTCATCATCTCCTCGACGTGCTGCTTCCACGGGCTGTCCGTCGGGCGCGCCTTCCACGAGATCCCGAGGGCGAACGTCCGGGCGGCGGTGCAGTGCTACCTCGCGTGCCTCGTCGCCGACGCGGTGCTCGGCGTGCACGCGCTCGCGGAGCAGATCCGATGATCGCGAGCCTCCGCGAGGTGTGGGTCTCGGGTGAGCACGGACGACACGCGCTCGCGGGGATCTCACTCCAGCTCGACGCGGGCGAGTCGGTCGCGCTCGTCGGGCGCAACGGCAGCGGGAAGACGACGGTGCTCCGGGTCCTCGCGGGGCTCACGAGGCCCACGCGCGGCTCGGCCGAGGTCTTCGGCGTGGACCCGGGCGCGCTCGACGACGGCCGTGCGCGCCGGGTCCGCGAGCAGATCGGCTACGCCTTCGAGTCCTTTGGGCTCTGGTCGACGCGGACGGTCGGCGAGAACGTGGCGCTCCCGCTCGTCTACCATCGCGGTGGGGGCGATGTCGTCGCGCTCGCGCGGGAGCTGGGGATCGAGGGCGCGCTCGGGCTCCTGCCCGCGAGGGTCGACGCGAGCGTCAAGAAGCGCGCCCTCCTCGCGCGCGCGCTGGTCCTCGGGCCACGGCTCCTTCTCTGCGACGAGCCTGGCTTCGGGCTGGTGCACGACGAGGCCGCGAAGGTCGCGCGGGCGATCGAGCGGAGGCGAGCGGAGGGGATGACCGTGCTCATGACCGATCACGACGGCGAGCTCGGCCCCTACGTGGCCACGCGGCGGCTCCATCTCGACGGCGGCGTCCTCGTCGACGGCGCGCGGCCGCGCCTCGCGCCGTGCGTCGACGTCCATGACGACGAGCTCCCGCCCGCGTCGCTCCGCGCCGAGTCTGTGCGGGGGAGCCTCGCGTGAGGACGCCGGTGAGCCGTGTGGAGCGGGCGACGGGGGCGTTCCTCCTGGTCGCGCTGGGGCTCCTCGCGCTCGCGCTCGTCGGCGCGGGCAAGCGCGAGCGCATCCTCGACTCCTTCCGCGAGGGCTTCGTCCTCTACGCCGTCAGCGAGAGCGCGTACGGCGCCGCGGTCGGCTCCCCCGTGAAGGTCCGGGACGTCGAGGTGGGGAGCGTCACCGATCTCCGCTTGCGGGACGACCCCGCGCACCCCGGGAAGCCGGTCCGCATCACGATGCGCATCCAGCGGGAGGCGGCGCGCTTCTTGTCGAGCGGGACGGTGGCCGTCGTGATCCAGCCGCCGCTCGGCTCCGGGATGCCGCCCTTCGGGACGAGCCAGGTGCTGCTCCGCAGCGAGGGGAGCGGGCCTCTCGGGATGCACGCCGTCATCCAGGCCGAGCCGCGCGAGTCGATGGTGGAGACGATGGCGAAGATGTCGAGCGACGTCTCTGCGATGCGCGACCGCATGCTCGCGGCCATCGACGAGATGGGGACGAGCTTCGCGAACATGCGCCGGCTGACCGACTCGCTCGTGTCGGGCGCCGGCGTGGCCGGGAAGATGATGACGGACGAGGAGCTCGCGCGCGAGCTGGAGGCGATGATCCGCGACGCCCGACGCGCGTCGAACGACGCGGCTCGGGTCTTCTCGGAGGCCGAGAAGGTCACGAAGGCGATGCCCGCGGTGATGACCGACGCGCAGGCGATGTCGAAGGAAGGCCAGAAGCTCATGGCGAGGATGAACGCGTCGATGGACGCGCTCCCCAAGATCCTCGCGACGACCGAGCGTACGATGGCGCTGGCCGAGGATCTCGTGAAGACGCTGCGGATCGCGAGCCGAGGCGCGCCCGAGCTCGCCCGAAAGGTGGACGTGTCGCTCGACGAGACGAACCGGCTCGTCGAGGCCGCGCAGAAGAACTTCTTCCTCCGGGGGACCTTGCCCGACCGGCCGCGTGCGCGCACCGAGAGCGTCGTGCGACCCCCGGTCGAGGTGATGGGGGACGCAGGTGCCCCGTGACGTCACGACGCGGGGGCGCTGGACGCTGCTCGTCGTCGCTGCGCTGCTCGTCGCCGCGCTGACCGTCGGCTGCGGCGCGTCGAAGGCCGAGCCGCCGCCGCGCTCGGCCGCGCAACGGCTCAGCGCGGAGGGCGTCCGACGGCTCGAGCGAGGCGACGCCGCGGGGGCGGAGCAGATGTTCCGTGACGCGCTCGAGGAAGCGGAGCTCGTCGACGATCTCCCGGCGCAGGCCGAGGCGTGGAACAACCTCGGCGCGCTCGCGGCGTCGCGTCATGACGCGCGGGCCGCGTGGGCGTCGCACGCGAGCGCCGTGCGGCTGTACGTCGCGACGGGGAAGCGGCTCCCTGGTGAGGCCCGCGCGCGGACGAACCTCGGGAGCGCGATGCTCGCGCTCGGGCGTCGCGACGAGGCGAAGGCGGAATTCGAGCGCGCCCTGATGGTCGCGGACGCGCTCGGTGCGCCGGCTCTCGGGCTCTACGCGCGGGTCGGGCTCGCGGCCGTGGCGCTCGCGAAGAAGGACGCCGGGGTGGCCGCGGGGCTCGCGCGCGACGCAGCGCGTGCGGCGCGGACCGCCGCCGACGAGGGGGCGCTCACCGCGGCGCTCTCGGTGGAGGCCGCCGCCGCCGAGCTCCTGGGCGACCCGATGCGTGCGCGGGCGCTCCTCGAAGAGGCGCTCGCTCGGGATCGACGGCGTGAGCAGCCGGCGGCGGTGGCGGCGGATCTGCGCTCGCTCGCTCGGCTCGAGGCGCGCGTCGGTCGCCGCGCGGAGGCAGGGCGGTACCTCGTCCGCCTCGCCAAGATCGAGCGGCGGCTGGGCGCCCTCGATCGCGCCGAGGCGACGCTCGAAGAAGCGATCGATCTGCTCCCCGAGGGAGACGAGCGTGGGCTCGTGCGTGCCGAGCTGGACGAGGTCCGGCGAGCGCGTGAGCGCGGAGGCTCTCCAGATTGAGACTGCGCGTCTGTGGCGCTCGCGAGACGACGAGCGCAAGCAAGCCGAGCGCGTCGAGGGAGCGCGGCCGAGCCGGGTGGGACGAGATCCGGCGAGCGCCTTTGCGCTTCGTCGATCGAGATCGCGCGTCAGCGGCGCTTGCGGAAGGCGAGCGCCGCCAGGCCGAGCGCGCCGAGTCCGAGCAGCGTGGGCGATGTCGCGCTCCGTCCCACGGTGCAGCCCCCCTCGTTGGGAGGAGGCGCGGCGGGCCCGTCGTACTTGGCGCTGGTGCCACCCGTCGTGCCCGAGCCTGCCGCGCCGGCAGCAGCGCCTGCCGTACCCGCGGCCGCACCTGAGCTGCCTGCCGCAGCACCGGCGGTGCCACCCGACGCGCCTGCCGTACCCGCGGCCGCGCCTGAGCTGCCTGCCGCAGCACCGGCGGTGCCACCCGACGCGCCTGCCGTACCCGCGGCCGCGCCCGCGGCGCCAGCCGAGGCCCCCCCCGCACCGGCGGACTCGCCCCCCGCGCCGGCGGACTCGCCGCCCGCGCCGGCGGACTCGCCCCCCGCGCCAGCGGACTCGCCCCCCGCACCGGCTGCGCCTCCCTCGTCTGCAGCCGCAAAGGACGAGAACGACAACAGGACGGCGGTGAGGGCGGTGAAGACGAGGCGGGTCATGGGCGTGGCTCCTGGGATCGTGGGATCGTCCTGACGTCGTCCGTCAAGGCGTCGTAGAGTCTACTACGTCCGCGCTCGCCCTGGAACCGGGCCGCACCGGGGCGCGCGGCGCGCCGGAGTCCCAGGCGGGCTCGAGCTCGTTCGCGACGATCTCGGCGAGCAGCTCGGTGTGCCCGCAGTGCGCTCGCTCGTCGCGGCCTCGGTATCCACGGAGGACGGCGTCCCCGCGTCTCCCCTCGGCGAACAGCGCGAGCCCGAGCGGCGTCGTGTCGGTCGCGGCCGCCCTCTCGATGCCCAGGTCACGCGCGAACACGTCCGCGACCTGGCTGGTCGATGCGTATGAGGGCGTCACCACCTCCGAGTACGTGAGGAAGAACCGCCCCGAGCCCGCCGCCGCGCGCGCCGCGTAGCGGCTCACGTGCTCGAAGGTCTTCCCCCAGACCCCGTGCGGGACGCCGTGCGTCGGCCCCTTGTAGAACGCCGCGTGCAGCGAGTCGAGGAGCACGACCGCGTCCACCTCGGGCTCGAAGCGCAGGATGTTCTGCACGGCGCCGTAGCCCGCGCTCCAGCTCGAGAGCGCGAGCCGGCGCACGTGCGCGCCCTCTCCGGCGTGGCGGACGAGGGCGCGCTCGATCGAGGCGCGGAGATCCTTCCACGGCTTCTCGAGGCCGAAGGCGTCCTCGTAGGGGCCGCTCCCCATGCCGAGATCGATGCCGACGAGGACCGTTCCTGGTGCGATCTCGACGAAGGGCTTTCGGATCGCCTCGTGGCCGTGGAAGTGCACGACCACGTCGAACCCGAGATCGTCCGTGTGTCCGCCCGAGCGCGGCAAGAGGATCTGTCCCATCGTGAGGCCCCCCTGCCACGCCAGGTACGGACCGAACCCAGCGTCCGGGGTCGCGCACGCGTGCCAGCCCTTCGCGCGGAGCTCGTCGGTGAGCCCCCTCGGCCGAACACGCGCGCGCCTCGGCTCTTCGCGCGGCTCCGTCGGTGCGGAGGCCCCAGCCTCGGGGAGCCGAGACGCTTCGGCGAAGGACAGCGCGTCCCGCACGGCGTGCGCGGTCCGTGACGAGATCCGCCGGACTCCCTCGCGCGTCGTGGGGGTCGCCGCGCCGGCGGAGCCGAGCGCGAGGCACACGGCGGCGAAGACCACCGCGAAGAGACCGCGTCCGGCGTTGCGGACGCGCGCGGCGCCTGCGTCCCGTGGACGTGCTCGCCGGTCCTCGAGGGGGCGACGTGTGTTGCCGGGGAGCTCGCCGCGCGGGGAGCTCCCGCGCGACGGGATCCGTTCCACACGGAGGGCGCTACCGTGCGCCGCCGAGCTTGGCCAAGTTCTGGGCCCGGACCGCCGCCTGCCTGGTAGGACCCCCGCATGGCTCCCTCGGGTGCTCGTCCGATCGTCGTCGCCTCGGTGGCGTTCGGGCTCCTCGCCGCCTGCACGCAGCGCGACTCCTCGTCCACGACCAGCCCGGCTCGCTCGTCCGCGTCCGCCGAGCCGCCACTCTCGCCGTCCGCGTCGACGGCGACGACGGCGGAGGCGCCCCCCGTGGCGCCCCCGGTCGCGTCGTTCCCGGTCCCCGCGTCGACGGAGGGGTGCCCCGAGGGCATGGTGCGCGTCGAGGGCGAGTACTGCCCCGCCGTCGTCCAAGAGTGCCTCGAGTGGCACGACGAGGTGAAGCGAAACAAGGCCTCCTACGTCTCGAAGCGCTGCCTCAAGTTCGCGCCGTCGAAGTGCGTCGCGTCGAAGGTCCACGTCGCCTACTGCATGGACCGCTTCGAGTTCCCGAACCGCGTCGGCGAGCTCCCCCGCATCCTCACGTCGTGGCGCCAGGCGAAGAAGCTCTGCGAGGCCGACGGCAAGCGCCTCTGCACGGCGGACGAATTCAACTTTGCGTGCGAGGGGCCGGAGATGCTCCCGTACGTCTACGGCCACGAGCGGAGATCGGGCGACCCGTGCAACACGGACCGGGAGTATCGCTTCCCGGACATGTCGCGGCAGCTGAAGACGTACGATCGCTGCATGGAGACGCCGCGGTGCAAGGCCGAGATCGAGCGCCTCGATCAGCGCGAGAGGATCGGCGACCGGAAGACCTGCGTCTCCTGGGCGGGCGTCTACGATCTCAACGGCAACGTCAACGAGTGGGTCGATCTGCCCAGCGAGAAGCCGCCGAACCGGAGCGGCTTGAAGGGCGGTTGGTGGGGGCCGATCCGGTGCGCGTGTCGTCCGCTCGTGACCTTCCACAAGGAGGAGGACTACGGCTACGAGCAGGGGTTCCGCTGCTGCAAGGACGCGTCGCCTGGTTGAGCCGAGCGCGCGCTCCTCGGGCGCTCCGCGGCGCGGCGGCGAGACCGTGGTAAGCTCGACGGTCGTGCGGCGCCTTGTCGCGGGGTCTCTGTGGGCGCTCGTCCTCGCCGGGTGCGCGCGCTCCGTGCCCGCCCCCGCGCGCCCGACGCCCGCGAGCGTGACGCGCGAAGAGCCAGGTGGCGACGCGGAGGAGCCCGAGACGGCCGCGCTGCGCCGCCTCGTCGAGGAGCCCGTCTCGACGCGCGTCGATCGCCGGAGCGTCGTGCTCATCGCGCTGCCCGACGGGCAGGTGTGGCGGCGGGTGCGCCCGCGCCTCGCCGATCCGCTCACGGCCTTCCGGTACGGTGACGAGCACCACGCCGTCGTGGCCGTCTTCGTGCGGGAGCTCGATCACCCGGATCCGACCGAGGCCGAGTGCCTCGCGGACTTCGAGGGGTGGGCCGAGCCGCGCGTGCGCGTCGCGAACGTGGACCTGGGCGCGCCGTCCTCGACGACCGTCACGTGGCGAGGGCGCCCGCTCGAGGTGCGGCTCCGCGACGTGACGGCGCAGGCGACCTTTCGGGGCTCGTCGTGGATGGGCGCCTACGCCGCGTACGCGCCGTACAAGGGGCGCGGGACCTGTCTCGTGCTCCTCGCTGGGGTCTCGCGCCTGAAGAGCCCGGAGATCGCTGCCGCCGCGCGGCGTCGCCTCGTCGAGACGACGTTCGCGAGGCTCCTCCCGACGGGGAGGCCGCCGTAGCTCAGGCGGCGCGCGCGGGCGCCAGGATCCGCCGCGCGATCTCGCGGTGCACCCCGTCGTGGAACAAGAGCCCCCAGTGGCCGCACTCGGGGACGCGCACGACGTCCCCGACGACGAGGACGGCGCTGTGGTTCGGCGTGACGACGGCGTCCTCGTCGGCGACGAAGCTCGTGTGCGGCACGGCGGACGTCGCCGCGCGCTCGCGGAGCCTCGCGAGGAGCGGCGAGTCTCGCCGCAGATCCTCGGCGAGCCGGAGGCGCCCGAGGCTCGCGAGGCGCGTGCCGGAGAAGGGGCTGCCCAGGCTGATCGTCTGGGTGACGCGCGCGTGCCCGCCGAGCTCGTGCACGTAGTGGCGCGCGACGATGCCGCCCATGCTGTGCCCGACGAGGTGGACGCGAGCGGTCGAGGGCAAGGCGCGGATCTCGCGCGAGAGGAGCGCCGCCAGATCGGGGATCCGACGCGTGGGTGGATACGTGAAGCTCGCGACGTGGCGGACTCCCTCGCGGACGAGGGTGTCCTCGAGATCGCCGAAGACGCCCGCCGTGGCGAAGATCCCGTGCACCAAGAAGACGACGTCCTCCGCGGGGCCGCGCGCCGGGATCGCCGCACCCCGCAGGCCGATGCGTCGGGTCGCGAGGACCGCCTGGCGGCGGAGCGCGTACGCTTCTCGGAGGAGGCCACTGCGGGACGGCACGTGACGAGCCCGTCTCATGCCACCTCTCTCGCCCGGAAGGCAAACAACTCGTGAGGTGCGTCGATCCTCCTGGCGTGCGCCAGGGTCCACGTCGCGGTGCTCCGGCGAGCGGGGGCCATGGCGATGCGCCTCTGGCCCCCGCTCGCCGGAGCGCACGATCTAGGACTGCCCGGTGCCCGTCTCGCGGGGGGCGCGCGCCTCTGGCTCTTGCGCGGTCGGAGCGCACGATCTGGGACTGCCCGGTGCCCGTCTCGCGGGGGGGGGCACGCCTCTGTCCCCTTGGCGGTTGGAGCGCATGATCTGGGACTTCCCGGTGCCCGTCTCGCGGGGGGGCGCGCCTCTGTCCCCTTGGCGGTTGGAGCGCATGATCTGGGACATCCCGGTGTCCGTCTCGCGGGGGGGGGGGCGCGCCTCTGCCTCTTGCGCTGTCGGTCTCCCTGCTATGGAGCGGACGTGTCCGTCCTGGCTGGTGCGCGCGTCGTCGTCGCGATGAGCGGCGGGGTCGACTCGTCGGTCGCCGCGGCGCTCCTCCGCGAGCGCGGGCTCGACGTCATCGGCGTGACGCTCCACCTCTGGGATTACCCCGACGACGGGAGCGTCCGCGGCCGGTGCTGCGCCCCCGAGGACCAGCACGACGCGAGGCGCGTCGCCGATCGGCTCGGCATCCCGCACTACTCCTTCGACCGACGGAAGGAGTTCCTCTCCGAGGTCGTCGAGCCCTTCGTCGAGGCGTATCTACGCGGTGAGACCCCGAGCCCGTGCGTCGCCTGCAACCGCGGCCCGAAGCTCCGCGAGCTCTTCTCGGCGGCCGACGCGCTCGGGGCGACCTACGTCGCGACGGGACACTACGCGCGTGTCGTCGAGCACGAGGGGCGTGTCTGGCTCGCGAGGGCCATGGACCGCGACAAGGACCAGAGCTACTTTCTCCACGCGCTCCCCCGAGCGCTCCTCGCACGCATGATCTTCCCCCTCGAGACCGCGTCCAAGCCCGAGGTGCGAGCCCTCGCGGCGACGCTCGACCTCCCCGGCGCGTCGAAGGGCGAGAGCCAGGAGCTCTGCTTCGTGCCGACGGGTCGATACGACGCCTTCGTCGAGGCGCGCGCCCCGGGCCGCCTCCGCCCGGGCCCGATCCTCGGCCCCGACGGGCGCGAGGTCGGTCATCACGAGGGCGTGCATCGCTTCACGGTCGGCCAGCGCAGGGGGCTCGGCGTGGCGCTCGGCGCACCCATGCACGTCGTCTCCATCGATGGCGACGCCGTCCGGCTCGGCCCGAAGAGCGCGCTCACGACGCGCGCGCTCGCCCTGGAGCTCTCGACCTTCGAGGGGCCGGCGTTCGAGGCGGACGTGCAGGTGAGGAGCGGGCACGGGACGACGCGCGCGGAGATCACGCCGGGCGAAGGGGGGCGCGCGTGGGTGGGGTTCAGAGAGCCCATCCCGGTCGCGTCGGTCGGTCAGTTCGCGGTGGGCTACGACGGCGATCGCGTGCTCGGGGGCGGGCGGATCTGCGCCGTCGAGCGAGAGGAGCCCTCGCTGTGACGGCATGGTCGCTCGTCCGGAGGCTCGCCGGTGCCGTCGCGCTCGCCGCGGTCGCCTCGTGCACGGTGGGGGAGGGCGAGGGGCGCGTCTACAGCGACGACCTCCGCGCGGGCTCGTGCTTCCGCGGGCCGTACGAACTCGACCCCACCTTCTTCGCGAGCAACCCGTACCAGAACACCCAGCTCATCCGTGTCCAGAGGAAGGACGATCTCATCGAGAACTCGGACGGCGTGCAGATCACCGTCGAGGACACGGCCGCGGTCCGGTCGAGGCTCGGTCAGCCCCTCCGCGTGGGGCTCTCTCCCGAGGTCAGGCCCCCAGGCGTCCCGATGGTCGCGGATCCCGATCCTCCCTTCGTCTACCTCGTGCTCTACCTCCACGAGACGTGCCACGGCTCGAACGTCGCGCTCTACGCGGTCGACGGCACGATCACCTTCCGGCACCTCTTCTCCGGCGACGTGACGGAGACGAGCGGCGACGAGAAGCGCATCGACTTCGACTTCGACGTCACGGTGGCCGATCCACGCGACCAGCCGAAGGGTGGGGGGCCGATCCCCGACGAGAAGAAGAGCCGCCTCGTAGGGTCGGGCGTCAAGTTCTTCTTCCAGCGAGGGCAGCCGGCGCAGCCCTTCCCGTGAGGGGCACGCGTCAGGCCTGCTCGCCAGGCTTCTCGGCGTCGGCGGCCGCGGCCGCCTCGCGCTCCCGTCGCTCCTTCTCGCGCTGCCAGGGGTACTTGATCCGCGAGTGCGACATGTTGACGAGCGTGTCGCTCATGCGTCCGACGATCGTGTAGAGGTCCTCGACCACGAGGCCGCTCTCGTTGAGCTGCCCGGACTTCAGCTTCGTGAAGACGACGCGCTGGATCATCTCCTCGAATTTGTCGCGCTCCGGGGGGTCGACCGTCCGGCTCGCGGCCTCGATCGAGTCGACGATCATCAGGATCGCCGTCTCCTTGGTCTGCGGCTTCATTCCAGGGTAGCGGAAGTCGTCTTCGCCGAAGCCACCTGGGCTCCCAGCGGCCTCGTGCTTGTGCCAGAAGTACTCGACGAGCTGCGTCCCGTGGTGCGTGTAGGCGAACTCGACGACCGGCTCGGGGATGCCACCGTCCCTCAAGATGGCCGTGCCCTCGATCACATGCTGGACGATCGCGCGCGCCGAGTCGAGCGGCGTCTTCGCCTCGTGCGGGGACACCTCGCCCGGCAGGAGGTTCTCGACGAAGAGCTTGGGCGAGCAGGTCTTGCCGAGGTCGTGGTAGTAGGCGCCCGCGCGCGTGAGGAGCGCGTCGGCGCCGATCGCGCTCGCCGCGGCCTCCGCGAGGTTCGCCATCGCGCGGGCGTGCTCCCAGCTCCCGGGGGCCTCGGCTGCCATCTTCTGGAGGAGCGGCTGCTCGATGTCGAGCAGCTCGAGCAGGTGGTCGCGGGAGACGTGCCCGAGCAGCCGCTCGACGGGCTCGCGGAAGAGGAGCGCCACCAGGCCGCCGAGCGCGCCTCCGCCGACGCAGCCGAGCAGGATCGAGCCGAGCCCCTGCTCGAGATCGTAGACGGGATCGAAGCCCCCCTGCAGCACGACGGCGATCGCCATGACGAGGAAGGCGCTCGTCACGCCCGACAAGGTCCCCGCCGAGAGCATCTGGCGCGGGCGCTTCAGGCGGAAGAAGAGCACGCTCGTCAGCATCCCCCGGACGAGCAGCAGCGTGAGCCAAGCGATGTCGAAGCGGAGGAGCGAGGCGACGACGAACGAGAGGAGCACCCCGATGAGGAAGGCGGTCTTCCGATCGAACGATAGCGCCACCCAGAGCTGCGCCATCCCGACGGGCACCCACTCCTCGGGGAGCGCCGTGAAGAGGAGCATCGCCTTGGCGACGAGGAAGACCAGGCCCATCAAGATGAAGAGGCCGATCTGCGTCCGGACGAGGCGCGTGCGGTTCTGCCCGAATTGATCGAGATACGCCGTCAGGAGGAGGCCGAGGCCCGCGTAGATGCCGAGGTGCGCGAGCAGGCTGACGGGCGACGGGGGGCGCTTCGGGCTCTCGAGCAGGAAGGCCATGCTGTGGTGACCCTCGGCCTCGGTGAGGACGGTGCCGCGCGGGATGATGATGCGGACGTGATCGTACGACAGCCGATCGGCCCCGGTCTGGATCTGCGGGGCGAGGGGCGTGCGCAGCGTCACGGCCGTGGGCCGGCCGAAGCTCGGCGCCCAGGACGGGACGAAGAGATCGCACGTGCTGACGACCGTACAGAAGAGCCCGAAGGCGAGGCTCAGCCAGATCCTCGCGAGCAGGCTGGCGCGAACCCGCGTCGCCAACGCGGCGCGCCGAGGCGCGCCCGAGTCAGTCTGTGTTGGGGACACCGGGCTCGTGGAGGAGGCTACTTCGGAACGGATCGACTCCGCAAGGTGCCGCGCCGACGGTCCACCTCCGACGAGGAGACACGACCTCCCTTCGGACGAGATCGACTTCGCGAGGTGCCGGCGCGTCGGAGGTGAGCTATCCTTCGCGCCACCTCATGAAGCTCGAACACGGAGTCCTCGCCCTCATCACCTTGTCGCTCGGCTCGGTCGCTTGCTCGTCGTCGCCGGCGGCTCCCTTCAACACGCTGCCGAATTCGCAGGCGACGGCGCTGCGCCTGCAGAACTACGAGCCTCCCGCGGCCGTGGGGGCGACGCCGTCGGGCGCCGCGGTCCCGACGATCCCTGGCCTCCCCCCAGAGATCACCGCTTGGATGAACCAGGGCGCGAAGAGCGTCCCGCAGCTCATCCCGCCGAACCTCTTGCCGCCGGGGCTCATCCCAGGGCTGGGCGGCGCGGTCCCGGGCGTGGCCCCGCCCGACACGACGCCGCGCTTCCACAACTTCCGCGTGCTCGGCTCCGCGCCGGTCGGCGACGAGTCTGCCCGCGAGAAGATCGCGAAGATCCTCGGCGACAAGGACAGCTTCGAGTCCGGCGGGCCGACCTGTATGTACCCGGAGATGGGCCTCACGTGGAACGGCAACGGCGCGCAGAACGACGTGCTCATCTCGTTCTCGTGCCGCCAGGTCGCGGGCTTCAACTTCCCCTGGCCCCACGGCGGGACGAACCTGAAGCCCGACGCCATCAAGGGCCTGACCGAGGTCGCGACCAAGATCTTCCCGCAGTGATCCGGCCTCGCGCCTCGAGTCGGTCGCCCCGCGCGCCTCGTCGCTCGCGCGGCGGGCGGTGTGCGTGGCCGTCGGGGCGCCAGCGCTGAGCCGCGGCCGGCGGACCCTGTCGCGGCGGGCGCGCAGGTGGGTCGTCGTCCTCGTCTGCCCGCGCTCTCGCGGAAAGAAGGTTGCCGCTCGGGGCTCGAGCGTGGTTCTCTCGTCTAGCTGATGCCTCCCCCCGATCTTCCCACCGTCGACGACTTCGACTGGGACGAGCTCGAAGGCGCTCGAGGCGCTGGCGCGCCTCCTCGGCCGCACGGGGCGGCGCCGGTCGTCCCCGCCGCGCCGCCGCTTCCGAGGGCCGAGCCTCTCGCGCGGACGCCGAGCGGACAGCTCGCGATCCCTCGCGACCGACCGTCGAACCTCCTCGTCTCGGCGTCGGCGAAGTGGAAGGCGCGACAGAGCGAGGCGCCGGGCCGGTTCAATCTGGCCTCGGAGCTGCTCGACGCGCCCGAGCTCGCGCTGCTCGAGCGTGTCACGGCCCCGGCGACGCCCCTCGCGCTCGACGAACCGGCGACGCCCGAGGAGATCGAGGGGACCATCCTCGTCGTCGATCCCGACGGGCAGGCGCGGCGCGCGGTCGAGGTCGCGGTGAGCGCGCAGCACATCCCGACGCTCAAGGTCGTGACGGCGATGGACGCCTCGAGCGCGCTCGCCATCCTCGCCGAGCGCCCCGTGCACCTCGTCCTCGCCGAGGCCGATCTGCCCGACGGGTCCGGGATGGTGCTCTTCTCGCAGCTCGATCACGAGAAGCGGCTCGACGGCATCCCCTTCGTCATCTTCTCGAGCGACGATCGCGTCGAGTCCAAGATCCTCGCGCTCCGCGGCGGGGTGACCGACTACCTCGTCAAGCCGATGGACCAGGCCGAGCTCGGCGCGCGGTGCGTGTCCATGCTCACCCGCGCGCGCGCCCAGCGGGCTCGGCTGCGGAAGCGCGCCTACATGCTCGCGGGGGACTTCTCGGCGCTGTCGTTCCCGGATCTCCTCGTGATGCTCGAGCTCTCGCGGGTCACCGGCACGCTCTCGGTGATGACCCGCCAGACGAACGCGACGGTCCTCATCGCCGACGGCAAGGCGCGCCACGCGGCGTATGGCACGATCGTCGGGGACGACGCCGTCTATCGGCTGATGGCCGATGGCTCGGGGCGGTTCGAGTTCACGCCAGGGCGGTGCGACGTCACGGACGAAGAGGCGACGGTCACGCAGAGCATCACGAGCCTCGTCATGGAAGGCGCGCGCCTCCTCGACGAGGGGGAGATCGAGCGCGCTCCGGCCTCTCGCACGGTCGGCGCGGCCCGCTCGACCTTCCCGTCGCTCTCGCCGCTCGTGTCCGCCTCGCTGTCGAAGGGCTCGGCGGCGCGCTTCTCGCAGCGTGGTTACACGGCTGGGGCGCTGCACGTCCTCGACTCCCGTGGGCTCGGGGCGTTCACGACGGAGGAGCCCAGCGGAGAGCGCGTGCACGTCCTGCTCGTCGCCGACCCCGCGGAGGCGGCCGGCGTCATGACGAGGGGCGCGGCCCCGGTGTCCGACGTGGCGATGCTCGCGGCCCTCACGCAGGAGGCGAAGACGCTTGGGTTGTCCTTCGATTTCGAGGGGGGAGACCGGCTCGACGTGGTCCTCTTGGACGCCCGCGCTCCCGCGGCCTTCGCCCCGAGCCTCCTCCGCGCGCCGACCGTCGTCGTGCTCGCGCCGCCGGGCGGCGATCTCCTGTCGCTCGGCCTCTCGGCGCGCAACGATCTCGACGCCCTCCTGCTCGGCCTCTCTCCGCTGGCGCTCGTCGGCCTTGGCTCCGATCGACTCCCTCAGCTCGTCCGAGACCTCGCGGTCCTCCAGCGCGGGGGGACCATCGTGGCGACGATGGGTGGTCGGCTCGGCGAGGTGGCGCTCGCCGACCTCATCGTCCGTGGGCTCGTCGCCTTCGCCGCGTCAGGGTGACCGATGTCGTTCACCTTCGCGCCCGGTACGGTGCTCGGGGACGTGTTCGTCGTCGAAGAGCTGCTCGGGCAGGGCGGCATGGGGGCGGTCTACGCGGCGACGCAGCAGGGCACCGGCCAGCGTCGTGCCCTCAAGGTCATGCACCCGCACCTCGTGCGCGACGCGGGGGCGCGCGCGCGGTTCGAGCGAGAGGCTCAGGTCGCCGCCAAGATCGCCAGCGATCACGTCGTCTCGGTCATCGCGTACGGGGTCGACGAGGCGGAGCGGATCCCCTACCTCGCGATGGAGCTCCTCGACGGCGAGGATCTCGCGCACCGCGTCGAGGCCCGCGGCCCCCTCGCGCTGGACGAGGTGAAGCTCCTCGCGCGCCAGCTCGGCCACGCCGTCGCTGCGGCGCACGCGATCGGGGTCGTCCACCGCGACTTGAAGCCGGGGAACGTGTTCCTCGCGCGGCCGAGGCGCGCCGGCGAGCCGTTCACCGTCAAGGTGCTCGACTTCGGCATCGCGCGCGTGCTCGCCGATGCGCGGATGACACTCCACGGCGGGCTCGGCTCGCCGCTGTGGATGGCGCCCGAGCAGGTGTCTGGCGGTGGGGAGGTGACCCCAGGGGCGGACGTGTGGGCGTTCGCGCTCGTCGTCTTCTACGCGCTCACCGGCGGCACGTACTGGGACGTGCCCATGGAGGCGCCGCCGGTCGCCGCGCTCGGCGCGCTCTCGCGTGGGCTCGTCGTCCCGGCCTCGACGCGAGCTCGGTCTCTCTGCCCGTCTGCGCTGCCGCTCGGAGCCGCCTTCGACGCTTGGTTCGCGCGCGCGCTCGCCCCGTCCCCGGAGGCTCGCTTCGCGTCCATCGGCGAGGCGTTGCTCGGGCTCGAGGAGGCGCTGCCGATGTCTCGTCGCGCGAGGCTCGGCCGGCGCACGGCGGCGCTCGCCGTGTCGGGTGTCGTCGCCGCGCTCGGGGTGCTCGCGGCCATCGTCTGGGCTCGCCGGGAGCCGCCACTCCCCACCAAGCTGATCTCGCTCCCTCCAGCGAGCTTCTCGATCGGTTCGATGGATGTCGTGGACGAGCGCCCCCCGCAACCCGTGAGCGTCGGTGCGCTCGAGGTCGACGCGACGGAGGTGACCGTCGCCGCGTACGCGCGCTGCGTCGATGCTGGACGCTGCTCCCCCGCGGGCCGCGGCGATGGGTGCGAGGGGGACGCGAAGCTCCGCGGAGATTACCCCGTGAACTGTGTCACGCTCGAGCAGGCAGCGGCCTACTGCGCCTGGGTGGGCAAGCGCCTCCCGACCGAGACCGAGTGGGAGTACGCCGCGCGCGGCGAGGCAGCGCGCCCCTTCCCGTGGGGGAGCGACGACCCTCGGGATCGGATCTGCTGGGGACGCTGCGACACGAAGGAGGGCTCGTGCCCCGTCGCGAGCTTCCCGCGTGGACGAACCCCCGAGGGGATCTTCGATCTCGCCGGCAACGTCGCCGAGTGGACCTCGAGCCGGTACTGCCCATACGCGAGCCCCACGTGCCCAGACGAGCGACGGGTCGTCCGGGGAGGCGGCTTCTGCGCGGCGAAGGCCCAGGCAGTGCGGAGCGCCGGCCGTGAGGCTCGCAAGCCGAGCGATCGCCGCCCCGAAATCGGCTTCCGCTGCGTGCGGTGAGCGCAAGCACCGACCACGAACGGCCGCGATCTCGTCGGGCGGCGCGCGGAGAGCACGCTCGGTCGCGTCGACGGCGTGTGCTCGCCGTGCACGCGACGCGCGGCGCTGGGCGATGCGTCGCGGGCGGGCTCCGTCGTGTCAGGTGACGTCGCGCGCGCGCGGCGGATCGGAGCTGGATCGCGAGGCGCGGCGCTGGGCGATGCGTCGCGGGCGGGCTCCGTCGTGTCAGGTGACGTCGCGCGCGCGGCGGATCGAGCTGGATCGCGAGGCGCGGCGCTGGGCGATGCGTCGAGGGCGGGCTCCGTCGTGTCAGGTGACGTCGCGCGCGCGCGGCGGATCGAGCTGGATCCCGAGCCGCTCCGCGAGGCGCGCGTCCCCGCGTGCGAGCGCGCGGAGCTTCGTGACGAGCCGGGCCCTCTCGAAGAGCTCGCGGTCTCGCGGCGGCGCCTTGGCGCGCGGGCTCTCGAGCCTCGGCACGAGCTCGAGCACGCGCTGGACGCCGTCGGTCACGCGACGAGGCACGGCGAAGCGCTGGGCGATCGGCTCGAGGAAGGCCGCGAGCGCCGCCTTGCGATCCTCCTCGCCCTCGCACGCCTCGAGGGCGGGCTCGAGCAGCAGCAGCGCGAAGAGCTCGACGTCATCGAGGGGCGCCCCGCGCGTGCGCGCCTCGGCGTCGAGCTCGGCCAAGAGCCGGAAGATGCGCGTGTGGGGCGCGTCGTCGTCGCCGACGTCATCGAGCACGCTCGCGAGCTCGGGGAGGAGCACGTGGAGCAGGCCGAGCTCCCACGCGAGGTGGACGGCGCGCCGCGCAGCGCCGCCGCGGAGGAGCCGCAGGATCTCCTCGAAGAGCCGAGGCTTCGCCGAGAGCCGGAGGCTCTCTCTCGTGAAGAGGATCGCGTCGACCTCATCGGGACAGATCCCGAGGTCGAGCTTCGCGGCGAACTTGACGGCGCGGAGCATGCGGATCGGGTCCTCGCGGAAGCGGACGAACGGATCGCCGATGGTCCGCACCGCGTGGCGCTCGACGTCGAGCATCCCGCCGCAGTAGTCGATGATGCTCTCGTCCTCGGGATCGTAGAAGAGCGCGTTGATCGTGAAGTCGCGGCGGAGCGCGTCCTCCTCGATCGTCCCGTAGGTGTTGTCGTCGCGGATCGGCAGATCGGCCCGGGACTCGTCGGCCTCGGGCGCGCGCCGGAAGGTGGCCACCTCGATGACCTTCTGGCCGCGGAAGAGGACGTGCACGAGCCGAAACCTCCGCCCGATGACGCGGGAGTTGCGGAAGACGCGCCGGGCGACCTCGGGGCGCGCGCTGGTCGCGACGTCGAAGTCCTTGGGTGCCTTGCCGAGGAGGAGGTCCCGGACGCAGCCTCCGACGAGGTACGCGTCGTGGCCCTCCTGCCGGAGCTTGCGCACCACGCGGACGACGTCCTCGTCGAGGAGCGAGCGGGGGAAGGGGGACGCGATCCGCTGGGGCGTCCCCGTCGCGGCGGGCTCGGCCTGGCGCTTCGGCTCCTGGGGCCGGGGCTCTCGGCGGCGAGCCGGCGAGGTCGGACGACGCGCGCCGGCCTTGGGGGCGCCTGTCGACGCGGGCTCCCTGACGCGCTTCTTGGGCGGCTCGGGAGGATCGTCTGCGGGGGTCATGAAAGCGAGGCTCGGGCTCGGTGGGGCCGATCGTCGCCGGGCCGTGTTCGCCGGCGAGTGCCCCTACCAGTCCCTTCAGCCTAGCAATCAGCGCCCTCACACCCAAGAAAAAACGCTAGACACGGCGCTAGCGTGCGTGCCGCACCCGCGCTCCTCGCCGTCGTGGCCCTCTCGGCGCCCTCTCGCGCGGTGGTGGCCGGGCTCGTGCTCGAGGGCGACCGCGCCGAGCTCGAGCTGCCGGGTGGGTTCTCCCGCGTCGACGTCTCGTCCGGCGATGGTGAGGCGTGCTCGCTCATCGTCACGGGCCCACGCGACGCGCTGGCTCACCTCCAGGTGCACGGCGCGCGGGCGACGGACGCGATCGACGAGGACGGCGTGCTGCCGCGGGCGATCTCGTTCGTCGCGGGGGTGGAGGCGATCTGGGTGGGCCTCGAGGTGCATGTGCCCGTCCGACTCCAGAAGGTGTGCGCCGCCCCGACCACGGCGATCCCGACGGATGACGACCGCGTGCTCATGATCGGGATGCCGACGCCGGGGCGACGCGACGACGGCTACGTGCTCGAGCGGCCGAACCGCTACCAGTTCGCCCGGCCGGACGTCGTCTTCTCGTTGCGGCGCGCGCTCGCGGCGACCCGCGCGAGGTTCCGTCGCGATCCGCTCGGCCTCTCGGATCTCACGCAGTGGGACGGGCGCAGGCCCGGGCTCGACGTCGGGAAGCTGCGTCACATCAGCCACGACGGCGGTCGCGACGTCGACGTGGCGCTCCCGTCGCTCGAGGAGCCCTCGACGATGCGAGATCACTGCGAGAAGGACTACAACGACGACAAGACGAGCGCCGCGTGCAAGCCGGGCACGGGCAAGGGCGTCGACGCGATGCGCCTCGCGTTCCTCGGGGGGACGCTCGTGGCCGACGGCGTGCTGGACAAGATGTTCCTCGATCGGGAGTTCTTCCCCGAGGTCGCGCGCGCGGCCGAGCGGCTCGCGCGGTGGGGGTGGATCCCCAAGAAGGCCGCAGCTCGCCTCGAGCCCGGAGCTGGGATCCTCGTCCACGTGCCGTGGCACACGGACCACGTGCACCTGCGCTTCCTCGGCGCGAAGGCGCTCGCGCCGTTCCCTTCGTGAGACTCGGGTGGGCCGACCGGGACTCGAACCCGGGACCTACGGATTAAAAGTCCGCAGCTCTACCGACTGAGCTATCAGCCCGCGCCCAGCGCGCGATGTCGCCGAGGGCGCGATGTCCCTACGCTCGATGGCGGTGAGTGTCCACCCCGAGCGCGCTCGACGAGGGGCGCTTCAGGGTCTTGCAGGCGAGGTCTTCGCCTGCGTCGCAGGCTCTCTGGAGGAGCGATTTCGCCTCGGCCTGGCGGCCCTTCTTCGCGAGGAGGG
>CAYNEK010000014.1:46315-83925 GCA_964396175.1 uncultured Polyangiaceae bacterium | reverse complement strand
CTGCTCTGCTCCGCGCTTCGCCGGGGGATGTCTCGTCATCGGGGGCCCTTCCGGGAAGGGTCAGATTTTCCGGAACGGAGCGGGTCAGATTTTCCGGAACCGGCACACGTCAGTCGCTCGCGACCCCAAACTCCAGGACGAACCGAGCGCCGCCGCCAGATCGATCTTCGCAGCGGATCGCGCCGCCGTTGGCCTCGACGAGCTCACGCGTCGTCGAGAGCCCGAGCCCAGTGCCATCCTTCTTGCTCGTGACGAAGGGGAGGAACAGCCGCTCTCGAAGCTCGGGCGGCACGCCCGGCCCGTCGTCTTCGATCGAGAGCGTCACCTGCGCGCCCTCACGCGCGCCGCAGACCCACACGTGCCCCCCCGAAACGAGAGCCTCGCGCGCGTTGCGCACGAGGTTCATCAACGCCTGCCGGAGCTGCGCGCCGTCGACCTCGACCACCAGCTCACCGGGGACGCCGATCTCGAGCTCCACCCCCGCCCGACTGAGCTCGGGTCGGACGAGCTGCGCGACGCCTGCGACGAGCGGCGCGAGCTCGACCCTCGTGCGCTCGGGCACCGGACGACGGGCGAGGGCGAGGTACCGCTCGGAGAGCGCCGACAGCCGATCGACCTCGTGGCGAACCGTCGAGAGCAGCTGCCGCGCCTCGTCCTCCGGGGTGAGGTGCGCCAGCTCCTCCTCGAGCAGCTCGACCGAGAGCCCCATCGCGGAGAGCGGGTTCCGGATCTCGTGGGTGATCTGCGCCGCGAGCCTCCCGACGGTCGCGAGCCGCTCGGCGCGCAGGGTCTCGTCCCGCGCCCTCGCGATCGCGGACACCATCTGCTCGAAGGTCGTCGACAGCTCTCCGAGCTCGTCCGCCGTGTCGAGCGGTGGCGCCGCCGCGAGATCGCCGCGACCGACGGCGAGCGCGCGATCGCGGATACGCCGAATGGGCGAGAGGACGCGGCGCACGTAGAGCGCCATTGCCGCCGCGAGGACCGCGGTCGCGACGGCGAGCGCGAGGAAGAGCGACTCGGCGCGCCTGCCGCGAGCCACCGCCCGGTCGGCGAGCTCGTCCGTCGCGCGCTCGACCCGCCGCGACAGCTCACGGAGCCGGCGCGCCCCCGCGATCTCGTGCTGGATCACCGCGTCCCGCGCCGCGTCGGCGGTGGGCCGCTCTCCGTCGTGCAGCGCATCGAAGAGGCGCGCGAGCGGCGCCTCGTCCTCTTCGAGGAAGCGCTCGATGTCCCCGAGCTCACGCGCGATCTCCCGGCCGAGCTCCTCGGCGCGCTCGTCCCCGCCTCGCAGGAGCCCTCGATCGACGGCGGCGCGGACCGCGGCGAGCGAGGACGGCCTCGCCCTGCGCGCGGCGTCGATCCAACCCTGGGCGTCTCCGGGGTTCCGCGCGTCGGTGATGTGGTTCAGCTGCGTCGAGACGAGGTTCTGCGTCTCGAGGAGCGAGCCCAGCGTGAGCATGAGCGGCAGGTAGCCCGCGCGCAGGAGGCGCGACTCTTCGGCCGCACGACGCCCCGCGTGGAGCGAGAACGCCGTCGTCACGATCAGCGCGACGACGAGCGACGAGAAGGCGACGAACACGCGGCGCGCGACCGACGTGCGCGTCACCGGCTACCTCCCTGCGTCGAGAGATCGAGCGACGAGGGTCGCGAGATCCGTCACGCGCGCCCCGGCGCGGCGCAGACCGAGCACGCTCTTCGCGCACGCGGTCACGATGTGTCCCGGCGCCCCGCGGGCGCGGGCGCGCGCCGCTCCTGCGGCGACCTCGGGCATCGTCGTCGGCAAGAGCCCGCCCTGACCCGAACACGCGCTCCGCTCGCGCGAGAAGAGGAACTCACCGGGCGGCGCCCCGAAGATCCGCGCGAGGAGATCCCGTGGCTCGTCGTAGATCCCGAGCCCGCGCCCGAGCGTGCACGGGTCGTGGTAGGTGACCGTCTCTGGCGGGAGCGGCGAGAGCTCGCCGAGCGCGCGGTGCGCCAGCACAACGAACGACTCGGCCGGGATCCCCTCCGCCGCGAGCGCCGCCGCGCAGCCCGGATCGCCGACGACGAGCGGCGCGTCCTCGCCCAGCTCGTCGCGGAGCCGCGCGACGGCGCGCCGATGCCCGTCGCGATCCCCGGCGTCGCGCAGCGGCACGCCGCAGCAGCCGGAGACGAGGCGCACCTCACCCCCCACGAGCCGCCGCGTCGCCCGGACGAGATCGCGGGCGACGTCGGGCAGGGCGCGTGCGTAGGCGCAGCCGACCAGCATCGTCGCCTTCACGGGGCCGCCTGGGGCCCCCTCACGGAGCTTCGCCACGGCGCGGCGGGTCCGCGCGTCGTGGGCCGAGAACCGCTCGATGACCCGCCGCACAGCCGGCGGGATCGCCCCCCGATCGTGGAGCGCCGCCCGCGCGTCACGGAGCGTGGCCGCGACCGGGTTCTCGTGGTCGCACGCCTTCGTGCAAGCGCCGCAGCCCGTGCACGCGAAGGGCAGCATCGCCACGTCCTCGGTGAGCGGGAGATCGCCCCGCGCCGCGAGGAACGCGCCCTGCATCTTGCCCCACGGGATGAGCGACTCGCGCGGCTCCGCGTTCGACACTGGGCAGACCGCGCGGCAGAGCTTGGGGCAGTAGGTGCAGAGCTCGAGCTCCCGTCGCCGCGCCTCGAGGGCCGGCAGGACGCGGAGCGCGCGCGAGGGATCGGTCTTCGCCACGTCGAACGCAAGCATTGCACAGGCCACCCAGGCTCTGCGAAAAGAACGCCCCGTGTCCGCCGAGAGCGCCGCCGCACCCCAGGAGAAGCTCCCGCGTCAGATCCCGTTCATCATCGCGAACGAGACCTGCGAGCGCTTCAGCTTCTACGGGATGCGGAACATCCTGACCGCGTTCCTCACCGATCAGCTCCTCGTCGCGAGCCTCCCGGACGAGGCGGCGCGCAACGCCGAGGCGAAGAGCATCGTGCACACCTTCATCCTCGGGGTGTACTTCTTCCCGCTCCTCGGGGGCTTCCTCGCCGACCGCTACTTCGGCAAGTACAAGATCATCCTCTGGGTCTCGATCGTCTACACGATCGGCCATGGGCTCCTCGCGCTCTTCGAGACGAACCAGACCGGCTTCTTCGCGGGGATGTTCCTCATCGCGCTCGGCTCGGGCGGCATCAAGCCGTGCGTCGCGGCGATGGTGGGCGACCAGTTCGACGAGAAGAACAAGCACCTCGCCAAGAAGGTCTTCGACGCCTTCTACTGGAGCATCAACTTCGGCTCCTTCTTCGCGACCCTCATCCTCGCCAAGGTCCTGAAGAAGCAGGGCGCCCAGCTCGCCTTCGGGATCCCGGGGCTCCTCATGCTGGTCGCTGTCGTGGTCTTCTTCGCGGGGCGGAGGCGCTACGTCCTCGTCCCGCCACGAGGCAAGGATCCGCACGGCTTCCTGCCCGTCCTCGTCTCGATGCTCCGCGGCCGCGCAGCGACGACGCACCCGGAGGCCGCCGTGTCCGCGGTGCGGAGCGTCGGGCGCGTGCTCGTCGTGTTCTTGCCCGTGCCCTTCTTCTTCATGATCTTCGATCAGAAGGCGTCCACCTGGGTCATCCAAGCGAAGAAGATGGCCCCCGAGGTGGGGCCGTTCACCTTCGAGCCGTCGCAGATGCAGGTCGTGAACCCGCTGCTCGTGATGCTGCTCATCCCGCTCCTCACGGGGGTCGTCTACCCTCTGCTCCGGCGACGCGGCCGCGAGCCCTCCCCGCTCGCGAAGATGACGGTGGGCATCGCCCTCGGCGGGCTCTCCTTCGTCGTCGCGGGGCTCATCGATCTGCCCGTGCAAGCGGGCGTGAGGCTCTCGATCCTCTGGCAGCTCATCCCGTACATGATCCTGACGGCGGGAGAGATCCTCGTGTCGACGACGGGGCTCGAATTTGCCTACAGCCAGGCACCACCGTCGATGAAGAGCACGATCATGAGCTTCTGGAACCTCACCGTCGCGGCGGCCAACGGCGTCGTCGTCCTCCTGTCCAAGGTGACGCTCTTCTCGGGCTCGATGCTCTTCTTCTACTACGCGGGCTTCGCCTTCGCGGCCGCGGTCGCGATGGGGCTCATCGCCCGCTCGTACAAGGTCGAGGACCACTACGGGGCCCGGGCGTGATCCAGATCTTCGGCCACAAGAAGTGCAAGGCGACGCGCGCGGCGGAGCGGTTCTTCAAGGAGCGCTCGCTCAAGGTGCACCTCGTCGACGTGACCGAGAAGCCGATGTCGAAGGGGGAGCTCGAGAGCGTGGCGCGGGCCGTCGGGATCGAGCGGCTCTTCGACGGAGAGGGCCCGCGCGCGATCGAGCGCGGGCTCCGCTACGCCGCACCGTCCAGGGAGCGCATGATGGAGCTCGTCCTCGGAGACATGGGCCTCGTGCGCACGCCCGTCGTGCGGCTCGGTCCGAAGGCCACCGTCGGCGCCGACGAGGCGGGCTGGCGCGCGCTCGCGGCCGCAGCGAAGGCCGCGCGCTGATCACACCTCTATTGTATCACACAATAGACCGACACAATCGACTCATCGCACCGTCGGGTTCGGCGCGTCGAAGCCGAGGAAGACCACGAAGGGCGCGCTCAGCCCCTCGGGCACCGGCGGCAGGGGCGAGGCGCGAAGGACCGCGCGGCGCACGTTCTCGTCGAACACGGGGACGCCGCTCGGGCGCGCGACGACGGCGCTCGTCACCGCGCCGTCCCGCGCCACCACGAACCGCACGATCGCGCGCCCCGCGAGCCCGTCGAGCGCCGCCCACCGCGGGAACGCGTCCGCCCAGAGCGGGTGGATCTTCGCCTTGATCCGCCGCTCGTAGTCGGTCCTCCGTCGGTCGAGCTCGTCGGCCTCGGAGGGCCCACCGGCGCCAGCGCCGAGCGCCTTCGCGGACGAGCCGCGCCCGTCGCCTCCCCCGGCCGCGGGGATGCCTGGGCCCGCCTCGCCGCCCGGCCCCTCGCCACCGACGCCACCGCGCGGGCTCGCGTGGAGCAGCGACCGGACCGGCAAGGACACCTCTTGCTCCGCGGTCACGACGTCCCGCGCCGGCCCCTCGGTCCGCGTCGGGACCGCGTCACGCCCGGCGGCGACCTCGGGCCGCGCGTCGCGCACGTCCGCGGTCCTCGTCCGCGAGCGCCCACGCTCCCCATGGATCCAGCCGGGCGCTGGCGCCTCGCGCGCGCCGCCGAGGACCGCGCTCCCCCGCGTGCGCGTCGGCGCGCCCTCCCCCGGCCCGCGCTCTTCGCCTCCGAGCTCGGCGCCTCGGCGCTCGGGGGCGTCGGCCCAGCTCGCGCCGCGCGACGGCCGCGCCTCCCCAGCGTCACGCGAGAGCGCGAGCACACCCCGACCCGCCGCGACGAAGGTGAGCTCCATCGGCGCGAGGAGCGCCCGACGCGGATCGGGAGAGCTCCTGTCGTGGCCGTCGCGATCGCGCTCGAGCTGGTCGCGATCGAGGCGGCTCCTGGTCGCGGCGGCGAGCGCGACGCCCTGGTCCTCCTGCGCGAGGTTCACCGCGCGCGCGCCCTCTCGCCGCCCTCCGCGCCCCGGCTCGTCGTCGTCGGGACGAGGGAGCGGTGCGACGCCCCCGGGGCTCGCGGGTGGAGCGTCCTCGGCGCGCGACGGCGAGGGCACGACGACCGTGGTCACCTCGGTCATCTCCGGGAGCTGGAGCTCTGCGAGCGTGCGGAGCCCCACCCGTTCGCCCTGCGGGCGCGGCTCGGGTCGCCCCGGCGCGCCCACGCGAGAGAGCAGCACCGCCGCCGATCCGAGGAGCACGGCGTGCAGCGAGAGAGACAGGACCCCCGCGAGCGTCGAGATGCGGGCGCGATGTGGCGCCCCGGGCTCGAGCGAGGACGCGGCGCTACCCTCGTCGAGCGCCCGCGGCGACCGGGCGGCAGCGAGCGTTCGCGGCGCGGAGGGAGAGCCCCTCGAGGGCGCGCCACGACGGACGAGCCCCGCCGCGAGGAAGGCCCCGAGGTCATCGGCGGAGGGAGGGCGGCGAGGGAGCGGGCGGCGCACGACGAGCTCGGTTCGAGATCGAGCGGAAAAGTCTAGCACCACGCGCCGGCGCGTGCGGTCACCGCCTCGAATTGTTTGACGACGGCTGGAAATTGAATGGATCATCGCCCCGCCTTGCCGCAGCTCCGCGTCGAAGTCGCCGGCGAAACCAACGTCGGCCGAAAGCGTCAGCACAACGAGGACAATTTTGGCCTACTGGGCGAGCACGGGCTCTACATCGTCGCCGACGGGATGGGGGGACACGCCTCGGGCGAGGTCGCCTCACAGCTCGCCATCGAGACGGTGAAGGAGTTCTTCGACGCGACGGCGGACGATCCCGAGCGCACCTGGCCCTACAAGATGGACCGATCGAAGGGCTACGAGGAGAACCGTCTCATCGTCGCGATCAAGCTCGCCAACCTGCGCATCTTCGAGAAAGCGCAGACCGATCCGCGCACCCGCGGCATGGGCACCACCATCGTCGGGGTCTTCACGGTCGAGGACGGCGTGTACACGGCGCACGTCGGGGACAGCCGCGCGTACCGCGTCCGCGACGGCAAGCTCGAGCAGGTCACCGAAGACCACTCGCTGCTCAACGACTACATCAAGATGAAGCACCTCACGCCCGAGGAGATCGCGAACTTCCCGCACAAGAACGTCATCGTGCGCGCGCTCGGCATGAAGGAGACCGTCAAGGTCGACACGCGGTTCGAGCAGCCGAAGGCAGGCGACACCTACCTCATCTGCTCCGACGGGCTCTCCGGGCCCGTGACCGATCCCGAGATCGAGTCCATCATCGTCTCGTCCCCCGATCTCAAGACCGCCGCCCACCGCCTCATCGAGAAGGCCAACGAGAACGGCGGCCCGGACAACATCACCGCCGTCCTCACGCGGTGGGTGTGAGCGCGAGACGACCCTCCTCCTCCTCAAGATCTTGAAGCTCGTCTCCGTGTCGCTCGCCTTGGGCGGCGCGGCGGCGGTCTTCGTCGTCGACGACCCCGAGGCGCGCAAGCGCGCGGCCGCGTGGGTCGCGGTGCCTGGGGTCGCCTTCGCGTGGCTGTTCGGCTTCTTCCTCGCCTTCGAGGAGGGCGTGTCGCTGCTCTCCGCGTGGATCCTCGGGGGCCTCGCGACGTCCTTCCTCTCCTTGCAGGGGACGATGTACTTCGCGGCGAAGCCCGGGCGCTCGCGGGCGATCTCGGCCTGCGTCTCTCTGGTCTTCCTCGTCGCGACGGTCTCTCTGATGGTCGCGAAGCCAGATTGGGAGTAGGCTGAGAAGGATGAGCGCACGGCGTTGGCTCCTCGCGGCGGGCGTTCTCGGGATCTGCGCCAGGTCCGTCGCGGCGTCGGGGCCGGCGACCGATCTCGAGGGGCAGGCGTACGCGGGCGCTGCGGACGGCCAGTGGACGTGCGGCCCGAAGGGCTCGGTGCGCTACGGCGGCGTGGGCGGCCAGGTCCGCTTCCAGAGCCGTCCCGAGCCGGCGCCCCTCGTCCCCCCCGAGGACGGCGTGCACCTCGAGCTCCGCGCCGTCGCGGAGCAGCGCACCTACGCCCTCGAGTGCGCACCGGGCCCCGACTGCCGCGCGTCCAATGGCGTCTACGGCGCGGGCTCCGCGCTCATCGGGATCGACTGGAGGTACATCGGCGTGAGCGGCGGGCTCCTCGGGCTGAACGGGGTCGGACACGACGGGAAGCGGCGCGACGAGATCCTCCCACAGCTCCGCCTTCGGTCCCCGCGGGTCGCCGGCGCCACACGCCTCGAGCTCGGCTTCGGCTCGCCCACGCTCGCCGGGACGGCACGGCCGGGCCTCTACGTCGCGAGCTACACCGGCACCGATCGGCTCGGGATCAGCGCCTTCCTCGGGATCCACCGCGTGTTCGAGGACACGGGGGCCTGGCGCGGGGGTCTCGAGGTGCGCAGCCCGCTCGGCGAGCGCGCGTGGTTCGGCGTGACGGCGGTCGGACAAGGAGACCACCGCTTCCACCCCGAGGGCGGACTGCTCTTCGGCGCGCGGCTCTGACGGCCGCGCGCGACGCGACGCGAGGGTCGTCGCTCGTCGCTCACCGCTCACCGCTCGTCGCTCACCGCTCGTCGCTCACCACTCGTCGCTCACCGCTCGTCGCGGCGACGGAGGCCGAGCCCGCAGCGGACGCGCTGCGCGTTCGATCTCGGCTCGACCTCCGCCCCGGCGCGAGCGCGCGCGTCGGGCCATCACCGCCCGCCGCGCGTCGCGTCCTTGCAGCAGCGGAAGCCGAGGTGGTAGTTGACGTGCCACGCGTTCGACATCGGCTCGACGTGCCACCTCGGATCGTAGGCGCAGTGGTCGGGGTAGGTCTCGCGCTTGTCGTCCTTCTTCGGGCGCTCGTCGTGCTTGCGGGCGACGTCGACGTAGAAGAAGGCGCTGCCCTTCAGCTGGCTGACGCGCCCCTCGTCCGGATCGAAGCGTACCATGATCTCCGCGACGTTGCCGTGCAGATCGTAGACGCCGCTCCGCGATGTGCACCGCGGGAAGGCGCCCGACGGCTCGGTGTTCGTGCCGCAGGTGCCCCACGCCGTCCGGGCGCTGTCTGGATCGCACTTCCCTTGCGGACCCTCCTTCGCCGCCGATTGGTTCGTGTTGCAGATCGTGAGGTCGAGCTCGTCGCCGTACGCGTAGACCGAGTCCTTCCCGCCGCCCGGATCGGCCCGACACGCGCTCGTCCACTCGTCCTGGTTGCAGAGTCGCTTGCCGACGAGCTCGCACACCGCCCCCGCCTGCGTCGGCGCCGTCCACACGAAGGGCAGCTCGCACGGCTGGTTCGGGAACTCGAAGACGTCGATGCACGCGCGCGGGCGGTGGCCCTTCTTGCCGGGGATCGGCTTCATCATCGGGGCGCCGCAGAGCGCCTCGTCCTCGGCCGTGTAGAGCGCGGTGTCCGCGAGCGCGGCGAGGCACGCCTCGCGCGAGATCGCGTGCTCGGCGAGGGCCTTGTTGCCCTGGTTGATGCGGTTCGGGCCCGTGGTACCGAAGTTCTTCTCGAGGAAGAGCGAGGGCGCGCCCCGCATCTTGATCTCGCGCTCGGTGAAGGGGCGCACTGAGAAGAGCGCGAGCAGCTCCTCGGTCGTGTCGGCGTGGAGCGGGCGACCCTCGGGGAGCTTGGCTCGCGGCGCGGGCGGCGTGCCCTCCGGCGACGAGGTCACGGCGCGGACGCTCGGCGCGGGCGCGGGCGCCTGGGACCCGGCGCTCCAGGCCAAAGCCGAGGGCGCGCCCGCCGCCGCATCGTCGCTGGGCGGCGGCCTCTTGCAGCCGATGGCGAGCGGGACGAGCGCGAGCGCGACGAGCGGCCGCACCTACGCGCTCAGTGCTTGAAGGCGAGGAACCCGCCGACGAGGAGGACGAGCGCGAGCAGGAAGACCCACGTGAGGTACTTCTCGATGAAGGGGCGCACCTTGTCGCCGAGGAAGTAGATGAGCGTCGCCTCCGCGTGGAAGCGGATCGCCCGGCACACGATCGCCGCCGGGATGAAGACCGAGAGCGGGATCTCCGCGACCCCCGCCGTGATCGTCACCACCTTGAAAGGGATCGGCGTGAGCCCCTTGCCCGCGATGATCCAGAAGGCGGCGCCCGTGTACGACGCCTTCATCGCGTCGAACTTCGCCTGCGAGAAGAGCTTCGGGATGAACCAATGCGACACGTGCGCCCAGAGCGAGATGCCGATGTAGTAGCCGAGCAGGCCGCCCAGCACCGACGCGATGAGACAGTAGGTCGCGTAGTGGAAGCTCTTCTTGGGCTTCTCGAAGCACATCGGCAGGAGCAGGGCGTCCGGCGGGATGGGGAAGAAGCTCGCCTCCGCGAAGCTCATGGCGCAGAGCGCCGGCACCGCCCACTTCGTCCCGGCCCACTTGAGGCAGTAGTCGTAGAGCCAGCGGACGGGGCCTCGGCCCTTCTTCGCGTCCGTCGCCGCGGCGGGCGAGGGCTCGATCGAGGGAGGCGTCGTCGTGTCGTCGGCGTCGGTACCGCGGCTCATGGCAAGGCGTCGGCGCTTACTTCGTGGGGCGCACTGCGGCCAACCAATTCTTCGGCGGGAGGCCCCCGCGCGTCGCCGCCTCGACGCACGCGCGGGGCCTCCCGCGCGCGACGCTCAGAGCGCGAAGCCCGCGTCGCGTCCGACCGCGGCGCCCCCCGCTCGTGTCGCGAGCCCGCGCGCCGCTCAGAACGCGAAGCCCGCGTCGCGTCCGACCGCGGCGCCCCCCGCTCGTGTCGCGAGCTCGTGCGCCGCTCAGAACGCGAAGCCCGCGTCGCGTCCGCAGAGCTTCCCGGCCACGCTGCCGCCGGACTGCCCGAGCTTCAGCGGACAGGCGTCGGCCAGGTAGGGCGCCGGCGGGTCCCCGACCGTCCCCTCGATCGTGATCGCGTCGGACTCGAACACGAGCGCCGTCGTCGCCGAGGGCTGGACCGCGAGGATCCCCCGCTCGGTCACCGCGCCGGTGATGGTGACGTCGTAGGTGCTCTCGGGCTTGTCGTCGGTGCGCCGGTAGGCGCAGTGATCGAGCTCGAGGACGAGATCGACGTCGGTCGCGCCCTGCATCGCGTTGGACGTCGCCGTGCCGGTCACGCGCGCGCTGCCGCCGAGAGGACAGGGCGTCGTCGCGTCCTGAGGGCCGACGGGCTTGCCCTGCAGCGTGAGGTTGTAGACGAGCTTCAGCTCCTCGCGGAGCGCGCGCACTGCGATCCCGTCGCGGCAGGCCTCGTCGCAGACCGCCGTCGGCGCGTCCTCGGCCTTCGACCCGCAGCCGGCGAGCGCGAGCGCGGCGACGACGAGGGCGCGGCGAGGGCCCATCAGAAGCCGCCCTCCACGCCGAGGCTCGGGATGGTGATCGGCCCGATCGTCTGCGTCTCGCACCCGTTCAGTGTACATGACGTGCTCACCGCCTCCTTGCTCATCGTGACGTTCATCCACTCTGCCACTGCGGAGATCCAGAGCCGCGGGGTTGGCTGCCAGCGCTTCTCGAGGCGGACGTCGACGCGGTAGAAGGCGGGGAGGCGCCCCGGGTTCGGGTCGTCCTTCGTCGAGACGCCAGGGAGCCCCGTGTAGAAGGTGACGCGCGTCCCGGCGCGCCACCTGCGGCCGAGGTCGTACGCGAGCGCGCCGTTCATCACGTGGGTCCGATCGAAGTTCGCCGTGAAGGTGCGGCTGTCGTAGGTGCGCACCGAGCGAGACAGGGTGTACGAGAAGTACCCGCCAAGCCGCGTCGTGAGCCGCTTCTTCAGGTAGAATTCGAGGCCATAGGCGTGGCCGCGCGTGCGACGCTCGAAGGCGCTCGCCGCGTTCGACGCGCCCTGGGAGTCGGCGCCCTGCCCGCCGCCGCCCGAGCGATCCGGCCCCACCGTGCCCTCGGGGAACTTCGGCTGGCCGCAGCGGCTCGCCTGGCCCGTCGGCTGGCCCCCGGGATCGCCCGCGAGCGAGCCCGTCGGGAAGTCGCCCTGCTGGCACCCGCCCGCGGTCCGTGGCGTGACGCTGATGGGATCGCTCATGTCGAAGAAGGCGTTGTGGAAGGCCGTCGCGGTCGCGACGAGCGATGGATCGATCTGCCACTCGAGGCCCATCGACTCCTGCACGGCGCGCTGGAGCCCGCCCCGCAGCCCCCCCGGCTGGAAGCCCGGGACCGGCAGGACGAAGGCGGGCGGCTGGTGAGCGACCCCGAGCGCGGAGAGGAGCGTCCAGCCCGAGGACACCGCGAGGCGGCTCGCGAGGCGAGGCTCCACGCCTGCCGCGGCGGCGCCGTCCGAGGCGAACAGATCCACGCGCACCCCCGGCGTCAGCTCCCACCGGTCGGTGATCCCGACGATCGCATCGCCGCGCACGCCCATCGTGAGATCGGTCCGCGAGGGGAAGAGGCTCGCGATGCGCTGCGCAGACGCGCCCTCGTCACCCTTCGAGAGCTCGACGTCGTACGCGTCGAGCTGGAGGTCCGCGCCGAAGCGGAGGACCATCCTCGGCGAGGCTCGGTGCGTCACCTCGGTGCGGGTCCCGACGATCCGGTCGCGGAGGTAGCGGCCGTCCGTGAGCCGCGTCCTGTCGACGCCGCCGGTCACGGCGAGGCGCATCCGATCGTCGCCCCCCATGGCATGATCCCATCGCAGGTCCACCCGATGAAAGTCCGTCCCAAAGAGCGTGAGCCGTTGAGTGGGGGTGTCCTGCCCGAGGTAGTCGTACGAGCCGAAGGCGAACGCCGTGAGCGTGTCGTCGCGCGACACACGGTAGGCGACGCGCGCCTGGTAGTCCCAGTAATCGAGGATGACCCCCTTGGCGAAGTAAGTGAGGAGCGCGGCCGTGTACGAGTACCGGCCCGCGACGAGCGCCGTGCCGCGCCCGTCGGCGAAGGGAGCCTCGACCAGCGCGCCGGCGTCGAAGAGCCGGACATTGAACTCCCCACGCAGGGCGGCTCCAGGCGCGAGGGTCTCGCCGGACACGATCCCCCCCGCGAAGCGTCCGTACTTCGCCGGGTAGCCTCCTGGGTACAGATCGACCCGGTCCACGAGCCCCGGGTGGACGACCGACGGCCCGACGCCGATGTGATAGAGGAGCGGCACGCGGATGCCATCGAGGTAGTATCCGACGTTGCCTGGGGGGGCGCCTCGGATGAAGAAGAAGGGCAACCCCGAGACGACCGGCGTGACGCCGGGCAGGGTCTCGACGGCTCGGAAGGGATCGCCGAAGGTCCCCGGGATCTGCCGGACCTCCGCCCGTGAGAGCGTGGCGCTCCGGCTCGGCTCGGCGCGATCGCCCGTGACCACGATGTCGCTGGTCTCGGCGACGCGCGCCGTCGGTGGCGAGGGAGCCGAAGAGGTCGCGGGGCGGGGCGCCGCGGCGGCGGCGGGGGGCGGAGGAGGCGGCGCCCTGAAGGTCACCGAGAAGCGGATCCGCGCCCGGACGGGCTGGCCGTCGCGGGTCGCCGGCTCGAACCGGAAGCCGCGCGCCGCGCGCCGCGCCGCGCTCGCGAAGGGCTCCTCCCCGAACTCCACGTCCACCACGGCGACCGTCCCGTCGGGAGCGACCGTGAGGAGGAGCGCGACGAGGGCGTCGCCCTTCGCCCCCTCGGGGTAGAGCACCTCGGGCTCGCCGAGGAGACGGGGCGCGACGAGCGCGGGCGCGTTGGCAGGCGGCTTCGCCTGCGCGAACGCCTGGCCCTCGAGGCCCGAGAGGAGCGTCGCGGAGAGAGCAAGGATCCGGCCGACGCGCAAGCCGCGACACCGTAACAGGCTCACGGACCTTGGTCGTCAAGTCCTGCAAAGGAGCGCGCCGCCCTCGCGACGAGGTGCTCGACGATCCGGCGTGGAGCCGCGCCCGCCGTCGTCAGCCGCGCGAGTGAAGAGGTCTCTCGAAGGAGGTCGAGCGCCTCCTCTGGCCGGTCCTCGACGAGGCACCCGCGCGGGAGCGCCTCCAGATCGGGAGGAGGCTCCGAGGGCACGGACGCCGCGGGCCCCTCGCCACGCGACGGCGGACTCCCGAGCAGGCGACGCAGCCAGCCGGTCACGCGGGGGCGCTCCGCAACGTCACCACCACGATCTCGGGCGCCGCGCCGATGCGAATGGGGAGCCCCGTCGTACCGAGCCCGGCGCTGACGACCAGCGCGGCGTCGTCACGGCGGTAGAGGCCATGGGTGTGGGCGTGCGCCAGGCTCGCGAGGCTCCATCGTCGAACGAAGAAGGGCAGCGCGATCTGCCCCGCGTGCGTGTGACCCGAGAGGACCACGTCCGCGCCGAGGCGCCTGGCCTCGTCGAAGAGATCCGGATCGTGACAGAGGAGCAAGGTGGGCGAGGTGGCTCCCGCGAGCGTCGCCGGGAGATCGGCCCTCCCGGTCCAGGTGTCATCGACGCCCGCGACGTGGAGCCGAGCCTCGCCCCGCTCGAGATCGAAGGCCTCGTTCTGCAGCACGCGGACGCCTGCCGCCTCGGCGTGACGCCGGAGATCGACGCCGTCGAAGTGGTCGTGGTTCCCGAAGGACAGGACGACGCCGTGCGCGGCGCGCAGCTCACCGAGGAGCCGCCCGATGTCGGCGTGGAAGGCCGTCCCGCTCGAGACGAGATCACCTGTCACCGCGACGAGATCGGCGCGCTCCTCGTTCGTCATCCGGACCCACGCGGCGCGCTGCCGAGCGGACACGAGCCCTCCGACGTGGAGATCGGAGAGGTGCGCCACGCGGAGCCCATCGAGCGCGGCGGCGAGCCCCGACACGGGGATCTCGACGCGGCGCACCGCGACGAAGGCTCGTCGTATGTAAACTCCATACACCGCGAGGAGCGCGCCGACCCCGTAGCCGGCCGTCGCGGCCCACCGCCATGTCGTCGGCGGGCTCCCGCGGGCGAGATCGACCGCGACGCCGACGCCTGCGCCGACGACGACGAGCGGGGCCGCGCCGAGCGAGGCGCACCACTCGCAGAGGAAGGCCATCTCGAGGATGCCCTCCAGGGCGCCGCGCGGCCTGTCCCAGAGGAGCGGCCCGAGGCGCCAAGGAACGAGCGCCGCGAGGCTCGCCGAGAGCGCCACGGCGAGGACGAGCGGGTGCGGCACCCCGAGCAGGGAGAGCGCGCCGGCCCAGGCGAGCGCGGTCGTCGCGTGCGTGGCCCACGAGAGGGCGATCAGCGTTCGGACGAGGGTCGCGCGGGTGGGGCGCGCGCGGGCGGGGACCGGGCGGTGAGCCATCGGCGAGGGCTCCCTAGCAGCAGGCGCCCGGGCGCGACCAGTCCGAGGCGGAGCGCGGGCCCTCGCCGACGGCTCGCGCACCGAGCGTGCGTCACGCGATCCCGACGGCGCTCGCCGACCCTCGAGCCGGGCCGCGCCCTCCCCGGAGGCGGCAGGAGCCCTCGAGGTCTCGCGCACCGAGCGTGCGTCACGCGATCCCGACGGCGCTCGCCGACCCTCGAGCCGGGCCGCGCCCTCCCCAGAAGCGGCAGGAGCCCTCGAGGTCTCGCGCACGGAGCGTGCGTCACGCGACGCCCCGCGACGCGACGCCGTTCGACGGCGCACGCGACGCACGCGGCGACTCGGGCGCGCTCGCGGGCGCACCTTCCCCGGTTGCGCGAGCGCCCCGGAGGCCTTACGCCTCGCGCGCGCTTGGCCTGGCTGCTCGTCGTCCTCGTCCGCGTCTACCGCGTCACGCTGAGCCCGCTCCTCACCCTGCTCGGCGCACAGTGCCGCTTCCACCCGACGTGCTCCGTCTACGCCGAGGCCTGCCTCCGCGACCACGGGGCCCTGCGCGGCTCCTTGCTTTCCTTGTGGCGGCTGTGTAGGTGCCACCCCCTCTCTCCGGGGGGCCTCGATCTCCCTCCTCCCCCGCGCGGCTCCGCCCGTGACGCGGAGCCCCCACCACCCACGCATGGATAGCCGCTCCCTCGTCCGCACGCTCCTCATCGCCGGCGTCGTCGCCGTCCTCGTGCTCGTCGTCGGACCCAAGCTCTTCGGGACGAGCGGCGGCGAGGGAGGGGCGAGCCCGTCGATCCCGGGCACCGGCGAGGGCGTCCGCAACGTCCCAGGGCGAGTCTACTTCCGCGCCGATCCCGGGAAGACCCTCGACGAGACCCTCTGCAAGCTCCGCGGCCCGCGCTTCGCGGCCGAGGCGACGACGCGCGGCGCCTCGCTGAAGCACGTCTACCCCGACGGCGCGAAGTACAAGGACGACAAGACCGGCGCGCCGATGGACCTCGTCACGACGCCCGACATCGAGCTGCAGCCGCTGCGCACCGATCTCGCGGCCTTCGGCGCGACCTCGCAGACCGCGTACGATCACTTCGACTTCAAGCTCGAGAAGCAGGACGGCGAGCGCTCGTGCACCTTCGTCTACGAGGACGAGCTCGTCCGCGTCGAGAAGGTCCTCTCGACGAACGATCGCCCCTTCGAGATCGAGGCCTCACTCCGCGTCACCAACAAGAAGGCCGAGAAGGCGACCCACCGCGTCGCGTGGGAGCTCCCCGCGTACCGGCGTGACGACGAGGTCGGCGGCAGCCTCGGGCGGCAGTCGCCCTTCATGACGACGACCGACTGCCACATCGACGGCAAGACGATCGAGAAGACCCCCAACGATTTCGCCGAGAGCGACTTCAAGAAGGACGACTACAAGACGTACCCTGGGTGGTTCACCAAGGCGGGGCACGTCGACTTCGTCTCGACGAGCAACTTCTATTTCGCGAGCGCCCTCGTGCCCCTCGACGGCCCGAACGCGCCGCTCTGCCAGCTCCGCATCACCCCCCCACAGAACGAGGCCGGCCACTTCATCGCCGGCTCGAAGATCTACCGCTCGCGCCTCCTCTACGGGCCGAAGGAGCTCGCCCCCGGCGAGAGCGCCTCGTACAAGGTGCTCCACTACGTGGGCCCCAAGGAGCGCGACGCGCTCGCGGCGGCGGGCGGCGGCACCCACCAGCTCTCGGATCTCATCAAGCTCGGCACCTTCGCCTTCATCGCGAAGTACCTCGTCTGGTTCCTCGTCAAGGTCCACGGCCTGGTCGGGAACTGGGGCCTCGCCATCGTCGCCCTCACGGTCACCGTCCGCCTCGTCCTCTTCCCGCTCATGTGGACGAGCATCAAGAGCGGCGCGATGATGCGGAGGCTCAAGCCCGAGCTCGACCGCATCAACCAGAAGTACAAGGACGACGCCCAGGCGAAGCTCGTCGCGACGCAGGAGCTCTGGCGCAAGCACGGGGTCAACCCCTTCAAGGGCTGCGCCCCCGTGCTCGTGCAGATGCCCGTCTGGTTCTCGCTCTACACCTCGCTCCAGACCGCGGCAGAATTGTATCACACACCTTTCCTTTGGTTCAAGGATCTATCGGCGCCAGACACCATCCGGGTGGGGTCGCACGAGCTGCCCTTCCTCCTGCCGATCCTGCTTGGCGCGACGTCCTTCCTCCAGCAGAAGCTCGTGCCGCCGGGCCAGATGGATGCGCAGCAGCAGAAGCTCATGACGTACCTCATGCCGGGCATCTTCACCGCGATGATGCTCTTCTTGCCCTCGGGGCTCGGCGTCTACATGCTGACGAACAGCGTGCTCGCGATCGTGCAGCAGGTCGCCGTCGAGCGGTACTATCAGCGCCAGACCGCCATCCCCGTCACCGGCGCGGACATCGAGGTCCGCGACAAGGACGACGCCCCCCCATCCAAGGCCGAGAAGGCCAAGACGTGAGCCGAAGGCACCCCCTTCGCTCGAGCATCACGGAGACCCCATGACCGAACAAGACCACTCCGATCCACCCGCGTTCACCGAGGACGGCCGCGCCGCGAAGGCCAAGGAGTTCCTCGAGGGCGTCCTCGCCCGCATGGGCATGAAGTGTCAGGTCGAGCTCGTCGAGCCCGGCCCCCACGACGACGAGGCCGACATCTGCCTCGCCATCGAGGGCGACGACGCGGGCCGCGTGATCGGCAAGAAGGGCCAGACGCTCGCGGCGCTCCAGTACATCGCCCACCGCGTCGTCAACCGCTCGAGCCTCCCGCGCCGCCACGTCACCGTCGACGCCGAGGGCTACACCGAGCGACGGGAGGAGAACCTCGCGTCGATGGCGCAGCGGCTCGCCAAGCAGGCCGCCGAAGACGGCAAGATCATCACCTTCGAGCCGATGTCTCCGCGGGATCGCCGCGTGGTCCACCTGGCCCTGAAGGGCCTCGAGGGCGTGCGGACCGAGTCCCATGGCGAGGGCGACTCGCGGCGGGTGCAGATCATCCCCGTGCGCGGCGGTCGCCCGGACGCGCAGTGACCCGCCCTCGCGTCGGGATCGTCGGATCCCGAGGCATGGTCGGCTCGGTGCTCATGGATCGGATGCGGGAGGAGGGCGATCTCGAGCTCTTCGAGCCCGTCTACTTCTCGACCTCGCAGGCGGGCCTCCCGGGCCCCGACGGCGCGCCGCTCGGTGACGCGAAGGCACCGGCGGCCTTCCGCGGGCTCGACGCCATCGTCTCGTGCCAGGGCGGCGACTGGACGACCGCGCTCCACCCCGCGCTCCGCGCGGACGGCTTCTCGGGGCTCTTCATCGACGCGGCCTCGACGCTGCGGATGCGCGAGGAGGCCACCATCATCCTCGATCCGGTGAACCGCGACGTCATCGATCGCGCGCTCCGTGACGGGAAGAGGGATTTCGTCGGGGGCAACTGCACCGTGAGCCTGATGCTGATGGCGCTGGCGGGGCCCATCCGCGCGGGGATGGTCGAGTGGGTGAGCTCGATGACGTACCAGGCCGCGTCAGGCGCCGGCGCAAAGAACATGCAGGAGCTGATGCGCCAGATGCAGGTGCTCGGCGACGCCGCTGGCGCGCTCGCGGAGGACCCTGGCGCGAGCGCGCTCGAGCTCGATCGCAAGGTGACCCGCGCGCTCCGCGACGAGGCGATGCCACGCGCGCACTTCGGCGTGCCGCTCGCCGCGAGCCTCATCCCGTGGATCGACAAGCCCATGGACAACGGGCAATCGCGCGAGGAGTGGAAGGGGCACGTCGAGGCGAACAAGATCCTGGGCCTCTCGCCCGAGCTGCCCATCGACGGCGTCTGCGTGCGAGTCGGCGCGATGCGCTGTCATAGCCAGGCGCTCACCGTGAAGCTGAGGGGGGCCGTCCCGCTGGGCGAGATCGCGGACGCCATCGACGAGAGCACGCCCTGGACCCGGGTCGTGCCCAATGACCCCGAGTCCACGAAGACCCGGCTCACCCCGACCGCGGTGTCGGGCACGCTGTCCGTGCCCGTCGGGCGGCTCCGCAAGATGCGCATGGGGGACGACTTCGTCGCAGCCTTCACGGTGGGCGATCAGCTCCTCTGGGGCGCGGCCGAGCCGCTCCGGCGCATGCTCCGCATCTGGCTCGAGGCGTGACCGCACGGGCCCTGCTCTCGCCCCGAGGGCTCCGCCTCGCCGACGCGGAGATCCCCCTGTACGCGGGCGCCGCGCACTACTTCCGCATGGCGCGGGAGACGTGGAGAGACGCGCTCCTCTCGCTCCGCGGCATCGGGCTCCGCCTCGTCGACACCTACGTCCCGTGGGGCGTCCACGAGCTCGAGCCGGGCCGGTACGACTTCTCGGGGCGCAACGACCTCGGCGCCTTCCTCGATCTCGTCCACGAGCTCGGGCTCTACGCCATCGTCCGCCCCGGCCCCCACATCAACGCGGAGCTCACCTACTTTGGCATCCCGAAGCGGGTCATCTGGGACCCCGCGTGCCAGGCCCGCTCGCCCCGAGGGAACCCGGTGGTCCTCCCGATGCTGCCGCGGGCCTTCCCCGTGCCATCGTACGCGTCGCGGGCGTTCCAGCGCGAGGTGCGCGGCTGGTTCGCGGCGCTCGGCCCGATCCTCGGGCCGCGTCGGTACCCCGACGGCCCCATCGTCCTCGCCCAGGTCGACAACGAGGGCGCGCTCTACTTCCGCGACGGCGCTTACGACCAAGACTACCACGAGGACGCCCTCCAGGACTATCGAGCCTTCCTCGTCGAGAAGTATGGGGGAACCGAGGGCATTGGACGCGCGTATGGGCGAGACGTGGCGACGCTCTCCGAGCTCACCCCCCCCACGCGCTTCGACGCGAAGGGCCGGGACGAGCTGCTCCGCCACCTCGACTGGTCCGAGTTCCACGAGCGGGTGCTCGCCGGGGCGATGGATCGATTCGCGACGATGCTCCGCGAGCACGCGGGGCTCCACGGCGTCCCGACGATGCACAACCTCCCCTTCGGCGAGGAGACGACGGCGCTGAACCCTCGGCGCCTCGCCCGGAGCGTCGATCTCGTCGCCATGGACTTCTACCACCGCGCCTCCCCGCGGGACCGCAAGGTCATCCTGCGCCGCGCGACGCACCTCGCCGTCCACTGCGAGGGCCGCGGAGTCCCGGCCTTCGCCGCGGAGATGGGCGCCGGGTTCCCGCCCTTCTTCCCCCCGCTCGACGAGGAGGACTCGGTCTTCACGCTGGTCGCGGCGCTCGCCTACGGCTTGCGGGGGTTCAGCCTCTACATGGCCGTCGCGCGCGACCGCTGGATCGGCGCGCCCATCGACGAGCGTGGGCGGCGGCGCAAGCTCGCGCACACGTACGAGCGCTTGCTCGGAGCGCTCGAGCGGACGGGGTTCTCTCGGCTCGTGCGGGACGCGCCGGTACGGCTCGTGACTCCGTGGGCCACGCGGCGGCTCGCGCGGGTGATGCACGCGTTTGGCCCGGCGACCGGCGCGCTCTTCTCGGTGCTCGGCCACGGTGCGACCGAGCGCTGCCTCGAGGACGATTTTGGCACCGAGGCGCCCATCGCGCTCGAGACCGACCGCTTCCTCGGCCTCTTCGAGGAGGCGCTCGAGGCCCGCGGCGTCCCGTACGCACACGCGTCGGGCGAGGACCGCGCGGCCGTCGCGGAGGGCGCGAGGTGGCTCGTGTGCGCGACGACGGGCGGGATGCACCCGGCGCTGTTCCGCGTGCTCCGCGAGGCGCACGCGCGCGGCGCGGCCGTCACGCTGGGGCCGCGGGCGCCCGAGCGCGATCAGCACTTCCGGGATCTCGCGACGCCGTTCGACGTGGCGGGGATGCGGATCGCGCACGGGGCGACGCCCGCGGAGGTGGACGCGCTCGTGGCCGAGCACATCACGGCGCTCGGGCTCCACGCGTACGCGAGCGATCCCGACGGCGTCTCCGTGTCTGTGCACCGCGACGCCGAAGGACCGAAGGTGGTCTTCGTCCTGAACCCGCAGCCGAGCGATGTGGCGGCGGTCGTGAGCGTGCCGGACGTGACACGCGCCGAGGACGCCCTCTCGGGGGCGAAGATCGAAGTGAGGGACGGCGCGCTCGCCGTGCGCGTCGGGCCTCGGTCGTTCGTGATGCTCGAGGTCGGCCGCTAGATCCGACGAGAGCCGCGTCCCGCCACGCGACGCGGTCGGCGACGCCGCGCCCCGCGCCCCGCCGCGGGCCCCATCGGGTCCACCGTCCACGGCGAGGCGGCCGCCACCTTCGCGATCTCCGCGCGCGTCGAGCGCATCGGGTTCGCCTGCTCGTCAGCGCCTCCGAGCGCACGCGGCGTGCAGGAAGCCAGACCGTGCGCCGCGGCCTCTCCTCGTCCGCGCCGCTCGCCCGAGCCTCGTTCGATCGGCTCGTCTACGCTGCCGGCCTCGGCGGCGCTGGCTTCGTCCCGGCTGTCAAGCTCGGGCGACGAGGACGTTCCGCGCCGCCGTCGCCCGAGCTTGACAGCCGGGAAGCGGGACCGCAGGATGGACACGAGAACCCCAGGATGGCGGTGGAGTCCGCCGACAACCGTGGTCATCCGGGCCACCAATGACTCCTACGATGCCGCCCGTGAGAACGAGGCGCCGTAGGAGATCGCGTGGTCCCCTCCGGCGCAGACCGAGGAGCGCCGCCCCATGGTCCCGACCTACCATCACCCAATCGACCTCGTCTCGAGAGAGGTCTCCCCCGTCGCACACCAGCCAGCGGCGCCCGCGTCCCGCAGCCCGACCCGGCTGGATCGACGCCGCGACCACCGCGGCGCCGAGGGGTCCGCCGCGGACGCACTGTCCGGCGCCCCGTCGGGCCGAGACCGTTCGGGGAGCGCCATGGCGTCACGCCCGGCGCGCGGAGTGCGCGCGTGACGAGCCGAGAGCGCCTGTTGAGCCTCGCACGATGGCTCCCGCTCGGCGCGCTGGTCGGCGTCCTCTGCGGCGCAGCGTCGGCTGCCTTCCTCTGGCTCCTCGATCGCGCGACCGAGCTACGCACGACCCACGAGGCCATCGTGTACGCGCTGCCCGTCGCGGGTCTCGCGATCGGCTGGGTGTACGATCGCTTCGGGAAGCCCATCCAGGCGGGGAACGACCTCGTCATCGACACGATCCACGACGAGGGACCGGAGCTCCCGCTGCGGATGGCTCCGATGGTGCTCGTCGGGACGGTGCTCACGCACCTCTTCGGAGGGAGCGCGGGGCGTGAGGGCACTGCCGTGCAGATGGGCGCCAGCCTCGGTGACTGGGTCGCGCACCGCCTGAGGGTCTCGAGGCCCGTGCGACGACAGCTCCTCGCCGCGGGTGTTGCCGGTGGGTTCGGCTCGGTGTTCGGGACGCCGATCGCGGGCGCCGTCTTCGGCCTCGAGTTCGTGGTGCTCGGGCAGCTCGAGTACGGCGCGCTCGTCCCCGCGGTCATCGCGTCCACGGTCGGCGACATGACGACACGCGCGCTCGGCATCGAGCACACCCGCTACCCCGCCGCCCCCTTCGTGGCGTTGACGCCGCTCCTCCTCGCGAAGTGGCTCCTGTTCGCCGCCGTCGTCGCCCTGGTGGCGATCGTCTTCATCGAGCTCACGCGTCTCCTCAAGCGGCGCAGCGAGGCGATCGTGCGACGGCGCTCGCTGCGGCTGTTCTTGGGCGGACTCGCGGTGGTGGGGCTCTGGAAGATCGTCGGGGCGAGCGACTACCTCGGCCTCGGGGTCCCGACGATCGTGCGCGCCTTCGAGGATCCAGGCCCACCGGGATACGCGTTCGCGCTGAAGCTGCTCTTCACGTCCATCACGCTCGGCGCCGGCTTCTTGGGAGGCGAGGTGACGCCGCTCTTCTTCATCGGAGCGACGCTGGGCAGCGTGCTCGCCCGGGCCCTCGGGATCCCCGTCGAGCTCGGCGCGGGGGTCGGCCTCGCCGCTGTGTTCGCCGCCGCGGCCAACACGCCGCTCGCCTTGTCGGTCATGGCGGCGGAGCTGCTCGGTGTGCCCGTCCTCCCCCACGTCGTCATCGTCTCCGTCTTCGCGTACCTGCTCTCGGGACACCGCAGCCTCTACCCTTCGCAGCGCCTGCGTCGGAGCAAGGGCGGCACGCCGCTCTCACGCGTGATGACGCTCCGCGAGCTCGAGGACGAGAGGGCAGATCGTCCCGCCGATCGAGACGACCCCTCGTGACCCCAGCCTCATGCACCTGGGCGACGCGCGGCGTCGGCTCGCAACGCCGACCGAGACACCCCCGCGGAGCCACTCGTCACGCACCTGCATGACGGTCCCATCACCGCGCGTCTACGCGGCGCCTCTGCGGGCGGTCCCGACGCCGATCCCGAGCCGCCGCATCATCTTCTGGAGCCCAAACCTCGACAGCCCAAGGTCCTTCGCCGCGCGGCTCACGTTGCCGCGGTGCTCGCGGAGCGAGCCCTCGACGAGCGATCTCGCGTAGACGTCGAGCCGATCGTGCAGAGAGGTCCCGGCGTCGTCGGCGAACGTCGCTTGGACCTCGGGCGACAGGTGCTCGAGATCGATGTGTCCATCCGAGAGCGCCATCGCACGACGGAGCTCGTTCTCGAGCTGGCGGACGTTGCCTGGCCACGGCGCCGCCTCGAGCCGACGCATCGCGCGCTCTGTGACGGTGAAGCGCTCGCCACCACCGTGCTTGGCGAGGAAGTGCGCGACGAGGAGAGGGACGTCGCCCGCTCTCTCGCGGAGAGGAGGCACGTCGACCTCGACCACGTCGAGACGATAGAAGAGATCCTCACGGAAGGTCCGATCTCGTACCATCTGGCGCAGGTCCCGGTTCGTCGCTGCGAGGATCCGCACGTCCACCCGCCGAGACACGGCCGATCCGACCGCACGCACATCGCCGTCCTGGACGACGCGGAGGAGCTTCGCCTGCATCGCGAGCGACATCTCGCCCACCTCGTCGAGGAAGAGCGTCCCGCCATCGGCGGCGACGAAGAGCCCAGGCGCGTGCCCCACCGCGCCGGTGAAAGCACCCCGAACGTGGCCGAAGAGCGTCGACTCGAGGAGCGACTCCGGGATCCCCGCGCAATTCTCCGCGATGAACCACCGCTTCGCGCGTGCGCTGCCGCGGTGGATCGCGCGCGCGAAGAGCTCCTTGCCGACCCCGGACTCGCCGAGGATCAAGACGGGCACGTCACGACGCGCGACGCGGTCCGCGAGGGCAACGGCGCGCGTGAGGGCCGTCGAGGCGCCGATGATGTCCGGGTGCGAGCTCTGCCCGAGCGCACGCTCCGCCTCGGCCAAGGCGACGCTCTGCTCACGAGCCGTCTCCGCGAGCCGCGCGGCTGCACGCTCGCTCCGCCGCGCCGCGCGTCGGAGCGCGATGACATCGTACGCATCCGCGAGCGACAGCGCGGCGATGCGCGCCGCGATCTCCACCCACGCGAGCTCGTCGACCCCGAACGCCCCACGCCGCTCGCGATCATCCAGGTACGCGACGCCGAAGACTCGGCCCCGCGCGGCGAGCGGCACGGCAAGGACGCGGTGCAGCTTGAGGAGATGGACGCTGCGGCTCGTGTCTCCGAGCTCGCCCGCCGCGTCCACCGCGACGACCGTGCGATGCTCGTCGATCGCCCGACGGGCGAGCGTGCGTGAGAGCTGGAGCTGCTCGCCCGAGAGGTCACGACGCGCGAGGTTCCTTGCCGCGCGCGGGACGAGGCGGCCTCCCGGCGCGGGGACGAGCAGGACGCCGCGCTCCACCTGAGTCCAGAGCACCATCGCGTCGAGCACCTGCTCGGCGAGGCGACGTAGGCTCTCGCGCTCGGAGAGCGCCCGGACGAGCCGCTCGAGATCCGCGAGCCTCGAGCCCCGTTGCGGGTGCTCGATCGACACCTCGGCGCGCGCGATCCACGGGAGCTCCGCGAGCCCGTCGCGCAGGGCCGCCGGGGTCCCCTCGGCGAGACGTGACGCGAGCTCGCGCCCGAGCGCTGACCACGCGCGCGCTTCATCGCCGCGCCCCACATCGCTGGCCATCTTCGCTGCCGCCTCGGCTGCGCGCCCTCGCACCGAGAGCGGCGCGTCCCGCGGCAGGACACGCCCGAGCTCTCCGAGGAGGTCGTCGGCGCGGGCTCGTGACGCGCGCGCCGCGCGCTCGGTCCACCACTCGAGGCGCGCTGCGACTTGGCGCTCCTCCGAGCGCGCGGCGGCGTCCCCGGCACGAACCTGCTCCTCGGTCGTGTGCCCGAGACGATGAGCGCGCGCGAGCACACGGAGTCGGACGTTCTCGTCCACCGGAGACGCGGCGAGCGCGGAGGCGAGCGCGGAGGCGTCGCCCGCGTCGACGAGGGCGAGCGCCGCGTACGCGATCGCCACGGCGTCGCCACCCTGCCGCGCCTCGCGGAGCGCCGCCGTGGCCGCGCGCGTCGCGAGCTCCAGAGCGCCCACCGTGCAGAGCGCCGAGGCCTTCGCGACGAGGGCACGAGCCGCGTCGCGGGAGCGGTCGAGCCCGAGCCAGAGCGCCACGGCTCGATCCGCCGCGTCGAGCGCCTCCTGCACCCGCCCGCCGTCGGCGGCGGACGCCGCGACGCCGGTGAGGTAGGTCGCCTCCTCGAGGGCCGAGCCCGCCCGCTGCGCGCTCGCCGCCGCGTCGGCGAACGCCTGCTCCGCCTCGTCGGATCGACCCTCCGCGTGCAGCACGTAGCCGAGGGTGCCCTGGAGCCGCGAACGCTGCGCCTCGTCCAGTGACGCCATGAGGGCGAGGCGCAGCTGTTCGGCCGCCTCACGCGGTGCGCCGCGGCCGAGCTCGGCGAGCGCCCGCACCTCGCGCTCCTGCGGGCTGGCCCCCGTCGCGAGCCCGAGCGCCTCCTCGAAATGCCCTGCGTCCACGGCGAGGCGCGCGCGCACGGCGCGGGCGACAGGCTCACGCTCTCCTGCCTCCGCCGCGAGCACGGCGGCTCCGGTGCGGTCCGCCATCCTCCTCGTGATGTCCGCGGCGAGCGCGGCCTCCCCGGGGAGGCTCGGATCGAGCACCACCCGAGCCTCCCGGAGCGCGCCCGCGCGGACGAGCGCCTCGCAAGCTGCATATCGCACGGCCGGGTTCGTCGAGCGCAGCCCCGCACGCACGAGAGGCAAGGCCGGGCGCGGTCGCGCGAGGGCGAGCGCGAGGCGCACGGGGTCGTCAGGAGGATCGGCCGGCGCCTCCTCGACGAGCGCGAGCGACCACGCGCGCGGATCGGGCTGCCGCGCCCCGAGCGCGACGAGCGCGTCGACGAACGCGCCTTCGTCCCCCGGGAGCGACGGGGCGAGCGAGGCGCCCCACGGCCCCGCGAGGAGCGAGAGCGCGACGGTCCGATCTCCACCGGCACGACGCAGCGCTGCCGGGACGGCGGAAGCGAAGTCGATGGCCTCTCCGAGCGCAGCGAGCATCTCCATGGGCGACGGGCGCGCGAGCGGCACGTCCTCACACGCGCCGACGATGACGCGCTCGAGCGGCGACGATCCGAGGAGCGCACGGGCCGCGCGGGCGGGCGCCTTCGACGCGGCGACGGTGTGGGAGAAGATCTCCGCGAGCAGCACCCCGAGCGCGTAGCGATCGGCGAGCCCGAGATCCGCGCCGTCGTGCCCGAGCTCCGGCGCCTTGTAGCGGGGAGAGAACCCCCGCGCCGCATCCCACGTGCGTCCGGCGAGGCCGAAGTCCACGAGCATCACCCGAGCACCAGAGACGATGACGTTCTCGGGCTTGAGATCGCCGTGCGCGTACCCGGCGAGCGCGAGGGTCGCGAGGGCGCGGCCGAGCTCGACCGCGACGCGACGCGCGAGCACGCGCCTGTCCCTCGGCGAGCGACGCGCGCGCGGATCGAGCGGCGCCCCCTCGGCGAGCGTCAGCGCGAGCCAGGAGCGCCCCTCGGCGTCCTCCCCGTCGGCGAGCACCCGAGGGAACCAGGGGCCCTCGATCGCGCGGAGCACCTCGGCTTCCGCGCGCAACACGACGCCATCCTCGGGCGATCGCGCGAGCTTCACGGCGCACGGCTCGCCCTCGAGAGCCGCGCGGTACACCCTCGCGCTCGCCCCCTCCCCGAGGGGGACGAGTGGACCGAACTCGCGCAACGTAGGTGTCATTATTCCCACGATTTACGGCGATTCTTGCACATCGGAACGCAACATGACCGACAACATGGGTTGTCAGTTGCATCGAGATGCCGAGGAATCCAGCCTGGGGGACGAAATCGACGCTCCGCCGCGCGGATCGTGCTAGGCGAGCAGCCCCTTTTCACCGGAGGCCGTCCCTCGACGGAGACCGGCGGGCCAGGCGTCACGCCGCCGCCGCAACGCTTCGAGAGCGGCAAGATGACCATGGATATCGTGAAGATCAGCGCAGAGCCCCGCACCGAGACCGGCAAGACCCACGCGAAGCGTCTCCGCGCCGCAGGCAAGGTCCCCGCCGTCGCCTACTGGAAGGGCGAGGCCGCCCTCCAGATCGCCGTCGCACCGAAGGACGTCATCTCGACCCTGCGGAGCGCCCACGGCCGGAACACCGTCATCGAGCTCGATCTCGCCGGGAAGAAGCAGACGGTGCTCGTCCGCGACTACGCGTATCACCCCGTCACGCGGGAGCTCGAGCACGTGGACTTCATCCACATCGAGCTCGACAAGCCGGTCGACGTCGAGGTGCCGCTCACGACGTCGGGCAAGTGCGCCGGCGTCACCGCAGGCGGGATCCTCCGCGTCGTCTACCGCACGCTCCCCATCCGCTGCCTCCCCGCGAACATCCCGGTGAGCATCGATCACGACGTCACCGAGCTCGGCCTGAACGAGGCCGTGAAGGCGGCCGCGGTGCACCTCCCCGAGGGAGTCTCGGTCCGGCTCTCCCCGGAGCAGACCGTCATCTCCGTCGTCGCGCCCGAGAAGGATCGCGCCGAGGAGACGACCGCCGCGGCCGGCGCCGCGCCCGCCGCTGGGGCAGCTCCCGCGCCCGCCGCCGCGAAGAAGGACGAGAAGGCCGCCGGCCCCGCCAAGGACGCCAAGAAGAAGTGAGCCGCCCGGGGGACGCCGCTCCCCCGCCAGGCTGACCGCACGCCATGCTCATCGTCGGGCTCGGCAACCCGGGTCGCCAGTACGAGGCGACCCGGCACAACGCGGGCTTCATGGTCGTCGGCGAGCTCGCGCGACGCGCGGGTGTCACGGACTTCCGCGAGAAGTTCTCGGGGCGCTACGCCCGCGCCGTGCTCGCCGGCAAGGACGTCGTCCTCATGATGCCCGACACGTTCATGAACCTCTCGGGCCAGTGCGTGCAGCCCGCGGCGGTGTTCTTCAAGGTCCCGCTCGACGAGGTCGTCGTCGTGCACGACGAGCTCGATCTCCCGCTGGGAGACGTCCGCCTGAAGAAGGGCGGAGGCCACGGCGGGCACAACGGCCTCCGCGATCTCATCGCGCGGATGGGGGACGGCTTTCTTCGTGTACGGGTGGGCATCGGCAAGCCGCCGCCGGGCTTCCGTGGCGAGACGGCGGACTGGGTGCTCGGGCGCTTCTCGACCGACGAGCGGATCGGGCTCGACGAGATCTTCGCGCGCGCCGCGGATGCCGTCGAAGAGACCGTCAGCGCCGGCGTCGCAGCCGCGATGAACCGCGTGAACACGCGAAAGAAGTGACGCGCGCACGGCAACGATGACCCAGCGAGGGGTCGCGAGCACCCACGCAGCGGAGAGATCCGCCCCTGGACGGGGGACCCCGCCGACCCCGCGGCACGGGGTCGAGAGGCTCTCACGTCGCGGCGGCGGCCCCGTCGAAGGACGCTCGATCCATGCCGGATCGCGGCCCCGCTGCCCGCGTCGAACCAGCTGTCGGTGATGGCGCGGCTCATCCGCGTTCGTCGGAGCGCCGACGCCGGGCGGTCCGTCCCACCCCGGTCCGCAGGGCGAGGGCGCGGCTCATCCGCGTTCGTCGGAGCGCCGGCCCTGGCCCGGGTCCCGAACGCCTCGACAGACGCGCGAAGACGACGTACGACCTCGCCGTGCTCCGACAGGCGCTCGCGCTCGCCACGGTGGTGCTCGCGCCGGCGAGCGCGCTCGCGGACGGCGCGCACGCCTCGACGGTCCCCTCCGAGCCCATCGAGCCCGCGCCCGCGGGCGATGCCGCCCCGCAGGCCCCGGCGGACGACGTCAACTACCCCGTCGTGACGACACGGCGGTACGGCTTCACGATGGGCATCACCGAGAGCGGTGGCTTCACCGCCGCGAGCGGCTCTCCCATCCAGTTCTCGAAGCGAGCCGACGTCGTGACCCCTGGCCCCGCCTTCGTGCTGCGCACCTCGGCGCACCTGGGCGGCGTCTTCACGGATTGGTTCGCCTTTCGGCTCGGCTACTCTCAGACCAAGGCAACCAAGGACGCGCTCATCATCTCCGGCAAGGCGTTCGAGATCGGCGTCGACGCCTGGCCTCTCTTCTGGAGGGGCGGCGTCTTCCGCGACGTCGGGCTCGGGTTCGACTTCGCCACCGGCACCGCCAGCATCGAGCGAGGGGGGGACAAGGTCGCGACGGGCGGGAGCACGAGCGGCATCCGAGGCTCGCTCTTCTGGGACGCGCTGCCCGTGTGGAACCTCGCCTTCGGTCCCATCGCGAGCTTCGAGCACCGGAGCGCCGAGGTGTACCGCGAGGATCTCTACACCCTCGGCGTACGCGGGGTCTTCTACGGCGTCAGCCGACCCTGAGCCCGCGGACGACCTGCGCCACGCCGCCGCGCGAGGGGCTCTCCGCTCGCCTCGACCGACCCCGATCCGCGGACGATCCACGCCACGCCTACGCGCGAGAGACCCTCCGATCGCCGCCGCCTCAGCCGATCGAGAGGCCGCTGACGACACGAGGGAGCCCCGCGTAGTCCCGCGTGAGCTCGACCGCGACGAGCCCCGCCTCCGCGAAGAACCCGCGCACGCAGTCCTCGCTGCCCGCCATGATCTCGACCGCGAGGACCCCGCCCGGCGCGAGCCGCCGCGCAGCCTCGGGCACGAGCCGCCGCGTCACGCCGTGCCCATCCGCGCCGCCCGAGAGCGCGAGGCGCGGCTCGAAGTCGCGGATCCCCGGGTCGAGCGTCTCGAGCTCGGCGTCGGGGATGTACGGCGGGTTCGCCGTGATGAGCTCGAAGCGCTCGCTCGGATCGAAGGCCTCGAAGAGATCGGAGCGGAGCCACCGCACATTCCAGATCGCGCCGAGCCGCGCCGCGTTCTCTCGCGCGACACAGAGCGCCTCCTCGGACACATCGGCGCCCGTCACGTGCCAGTTGGGGCGCTCCTTCGCGAGCGTGATGGCGACGCAGCCGGAGCCGGTGCAGAGATCGGCCGCGCGGAGCGACAGCGGCGAGGCGCTGCGACGAAGCGCGACCTCGACGAGCACCTCGGTGTCGGGCCGTGGGATGAGCACGGCCGGCGAGACGACGAAGGATCGACCGAAAAACTCCCGCTCTCCCCGCAGGTACGCGATGGGCTCACGGGCGCGGCGGCGCTTCACGAGGCCGCGGATCACCGCGAGCTCCGAGGGCGAGAGCGGCCGCTCCGGCTCGACCAGGATCCGCATCCGCTCCACGCCGAGGGCGTGCGCGACGATGAGCTCAGCGTCGAGGCGCGGGCTCTCGAGCCCCTTCGCACGAAAGTCGTCCGTCACCCACCTGGCGACGCGACCGACGGTCCACGGCTCCTCGCTCGTCACGCGCGCGCCGCGATCTCGCGCTGGACGAGCGAGACCACCTCGTCCTTCAGCCTGTCGCGCTCGTCGTCCGTGCGCGCCTCGAAGCGGAGCACGAGCACCGGCTGCGTGTTCGACGCGCGCACGAGCCCCCACGCCCCGCCACCGAAGAGGATCCGCGCCCCGTCGATCTCGACGACCTCGTGGGTCCTTCTGTAGTGCGCGCGCACGGCCTCGACGACCTCGGCCTTCACGAGATCGGGGCAGTCGAGCCGGAGCTCGGGCGTGACGCTGGTCTCGGGCAGATCCGCGAGGAGCTCGCCCATCGTGCGACCCTTGCGCGAGAGCAGCTCGACCAGCCGGAGCGCCGCGTAGATGCCGTCGTCGAAGCCGGGCCAGCGGTCCTTGAAGAAGAGGTGCCCGCTCATCTCCCCCGCGAGCAGCGCCCCCTCCTCGCGCATCTTCGTCTTGATGAGCGAGTGCCCGGTCTTCCACAGGATGGGGCGGCCGCCGCGCGCCGCGATATCGTCGTACGTCGTCTGCGAGCACTTCACCTCACCGAGGATCGCCGCGCCCGGGTGCGCCTCGAGGACATCTCGAGCGAAGAGGACGAGCAGCCTGTCGCCCCAGACGATGCGCCCGTCGCGATCCACCGCACCGAGCCGATCGGCGTCGCCGTCGAGCGCCACGCCGAGGTCTGCGCCGGTCTCCTGGACGACACGGATGAGATCCACGAGGTTGTGCGGATCGGTCGGATCGGGGTGGTGGTTCGGGAAGGTGCCGTCGGGATCGCAGTAGAGCGGGACCGCGTCGATCTCCGCGCGCGTGAAGGCGCGGAGCGCGAGCGGGCCGCCGGCGCCGTTGCCCGCGTCGATGACGACCTTGGGCCGCTGGGGGCCGAAGGTGAGCCCCGAGACGAGCGCCTCGACGTACGCCTCCTCGACCCCGGCTTCGCTCACGGAGCCCTCGCCCGACGCGTAGTCCTCCCGCTCGATGCGCTCGCGGAGCGCGTCGATGTCGCGGCCGAAGAACGAAGAGGTACCGCGGAGCATCTTCACGCCGTTCTCGTCGGCGGGGTTGTGGCTGCCCGTGATCATGAGGGCGCCATCCGTCGCGAGCTCGTGCGCGGCGAAGTAGAGCTTGGGGGTCGGCCCCACGCCGACGTCGACGACGTCGCAGCCCGCTGCGCGGAGCCCTGCCGTCACGGCGCCGAAGATGCGCGGACCCGAGAGGCGCGCGTCGCGAGAGACGGCGACGCTGGGGCGCGCAGACGTCTCGCGCAGGACCGAGCCGAAGGCGCGACCGATCGCCGTCGCGACAGGCGTCGTGAGATCGCCATCGGCCTTTCCACGGATGTCGTACTCGCGGAAGATGGTCTTCGGGACCTGCATGGGCGACCTCTACCGCAAACGCGCCCAGGCGGGCGCCCGCGTCACAACCGGCGCGAGCGCGCCCCGGCGGGCGCCCCCGTCGCGAACGGCACGAGCGCGCCCCCGGCGGGCGCTCGCGTCGCGAGCCGCGCCAAAGCGCCCCGGCGGGCGCTCGCGTCGCGAGGGACGCCGACGCGAGCGGCCCGGCCCTCCTCGCGATCCGTCCGACGCGCGCCCAAGGCCACGGCTTGCAGCGCGCGCGGCCCGATGCGAGCGGCCCAGGCGTGCGAGCGCTCTTCTTCGACGGCACCCCAGAGGCAGAGGCCCTCCTCGCGCGGCTCGACGCACGAGGCGCCGACGACGTCGGGGCCGTGCTCCCGAGAGCGGCCGAGATCGTGCGCGCGGTGCGCCAGGAGGGCGACCCCGCGCTCCTCCGCTTCGCCGAAGAGCTCGACGGACGCCGCCCCGAGCCGCTCTTCTCGCGGAGCTTCGACGGCGAGGGCGCGCTCCGGCGCCTGCCCGAGGACATCCGAGAGGCGCTCTCCCTGGCCGCGTCACGAATCCACGCGTTCCACGCGCGGCAGCGTGACGAGGGCTTCCGCTTCGACGACGCGCTCGGGGTCCGCCTCGGACAGCGCGTTCGCCCGATGCGGCGCGCCGGGATCTACGCGCCCGGGGGCAAGGCTCGCTACCCGAGCAGCGTGCTCATGGGCGCGATCCCGGCCAAGGTGGCGGGCGTCCCAGACATCATCCTTGCCACACCAAACCCGAACGATCTGCTCCTCGCCGCCGCGCACCTCGCAGGCGTCTCGGCCGTCCTCGACGCCGGCGGCGCGCAGGCGATCGCCGCGCTCGCGTACGGGACGGACACCGTGCCGCGCGTCGACAAGATCGTGGGCCCCGGGAACCTGTACGTCACCGCCGCCAAGAGGCTCGTCTTCGGCGACGTCGACATCGACGGCATCGCGGGGCCGAGCGAGATCTTGGTCCTCGCCGATCGCTCTGCGGATCCCCGCCTCGTCGCGGCCGACTTGCTCTCCCAGGCCGAGCACGACGAGGCCGCGTACCCGCTGCTCCTCTCGACCGACGAGGCGCTCGCCCGCGCCGCGGTGGCCGAGGTCTTCACCCAGCTCGAGGGGCTCCCCCGCGCGCGCATCGCCCGCGCGTCGGTCGACGCGCACGGCGCAGCCGTCGTGGTCACCTCTCGCGAGCGCCTCGCCGAGCTCGCCGACCGCCTCGCCGCGGAGCACGTCGCGATCCATATGGAAGATCCGGACACGATCTTCGATGCCGTGCCGGCGATGGGTGCCGCCTTCGTCGGCGCACACACGCCCGAGGCGGCGGGCGACTATCTCGCGGGGCCGTCGCACGTCCTGCCGACAGGGGGCGCGGTGCGCTTCGGGAGCCCGCTCGGCGTGTACGACTTCTACGCGCGCACGTCTTACATCCGCTACGAGGCGCGCGCCCTGGGCGAGCACGAGGCCGCGATCGTGGCGCTCGCGCGGGCCGAGGGGCTCGAGGCGCACGCCCGCGCCGTCCTCCTGCGCACCCGCGGGACCTGAGCCGCGGAGACGATCCTCGACGGCCCCGCGAGTCGCTGCCAAGAGGAGCCCGCGCACCCGCGGGACCTCGACCCAGACGCAGGGCGCGCTACGGATCGCCCGGGCGCCACGCGGGCCGCACGTTGGGCCACTGCTGCTCCAAGCTGAGCCTGTAGACGGTGAGCCGCGCAAAATCGATCCCGATCCCGACCGACGTCGTCGTCGCGTCGTGGCTCCCCGTCGCGTACGTGCCCGAGGCGATGATCCCCCACGGGAGCCCGAGGGTGAGCGTGCCCATGTACCCGCTGGATCCCGCGCCGAAGGCACGAACATACGCGCCCCCGTCGAGCGCCGCGCCGAAGCCTCCCGTCAGGTACCCGCGGTTCATCACGCGCGCGTAGAGCGACCAGTCGGTGCCTTGGCCGAAGTACGGCGTCAGCCGCGCGCCGACCCCTGGGATGACGGCCCACGACGGCGGCGCGCCGAGCCCCGTGTCGATCGGCATCGTGTACCGAGAGCGCTCGAAGACGGGCGGCTCCGTCCAGCGGAGCTTCGCGTAGCCGCCCTGGACCGAGTACCAGCTCGACATGTCCGCCCGCGCCTCGTCCGCCATCGTGAGGACGGCGAGCGCGGCGCCGAGGCCCACCGAGGCGAGGGTGGAGGGACGCCTCACGAGAGGGCTTCGAGGACCACCGCGATGCCCTGGCCGCCGCCGATGCACGCCGAGCCGACGCCGAGCTTCGCGCCGCGACGGCGGAGCTCGTGGACGAGGTGCGTCGTGATGCGCGCGCCGCTCGCGCCGAGCGGGTGCCCGAGCGCGATCGCGCCTCCGTCGACGTTCGTGCGGTCGCGCGGGAGGCCGAGCTCCTTCTCGACGGCGAGGTACTGGGGCGCGAAGGCCTCGTTGACCTCGAAGAGATCGATCTTGTCCTGCGCGATCCCCGCCCGGGACAGCGCCTTCTTGATGGCGGGGACGGGGCCGATGCCCATCAGCGTGGGCTCGACGCCCGCCGTGCCGAAGTCGACGAACCGCGCGAGCGGGCGGAGGCCGCGGGCCTTCGCGAACTCGGCCGAGGTGAGCACGAGCATCGAGGCGCCGTCGCAGATCCCCGACGCGTTGCCGGCCGTGACGACGCCGTCCTTCTTGAAGACGGGCGCGAGCTTCGCGAGCGCCTCCATCGTCGTCTGCGGGCGCGCGTGCTCGTCCTTGTCGAACACGGTCGCGCCCTTCTTCGACACGAGCTCGTAGCCCGCGATCTCGTCCTTGAAGCGCCCCGCCTCGATGGCCGCCGCCGCGCGGCGCTGCGACGAGAGCGCGAACTCGTCGCACTGCTCGCGGGTGATGCCGTACTTCTCCGCGAGGTTCTCCGCGGTGATGGCCATGGGCGCCTTGCAGTAGCTGTCGGTGAGCGCGCTCCAGAGGCTGTCCTCGACAGCGGGCGCCTTGCCGAAGGCCCAGCCGTCGCGCGCGCCGCGGAGGACGTGCGGCGCCTGGGTCATGTTCTCGGTCCCGCCGACGAGCACGCAGTCCGCGTCGCCCAGCCAAATCTCCTTCGCGCCGAGCACGACCGCCTCGAAGCCGGATCCACAGAGGCGGTTCACCGTGAGCGCGGGCACCTCGATGGGCAGCCCGGCCTTCAGGCCGACGTGACGCGCACAGTAGATCGCGTCGGCGCTCGTCTGCATCACGTTCCCGACGATGACGTGCCCGACCGCGTCCGCAGAGACCCCGGACGCCGCGAGCGCGGCCTTCGCGGCGTGCACGGCGAGATCGTTGGCCGACGCGGCCTTGAGGGAGCCCTGGAGGGTGCCGAACGCGGTGCGCTTGGCGGCGACGATGACGACTTCCTTCTTGCTCATGGCCGGGACTCGGTACTTTGATTGGAGCGAGCGGTAAAGGCGAGGCTTCGGGGGGCTCGCCGCCGTCGCCGGAGGTCGGGTCGACCGGCCCCGTGGCGCCCTTCGTGGCGGGGCGCGGGCGCGGCTTGACGAGGCCGAGCAGGAGCGCCCCGACGAGCGCGACGAGGCCGATCGCGAGGGCGCCCATGTACCTGGCCCACGGCGAGGTGATGGTGCCCGGATACGCCTCGACGGCGGCGAGCTCCTTCTTCGCGCGCTCATTCGACGGATCGAGGAGGAGGGCCTTCTTGAGCGTGGCGGTCTCGGCGAGGCCCCCCGCGCGGAGCTCGGCCGCCTCGAGCGTCAGGATCCAGCTCCGCACGGCGCTCGCGCGGGCGCCGTCGGGATCCAGCCGGTCGGCCTTGCGCGCGTAGAGGAGCCCGAGCCGCCGGTCCTTGTCCTCGACCTTCTTCGCGAGCTCGAAGTACCCCTCGGCCATCTCGGCGCGGCGATCGAAGGTCGGGGCGCGGGCGAGCACCTGATCCCACGCCTTGGCCATGTCCTCGAGCCGGCCATCCTTGCGCGCCTTCTCGCCCTCTTCGAAGGTGTCGATGATCTCGTCGAGCCGCGCGCGATCCTGCGCCGCAAAGAGCTCCTGGGCGAGTTTGTCCCACGGCGTGCCCGCGGGCGGACGCTTGCCCGTCGTCGACTCGAGCGCCTCGCGGAGCTGCCAGAGCGCGGCGTCGCCAAACGACACGAGCGCCTCCCGCGCCGCGTCGCGCACGTTGCCCCGGTCGCTCGAGGTGAAGCTCGTGACGACGCGGAGCGCATCGACGTCCTTGGCGCGCCCGAAGGCGCGGAGCACGTCGGCGAGGACGTCTGGATCTTGCACCTGCACGGCCTCGCCGGGGATGGCCTTGCCGAGCGCGTCGAGCTGGCGCGAGGCCCAGCGGCGCACCTTCTCGACGTCGTGTCGCCGGGCCTCGATGAGCGCCGGCACCGCCCGGTCTCCCATCCGCTGGACCGCGAGCTGCGCGTCGATCCGGAAGAGATCGCCGAAGTAGAAGTACACGTTGACGAGCTCGCGCGCGGCCGGGGTCGTCCCCGCCTCGACGAGCGCGCGCTCGAGCGCGACGACCACGACCGCGTCCCTCCAGCCGCCGTCGGAGGGGCGCGGCTTCTGGAGGAGGAGCTCCAACCAGTCGCTCGTCCCGCCGTCGTCCTTGGGCGGCGTGTCCCGCTTGCCCCTCTTCGTGGGCTCTCGTCGGCGGCCCTTGCGCGCCTCCTCGATGGCGCGGCCCACCGCGTCTCGCCCCATCGACTTCCGCAGCTCCGCGAGCCGCCGCCCGATCGCGGGGACGAGCCCCCGCGCCTCTTCCTTCACGCGGAGGTCGGCTGTGCGACGCTCCTCGGGCTTCCCGCTGGTGTAGAGCCGGAGGATCTCGTCGAGCGCCTTCGTGTCGTCGGGCGAGGGCGCCGGCAGCGTCGTCGGCGCGAGCTTCGGGAGATCTGCGCCTGGCTTGCCGGCGGCCGCCGCCGTCCCCGCCGCGAAGAGCAGCGAGGAGAGCAGGACTCGAGCGACGAAGCGAGGCGTCACACGCCCTGTCTAGCAGGAGGCGCGGCCTCGGCGCACGAGAGCCGCACGCGACCCGAGGCGCCTCGCCATCCGGGCGAGCCGGGTGCCGGAGCTCCGCGACGCGGGGCGAGCTCACGCCGCGCGGCCCGTCCGCGGCTGGCCCACGCGCCACGATCCGGTGACTCGAGCCCAAGAGCACGCTTGACCCGAGCCGCGCGGAGGGTAAAGAGCCCGCCCTCCGATGCTCGCCCGCATCGCCTTCTTCGTCGGCTTCCTCGCCACGGTCTTCGGGACGTATTTCGTGATCGGGCGGCGCGACAAGCCCGCGGGGCAGCCCTTCTCCATCACCGCACCCGAGAACTTCCACGACACGATCGAGGGCGTGTACTTCCACGGAGGCGAGCTCGACGACGAGGCCGAGTACCGCGAGCTCATGACCGTCGACGAGGGAGACGGGGAGTTCTATCCGGGCGAGCGCACGCGCCGCGAGCTCTATGGCCAGGGCACCGCGATCGTCGGCGACGACACCGTGATGAAGGTCGTCGAGTCCTCGGTGGTCCGGGTCGGGGGCGCGCCCGTCGTCTTCGCCAAGCTCCAAGGGAAGGACAAGGACGACGTCGAGATCCAGGTCTACACGTGGAACTACGCGACGGACCGCGGCTGGGCGACGCTCCGCGGCTTCTGTCTCCCCGCGGAGGCTGGCAGCTACAGGCCCAAATTCGAGGCCGCGGCGATGAGCGCGAAGGGCGTCGCGATGCGGGCCGAGCGGCCGGCGTGGTGGCAGGTCTCGCTCGCCGGGCTCGGCGTGGGCGGGCTCCTCTGGTTCGGGCTCTCGCGCCGCGTCGGGCCGCGACGACCCGCACCCGCGCGCCCCAGCGACGATGACGACGAGCCTCCGTCGGAGAGCCCCGCCCGAGGCGAGGGTCGGATCCCGGACGCCGAGGACTCACCCGACGAGCCTCCGTCGGAGAGCCCCGCCCGAGGCGAGGGTCGGATCCCGGACGCC
>CAYNEK010000014.1:42580-46215 GCA_964396175.1 uncultured Polyangiaceae bacterium | reverse complement strand
GAGGACCTGCCCGAGCGCGAGGACGGCAAGAAGATCCGCTCGTCGTGAAGCGTCGCGTCGTCATCCTCGGCGGCGGGTACGCAGGCTACTACACCGCACGCGAGCTGGAGGCGCGGCTCTCGCCCGAAGAGATCCGCGACGTCGAGGTCGTGCTCGTCTCGCGCGACAACCACTTCACCTGCACGCCGATGCTGCCGTCGGTGCCGTCGTCGACGCTCGCGCCGCGCCACATCGTCGTCCCCGTGCGCGCGCGCCTCCGCCATACGCGGTTCGTCCGCGCCGAGGTGACCGGCGTCGATCCGCGCGCGAAGCAGGTGTCGCTGAGCGGCCCGAGCGTCGCGGGCGGAGTCGAGCCGGACACGCTCTCCTACGACGTGCTCGTCGTGGGGCTCGGCGCCCGCCCCCATTTCTTCGGCGTGGAAGGCGCGCGCGAGCACGCCATCACGATGAAGACCATCTCCGACGCGATGGCCCTACGCAACCGCATCCTCGACGTGCTCGAGGCCGCCGACGCCGAGGACAGCGCCCGAAGGCGGCGCACCTGGCTCACCATCCTGGTCGTCGGCGTCGGGTTCTCTGGGTGCGAGACGGCGGGCGAGCTCGTCGAATTCTTGCGACGGAGCATCGCGCTCTACCCGCGCGTCACCGCGAAGGATCTCCACGTCCTGCTCGTCGGGCTCGACGACGAGTGCATGCCCGAGATCGGCGCGGCGCTCGGCGCGTGGGGGCGAAGGGAGCTCGAGCGCGAAGGCGTCGAGGTGCGGCTCCGCACGCGGGTCACCCGCGTCGCAGAGGATCACGTCGTCCTCTCGACCGAAGGCGGGGCGGAGCAGCGTATCGAGACCCGGTGCGTCGTCTGGACCGCGGGGATCGCGCCTGTCCCCGCCATCCTGGGGCTCACGAGCCCCGGGTCCAACGGGCGCGTGCGGGTCGACGGGACGCTCCGGAGCCCCGACTTCGACGGGGTCTTCGCCCTCGGAGACGCGGCGCTCGTGCCCCGCGCCGACGGTCACGGAGACTGCGCCCCCACCGCGCAGCACGCGATGAACCAGGCGAAGACCGCCGGCGCCAACGTCCTCGCCACCCTCCGCGGCGCGCCCCTAGCGACCTATCGGTACGAGCCGCGCGGGCTCATGGCGTCGCTCGGGCACCACAAGGCCGTGGCGCGGGTGTTCGGGCTGCCCGTCCGGGGCTTCGTCGCGTGGTGGCTCTGGCGCACGTACTACCTCCTGCGCCTCCCCGGCTTCGAGCGGAAGCTCCGCGTCGCGCTCGACTGGACGATCGATCTGCTCCTGCCGCGCGACACCGTCATCCTCCGCTACGACGGCGTGACGAGGCACGCGCTCACGACGGGCACGCCGCCGGCGAGCCAGCCCAGCCCACCCCAGGCCGGGGCGGAGCGCGACGGCTGAACGGGACCCGCCGCTCGCCCTGCGGCGTCAACCCGCGCTGAGGCGCTTCGTGATGGCGGAGAGGTGCGCGCGCACCTCGGGATCGCGCTCCCGCAGCCCCTCGACCTTGCGGACCGCGCTGATGACGGTCGTGTGATCCTTGCCGAAGGCGCGCCCGATCTCGGGGAAGCTCACCCGAAGCTTCTCCTTGCAGACGAACATCGCGAGGTGCCGCGCGAGCGCGACCGTCTTGTGACGATCCTTGCCGACGAGATCGGCGGCGCGCAGGTGGAAGTGATGGCACACGACCCGCTGGATCTCGTCGAAGCTGGTGATGCGCGGGCGCACACCGACGGCGGCGAGCTCGGACCGCGCGAGCGCGAGGTCGAGGGGAGCCCCGGTGAGGCTCGACTTCGCGCTCAGCCGGATGAGCGCGCCCTCCAGCTCCCGCACGTTCGCGCTGACGGACTGGGCGAGGTAGACGGCGACGTCGTCGGGGAGCTCGAGCGCCTCGGCGGCGGCCTTCTTCTTGAGGATGGCGACGCGCGTCTCGAGCTCGGGCGCGCGCATGTCGGCGACGAGCCCCGAGGCGAAGCGCGAGACGAGCCGCTCCTCCACGCGCTCGAGCTCGGCGGGGTACTTGTCGCTCGAGAGCACGATCGGCTTGTCACGACCGAGGAGCGCGTTGAACGTGTGGAAGAACTCCTCCTGGGTCTGCTCTCGCCCGGCGAGGAACTGCACGTCGTCGACGAGCAGGAGATCGCACTCCTCTCGGTACCGCCTGCGGAAGGCGTCCATCTTGCGGAGCTGGATCGACTGGATGAACTCGTTCGTGAAGTGCTCGGCGGAGACGTACACGACGCGACGCCCAGGGGTGGTCGCGAGGACCTCGTGACCGATGGCGTGGAGCAGGTGCGTCTTGCCGAGCCCCGCGCCACCGCACAGGAACAAGGGCGAGTAGCGGCGCCCACCGCCGCCAGCGACCGCGAGCGCCGCCGCGTGGGCGAGATCGTTGGACGGGCCGACGACGAAGGCCGAGAAGAGGTGGGCCGGATCGAGGGCGCTCGACGAGCCCGCGGCTGGCGGTGGAGCGGCCACGGCCGTGACGACCGGCCCGGCGGATGGCGGTACGGACGGGCGCACCCGGACGCGGCTCGTCGAAGGCGGCGCGCCGTCGCCCGAAGGAGCCTCCGCGAGCGGCGACTCGATGGCGCCGAAGGTCCAGGCGATCTGGACCGAGAGCTGGCTCTCCTCGCGAAAGCGCGCGACGATCGACGGGAGGTAGTGGTCCGCCACCCAGTCACGGACGAAGGTGTCCTTCGCGCGGAGCGACACGACGCCGTCCGTCACGTCATCCAGCTGCACGGCGGAGAACCACCGATCGAAGCTGCCAGGCGACAGCCCTCGGACGGCCGCGACGGCGTGGAGGAAGGAGGCTCGGAGAGGAGAATGCGGCATGAAATCGGCGGGCGGCGGGGTGGACGCGAGAATGGACGGCGAAGACGAATGCACAGGTTCTCCACAGGCTGTGGAAAACCGGAGGACAGCGCGACCTCGGGGGCTCAGCGGAGGGCGAGCCGAGGCCTCGCTCCAGACGAGCGTCCTTCACCCAGCTTGGAAGGGGGATGCGTGGAGGAGGTCGTCGACATCGACATCGGGTTACCAGAGCCTGTCGGCGGGCGTCCATCCCTCCCACCAAGATCAACAACAATACATTATGAATTCAGCATCTTAGGACAGCTCGACGCGCTCGCTGGCAGGAGGCTCACGCAGCCCGCCTCGGAAGCGCGCGACGATCGGGCAGAAAGACCGCTCGTGGCCCCACGAGGCACCAGGTCCAGCCCCAAATTTCCGAAGAACTCGCCTGTCAAGAGTCATGGAATCCGACGAAAATGCCCATATGGATGCTCCACCCCGGCGAACCTCGGGGAAGCGGCGCGCTTCGACGGGCCGACGGGGTCGCCGCGAAGAGGCGACACGCCGCCGAAGGGGACGGCTGGGCCCCGACGGCGAGCCTTCGCGCTCCGTCGAGACGAGCGAAGCGCCGGGAGAGTCCTCTCCGAATGGTCGGGCGAGCGCGTCGGGCGCGTGCACGTCGCGCTCGCCCGACCGTCGGCGCCTGCGGCGGCCAGGACGACGCGCCCGTGTTGGCACGCACGGCGCAAGCGCGATCGCGGGACCGTCGCCGGCTGCGGCGGCCAGGACGACGCGCCCGTGTTGGCACGCACGGCGCAAGCGCGATCG
>CAYNEK010000014.1:22816-42480 GCA_964396175.1 uncultured Polyangiaceae bacterium | reverse complement strand
CGGGACCGTCGCCGGCTGCGGCGGCCAGGACTGTCCGACCCGCGCCGCCAGGCGCCCGCACGCGGAGGCGGCGTCACCCCGCCCAGCCGGAGGCACGGACAGACGCCCACGGAGGGACGCTCTCCTGCGAAAGGCGCCGTGATCCGGGGCAGCCTTCCCCGGCGGAGCGGGGCCCGTGGCGACCCCACGGAGCGACGAGCGCCCGGTCTCCGCAGAGGAGCGAGCGCTCCCGCCGCCACGCGACCTCACGGAACGACGAGCGCCGGCCCCGGTGAGAGTCTATCTTGCCGCCGCGATGGTCGCCCTCTCGGCTCTGCTCGGCTTGGCGTGCGGAGGCACGCTCGGTCGATCGAGACCAGCGCGACGGGCCAAACGCGCGGATCGTCGCGGCGTTCGCGGAGGACGCATCTGACGTGGCCCCGAGACGCACCCCTCGCGGCCCCACGCCCTTGGGCGACGACCCCATCGCGCGGATCGTCACCCGAGGGATGTCGAACAGCGAGTTCTTCGAGCGCCACGCCGCGGCCGGGCGGGTCGGACTCGTCGGCGGCCCCGATCTAGTCCAACGCGCGATCCAAGAGGCGCAGCGAAAGCGCACGGAGCACGGCTCCCGAAGCCTCTACGGGCACGCGTTCTTGTGTCAGGGGCGGCGCGTCGACGGCAAGCACTGGGTCCTCGAGAGCGACATCGACGTCCGCAGGGCCCGGGCTCAGATCGGCGTGCAGGAGAACCGCATCTCCAAGTACACGAACGACGCCGCGTACCCCCACGTCGCGCTCCTCGACTTTGGGCTCACGGACACCGACACGGTGAAGATGCTCTCGGTCGGGCTCGATCTCGTCGATCGACGCGCGGGGTCCTCGCTCCGTGAGGTGCTCTCGGCGCAGCTCGGGCTGAAGCAACCGCGCCCGCACGGCTCGTCGACGCGGCTCGGGCGCGGAGCGCGCGCGATGGTCTGCGCAGCCCTCGTGGCGCACCTCTTCCACGCGGTGGGCGTCGAGCTCGTGCGCGGCATGGACGCGAAGCTGGCGACGCCCGAAGACCTCGCCTCGACCCACGTGCGCCACACCGTGTACGAGCTCCTGCGCTGAGCGCTCACACGCCGGAGCCGCCGCTCACCCGACGATCGGGTGGCTCTCGATCCGCCCTCGGAGCGCGTCCAGGCGAGGCACCTGCGCAACGGGAAGGCTGCGCGCGACGCGGGCACGTTCGCGCGCCGGAGCCGCCGCTCACCCGACGATCGGGTGGCTCTCGATCCGCCCTCGGAGCGCGTCCAGGCGAGGCACCTGCGCGGCGAGCCGCCCGAGCTCTGCGGCCTCGGCGCGCAGCGCATCGACCTGCGCGGCGACGGCCCGAGGCCCCGTCCCACCCGGCACCTCCTTGGCGCGGACCGCTCGCTCGGGGACGAGCGACAGGAGCGCCTCCGCGTCGAGCAGCGGGTGGATCTCCGAGGCCTCCGAGGGGGGGATCTCCGACAGCGCCACCCCGCGATCGACCGCGATGCGGACGAGCGCGCCCACGGCCCTGTACGCCTCGCGAAACGGCGCGCCCCGCCGGACCAGCGCCTCGGCGAGATCCGTCGCCTGCGTGAACCCGGCCTCGAGCGCGCGGTGCCCCGACGGCGCGTCGAAGGCGAGCCGCGGAAGCGCGAGCTCGATGGCGCGGAGCGCGCCGGTCACGAGCGGGAGCGTCGCGAGGATCGCCGCCCTGTCCTCCTGCTGGTCGCGGTTGTACCCGGACGGGAGCCCCTTCACGAGGGTGAGGAGCGCGACCAGGTTGGCGATGCCGCGCGCAGACTTGCCCCGCACGAGCTCGAAGACGTCCGGGTTCTTCTTCTGGGGCATCATCGACGAGCCGGCGGCGATCTCGCCGTCGAGGCTCACCAGGCCAAACTCGCTCGTCGAGAGGTCCACGACGTCGGCCGACAGCTTGCCGAGCGAGAGGAGCACGCGAGACGCCGCATAGGTGTAGTCGAGGGCGAAATCGCGGTTCCCGACCGTGTCGAGGGCGTTGGTCGACAGCCTCGAGAAGCCGAGGAGATCGGCGACGAGCTGGCGGTCGATGCCGAGCGAGGTCCCCGAGCAAGCGCCCGAGCCGAGGGGGAGCTCGTCGCTCGACCGGAGCGCGTACGCGAGCGTCCACCCCGCGCGCGCGAGCGACGCGCCCCACGAGGCGACGAGGAAGGCCGCCGAGATCGGCTGGGCGCGCTGGCGGTGCGTGTACGCAGGGAGGAGCGCGGCGCCCTCCTCCGCAGCGCGATCCGCGAGCGCGGCGACCAAGGTCGCGACCGTGCCGAGGAGCATGCGCTCGGCGTCGCGCACGTGGAGCCGGAGATCCGTCGTCACCTGATCGTTGCGGGATCGGGCCGTGTGGAGGCGCCCTGCCGTCGCGCCGAGCCGCCGCCCGAGCTCCGCTTCGACCGCCATGTGGATGTCCTCCTCGCCGTCGGGCAAGCGGAGGCGACCGTCGCGCGCGTCCGCGTCGAGCGCGAGCAGCTCCCGTCTGAGCGAGGCGCCGCTCTCTCCATCGATGAGTCGCGCGGCGGTGAGCATCGTCGCGTGCGCCGCGCTCGCGAGGAGATCTTCCCGCGCAAAGGAGAGATCGTCTCCATAGGACGTCGACCAGCGCACCAGCTCGTCGAGCATGGCGGCGCCGGTCGCGGCGGTGCGAGCGATGGAGGGCGAGATCATGGCGGCCCCGCTTCCTCGCCCGGCGTGGCCGCGTCAAGGTGGTCGACCGATCGACGCGTCAGAGCCAGCGTCGATCGCGACCGAGGCGGCGACTTCACATGCCGACCGACCCTCGACGCGCATCGCGCCGCCGAGGACGGCGTCGATCGCGACCGAGGTCGAGGCCGATCCACGGGCGCCCCGGCGGCGCGCTCGGTGGGCCTCGCTCGGGCGTGCAACGCTCTCCCCAGCTCAGCCAGCGTCGCCCGCGCGCGCCTGCGGCCGCTTCCGCCGGCAGAGCCGCGCGACCTTCCGCGAGAGGGCGTCGGTCGCGACCGGGGCGGCGATCGTGTCGCGTGCGCCCGCGGCGACGAGCGCGTTCATCCTCGGGACGTCCAGGTGCGCGAGGCAGACGATCGCCTGAGCCCCCTGCCGGACGGCGAGCGCGTCGAGCGCGGCGGCGAGATCGTCCCCCGCGTCGATCACGACGACATCTGGAGAGTCGGGGCCCGTCCCCTCGGAGACGACCGAGAGACCCGCGGCGGCGAGGGCGAGGCGATGGGGCTCGCCGAGCGATGGCGATCCGAGAGAGACGAGCGCGACCGTCCCCGCGGCGGCGACGGGCGGAGCGTGGACCGCCTCGGCCCACGGAGCCCGCGCCTCCCGCGGCGCGAGCGAGTCTCCGCTCCGCTGGCCCATGCGCGCGGCGAGCGAGGTCGGATCGATCGCCTCGCGCAGGCGGCGATACACCTCGCGCGCGGACGCAGGCCTCTGCGCGGGGTCCTTCTGCAGGAGATCGAGCCGGAGCCGCTCGAGCGCCTCGCCGACCGGCGCCGCGCCCTCGGGTCGCGAGAGGGGCGGCACTGGCGCGAACATGTGCTTGGCGATGACGTCGATCGTCGACTCCCCCGAGAAGGGCGGCGCGCCCTGGAGCATCGTCGTCAGGATGCAACCGACCGCGTAGAGATCCGTCGAGGGCCCGACGCGCAGGCTCCTGCACTGCTCGGGGCTCATGTAGTCGGGCGTCCCGGCGATCATCTCGGTCTTCGTGAGCGTCGGTCCCGCGTCCCGCTCGTCGTCGACGTGGGCGAGGCCGAAGTCGACGAGCTTCGGCACGATCGCGCCGTGCTCCTCTGCGAGAAAGACGTTGTCCGGCTTGAGGTCCCGGTGGACGATGCCGGCGTCGTGGGCCACCGCGAGCCCCTCGAGCACGGCCAGGAGGATCTCCACGCAGACGGCGATGGGTCGGAGGGGCCGCGCGCTGCTCAGGAAGACGTCGAGGGACTCGCCCCGGAGGTACTCCATCGCGAGGTACGGGACGCCCTCGTGGGTCCCGAAGTCGAGGACCCGCACGACGTTCGGGTGCACGACGACCGACATCGCGCGCGCCTCCCGGACGAAGCGCCGCACGTACTGGACCTGGCTCGCGACGTGCGCGTGCATGGTCTTCAGGGCGACGTCGACGCCCAGCGTGACGTGCTCGGCGCGGTACACGGCCCCCATCCCACCCGCCCCGAGCCGCTCCACGACTCGGTATTTCTCGCCGATGATCTCTCCGACGAGCTCGAGGCGACTGCGGTCGGCGGAGCCCGCGACCTCCGAGGGGACCGTCGGGGAGTCCACGCGATCCGTCACGGGCGCAGCCCGAGCGCCAAGAACCCGGTGAAGCCGATCCCGTCGCTGCGCGGGCTCGCGCGGAGCCCCAGGCCGCCGAACACGCGGCGCCCGCCCTCGACCCCGAGGGAGAGCCCCCCTCGCGTCTTTGTCCCGTCCGAGAGGGCGACGAGGGCGCCATCGAACGTCGCGGCGACGCGCAGGTCCCGCACCGGGTCCCACGTCGCCTGCCCGAAGACGAACGCCTGACGCCGGGGCGTCGGGCCACGCTCCTCGGCGCTCTCGAGCCGGAACCTCGCGCCGCCGCCGACGAGCCAGGTGCCCTTGCCGCGCGCGCCACCGAGCGCCGTGGAGGGCTCGACGCGAGCCGCCGAGCCACCCGGCTCGGTGGGAAGGAACGCCCGGAGCGCGACGCCGTGCTCGAGCTCGGCGAGGCCTCGTCGCAGGGTGCGCAGCCGGACGCCGAGCCCCGCGGCCTCGTCGCCGATCCGATCGCCGCTCTGGCGGGTCGTCAGCGCCGCGTCGAAGCCGAACGCGCCGACCCCTCCCATGGCCCGCGCGTGCCCCTGGAAGGAGGTGCGCCCCTCCCTCGCGGCGTTGGCCGCGCTCAGCGACAGGGAGCCCGCGCCGTACGCCGTCGGCGACCATGGGAGGAAGCTCGAGGTCTGTGAGACGGGGACGAGCGGCGCGAGGAGCCCGATGCGCGGGACGTCGACGACCTGGACGTGCTGCTCGGCGCTTCGCGCCACGACCTCGGTCGAGCCGAGGACGCGACCCGCGCCGTCGAGGACGTCGATCCGGACGCGACGCTCGCCCCCGGGCACGGAGAGCGCCGCGCGGAAGCCGTTGCCCTCGATCTCGACCGCCTGCGTGACCGGGCCGTCGGCGAGGTGCACGCGGAGCTGCGGACGGACGAGCTCGGCGACGCCCTCGTCGAGGCCCAGCACCGTGCCCGAGACCGTCAGCCGCTCCCCCGCGAGCGAGCCGGACAGCTCGGCGGACACGGCGCCCTCGCGGACGGGCAGCGACGCCTCCGCGGAGGCGAAGCGGACGCGCAGCGCGCGGACCGTACGCGTGGCGAAGGCGAGCCGCGAGAGCGTCGAGAACGGCCCTTCGTCGAGCGCGACCTCGACGCCTGGACCGAGCTCCAGCCTCGTGTAGGGGGTGACGAAGAGCGCGTCCGGGGTGAGCCGCCCACCCACCACCGTCGCGGGCACGATCGCGAACCCACGCCTCGCCGCGATGCCGAGGAAGTCCTCGTCGTCGATGGCGCGGACCGAGACGTAGTAGCGCCCGGGCGGGAGGCTCTCGGCGCGGAACGACGTCACCTTCGCCGACACCTCCTCGCGCGCGAAGAGATCGCGGAAGTCTGGATCGCGCGAGATCTCGAAGCGGTACGCCCGCGCCTTCGGCACCGCGCCCCAGGACGCGGCCAGCGATCCGGCCTTCGTCGTCGTCATCACGAGCTCGGGGCTCGACTCCTTCCACTCGGGGGCTGGCGGCAGCGGGCGCGGCGGCTCGGGCGGACGCTGTCCGACGAACCGTGTGCCAAAATGGGTCGGGACCTCGACCTTCTTGCCGCCGTTCTTCACCTCGGCCTTCCCGTCGAAGACCGCGACCGTCGTGCGCTCGCCCTTCCGCTCGACCACCGTATCGCGCGAGGCGGCCGACACGGAGCCGCCTCCCTTCACGCCGACGTCGACAGGCTCGCCGCGGAGCGCCGCCAGGCCCGCGCGCACCTCGCCGCGATCGAGCTCGACGGCGGGCGGCGCGTTCTTCTTGACGCTGGTGCGAGCCGCCGTCCCGTAGAGCACGACCAGCGTGTTGTCGGCGAGGAAGATCCGCGTCCGATCGACGAACTCGATGTCCGCGCGCCCCGTCTCCTTCGTCTGGACGGCGTGGTTCGAGTAGAGCGAGGCGCCCGTCGCGATCGCGCCCCACGCGCCCCCCGCGGGCTTCCCCTCGACGTTCGGGTTCATCGACCTCAGCTTGGCGTCGGGGAGCGACGTCGGCGACGCGGGGAGGACGAGCGTCTGCCCCTCGGGGAGCTCCCCGCCACACCGCACGCGCGTGTAGCGCCCGAGGAGGTAGGTGAACTTGCCCTGCCCGTAGACCGCCTCGGCCACGGACTTGCAGGTCTCGCCCTTCTGCACGACCCAGTGGATGACCGGCTCGGGGAAGCCGGAGGTCGGCTCGGCGGCGTGGACGGTTGGGCCGTCGACCAAGGCGACCCCGAGCGAGGCGAGCGCAGCGAGCGCCCGTCGCCGCGGGCGCGCTGAGGGAGCGTGGGTGGCCATCGGTGGCTCGGGCTAGCTCGTCTTCTCGCGGATGACGTTGAAGATTCTTAGGGGCTTCTCTTTTCCCTTCAGCTTCGCCGGCGGGAGCTCCTCGACCTCGAAGCCAGCGCCGAGGCGCGAGTAGGTGCTCTCGGAGACCACGATCTGCCCCGACTCGGCGACGCCGCAGAGCCGCGCCGAGGTGTTCGCCGTGTCGCCGATGACGGTGTAGGAGAGCGACTTGGAGCTGCCGACGTACCCCGCGACGAGCTCCCCCGTGTGGATGCCGATGCCGATGCCGATGGGCATGAGCCCGGCCTCCGCCCGCCGCCGGTTGAACCAGCCGAGCCGCTCCATCTGGTCGAGCGCGCAGCGGACGGACCGGACCGCGTCGTCCGGGTGCGACGCGGGCGCGCCCCAGAGCGCCATGATCCCGTCCCCCATGAACTTGTCAAGCGTCCCCTCGAAGGCGAAGATCGCCTCGACCATCGACTCGAAGTAATCGTTGAGCATCTCGACGACGACCTGCGCGGGGGTGCCCTCGCTCATGCGCGTGAAGCCGCGGATGTCGCTGTTGAACACCGTGCAGTCGCGGACCAGGCTGCCGCCCTTCTCGATCTTGAGCTTGCCGCTCGCGATCTGCTCGGCGACGTTGGGCGAGACGAGCCTCGCGAAGCGCTCGCGCGTCACGATCTCCTCCTCGACCTTCTTGCCGAGGATGTTGATCTCGATGAACATCGCGGCCTGGTTCGCGACCGAGGTGACCAGCTCGAGGTCCTTCGGCTGGAAGACGGCCAGCGACTCGGAGTCGAGCCACACGACGCCGAGCACCTCTTGGTCGTGGATGAGCGGCACGACGATGGCCGAGTTGATCCGGTTCAGGATCATGCTCTTGCCCTTCGCGGCGGCGAAGTCCATCGACGCGTCGTGGGTGACGACAGACTCCTTCTTCTGGACGACGTGGTTCAGGATCGTGGACGAGACGGTGATGGGCGTCTCGGCGCCGTCGCGGCGACGGCTCACCATGCCCGACATCCCGCCCGACTCGTCGCGGAGGAAGATGACCCCGCGATCCGCGCGCGTGAACTTGAAGAGCGACGCGAGGATCTTCTCGAGCAACCGCGTCGTGTCGCGGACGAGCGCGATCTCGCGGGACAGCTCGTGCGAGAGCCGCAGGCGCTCGTAGTCGTCGCGGAGCTGCGCCGGGTTCTGCGTGACCTGATCGAAGGGGAGGAAGCCCCGGTCCTCGGCGGCGATCTTCGTCGCGATCGCGCGGTCCTGCGCGGCGAGCTCGATGCGAGTGTGGTGCGCCGGAGCGGGCGTGGGGTGGCCGTAGCCGGGATGGGCGAGCGGTGGCGGCTGTGGCTGGCCCTGCGCGAGCGGCCGCCCGTAGGTGGGGTGGCCCGGCTGCGGGAGCGGCGCGTGGACCGACATCGAGAGCGGCGAGGGGACGACCCCACCCTGCATCGGCGGGGCGGCGCTCACCGGGGGCGCGACCTGCTGGTACGACGCCGGGAAGCCTTGTGACATCGGGGCCGCGTGCGCGTAAGCTGGGGGGGTGACCAGGGGCGGCGCCGCGGCCGCCATCGGAGCCACCGCGGCCGCCATCGGAGCCGCCGCGGCCGCCATCGGAGCCGCCGCGACCCCGCTCCCGTCGTCGAAGCGCGCGCGCGTACCCCCGAGGGCGATGTCGTCGCCGTGCCGGAGCGCCTGCTCGCCGTTCACGCGCTCGCCATTGACGTACGTGCCATTGAGGCTCCCGAGATCACGGAGCACGAAGCGATCCCCCCGGAGCTCGACCACGCAGTGCTCCTTCGACACGATCTTGTCGAGGAGCTGGATGGTGTTGTTGGGATGGCGGCCGAGCGAGTTGTGCGCGCGAAGCTCTGCGACCTGCTGACCTTCTGGGGTCGTGAGATGGAGTCTCGCCATACGCGCTCTTCACTCTAGCGGGGCGACGCGCCTCCCCGCAACCCCACCCACCAAGATCCCAGGCCCGCTCCGTTGGCCGCCCGAGGCCGCCCGGGGCGACTCCGCGGGGCAGCGCGCGGCGAGGACGCATTTCGCTGGAGAAGAAACGTGGCGACTTGGTCTATAGTGAGGTTCCCCATGGCCGTGTTGCGAGCTCCCCGCTGCTCCCGCCTCGCCCTCCGGCTCACGACGGGACTCATCGCCGCCTCCGCGCTGCTCCTCTCGGCTCGGCCTGCCCACGCCGACGACCGCACCGAGGCCCGCCGTCACTTCAAGAACGGCATGGATCTCATCGGGAAGGGCCAGTACGACCGCGGGGTCGCCGAGCTCGAGAAGGCGTACGAGATCCGCCCTCACCCGAACGTCCTCTTCAACATCGGCAAGGCCTACGCCGAGTCGGGCGATCTCGAGAAGGCGATCTCCGCCTACAAGAAGTACCTCGAGACGAGCCCAGCCGACGTCGACGACGTCCAGAAGATCGTCGCGCAGCTCCAGGCCCGCCTCGACCGCCAGCGCGCCGCCCTCGCCGCCGCGCAGAACACCGGCCCGACGGGCCCCGCCGGCCCCGCTGGCCCCGCTGGCCCCGCAGGAGGCCCTGCCGGCGAGACGACCGCCACAGGCCCCGCTGGCCCCACAGGCCCCGCCGCCGCGACCGGCCCCACGGGCCCGCTCCCCGAGGCCAAGCTGGAGATCGAGGCGCGCAGGGAGGACATCTTCGACGAGCGCGTCGTCACGGCGTCCCGCGCGGCGCAGTCCCCGCTCGACGCGCCGAACTCGACCTCGATCATCACCGAGCAGGACATCCGCCTCTCGGGCCTCACGCGCATCCCGGATCTGCTCCGGCGCCTCGCCGGCGTCGACGTCAACACGATGACGGGCGGCGACCAGGAGGTGTCCATCCGGGGGTTCAACTCGCGCCTCTCGAACAAGACGCTCGTGCTCGTCGACTACCGCAGCGTGTACATCGACATCCTCGGCGCGACCTTCTGGGAGACGCTCGGCATCGACGTCGAGCAGATCGAGCGCATCGAGGTGGTGCGCGGCCCGGGCTCCGCCCTCTATGGCGCGAACGCCTTCGCCGGCGTCATCAACATCATCACCAAGACCCCGGGCGAGGGGCGCTCGGGCTTCCGCGTGGGCGCGGGGACGCGGAACAACTTCTTCGGCTCGACGACGGTCACGCGGCGAGACGGCGACTTCGCCTACCGCGCGAGCGCGGGCTACACGCGCGAGCCCAAGTGGAGCCGCGAGGCGGCGCCCACGCGGCGAGACGTCCTCTTCTTCCGCACCGACCAGGACATCGCCGTCGAGAACGCCCGCTTCGCCCTCGACACGACGAGGCGCTTCGGCCGCGACGCGACGCTCTCGCTCGGCGGCTCGGCGGGGCGCTTCTTCCGGAACATGCAGGCGACCGGCGCCTTCAAGGAGTACGACGTCGAGGGCGTCATCCTCGACGTGCACGGCGCCTTCGTCACCAAGAGCTTCAACGTGCGGACCTTTTACACGACCCTCGATGGTCGCGCGGGCCGCGCCCAGGAGTACGCGCCCGAGGGCCTCGACCTCACGAGGCCGAAGTCCCGCGTCTTCGACGTCCAGGCCGAGTACACGGGCGACTTCACGACGGGCCCCGTCGAGCACGAGGTGCACCTCGGCGGCACGTACCGACAGAAGTTCGTGATGTGGAACTACCTCGACCGCGATCGGCGCGAGAACTGGTACGGCCTCTTCGGGCAGGACGCGCTGAAGTTCGGCAAGCGGTTCCAGATCGTGGCGAGCGGCCGCGTCGACTACGTACCGTACCTCGCCACCTGGGTCCCGTCGCCGCGCGCGGCCGCGATCTACAAGCCGAGCGATCGCTCGGCGGTGCGCGTCTCGGGCTCGACGGCGTTCCGGTCTCCGTCGTTCATCGAGGCGTACCTGGACATCCCGCTGCACTCCCCCGCCGCGCCGGGTGCAGGCTCCTTCTCCGAGTCCGCGCGCACCGATCAGGGCGGCAACTTCAAGCTCCAGCGAGAGCGCGTCGTCTCCTTCGACGCCGGCTACCTCAACCAGGAGAGCGACTTCGTGAACTTCGAGGTCACCGGCTACTACCTCCAGGTGAAGGACCTCATCACGCTCGCGGACACCCGCGCCGAGACCGTCTCGACCAACCTGGCGAACGGCCTCGACCCCGAGCGCGGTTTTTGGGGCGCGGCCTACGCCGGCTGGCGAAACCAGTGCATCGTCTACAACGCGGTCGGCAGCGAGCTCGGCGCGCGCGTCTTCCCGACGGACGGCGTCGACGTCTTCGCCAACTACACCTTCCACAAGCTCCTCGACTCCAACAACCCCGCCTGCTCCGATCTCCGCAACGATCAGACGAGCCAGCACAAAGCGAACCTCGGCGTGCAGCTCCGCACCTCCGCCGGGATCGACGGGGAGCTCACCTTCCACTACTCGTCGAAGCAGACGTGGCGCGAGCGCGTCCCGCCCCCGTCGACGGTCGTCACGACCGAGCTCCGGACCATCACCGCGGAGGTCCCTGCCTACAGCCTCCTCAACGCCCGCATCGGCTATCGCTTCCTCAAGAACACCGCGGAGGTGAGCGCCGTCGGGTACAACATCCTCGGCTTCGAGCCCCACCGAGAACACCCCTTTGGTCAGAAGGTCGGATCCCGGTATATGGGCTATTTCTCGTACAAATTCTGAGGGGACACGATGCGACTCGGCCGACCTCTCGCCCTCTTCTCCCTCGCCACCCTGGCGCTCTCCGCGTCGTGCACCGTGCCCGACGACCCGGACCAGAAGCCGCCGCTCGGCGTCATCCGCGGCGCCGTCGTGTACACGGGGCCCCTGCCCTGCACGCAGATGGGCCACGTCATGGGCGGCGCGGCGGTGCTCGTCTTCTACCAGGACCTGTTGCCCCCTCCCGAGGGGCTCGGGACGAGCGCGCGCTCCCTCGCGGCCGTGTCCGGGGACGTGCTGTTCTCGGCGGTGACCTCGGCGCTCACCTTCTACGAGGACGGCAGCACGTGGTGCCCCCCGGCGGACGCGCCTCACGTGACGGTGAGCGGCGACTATCTCGTCGGTCCTCTCGAGGCGGGGCGCTACCAGCTCCGCGGCTTCTACGATCGCGACGGAGACTTCAGCCCCATCCTGAAGATCCACAACCTGCCCACCGAGGGCGACGTGGGCGGCGGCGCGATCGCGAACCCGACAGAGGCCGCGCTCGGCGCGAAGCCCATCTACCAGCAGATCGAGATCGGCGAGCGCGACGCCAAGGGCAAGCTCGTGATACCCGCGGACGGCGCCGCGGTGAGCGGCGTGACGGTGACGCTGGGGCTGGTGCTCCAGACCCCTCGACCCATCGCCCACCTCACCGAGGTGAAGGACACCCGCCCGAACGTCCCCGAGGACCGGCGCCAGAAGAAGCTCGACGCGCTGAAGCTGCCCATCGACCAGCTCCTCGCGAAGTCCCCCGTCGCGATCGCGAACGCGGCCGAGGCGGACAGCTACTTCGTCCGGCTGGTGCTCCGCGCCGGCGTCGCGCCGGACGAGCAGCCGACGGCGCTCGCCCCACCGTTCTCGCTCCAGGCCGCGCCGCCCTACGACGCCTTCCGGATCTACTCTGGGAAGAACGCGGACGGCTCGCCACAGCTCGTGCCCGAGAAGACCCCGCCCGGGATCCAGATCCGCGATCTGTTCCCGCAGGTGATCTTCGCGCGGCTCGACTGGTCCGACAGGACGAACCAGACGCCGCAGGCGGATCCCGCGGTCGTGCTCCAGGCGCTCGTCTCGAAGAGCGGCATCCTCTCCGCGCTCGGCGATCAGGACGCGAAGTCCCCGACGGTCGAGGCGGCCCTCCGCCCGTCCGTCCTCTGCACGCGACCCGAGGTCTTCGGCTCGAGGATCTACCTCGTGACGCCGTCCTTCACCGCCGAGAACGGCGAGGTGGTCATCGACGACCCCGCCGAGCTCGCGGCGAAGATCGCGGCCCGCTTCGGGCGTGATCCTGCCGACGTCTCCGTCATCGAGGGCTGCCTCCCGCCCGGCCGCTACTCGACGAACCTCGTCTACGACACGAGCCAGGCCTGGACGATCCCGAACGAGGCCGGCGTCTGCGCTGGACTCGAGCGACCAGACGGCTCACGCTGCGTGCAGGAGGGCGTCGCGGGCTCACGCCCCATCCTCCCGTCCCAGGCAACGTACCTCCGCGTCGGCGGCTACGACAAGCCCGGCTCGTGCAACGCCGCGACAGACGGGATCCAGTACGTGCGGGGGATCCCCTCCGTGTGTCTCACCGAGCTCGAGATCGCGAACCCGGTGCTCCTCGATCAACGCATCGACAACCCTGACATGGTGAAGCCGTGAGCGCTCGTATCCACGTCGTCGCGCGGAGGGTCCTCGCCGGGGCCACGCTCGGCCTGCTCGGGCTCTCGAGCGTCGCCCACGCCGACGACCGCACCGAGGCCCGCCGTCACTTCAAGAACGGCATGGATCTCATCGGGAAGGGCCAGTACGACCGCGGGGTCGCCGAGCTCGAGAAGGCGTACGAGATCCGCCCTCACCCGAACGTCCTCTTCAACATCGGCAAGGCCTACGCCGAGTCGGGCGATCTCGAGAAGGCGATCTCCGCCTACAAGAAGTACCTCGAGACGAGCCCAGCCGACGTCGACGACGTCCAGAAGATCGTCGCGCAGCTCCAGGCCCGCCTCGACCGCCAGCGCGCCGCCCTCGCCGCCGCGCAGAACACCGGCCCGACGGGCCCCGCCGGCCCCGCTGGCCCCGCTGGCCCCGCAGGAGGCCCTGCCGGCGAGACGACCGCCACAGGCCCCGCTGGCCCCACAGGCCCCGCCGCCGCGACCGGCCCCACGGGCCCGCTCCCCGAGGCCAAGCTGGAGATCGAGGCGCGCAGGGAGGACATCTTCGACGAGCGCGTCGTCACGGCGTCCCGCGCGGCGCAGTCCCCGCTCGACGCGCCGAACTCGACCTCGATCATCACCGAGCAGGACATCCGCCTGTCCGGGATCACCAAGTGGCAGGAGCTGTTCCGCCGCCTCGCCGGCGTCGACGTGAACATCATGACCGGCGGCGACACCGAGGTGTCGATCCGCGGCTTCAATTCCCGACTGTCGAACAAGATGCTCGTCTTGATCGACTACCGCAGCGTGTACATCGACCTCCTCGCGTCGACCTTCTGGGAGACCTTCCCGATCGACGTCGAGCAGGTCGAGCGCATCGAGGTCGTGCGTGGCCCAGGCTCCGCCCTCTACGGCGCGAACGCCTTCGCCGGCGTCATCAACATCATCACCAAGAAGCCAGGCGAGGGCAAGAGCGGCGGGCGCGTCGGCATCGGCACGAGCGGCAGCATCTTCGGCTCGGCGACGGTGACGCAGCGCGAGGGCGCGACGGCGTACCGCGCGAGCGGCGGCTACACGCAGGAGCCCAAGTGGTCGAGCGAGATCGGGCGCGGGCGTCGGGACGTCGTCCTCTTCCCCGGCACCGAGGGCAACCCCACCATCGGCGCACAGAACGCCCGCTTCGATCTCCAGGCGACCCGTCGCGTCGGCAAGGAGGGCGAGCTCGCGCTCGGCGGCGGGTACGCGCAGGTCTTCCGCAACATGCAGGGCACGGGGCCCTTCAACGAGTACAATCTGCGCGGCTCGTCGCTCGATCTCGAGGCCTCGTACACCGACAAGCACATCAACATCCGCGCCTTCTGGGCGCGCTTCGACGTGCTCTCGGGGCGCGCGCACGACTACGTCGGCCAGGGGCTCTATCTCACGCGCCCCCGCACGAACACCTACGACGTCTTCGCCGAGTACACGGGCGACTTCGTGACCGGGCCCGTGGCGCACGACGTCCACATCGGCACCAACTACCGCCTGAAGGAGGTCTCCTGGACCTACCTCGACCGCGAGCGGAAGGAGAACTGGATCGGCGTCTTCGCCCAGGACACGCTCCAGCTCGGCAAGAGCGTCCGGCTCGTCCTCTCGGGGCGCGCCGACTACGTCCCGCTGCTGAAGCAGGTCATCCCCTCGCCGCGCGGCGCGCTCATCGTGAAGCCCACCGATCAGAGCGCCGTGCGTGTCTCCGCGTCGACGGCCTTCCGCACGCCGTCCTTCCTCGAGTCGTACATCGATCTCCCGATCAAGGCAGCGTCGGCGCCAGGCGCGGCGCTCAACTCGCGCGGGAACGACGCCCCCGACGCGCCCGTGAGCCTCCGCCGCGAGAAGGTCGTCTCGGTGGACGCCGGATACCTCAACCAGGAGAGCGACTACGTCAACTTCGAGATCACCGGCTACTTCTTGCAGGTGAAGGATCTCGTCGGCCTCGGCGAGAACCGCATCATGTACCCGCGAAACGGCATCCAGGGGCTCGACCCGGAGACGGGCGCGTACGTGCTCGGCTACGGCGGCTTCGTCAACATGTGCGGGACGTACCGCGTGTTCGGCAGCGAGCTCTCGACGCGCTTCTTCCCGGCGGAGGGCCTCGACCTCTTCGCGAACTACACGCTCAACAAGCAGACGATCGACATCCCTCCCGGCTGCAACGTGCTCGCCGACCAGAAGACGAGCGTCCACAAGGTGAACCTCGGCGTCCAGGTCCGCTCGAAGCCAGGCATCGACGGGGAGCTCACCTTCCACTACGCGAGCCCGCAGATCTGGACCGAGCAGCAGGTGCCGACGGACGGGAGCCTCGACATCGTCAACCAGCGCTTCAACCTCGACGCCTACTACCTCCTCAACGGCCGCGTCGGGTACCGCTTCTGGAAGGACAAGGCCGAGGTGTCCGCCGTGGGCTTCAACCTGCTCAACTACGAGCACCGCCAGCACCCGCTCGGGCAGCGCATCGGACAGCGCTTCATGGGCTTCGCGAGCTACAAATTCTGAGGGACCGATGCGCTTCTCTCCCCCCACCTCTCTCCTCCGACTCGCGACCCTCGCGGCGCTGTCCGCGGCAGCATGCGGGCGCCCCCCGACCGATGACACGAACTTCAAGCCGAAGGGCGTGTTCACCGGCACCGTGGTGTACGATGGGCCGCTCCCCTGCACGGTGCGCGCAGCGGACGGGAAGGTGCACGTGCTCGGCGCGGCGGAGCTGCTCGTCTTCAACGAGGATCTCCTGCCGCCCCCCGAGGGGCTCGGGACCACGGCGCAGAGCTTCCAGACCGTGCTCGGCGACATCCTCTTCTCGTCGGTCACGGGCTCGCTGCCGGTCCCCGCGCAGATCGGGGAGGCCGCGTGCCCGCCACCCGGCACGCGCGTCACCGTGAGCGCGCCCTTCGAGGTCGGCCCCATCGGCGCGGGTCGGTGGCAGATCCGCGCCTTCTACGACTACGACGGCGACTTCTCGCCCGTCATGAAGACCCACCAGCTCCCGACCGCGGGCGACATCGGCGGCGGCGCCGTGGCCAACGCCGAGGAGGTCCTGAAGGGCAAGCCCGCGCGCTTCGCGACGCTCGAGGTCGACGCCGCCGCGCTCGAGGCGTCGGGCGCGCGCATCGAAGGCATCGCGGTCACGCTCGCGCAACGGCTCACCCAGACTCGCCCCATCTTCCACGTCGCAGAGGTCCTCGACGAGCGCCCGGCGTCGATCACCTGGGACGGCGTCAGCGTCCCCAAGCTCGCGGGGAAGTTCGCGCGCGACGAGCGCTTCGCGATCAACGTCGCCTCCGTGTCGAACGCGAGCACCGCCACGCCCGAGTTCCTCCGTCTCCGGCTCGACAAGGGCGTCCGGGACAGCGAGCTCGACGCGGCGCGGGACGACTACCACCTCCAGGTCGGTCCCTCCTTCGACGTCTTCAACTTCGCGCCCAACCTGGGCGCTGACGGCAAGCCCAAGTCGATCCCCGAGGCGCCGCTCGGCGTGTCCGTCGTCGATCTCCTGCCCCAGATCATCTTCGCGAAGCTCGACACGCGGAAGGGCGATCTGCAGACCGCGCAGGCCTCGCCCGCCGTCATCATCCAGGGGCTCAACCTCGGACACGGCGAGCTGCTCGGCTTGCTCGGCGGATCGGCCTTCGACGCGAAGAGCGCCTTCGTCGGCGTCCGTCCCTCGGTCATCTGCCTCGATCCCCTCGACGTGAACGCCACCGTCTACGTCGTGACGCCCTCCGATCACTCGGCCGACGGCGAGCCGCTCTTCGTGCGCGAGGATCTCCAGAAGAAGGTCGCGAAGCAGCTCGGGAACCGTCCGAACGTCAAGGTGGTCAACGGCTGCTTGCCGCGCGGCAAGTACGCCATCAACCTCGTCTACGCCACGGGGCAGGCCTGGACGGTGCCCAACGAGGCGGGCGAGTGCGGGCGCTTCGAGACGGCGACCGGCAGCGGCTGCTCGGGGAGCCACACGACCCGCCCCCTGCTCACGTCGCAGCTCGACGCCCTCGAGATCGCCGAGGAGCGGCAGCCCGGCTTCTGCGACGGCATCACGGGCGACGCGGCGGCGCCCGAGCTCACCTACGTCCACGGCACGCCCACGGTGTGCCTGAGGTCCGACGAGGCGCGATGATCCTCGCCGCCCCGCGACGGGGCGGCGCTCCGCGATGCTGACCGACGCCTCGCTCTTCGATCGTCAGGGCGCGCCCACGGTGGTCGCGATCGGGAAGTTCGACGGAGTCCACCGCGGGCACCAGGCGCTGCTCGATCGTGCGCGCTCACGCGGTGGGGCGCTGTCGGCGCTCCCCGTCGTGCTCACCTTCCACCCGCACCCAGCGGTCGTCTTCGGGCGGCCCGCGCCGCCGCTGCTCACCTCGGTGGAGCGACGTCGGACCCTCGTGCGCGAGCACGCCCCGGGCACCGAGCTCATCGCGCAGCGCTTCGACGCCGCGTACGCGTCGATGTCGCCACGCGACTTCGCCGAGCGCGTCCTCCGGGACACGCTCGGCGCGAAGGCCGTCATCGTGGGCGAGAATTTTCGCTTCGGCAAGGGCCGCTCGGGCGACTTCTCGACGCTCTGCGCGCTCGGGGGCGACCTCGGGTTCGAGGTCTCGGCGGAGCCGCTGCTCGGCGACGCGCGCGGACGCTACTCGTCCACGCGCGTGCGCCGCGCGCTCGCCGACGGGGATCTCTCCGACGCGACGACCGTGCTCGGCAGATCCTACGAGCTCGAGGGCGTGGTCGTCGAGGGCCGGAGACAGGGGCGCACCCTCGGCTTCCCCACGGCGAACCTCGGCGAGATCGAGACCGAGCTCCCGAAGTACGGCGTCTACGCGGTCCGCGTCTCGGAGGTCAGCGAGCCCGGGGGAGCAGGACGCGTCGTGGGCGTCGGCGTGATGAACGTGGGTGAGCGCCCGACGGTCGGCGCCGGGCTGTCGGCCGAGGTGCACATCCTCGACGGGTCGCGCGACGTCTACGGTGCGCGACTCCGCGTGGCGCTCGTGGCGCGGCTTCGAGACGAGCGGGCGTTCGCAGGGCTCGAGCCGCTCGTCGCGCAGATCAAGGCGGACGTCATGGCCGCCCGGCGGATCTTCGAGACCGAACTGGCTCGCCCATGAGCCGAGTGGAAGACACGACGAGCCGAGGAGCGGGCACGCCGTGAGCGCGCTCCCCATGATGAACCCGACGCGCAGGGATCGCGCGCCCACGCCCCACGGAGCGCTCGCGCCGTGAGGACGCCCGCTCTAGCTTGGGCGCGCGCGGCAGGGCGGAGCCGGATACTCGGCTTCGTCGACGCCATGCTTCGCGGCGCTGGGCAGGTGATGTTCCAGGAGAGCCCGCTCTCCGGCCTCCTCTTCCTCGCTGCGATCGGACACGAGGCGCTCGTCACGCGATCGTGGCGCGTCGCGCTGGGTGGGCTCGTGGGGCTGGTGGCCGCGACGGCGGTGGCCGAGCTCGCGCGGCGTGGCGAGGACGATCGGGCCGCGCTGAAGAAGGGACTCTATGGCTACAATGGGCTCCTCGTGGGGCTCGCGCTGGCGAGCTTCTTCGCGCCAGGGGGCGCGACGTGGGCGCTCCTCGTGCTCGGCGCCGCAGCCACGACCTACGCCACCCGCGCGGCGGGGACCGTGCTCGGCGGCGTGAAGCTCCCCGCGATGACGGCGCCGTTCGTGGCCGTCGCGTGGATCTTCCTGGCGTCGAGCTTCGTCTTCGGGCGAGCCGGGCTCGTCGGCCTCTCTGCGCCCACGCTCCCCTCGGGCGGGCTCACGGGCGCGCTCGCGTGGCCCGAGCCCCTCGCCTTCGTACGCACGACGGCCCGAGGGCTCGCGGAGGTCTTCCTGCTCGGTGACACGGTGACGGGGGCGATCCTCTTCCTCGGGCTCGCGGCGGGCTCACTCCGCGCGGCGCTCCTCGGGACCGTCGCTTCGTCCCTCGGCGCCGTTCTCGCGCTCCTGCTCGGCGCCGACCCTCACGCGATCGAGCTCGGCCTCTTCGGCTTCAACCCGGCGCTCACGGCGATCGCGCTGGGGAGCGTGTTCGCGCAGCCTGGCGCGCGCGCCACCGTGATCGCGCTCGCCGGGGCCGCGCTCACGGTCGTCGTCCAAGCCGCCGTGACCACGATGGTCACACCTCTCGGGATCCCAGCGCTCACGGCGCCCTTCGTCCTGACGACGTGGCTGTGCCTCGCCGCCGGCGCGCGCCACGAGCCCGCCGCAGACGCCCAGGCCACGTCCGACCGATCGAGCTGAGCGACGAGCGCGCACTCATCCACGGAGCGGCGCGCCCGCACATCGGGACGATCGGCCGCGCGGTGTCGGCGCGGTTTGCGACCTCGGCCGCGGCGTGGGATGGTCCTCGCCACGCGCGATGAGCCGTCCGCGCAGCGCCCGCTGCAGCGCCGCACCGCGCAGTCGAGCCGTCTCACCCATCACCCACCATCGGACATGCCACTCAAGCTCTTCTACTCCCCCGGCGCCTGCTCCCTCTCTCCCCACATCGCCCTCGAGGAGGCCGGCCTCCCGTACGAGGCGGTCTCCACGTCGCTCCAGACCAAGACCCTCGCCGATGGCTCAGACTACCGCAAGCTGAACCCGCTCGGCTACGTCCCCTACCTCGCGCTCGAGGACGGCACGGGCCTGCGCGAAGGCCCCGCCATCGTGCAGTACATCGCGGATCTCGTCCCCGAGAAGCGGCTCGCGCCGGCGAACGGCACGCGCGCGCGCTACGAGCTCCAGAGCTGGCTCAACTTCACCGCGACCGAGGTGCACAAGGGCTTC
>CAYNEK010000014.1:12633-22806 GCA_964396175.1 uncultured Polyangiaceae bacterium | reverse complement strand
CTCGCCGCTCTTCAACCCCGCCTTCCCGGACGAAGGGAAGCGTATCTCCAAAGATCGGATCATGGCGCGGCTCGAGTGGGTCGACGGAGAGCTCGCGGGGAAGACCTTCCTCCTCGGGGAGGACTTCACCGTGGCCGACGCCTACCTCTTCGTCGTCACCAACTGGGCGACGCCGATGCAGCTGGATCTCTCTCGCCTCAAGAACGTCGTCGCCTGGCGCGAGCGCGTCGCCGCGCGACCCGCCGTCCAGCGCGCGATGAGGGCCGAGGGGCTCCTCTGAACGACTGTGTGCGCGAGCCGTCGGCTGTGGCCCTTCGCCGCCGGCTCGCGCGCCTCACCCGCTCGTCGCGCCGATCTCACGGCGACCGCTCGCGGCCCACCAGGTGATGACGAGCGCGCACGCCGTGACGATCGCCATCCCCGCGACGAGCGGCGTGACCGTGCCGTCGTAGGCTCGCCCAATCGGCGTGCCGATGACGACGGAGACGAGCGAGGTCAACGCGCCGATGACGGCCGCCGCCGAGCCAGCGATGTGCCCCATCGGCTCCATGGCGATCGCGTTGAAGTTGCCGAACATGAGGCCGTTGCAGAAGAAGACGATCACGAAGTACCCGACGAAGGCCGTGAGCGGCGGCCTCCCGTGGAGCGCGACGACGAGCACCGCGAACCCGATCGACAAGGTCGTCGAGACGCGCAGCGCCCACGTCGAGAGCGCCTCCATCCCGAAGCGATCGACCAGCGTCGCGTTGAGCAGCGACGCGACCCCGAGCGACGACGCCAGCGCGGCGAAGTAGAGCGGGAAGCGATCGCCGAGCCCGTACTGCTCGGCGAAGATCTGCTGCGCCGAGCTCAAGAAGGCGAGCATCCCGCCGAAGACGAGCCCCGCGCCGAGCGCGTACCCGAGGGTCAGCCGCGTGACGAGCGCCTCGACCATCGCGTCCTTGATGGGGCCGAGCGACAGCGGGCGGCGCCGCGCGGCGGGGAGCGTCTCGTCTTGCCGCAACGCGAACCAAGCGCCCGTCGCGAGCGTCATGGCGAGGAGCAGCCCGAAGATGGCGCGCCACGAGCCCACGTGCATCGCCCCTTGCCCGACCGAGGGAGCGAACACCGGGACCAGGATGAAGACCGTCATCACGATCGACATGAGCCGCGCCATCGCGCGCCCCGCGTAGCGATCGCGCACGATCGCGACGGAGACGATGCGTGGACCTGCGGCGCCGAGCCCCGCGAGCACCCGCCCGACGAGCATCATCGCGAAGGACTGGGCGACGAGGCAGAGGAGCGTGCCCATCGCGAGCACACCGAGGCCGAGGTACATCGTCCTCTTCCGGCCGACGGCGTCGCTCACGGGGCCGTACGCGAGCTGCCCCACGGTGAGCCCGCCGAAGAAGGTCGTGAGGATGAGCTGGCGATCGTTCGCCCGAAGGACGCCGAGGTCTCGCGCGACGTCGCCGAGCGCAGGGAGCATCGAGTCGATCGACATCGCCACGAGGGAGATCCCGAGCGCCGTGAGCACCACGAACTCCCCGTCCGAGATCCGCTTCGAGGCCGCGTCCTTCACGTGGCGCCGAACATGCTCGACGGATACGCCCTGCGCCAGTCCAATCGCACGCGCTGCGACGAGCGCGGTGTCCGGCATCCTCCGCGGGCTCCCGCGCGACGGCCGCGGTCTTGCGCGACGCCCGAGGGGTCTCCGGCGACGCTATCTCCCCGCCACCGCAGGCTCATGGGCCGCCGCCCTTCGTGGGATCGTGCACGGCGCCGAAGGCCGCTCCGGCGTCGCGCGCCCACGTCAGCCGTCGCGTCAGTGACCGCCGCCCCTCACCAGATCGTACACGACGCCGAAGACCGCGACGACCACACCCATCAGGCTCTCTCCGGCGATGAAGCCCGACGCCACCGGGATCGTGTACGTCTCGGCGACCTCCTGCCGCTTCTTCGCGACGAACCAGGCGATGACCGCACCCAAGAACATGCTGAACGAGTTCCACGCCGGGATCACGAAGGCGAGGCCGAGCCCCGTCGGCGAGGGGATGAGGTGCCGATGCTTCGGGAAGGCCTTCTCGAGCAGCGTGATGGCGATGCCGAGCGCGCCGCCGATCGCCATCGCCCAGAGCGCGCTCGGGTGGAGCGAGTGGACCCCCGCACCGAGCAGCTCCGCGACCGCCTTCCACACCTGCGCCGCCGGGGCGGGGAACTTGTCGCCGCCGAGCACCTCGGCGTTGGGCACGAGGAGATAGAAGCCCGGGACCGCGACGAGCGTCCCCACGAACACGCCGAAGAACTGCGCGAGGAACTGCTTTCGCGGGTTCGCCCCGAGGAGGTAGCCGCTCTTGAGATCGGTGAGCAGATCCGCCGAAGAGCTCGCGATGGACGAGGTCACGTTGGCGGTCATGAGGTTCGCCGTGACGTTCTGCGGGATGAGGACGCCGTAGGTGAGCTGGGTGATCTTGCCGAGCGCGCCGATGGGCGTCGTGTCCGTCTCGCCGGTCGCGCGGCACGCGACGATGGCGAGCACCGCGCTGATGAGCACCGCGACGGCGCCGAGCCAGATCGCGATGTGGAAGGCGTAGTGGTTGATGAGGACGCACAAGGTGGCCGCGACCGAGACGCCGACGACGAACCACGACGACGGCACCTCGACGCGCGCCAGCGGATCGTCCGTCTTCTGGGCGTCCTTCTTCGAGAAGATGGCGCCGAGCCCCGAGAAGGCGCGCACGAGCGTCCGCCACTGGAGCCCGAAGTTGAGGAGCGCGGCGGTGGTCATCAGGGACACGCCGCCCCAGACGCTCCAGCTCACGATACCGCGATAGCCGAGCACCGGGATGACGACCGCCGTGCCGGCCCCCGCGGGCGTGTGGTGCAAGATGGGCGCGAGGACGCCGTAGCAGAGGACGGCGCCGACCAGCATCGAGGCCGCGACGCGCAGGCCCATGATCGCTCCTGCCGCGACCATGATCGTCGAGAGCTCGAACGAGAACGTGTACCCCTTCGGGTCGACGACGGTCGCCGCGCCGGGCAGCCCTGCGCGCTGGAGCCACCTCGACAGCGGCAAGAAGCTCGGCAAGGTGAGCCAGCCCGCCCACTTGCCAAAGTGGAAGCGCTCGGTGAAGTCGGCCATGCCGTCGCGAGAGAAGGCGACGAGCGCGCCGAGCCCCATGCTCGCGAAGAGGCTCCGCGCTTTTCGCATCGCCTCGACACCCGCGGTGTAGAGCGAGCGGAGCGTCTCGGCGGCGGCCGTCCCCGAGGGGAAGGGGAGCCGCTCGATGTTCACCATGTTGCGCTTCATCGGGATGGCCATGAAGACGCCGAGCATCGCGAGGCTGAAGACGAGCGCCATGACCGTGGTCCACGGCAGGTGCTTCTTCGTGATCATCAGGTACGCGCTGAAGGCGGAGACGAGCGTCGAGCCGGTCGAGTAGCCGGCGGCCGACGCGGTCGACTGCATGCAGTTGTTCTCGAGGATGGACGGCTCGCTGCCGAGGAGGGGGCGGAGCGCCTTGAAGATCGCCCAGCTCATGATGCACGCGGTGATCGCGACGCCGAGGCCCCAGCCGGTCTTCAGGCCGACGTAGAGGTTGGAGAAGGCCATGAACGACCCCAGCGCCATGCCCATGACGACGGCACGCACGGTGAGCTGCGGGACCTTGTCGCCCTGGTAGACCTCGCGGAGCCACTGGTGCTCGACGTCGTCCGGGGGCGCGATCGAGGGTACGGGATCGCCAGGGGGAGCGGGCTCTTCCCGCGGAGCGTCCGACATGGCGTGCGACGATAGGGGTCCTCGTCACCCTCGCCAAGCGCGAACGCCCATCGTCACGCGCCACGCGCCGACCGGGCGACACGGGGACCGCAGCCCACCCTCGAGCTCCACCTCCACCCACGAGGACCCGCGAGACGACGCGCCACGCAGAGCCCGCCCACGATCCATCCAGGCACCTTCCGACGCCGCCCCCGCGCACCGTGGTGAGCCCGGCGTCAGCCGGCGAGCGCGCGGGCGAGGAGGCGCGCGGTCGTGATGATCGGCGCCATCGTGTGGCTCGACGCGCTCGTCGGGTATCCGGCCGAGTCGAGCGCGTAGACGCCCCGCGTGCCGAAGACGAGCCCCGTCGGATCGGCCGCACCGTCGCGCGGCGATGAGGAGAAGCGTACGCCTCCTTGCTGGTGCGCGCTCAAGAGCGGCGTCGTCGCGGGCTCGAACTGGAGCCCATCGATCGCGGCGAGATCGGACTCCTTCGTGATGACGACGGGCCGCGCCGTGGGGACGACGATCTGCCGCGCGCCCACGGCGAGGTAGAGCCTCGCCGCCGCCTTCGCCGCCTGCCTGTAGCGGAGCTTCTGCTCCTCGGGCATCGCGTACGCGATGCGTGGGCGCCCTCGCTCGTCGAGCGTCACCCGCCCGTTCGGTGCGTCGGGCACGAGCAGGAGCGCCGCTGCGAGGTGAGGGAGATGGGCCATCGTGTCCTTCCCCCGCGCGCCGAGCCACGGCAGCGTCGAGGCGACGATGCCGGGTGTCCCGCCGATCCCCTCGATCCGGAAGCCCCAGATCCCTCGATCCTCGTCCTCCTCTTCGAACTCGGTCACCGCGTACGACTGCGGGATCCCGCGGAAGAGCGCGACCTCGCGATCCAAGAGCGCCGAGATCGGCAGCTGAGGCTGGAGCATCACGTGGCGGCCGACGTGCTCGTTGCCGAGCCCCGAGCGGAGGAGGAGCTGCGTCGAGGCGATCGCGTTCGCCGCAAGGACGACGGTGCGGGCGCGGAGCGAGAACGAACCCGTCTCGTGATATCCTCTCGGGTCGAGCCGCCTGACGTGGACGGTCTTCACCTCCCCCGACGCGCCCTCGAGGCGCACGGCTCGGGCCCTCGTGAAGAACCGCGCGCCGCGCTCGAGCGCGGCCGGGATGGCGACGGCGCGTGGGTTCTGCTTGGCGCCGATGGGGCAGCCTACGAGGCACTTCCCGAGGCCATGACACCCGCGGCGGTTGTGGAGCATCACCTCGCCGCGCCAGCCGAGCGACGCCGCGCCGTCGCGCAGGACGCGGTTGTTCGCGTTCACCTGCGCGTCGGTCGGGAGGTTCGCCGACAGATCGCGGAGCGCCTCCGCGGCGAAGGGCGCGAGCGCCTCGGGAGACAGCCCGGCGAGGCCAAAGCGCTTCTCCCAGCAGCGCGCGACGGCGCTCGGGATGGGGACGACGTCGCAGGCGTTGATGACACCGCCGCCGCCGAGCACGCGCCCCTGGAGCACGCTCACGGCGAGATCGTCGGTCGCGCGCCCGCCGCGATCCATATAGAGTTGATCGTACATCCCATCGCGCATCGTGAGCATCCCACCGACGAAGTCGCCGCCCTCCTCGAGCACGACGACGTCCCGCCCCGCGCGCGCCAGCTCCCACGCCGCCGTCGCGCCGGCCGAGCCCGAGCCCACGACGCACACATCGACCATGAGCCCCTCTGGAGGCGCGGTCGTCGACAGATCGACGATGGTGCCCGTCACGGGATCGCGGCTCCCTCGGCGCGGATCGGGCCGAGCGCGTAGCCGATCCCAGGCCAGACGGACGGCTCGTCGTAGAAGACGATGGCCAAGAACTTCCGCAGCGCGACGGCCGCCTGCCGCTGAATCAGCTGATCACTCGTCACCCAGCCCTCGAAGTGGCGGAGCCGCTCGGGCTCGGGGAGGTTCGAGAAGGTGACGAGGCGCCGCTCGAAGAGGAGCGGACCGTACTCGAGCAAGAGGAGCGCCGTCCCGAGATCGGCGCGACGGTCGTCGGCCTCGTCGGCGAGGAAGCCGTCGAAGGTGCGGGCGAGATCGAAGTCGGCGGCCCCGACCGAGAAGGCGCCGCCGCGCGGGAAGAGGGCCGCCGCGAGCGCCGTCAGCGTGCGGTGCTCATGCGCCGAGAGGCAGCGGAGTCCCTCGACGTGGGGGGCGCTCCCGCGGAGCGCGGCGAGCCCGCCCGTGCCAGCGAGCCCCACGGCGACCAGCCCCACCGCGCCCGTGAGGACGCGCCGACGAGAGAAGAGCCGCGAGGCCATGGGCGCAGCTCAGGGTAGAGGGGACCCGAGGCGCGCGCCAGCCCCCGCGCTCGTCTCACAGGGCCGCGCATCGCATCATCATCGTCGGGGGCCAAGGTGCTCCTTCCTCTCGGACGCCGGCTCTCTTCGAGCGGCAGATCGCGGCAAGCTGACGCAGAGCGCCGAGGACAGCGCACCGGGCTTCGGTGCGCCAGAGGTCCGCAGTCACAGCAACAGCGGTGCGACAGGGCCGGGCGGGCACGGTCCTCACGTGAGCTCGCGCGGGGCATACGCTCGACGCTCCCCGAGCAGCCCCACGGGTCCCTCGCGCGCGCCGGCTCGCGCCACACGCCCACGGCGTGATCGCGGCGCTTCAGCCGAAGCGACGCTTGGTCTCGCGCTCGAGCGCCTCTCGGTGCCGGGGCGCCGCGATCGCGACGAGGGCCCGCGCTCGTTCACGAAGGCTCCTCCCGTAGAGATCTGCGACGCCGTGCTCGGTGGCGATGTACCGGACGTGCGCCCGCGTCGTCACGACGCCGGCGCACTCGCGAAGGTGCGCCACGATGCGCGACTCGCCTCGGCTCGTCTCGGACGGCAGCGCGATGATCGCTTTTCCGCCCTCGGAGAGCGTCGCGCCGCGCACGAAGTCCATTTGCCCGCCGACGCCCGAGTAGACGCGCTCGCCGATCGAGTCGGCGACCACCTGCCCCGTCAGGTCCACCTCGATCGCGCTGTTGATGCTCGTCATCTTCGGCTGACGACGGATGATCGCCGTGTCGTTCACGTACGCGGAGTCGCGCACCTCCACCCCAGGGTTGTCGTGCACGAAGTCGTAGAGCCGCCGCGAGCCCATGACGAAGCTCGTCACCGTCCGCCTTCGCTGCAGGGTCTTGTGCTCGTTCGTCACGGTGCCGCGCTCGATGAGCGGCAGGAGCCCGTCCGAGAACATCTCGGTGTGCACGCCGAGGGCCCGGTGATCTCCGAGCGAGCCGAGGACGGCGTCGGGGATCGCGCCGATGCCCATCTGGAGCGTCGCGCCGTCCTCCACGAGCCCCGCGACCCGCGCCCCGATCGCGAGCTCCACGGGCCCGGGGACGCTCGCCTCGTGGGCGAAGAGAGGCTCGTCGACGGGGACGAGGGCCGCGAACGCGGAGACGTGGACCGCGCCGTCGCCGAGGGTGCGCGGCATCCGAGGGTTCACCTGCGCGATGAGGAGCCTCGCGCTGTCGACCGCCGCGCGCGCCACGTCGACCGAGACGCCGAGCGAGACGTAGCCGTGCGCGTCGGGCGGCGAGACGTGGAGGAGCGCCGCGTCGAGCGGCAAGATCCCCCGCCGGAAGAGCAGCGGGACCTCCGAGAGGAAGACGGGTACGTAGTCGGCGCGGTGCTCGGCGATGGCGCGCCGGAGGTTCGGTCCGACGAAGAGGGCGCGGGCGCGCACGTGACCCGCGAGCTCGGGCGTCGCGAAGGGCGCATCGCCGTCGAGGTGGAGGTGCACCGTCTCGACGTCATGGAGCTCGCGAGCGCGCACGGCGAGCCCTCGAAGCAGCGCCTCCGGGGTCGCGGCCGCCCCCTGGACGAACACGCGCATGCCGGACTGGATGAGAGCGATGGCTTCTTGGAGGGAGGTGGTCTTCATGCCCAGTCGATCGGTCGCGCGTGCCTCGAGCTCGGGGAGCGACCTCTTCCGCCGCGAGGCGTTGGCTTCATGGTCAATCGATGGCCCCGCCGAGCGAGGTCGCGTCGTGGCGGCGGGTCCCGGCGAGCTCGCGCGGAGGCACACGGCGCAGGTGGGCGACGTCGATGCCGCTCTTCAGGATGAAGTCGCGCGACACCTCGTTCTTCTCGAAGAGCTCGTCGGGGCTGCCCTCGGCGACGACCTCGCCGCGGATGACGAGGAAGGCGCGGTGCGCGATGCGGAAGGTGCTCGCCATGTCGTGGCTGATGACGACGTTCGTCGTGCCGAAGCGCTGGCGGGTCTCTTCCATGAGGTCGTCGACCATGCGGGACGAGAGCGGATCGAGCCCCGAGGTCGGCTCGTCGTAGATGAGGATCTCGGGCTCGAGCATCAGCGCCCGCGCGAGGCCGACGCGCTTGCGCATACCGCCTGACAGCTCGGACGGAAATTTGGTGTCCGCGCCTTCGAGCCCCAGGATCTTCAGCGTCCCGAGCACCTTGTCGCGGATCTGGGCGCGCGAGAGCTTGGTGTGCTCGACGAGCGGGAAGGCGACGTTGTCCATCACGGAGAGCGAGTCGAGCAGCGCCGAGTACTGAAAGACCATGCCGAACTTGCGGCGGAAGCGGTTGAGCTCCACGGTGTTCATCGGCGCGACGTCCTCGCCGTCGACGATGACCTTGCCGCTCGTCGGCTTCTCGAGGCCGATGAGGATGCGGAGGAGCGTGGTCTTCCCCGCGCCCGAGCCGCCGATGATCACGGCGGTCTCGCCGCGCAGGATGGTCATCGAGATGCCGCGCAGGACCTCGTGCGTCCCAAATCGCTTGCGGACGTCCTCGAGGACGATGTGCGCGGCGGGCTTCGTCACGACCTGGGTTCGTCTTCGTCGTCCTTCGGCGGAGCGTCGTCCTTCGGCGGAGCGTCGTCCTTCGACGGGGCGTCGTCCTTCGACGGGGCGTCGTCCTTCGACGGGGCGTCGTCCTTCTTGGGATCTTCCTCGCTCGTCGACTCTTCGCCCCTCGTCGATTCGGGCTCGCTCGTCTCGACGGGCTTCTTGCGGCGCCGCGTCGGCTTCACGGCCGCGTCGGCGTCGGCGCTCTCGGCGGGCGCGGGCGCCTCGCCCTTCGGGTGCTTTGGCTCGGGGGGCTCATAGTTCGACAGATCGATGAACATCGCCTGCTTCGGGTGCATCTCGGCCGCCTTCAGCATCGTCCCGTACACGACCGCGGCCATGCAGCCGGTGAGGACCGCCACCCACTGCGACGTCGAGAGCTTCACCAGCACCTGCTCCGCGAAGGTCGGCTGCTTCAGCGCAACATACGCGGCGATCGCGGGCACGAGGGCGATCGCCTGCGCCGCGAGCCGCACCTCCTTCTTCGGGATGGCCTTGGCGATGAAGAAGACGAAGCCGAGCCCCAGCATGAGCAGCCCGAACGGCACGATCACCTGCTCCGAGAGCTGCGGCCCGTACTCGCCACGCTCCGCGTCGTCGCGGATCATCTCGAGCATGTACCGGCAGACGCCGTAGGCGAAGGTGAAGAGCAAGAACACCTGGCCGCGGTACTTCTGGTGCTTCCGCTGGAACATGAGGAGCGCGAAGAGCGTGAGGCCGACCAGCGCCTCGTAGAGCTGCGTCGGATGCACCGGCAAGGACGACTGCGCGTCGGGCCCGATGAGGTGCGCCTTCGTGTGCTGGAGCCACGCCGGCGAGCCCGCCCCGTCCGACACCATCCCCTCGGGCCAGCGCGGGAAGGTCCCGAGCTTCTTCAAGAACGTGGGGGCCGTCGCCGTCAGCGGGCGCCCGAAATCGCAGCCGAAGAGGTAGCAGCCGATGCGGGTCAAGAGCAGCCCCGTCGCGAGGCTCGGCACGGCGACGTCCGCCCAGGGCAAGAGCGGCAGCTTCTTCGCGCGGAGGAAGAGGTAGCTGCCGAGGAACCCGCCGAGGAACCCGCCGTACGCGACGAGGCCCCCCGCGCGCACGTTGAACATGCTGGAGAGGCCGGTAAACTCGTCCGGGTTCGTCACGACGTAGAGGACGCGCGCGCCGATGAGCGCGACGATCGCGGTGACGACGTAGTTGTTCGCCATCTCCTCCTTGGGCAGGCCGTCCTTCTCGGCGAGGCCGAGCGTCAGGTACCACCCGACGACGATCGACAGCCCCAGCATCACGCCGTACATGTAGATAGGGAGCGTCGCGGTGGCGGGCGTGATGCTCAGCCACTTCGCGAGCGCCGAGAACGGCCAGAGGCCCCACGGGAGCCAGTGGACGGGGATCTTCACGAGGATCGGATGCATGAGACGTCGCCGCGTCTAGCACGGCTCGGGTGGCCCTCGCACGCCCGAGGGCAAGCTTCTCTCGCAGGGGCGCTCGACGCTGCGCAGCGAAAGAACCGCTCGGGTGGCCCTCTCACGCCCAGGGGTGAGCTCTCTCGCATGGGCGCTCGACGCTGCGCAGCGAAAGAACCGCTCGGGTGGCCCTCTCACGCCCAG
>CAYNEK010000014.1:7356-12533 GCA_964396175.1 uncultured Polyangiaceae bacterium | reverse complement strand
GGGTGAGCTCTCTCGCATGCGCGTTCGACGTTGCGCGGCGCGGCGCGCCGAAGGAGGATCCACGCGATGCGTAGGACGATCCTCGCCGGAGCCCTCGTGCTCACGGGCTGCCTCCCGAACGGCGCGCCCACGGGCGTCGAGGAGTCGGCGCGCGACGCGAAGGCCGCGAAGCCCGCGACGCGCCCGCGCCCGACGATGCCGCCGGGCCTCGCGCTCGCCGCGATGGATCCGCTGCTCACCCAGCCGTTTCGCGACGCCTTCGAGCGCGCGGGGATCGGCCCGGACTGGCGGATCACCGGGGCGACCGGCTGGAAGATCGAGGAAGGGAAGCTCTGCGGTCGCGGCGCGCACAACCGAGGGATCTGGCTCACGAAGCGCCTGCCGACCAACGCGCGCATCGAATTCGACGCGGTGGCGCTCTCGAGGGACGGCGACATCAAGGTCGAGGCGTGGGGAGACGGCGCGACCGGCGCGACGCAGGCGTCGTACGTGGACGCGACCTCGTACCTGGCGATCCTCGGCGGCTGGAAGAACTCGCTCCACGTCCTCGCGCGCCGAGACGAGCACGGTCGAGATCGCCTCGCGCTCGAGGTCGACGCCCACGCAGACGATCCTCGCCAGCGCCCTGTCGCCCCTGGTCAAGTCTACCACGTCCGCGTCGAGCGGCGAGACGGCCGCACGGTGACCTTCGCGGTCGACGACACCGTGATCCACGCGATGGTCGATCCCGCCCCGCTCGACGGTGCGGGGCACGATCACGTGGGCTTCAACGAGTGGGAGGCGCCCGTCTGCTTCGACGACGTGCTCGTCACGCCGCTCTGATCCACCCCCCCCCTCCGGGCGCGCGCTCCTCGCCAGGGCGCCCTGTCGGCCCAGGCGATCGCCGTCGCGGGGCGGCGTCAGTCGCGGGTCGGGCGCTTCTCGACGGGGGGCAAGGGCGGCAGCGCGATCTCGATGCGCCAGCGTCCCTCCTCACGGATGCAGGGGATCTCCGCCCTCTCGGTCGCCGGGTCGAGCCCCACGACGGTGACGACGGCCCTGTCGCCCGCCGCGCGCGTCGACCACTGTCGCGGCGAGAACCTCGGGAAGAAGTGGCTCGTGGCGATCATCTGCTCCGGCGCCATCCGCTTGCCCGTCGCCGCGCTCGCCCGCCGCGCGCGATCCGAGAGCGCGAGCTGCGCCGCCTTGCCGAGCAAATCGAACGCTGCTCGCGCCGCCTTCGGATCGCCGTCGACCCGATCCATGCGCTCGAGGAACTCACGCGCGACGCCCTCTGGGGACGCGTCGAAGGGCCTCCGCCCGCAGGCCGGGAGCGTGAGCATGAGGGCGAGGACGCTCCTCCTGTGCATGCAGGCTCTCTCGCCGAACCGCGCGCGCCTGTCCACCGGACATTCTGCCGCACGGTGTCCTCGCGCGACGCTACGCTGCGCGGCGTGATCCCTCGCGCAGAGCTCCACCGGGCCGACGCCGAAGAGCTCCTCGCGCGGCTCCCCGAAGGCTCGGCGACGCTCGTCTACGCGGACCCACCGTTCTTCACGCAGCGCGACTTCAAGACGAACTCACACGCACGTCGAGAGCACGGAGAAGAGGAGGCCTTCGAGGACCGATGGGACGATCTCGAGGCGTACCTGTCGTTCGTCGTGGGGCTCGCGCGCGGCGCGCGGCGCGTGCTCCGTCCCGAGGGCTCCTTCGTGCTCCACCTCGATCCCAAGGCGAGCCACTCCGCGAAGGTGCGGTGCGACGAGGTCTTCGGTCGCGACGCCTTCGCGAGCGAGATCATCTGGAGGTACCGCCGGTGGCCGGCGAAGACGCGGAACTTCCAGCGCGTCCACGACGTCTTGCTCCGATGGGTCCGGGATCCCGCGGCGACGCCCGTCTTCCACCAGCTCTACGAGCCGCTCGCCGAGAGCACGAGGCGGATCTGGGGCGAGAACAAGCAGCTCGCGCTCTTCCGGGATGGTAAGCGTACGAGGTCGAGCACGACGGACGAGCGGTCGCGAGGCGTACCGCTCGGGGACGTGTGGGAGATGCCCATCCTCGCGCCGATCTCGAAGGAGCGCACCGGATACCCGACGCAGAAGCCGCTGGCCCTCCTCTCGCGGCTCGTCGAGGCGCTCACCGACGCGGGGGATCTCGTGGTCGATCCCGTCGCCGGGAGCGGGACGGCGCTGCTCGCCGCCGCGAAGCTCGGTCGCCGCGCGATCGGGGGCGATCGGGGGGAGGTCGCGCTCCGCATCGCCGCGGCGCGCCTGGGCGTCGAGATCCTCGACGCGCCCGCCTCGGGCTGAGCCGACGGCCGCTCACCCGTGCGCCCGAGCCGCTCGCCCCGAGCTCACGAGCCCGACGCGGTCCACCCCGAGGCCAACCTTCCAGCGTCGTACCCCTCTGCGCGGAGCGACGAGGGGTCGAGGCCCTCGCCGATCTTGCGTCTCGCGCCCCTTCGAGCCCGGGGACGGGCCCTTGCGACGAGGCTCGTGCAATTCTCGCCACGCTCGGGCGACATCATCTCCGTTCGGTGTCGTACGTTACCCTCTCCCCTCTCATGACGCTCGCTGGCGCCAGCACGAGGCCGTCTCCCCCGCCGCCCGCGCGGTCGTCGGCCGACGTCCGCCCTCTGCTCCGCGCGATCGTCGCGCGCACGCTGCGTGAGCCACCGTCGCACCCAGACGTCGACGACGCGACGCAGGAGGCCGTCCGGCGCTTCCTCGACGCAGGCGGCGGCTCGACCGGCCTCGCCGTCACCATCGCGCGGAACACGGCGATCGATCTGCTTCGCGCCCGCGCGAGGCAGCGCGCCCGCGCAGGCGAGGTGGACGACGAGTGGTCCGTGCCGGATCTGTCCCCGCTCCCCGACGAGCGGCTCGCTCGACGTGAGGAGGTACGAAGGACGGCCTCGGCGCTGGAGAGGCTCCCAGCCGCGCAGCGCGAGGCGCTCTTGCTCCTGGTGACCGAGGATCTCTCCTACGAGGAGATCGGCCGGCGCCTCGACGCGCCCGTGGGGACCGTCGCGAGCTGGATCCTCCGCGCGAGAAAGAGCGTCGCACGCGCGCTGGCCAAGGACGGATGGACACCATGACGAGACCCCACGAGCGCTCCCCTGGTCGCGTCGATGTCGACGCGACCGTCGTCGACGCAGGAGCCCAAGGCGCACCGTGCGCACCCGCGCAGCGAGCCCACCGCGAGCCCCGCGACACCGGCGTCGAGAGCGACGACCCAGTCGCCGCCTCGGGGCTCCAAGGCACGCCTGGCGATCCGACGCCGCGAGCCCACCTCGAGCCACGGGACGCGTGCCTCGAGGACGCCGCGCTCCTCCTCGCCGCAGATCTCCAAGGCGCGCGCCTCTCGGCCGCAGAGCACGCCCACCTCGAGTCGTGCGAGGCGTGCCTCTCGAGGCTCGCCGAGCGGGCCCTCGAGAATTGCCGGGTGGACGAGGCGGTGCGCCGAGCCCACACTCGGCCGGCGCGGCGGATCGCGCTCGGGCTCACGCTCGCCGCCGTGTTCGCCCTCCCTGCCTACGCCCGAGACGTGCTCGGGCCGTCCTTCGCCGACGAGCTCTCCTCGATCGCGCGCGCCACGAGCTCGTCCCTCCACGCCGTGACCGCGCTCTCCGCGGAGCGCACCTGGGTCTTCGCGGCCCTCGGGCTCGGCCTCGCGGCCTTCACATCCATCACGCTGCTCCCCATGAGGAGATCCTCCCTATGAATCGCCGCCACCTCTTTGTACCCCTCGTCCTCGCCACGACCCTCGCCTCCTCCGACGCGCTCGCGATCGTGCGGCGCGAGGGGACCTGGCCGTCTGGGGATCGACGCGTCTCGCTGTCCATCGAGAAGCTCCCTCGCAACGCGGCGCTCCAGAAGGTCGCCGAGGCGAGCGGGCTCTCCATCGTCGCCGAGGCGGGGGACGCGCCCGTGTCCCTTCACGTGCGCGATCAAGCGCCCGGCGACGTGCTCGAGGCGATCCTCTCGGGTGGTGACTTCGTCCTGGCGCGCAAGGGGACGCTGGTCACGGTCCGGGCCGACGCACCGAGCACGACGACGCCCAGCGCCGAGAGCAGCGCGACGGCGCCGAGCGCCGCCGCCCCCTCCGCACCTGGAGCCGCGAGCGTCGCTCCGGTGGACCCAGGGGTGCGCGACGTATCGAGCGCCACACCGGACGTCGGAGGAGCGCCCGTCACCGCAGCCACGCCGACGACGCGCGGAGACGATCGCGTCGTCACGGGGGGCTCGCTCGAGCTCTCGCCAGGCGAGGTGGTCCACGATCTCACGGTGCTGGGCGGCGACGCGAAGGTGCGAGGCACGGTGACGGGCGACGTGGCCGTCTTCGGCGGCAAGGTGCTCGTCGCCGAGGGCGCGCACGTGCTCGGGAGCGTGACGGCCGTGGGCGGTCGCATCGACGTCGAGAGAGGCGCCGTCGTCGACGGCAAGGCGAGCGTGGTGGGCGGAGTGCTGTTCCGCGCGCCGGGCTCCCACATCGACGGGGCGGTCACATCGACGGGCGGCAGCGTCGCGGGGATCACGCGCGACGTGGACGGCCTGCGACGCGCCCCCGGGGTCCTCGCGGATCCGGTCCGCGCGCTCTCCCGCGCGATCGTTCATGGCTCGCTCCTCTTCGTGCTCGGGGCGGTCCTGCTCGCGTTGGCCGAGAGGCGATCCACGCAGGTGCTCGGCGAGATCGCGGCGCGCCCGATGAGGAGCTTCGCGGTCGGGGTGGTCGGGGCGCTCGCCGTGCTCGTCGCGACGACGCTCCTCGCGGTCACGATCATCGGAATCCCCTTCGCGGTGATTGGGCTCATCGCGGGCGCCGGCGCGGTCTTCGCGGGCATCGCCGCCGTCTCGACGACGGTCGGCAAGGCGCTCTTTGGCCACAAGCTGACGAGCCCCTACACGCAGCTCGCCGCGGGGCTCGCGCTGTTCGTCGTCATCACGCACATCCCCTTCGTGGGCGGCTTCGTCGGCTTCGCCGCGGCGATGATCGGCGTCGGGGCGCTCGTCGCGACCCGCGCTTCCCGCGCGCGACGAGGCGACGGCCCGTACCGCACCGCTGCGTCGACGTGAGCCGCGGTCCGTGCGCCTTCGCGGGCGGCGCGGTGAGCACCGAGCCGGGACACCCCAGCCTCGAGATCGCCGCGGTCCGTGCGCCTTCGCGGGCGGCGCGGTGAGCACCGAGCCGGGACACCC
>CAYNEK010000014.1:0-7256 GCA_964396175.1 uncultured Polyangiaceae bacterium | reverse complement strand
CAGCCTCGAGATCGCCGCGGTCCGTGCGCCTTCGCGGGCGGCGCGGTGAGTGGCGAGCCGGGGCATCCCGCCTCGAGGCGGCGTCGGTCAGTGCGCCTTCGCGAGCGGCGCGGTGAGCAGGAGACCGCGACGCTGCTCGTCGAGGGTCCACGGCGGCGAGGCATACACCCCGTCGAACAGGGTGTCCCGCGCGACGCTGGGCGATCCCTCGACCTCGTCGATGGCTCGAACGACCTCCGCGTCGAAGGCGGCCTCGAGCCGGGCCTTGTCGTCGTCGGAGAGCGCGCCCAGGGTCCGGAGGTGCCGTTCGAGGCGATCGAGCGGATCCTTCTTCGCCCACGCCGCGACCTCATCGCTCGAGCGGTAGCGCGTGGGATCGTCGCTCGTCGAGTGCGCGCCCATGCGGTAGGTGACGCACTCGACGAAGGTCGGGCCTCCGCCGCTCCGCGCGCGCGACGCGGCGTCTCGGAGCGTCACATACACGGCGAGCACGTCGTTGCCGTCGACGCGGACGGCCGGGACACCGAAGGCGCGGCCCTTCACCGCGATCGTCCGGCTCGCGGTCTGCTTCGCCGTAGGCACGCTGATCGACCAGTGGTTGTTCTGGCAGACGAGCACGCACGGCGGCGAGAAGCGCCGCGCGAAGGTCATCGCCGCGTGGAAGTCTGGCTGGCTCGTCGCGCCGTCCCCCATGAAGCCGACGGCGACGCTCTTCGAGCCCCGCGCGCGCATCGCCATCGCGCAGCCGACGGCCTGCGGGATCTGCGGGCCGATGTTGCTCGACCACGAGACCTGGTTCACCTCGCGCGCGCTCATGTGAGACGGCATCTGTCGCCCCTGGAGGACGTCGCGCGAGTTGCCGAACACCTGACCGATGTACTTCGTGAGAGGGAAGCCCCGGACGAGCATGATCGCGCTCTCACGGAGGGCCGGGAAGATCCAGTCTCCCCGATCGAACGCGAAGCCTGCGGCGATCGGGGTGGCCTCCTGTCCGGTGCAGCTGCCGTAGAACCCGACGCGCCCTTGGCGCTGGATCTGCACCATGCGCCGCTCGATCACCCGGAGGCGGAGCATCTCGCGGTGCATCGCGAGGACGTCCTCGAGGGGCAGCTTCGGATCGGTCGCGGGATCGGCTCTCCCCTCGTCGTCGAAGACACGGAGGAGCTCGGTGTCGGGCCCAGGGTCGACGCGAGACACGATCATCATCGACGACGGTAGCGCAACTCGACGCCCACGGAAGCCACCAAACGCCGCCGCCCCGATCGGGCGCGCCCCGCGTCGTCCGATCGGCGCTGGCGACCGCGAGCTCGGCTGCGGCCCACCTCGCCACCTCCACGCCGAGCGACGGCGTCAGGGCGTCGCAGGCGGAGGGTCCGCCCGCAGGGACGGGACGCGGATCGGGCGGCTGACGCCGGGTCGGATCTGGATCGGTCGAAAGCGGGGGACCGACGAAGACGGGACGGCGACGGCCGATCCCGAAGCGCCTGCGGACGCCTCGTCGGCCGACGTGGCGGGGGAGGCGGCAGGCGCGGCGCTGCTCGCGCTGTCGCCGCTGCACTTGCACGCGGGGATCGCCGCGACGAGCGCAGCGAGGACCGGGAAGAGTCGTCGTAGTCTCATGATCGAGGGCGCGGACCCTCCCACAAACACGCACTGCGCGCACGTCGCGTCGCGATCCGTCCGTCCGCGCCCGCCCCATCGCGCACCGAGCGCCCGACAAGAGCGCACGCGGCGCGCCCCGGGGGACACGCGCCGCGAGCCGTGCGCCTCGCGTCCGCCCCATCGCGCACCGAGTGCCCGACAAAAGCGCGCGCGGCGCGCGCCCCGGGGGACACGCGCCGCGTGCGTCACTGTCGCGAGAGCGGATCAGCCGCCGGCGCCAGCGTCGCCGCCAGCGCCAGAGTCACCCGCGCCAGCAGCGCCAGAGTCACCCGCGCCGCCAGCGCCAGCCGCGGCGCCACCGGCACCAGCGTCTCCGCCAGCGCCAGCCGCTGCACCGCCGGCGCCAGAGTCACCAGCCGCTCCAGCCGACGAGCCACCCGCACCACCCGCACCACCGGCGCCGCCGGTCCCGCCGGTCCCGGGGTTGCCGTTGCTGCCGCCGCACTTGGACACGTCGGCGGCGTCCTTCGGCGCGCACATCTTCTCGCCCTTGGCGCCCACCGGCAGACACGCGAGGTTGTCGAAGAGCGTCGCGTACGAGCCGTCCGACTTCTTGCACTGACCCTTGCCGGCCTTGTTCGGCGCCGACTTGTCGCAGGTCGAGGTCGTGTCGGAGCCCGACTGGCAGTCCGCGTTCGTATCGCAGGTGAACGCGCAGTCCTTCGTGCTGTCGCACGCCTCGTTCCCCAAGAACAAGCAGTAAGACTGCTTCACGCCCGAGAAGTACATCGACCACTGGCCCTCTTCCCAGTGGCACGAGCAGGAGTCGCCCTTCTTCGACGCGGTGACGCATGCGCCCAGGTCCGCGGCGCCGCCGTCGGGCCCGTCCTTCGTCGGGGTGAACATCCCGGTGAGGAGGCAGAGGCCGTTGCTGACGCCGCCGCAGGACCCGCCCTGGATCGTGCCGATGGTGCACGGATCGAGACAGATGCCGAGGTCCTTCTTCTCCGCGGGGGTGTTGGGATCGGTCGAGTCGTAGAGCCGCGCGCAGACGCCGAGGCACTCGTCGTCCTTCGCCGCGACGTTGCAGAGCTCGTTCCCCTTCTTCTTGTCCTTCAGCTTGGCCGACTCGACGCAGAGGCCGGTGTTGAGGTCGCACGCGCGGCCCGCCGAGCAGTTCTCGTCGTCGTTGCACATCGGGAAGCAGGCATCCTGCTTCGAGTACTCGCCCTTGTCGTTGAAGAGCCCGTGGCAGGCCACGTCCTTGCGGCCCGCGCACTTGTCGGGCGCGCTGTCGCCATCGAGATCGTCGAGGTAATTGAGGGGAGGCTCGCCGAACTTGCAGCCGAGGACGCAGACGGCCTCCGTGTCCGTGAGGCCGACACAGATCGCCTTGTCGCCACAGACGCTCCCGTCCGTCGAGCAGTCCACCGTGCAGTAGCCGTGGGCTGGGGCACCGTCGCCGAACGAGTTGGTCGTCTCGGTGAGGCACTTCGCGCCTGCGCCGCAGTCCTTGTCGGCCGTGCACTCGGCGCCGATCTTCTTGGCGCCGGACGAGGCACCCGCGGCGCTGCCGCCGGTCCCCGACATCGCGCCGCCCTTGCCTCCCGTCGCGCCTGCCGCGCCACCCGCAGGGGTCTGCTGGGCGGGGCTGCTGTCGCTGCTGCCGCCACAGCCGGCCGCCGCGAGGAGGGTGGTGAGCCCAACGGCTCCGATGATCATGATCAAGCCACGGTTCGACGTCATGTTTGCTCCTTGGAAAGCGTCTTCGAGGTGAGGATGGTGGGAGGTGGGGGCGGGCGCCGCGGCGAGGTGCCGCGAACACACGAGGGGACGCCCTTGCCCCGAGCGGGGCACTGGGTTCTGTACCGAAGCGAGCGCAAATGCAAGTCTATCACGCGCCTGTCTCATGGACGGGCGGCGGGGACTCGCCATTCACTCGGCGGATGGCCGCGGCCTCGAAGGCACGATCGTCCCGGGGGTCCGCCTCGCGGTCGCGCCTGTCTTCCGTAGGCTGCGCGCCTCAAGCGAGCATGCGGATCCCGTGGGCCTGGTCCGTCGTCCCCAATTCGAGCGCCGCTTCGCGCGTGCGGAGCACCAGCGGCAGTCTGCCGGCGAGGCGCACCTCGAGGACCCCTCGGGCGAGCTTCGAGTTGAGGCAGTGGCAGGGCCGCCCCGAGGGGTTCTCGTAGAGCAGCCCGACGAAGTCCTCGGTCGATCCCGTGAAATCGCCGTCGATGCGCCCGATCGCGCTCTCGCACGAGAACTGGAAGCTCCGCCGACCGATGCGCCCTGCGTTCCGCGCGAGGTCGAGGGGGAGGTTCCAGTCGTAGCGGACCCCTCGGAGTCGCAGGCACGCGAGCGTCAGCGTCGGGAGCACCACGGGGCCGAGCTTCACGCGGCCCGCGAGCCCCTCGAAGACGGCGTCCGGCTCCCCCTCGAAGCCCGCGGCGTGCGCCCACGCGTAGCGATGCGCGTGCGACGCGCCCCAGTTGTGGCCCAGCATGCCCCGCGCTCCGTGGACCTCGACGCGCTCGCCGTTCACCGTGTACGATCCGTGGAAGCGTGCGTCGGGGACCGGCGAGACCGCCTTCGACTTCGGGAAGGGGCCCGTGTACATTCTGGAGAGCGGGAACGGCACGAGCGGCGCGGCCGCGTGGTCCCACCGAAGGTCCCACGAGATCGTCGTCTCGCCCTGGCCGAGCTCACCGCGCGCCTCGCCATCGCGGAGCGACACGGGGCCGATGGCGACGTCGAGCCCGGTCGTCGAGAAGCGCGCGCTCTCCCACGGGACGACGAGCTTGGCGGCGCGGTGCTCCCCCTCGCGGTCGAACGCGATCGCCCACGCCTCCGCGACGGCCGGCGCGCCGCGGCGCTCGAGGATCGTCGTCTTCAACCAGAGCGCGCGCCGACCTACGCCGTCGTTCAGCTTGAGGAAGTAGCTCTCGACGTGACCGCGCCCCGACGGGGAGAAGCGGACGGCGTTCCACGATGGGCTCATCTCCACGGTCCTCTCGTGTATCACGCTTGGCGCCATGATTCTCCACGGAGACAGCCTCTGGATCAGCCCCTACTTCTTCTCGTGCTTCGTCGCGCTCCGCGAGAAGGCGCTCGCCTTCGAGGTCCGCACGGTGGCCCTCGAGCGCGCCGAGCAGCGCGGCGAGGCGTACCGCAAGCGCTCGCTCACGGGTCGGGTGCCGACGCTCGATCACGACGGGTTCGTGCTCGCCGAGTCGAGCGCCATCGTCGAGTACCTGGACGACGCGTTCCCCGAGACGCCGCGGATCATGCCCCTCGGGGTGCGTGAGCGCGCGCGGGCGCGCCAGATCCTCGCCTGGGTGCGGAGCGATCTCGCGGCCCTCCGCGAGGAGCGCCCCACGAGCTCGATGTTCTACGCGCGCGCGACCACGCCGCTCAGCCCCGCCGCCGAGGCCGCAAAGGCTCGGCTCCTGTACGTCGTCGACGCCCTGGTCCCTGCGTCCGGGGGCTGGCTCTTCGGCGACTTCTCCATCGCCGACGCGGACCTCGGGTTCATGCTGCAGCGCCTCGTGTCGAACGGAGACCCCGTCCCCGAGCAGCTCGCGGCGTGGGCGGCCCGCGTGTGGACGCGCGAGAGCGTGCGCGCCTTCGTCGAGCACGACCGCGCGCCGTACGTCCCCTACGTCTACTGATCGGCCTTCGTCGGACTCCGCGCAGCGTGCGCTACCGCTCGGCGCAGCCGCAGGCCGCCCCTCCTCCTGGAGCTCGAAGCCATCACGAGCCTCGCAGCGTGCGCTGCCGCTCGGCGCAGCCGCGGGCCGCCCCTCCTCCTGGAGCACGAAACCATCACGAGCCTCGCAGCGTACGCTACCGCTCGGCGCAGCGCAGACCGCCCCTCGTCCTGGAGAACGAAGCCATCACGAGCCTCGCAGCGTGCGCTACCGCTCGGCGCAGCCGCAGGCCGCTACGCGCGCCTTCGCGCTCGCGACGGTGGTCCTCGCCGAGCGGCAGCGATCGTGCTCCTCGCCGAGCTCGCGACAGATGACGTCGGCCGCGCGCTGCATCGACGCGAAGGCGCGACAAGCGACCGCGCAAGGAGAGCTGCTCGCCCCGGTCGCCTCGGCTCGTCGTCCAGGCTCCTGGGCGTCGGCGGGGGGAGGCTGCGCCTTCTTCGGCGAGGTGAGCTCGGCAGGAGAGGGCGGCGCTCCGGCGGTGACGGGAGCGGGAGGCGAGGGCTTCGAGCGCTCGTCGTCTGCCCGATCGACGCTCGCGTCGCGGTCGGGCGGCGCGATGCTCCCGTCGAGGGTGCGCCGCTCGCGCTCGAGCACTCGCTCGGCCTCGTCCGCGGTCGTGGGGACCACCGACGGCTCCGGGCTCACCCCGCCCGGGGCGGCCGCGCTCGACGCCGCACCGCAGCCCGCGCCAGCGATCCACATCCACGAGCCCACGGCGAGCACCGCCCAGGATCGCGTCGCACGTCGTGCGGCGCGCCCTCGCGAGCTCGCACGAGCGCCCCCACCGATCGGCGCGCTCTCCTCGTGAGCGCGACGCGAGGGATCCTCGCGCGTCACGAAGCGACCGGGCGTGGCGGACCGAAGATGCTCGAGCCGCGGCGCTTCTCCTTCTCCTTCTTGTCGCGGTCCGACCAGCTTGGGATGACGACCTTCTCGCGCTCGGGGAGCGGCCGCCCCTCGAGGATCGCGGCGAGCTCTTCGGCGTCGATGGTCTCGCGGTCGAGCAGGGCGTTCGCGATCGCGTCGAGGACCTCTCGCTTCGACGACAGGATGTCGGTCGCTCGCTTCTCGGCGGTGAGGAGGATCTTGCGCACCTCCTCGTCGATCTGGATGGCCATCTGCTCGGAGTACTCGCGGCGATGCATGCCGAAGTCGCGCCCGAGGAAGGGGTTGCCATCCTCGTCACCCGCGTAATTGACCGGCCCGATGGCCTCGCTCATCCCGAACTCGGTCACCATCCGTCGCGCGATCTGCGTCGCCCGCTTGATGTCGTTGGACGCGCCCGTCGTCGTCTGCCCGAAGACGACCTGCTCGGCCACGCGGCCGCCCATCAGCATCGCCAGGTTCGCCGTCGCCTGCTCGCGGCTCGTCGAGTACTTGTCCTCCTTGGGGAGCGCCTGGGTCAGCCCGAGCGCCGGGCCGCGCGGGATGATCGTCACCTTGTGCACCGGATCGGTGTGCGGCTGCAGCGTCAGGCCGACCAGCGTGTGCCCCGCCTCGTGCCACGCCGTCGTGCGACGCTCGTGCTCGCTGATGACCATCGATCGACGCTCGGTGCCCATCAGGACCTTGTCCTTCGCCATCTCGAAGTCTCGCATCGTCACCTGCTCGTGATCGAAGCGCGCCGCGATGAGCGCCGCCTCGTTGACGAGGTTCTCGAGATCGGCGCCCGCGAAGCCCGGCGTGCCGCGAGCGATGATCTCGAGATCGATCCCCTCGGCCACCGGGACCTTGCGCGTGTGCACCTTCAGGATCTCGGCGCGGCCCTTCACGTCGGGGCGCGGCACGGTGATGCGGCGATCGAAGCGGCCTGGCCGCAGGATCGCCGGATCGAGGACGTCCGGGCGGTTGGTCGCCGCGATGATGATGACGCCCTCGTTCGACTCGAAGCCATCCATCTCGACGAGCAGCTGGTTCAGGGTCTGCTCGCGCTCGTCGTGA
>CAYNEK010000013.1:73907-84737 GCA_964396175.1 uncultured Polyangiaceae bacterium | reverse complement strand
TACTCGGCTCCGGTGCTCGCGGCTTGACACCCCCGCCAGGTTGGATATCCACCCCGTCGTGGACGTCGACGACGGAGCTCGGCGGAAGGCCGTTCGAGTCGGGCGACCGTCGAAGGTGTCCGCGTTCGACGAGCGGGTGCGGAGCTGGCTCGAAGCGGAGCCCGAGCTGCCGACGCAGGAGCTTCTGCGGAGGGCGCGGGAGCACGGCTATGACGGGCACAAGTCGGCCTTCTACGGGCTCGTCGCCGGCGTTCGGCCGAAGTGGAAGCGATCGTCAGAAAGCGCGGCGTATCGATCGCGCGAAGCGCGATCGGAGGGGCGAGAGACGGCAAAGCCCGGCGGCGCGGAGCGTGCCGGGCTTTGCCGTGATGTGGCGGAGGAGTCAGCCGTCGACGACCTGATTGGAGCGACGTGATCTGCCCTCGATTTTGACGAGGAGGCCCTTGTGGACGAGGCGGTCGGCGATGGCGGAGGCAGCGGCGGCGTTGTGGAAGAGCTTGCCCCAGTCTTTGAAGGGGAGGTTGGTGGTGACGATGGTGGAGGCGCGCTGGTAGCGCTTGTTGAAGACTTGGTAGAGGAGGTCGGCGCCGCGGGCGTCGAAGGAGAGGTAGCCGAGCTCGTCGATGAGGAGGAGCTCTGGGGAAGTCCAGGCGGTGAGGCGCTTGTGGAGGGTGTTTCTGGCCTGGGCAGCGACGAGGTCGTTGACGAGGTCGGCGGCGAGGACGAAGCGGACGCGGTAGCCGCGGAGGCAGGCCATCTGGCCGAGGGCGTTGGCGAGGTGGGTCTTGCCGACGCCGCTGGGGCCGAGGAAGACGACGTTGGTCTTGTCTTCGACGAAGGCGAGGGTGGCGGCGGTGGAGATGAGATCGCGGTCGATGGTCTTGGGGTGGGCGAAGTCGTAGGTCTCGAGGCCAGCCGGGGGGAAGATGGCGGCGCGTTTGAGGGAGGCTCTGGCGCGGAGCTCGAGGGTGGAGCGGAGCTCCTCGCGCATGAGGTGGTCGAGCAGGGACGTAGGAGACTCGCTGCGAGCGATGGCCTTCTGTGATGCGACGTCGAGAAGGGAAGCGGCGTGGTCGAGGCCGAGGGAGCGAAGGACGTCAGCAAGGGAGAGGGTGGAGACGTCGGTGCCAGCGGGAGCGCGGGGCGCTTTGCGATCAGAAGAGCGCATCGTAGCCCTCGAGGTCGTGGGTCTGGACGTCGGCGGCGTCGGCGGCGGCGTTGCCGGTGACGATGGGCTCGACGGGCTCGGGAGAGCCCTCGGCGAAGCGGAGCTGGTCGATGAGGGCACGGACGTAGCGAGCGCCGAAGGTGCGCTGGGAGAGGGCGAGGACGATGCCTCGGACGACGTCGGCTTCGCCGTAGAGCTCGACGAGGCGGCGGAGCTTTCGGATCTCGTGGTCGAGCCTGATCTTCTTGCGGGAGACTTCCTTCAAGTACATGGCGGCCTCCGGGGCGAGAGAGGCGATGTAGTCGTGGTGGCGAGGGCCCTTGGCGCCCGGTCGTCGACGGAGGAGGGCGTCGATGTGGGCGTCTTGCTGGATGGCACGACGGCGGTCCCAGCACCTGGGATGCTCGGCGACGACGACGCCGTCGTCGACGACGCGCACGGTGGTGTCGTCGGCGCGGAGGTGGACGGTGCGACCGACGAGGGTGTGGGGGACGGAGTAGGTGTTGGTGTCGAGGTGGACGCGGGCCTCCTTGGAGACGACGATGGGCAGGATCAGGTCCGCGTCGAAGGGGTGCTCGGGAGGGGCGCGGAGCCTGGTCCTCTCGACGAGGAGGCGCTCGGCGGGGCGCTCGCGGGTGGTGGCGTGGAGGCGAGCGTTGGCGACCTCGTCGCGCCAGCGCTCGGCCTGGGCGCGGACGTCGGCGAGATCGCGGAAGGAGCGGCCGTAGAAGAAGGAGGAGCGCAGGTACTTGATGGCGTTTTCGACGTTGCCCTTGGCCTGGGGGTAGCGGACGGGGGCGGCGACAGGCTCGAAGAGCATGTGACCGGCGAAGGCGAGGAAGGCGGGGTTGAATTGTACGGTGGTGCCGACGTGGTGCAGGACGACGGACTTGAGGTTGTCGTAGATGACGCGCTGAGGGACGCCGCCGAAGTGCTGGAAGGCGCGCTGGTGCATGCGGAGGAAGGTGTCCATGCGCATGTCGAGGCTGAAGTCGACGAAGAGAGCGCGGGACCACTTGAGCACCATGACGAAGGCGGAGAGGGGGCGTTGGGTGTTGCCGACGCGAAGCATCCCGAAGGAGCCCCAGTCGACCTGCGCGACCTCGCCGGGCTCGGTCTCGACGCGCAGGTAGGCCTTCTTGCTCCGCGGCTGTCGCACCTTGGCGGCGTAGCGTCGGACCAAGGCCACGCCACCGGTGTAGCCCTTGTCGCGCACCTCCAAGAGCAACCTCGTCGCGCTGAGCTCGGGGTGGGTGGTGAGCCGCCCGACGATGTGCTCCTTGAAGGGGTCGAGCTTGCTCGGCGCCCTCGTCGTCGCCGTCGCCCCCTCGGTCTCGGTCGCTCTGCGGACGACGGAGTGGTGGACGCCGAAGCGGCGGGCCACCGTCTCGACCTTCCAGCCTTCCCGAAGAACCAGTCGCCGAATCTCGGCCCGCATCTCGGCGGTGATCATCGCTGCCCCGTCGCGGCGAGGGTGATCAGCCGACGGGCGGCACCGAAGTCACCCATCGTGCCAAGGTGCTTATCCCGCCGACGACGCCGCGGGGGAGCCGACCACTCCACGGCCACCGCGAGCTCGGGCGCGTCGCCAAGCAGGGCTGCCCACCGCGCCGGCTGCCGCCGCACGTCCTCGGCGTCCGCATCGATGACAGCGCGCAACGGATGGCCACACCAGAGCGCCAGCGCCTCCAAGAGCGAGATCACCGCGCGCGGATGCGCCGGCGGGTTGGGCATCCGAGCCTTCAACAGTGTGCCCGTCCGGGGCGCCGACAGCATCATCCGAACCTCCGAGCCCAACGGCTCGAGGGACATCCACAGGGGGTGCGACATCGAGAGAGACCTCCAACCGAACCTCGGTCGTGCGCTCCATGCGCACGGGCGTGCCGGTCGACGACGGAGGTACGCGGGCCCCGCCTGTCCCAGAACACGGTTGACTCACGCGTCTCCGCGCCCGGTACAGCGCCTGCTCTCGCCGATGGTCGGCTCGCCCCGCCGCGCCGAGGCTCGCTCGGTACTCGCGCGACCCCTTCCGCCACGTCGCTCGTCTCCCCGACCTCGTGCACCCCTCCGAGCAGTACACGTACCGCCCGTCGCACGCCCGGCACAGGTCGAACCGCCGCCCGCAGATGGGGCACTCTCGAGCTTGCAGATCATCCACGGCGCCGTCGTCCCGCTCGCCTTTCGGCGCTCGCCGTGCGACCACGGCAGCGGGTCCGACGCGTCAACGTCGTCCCACGCGGCGCGGAGTCTCTGCTCCGCGCCGCACCTTTGTGCGGCTGGGGGTACCTTGCGCGTAAGCTACGCTGCTCGATCAGGCCAAGATTCCATCGCCCTGGCCGCCCGCGCTCCGGGCGATCGACTTCCCGCGCTTCTCGAGGATCGCTTCCAGCCTCGCGAGGCGCCAGCTCGACATCGTGCGCTACGCGCTCGCTGGGGAGGTCGCGATCGCCTGTCACTCGGCCTCGCGAGGCGCCGGCGCGCTGCACGCTCGCACACCCCGAGGCGTGTCGTCATCGCCGCGAACAGGACCTCGCCGAGCCGGGACGACGCCGGCCTCCGGGCCCGTCGCGATCGCCTGTCACTCGGCCTCGTGAGGCGCCGCCTTCCGCGCCCGGCGCCACGAGCCCTTCGAGCTCCGTCGTCAGCGCCGCGTCCTGCGTCAGCAAGCCGCCGAGCAGCGGCTGAAGCTCGCTCGCCCCGCTCCGACTTCATCCCGTAGAGGCGACCCTTCAAGACCTCGCTCTCGTGCGCGTGGTGGACCAGCGTGAGCTCGAGCGCGGCCGCCGGCGCCCGCAGCGCCTCGATCGTCGCCCGCAGCGCCTCGATCGTCGCCCGCAGCGCCTCGATCGTCGCCCGCAGGGACCCGATGACAGCGGCCCGCTGGTCGAGCTCCTTCGCGAGCTGGGTCTCGCGCGGGGAGGTGGGCGAGGTCTTCATCGGTCTCGCGTGTTCGACGCGCGACACGCTTCACGAAGTCACACCTCGCGGCGCGCTCTCCCTCCTCTTCGTCAGTGCACCATCCGCCGCAGCCCCGCGGAGGTCGCCTCGAACGCGACCTCGCTGACGACCGCCGTCGCCCCCCCCCCCCCGCGCTCGGGCCTCGGCACCGTGAAGAGCCCCGCGTGGAGCCTCTCGTCGATCGAGAGGCCCCCGTCCCGTCCCACGCGAGCACCTCACCGGCTGCCGCCTCCGCCCGAAGAACACGATCGCCGCGCTCCGCGTCCGCGACTCGCCCCCGCAGACGAACCGGAACCACGGCGCTCTCTTGGTCGATCGCACGAATGGGTGGCCGTGCAGATTCCGATGGCTGAACGAGGAATGCGAGCGGTCGCTCGAATCGAGCCGCGCAGACGGATCGTTCGCAAGGACCTCCGTCATGCTACGCTGCCTCGGCGGCACGCCGGCGATGTGAGAAATTGGGGCCGTCATGTGAGACGTCCTCTCAGATCTGCGCGTCTCTTGACGCTCGACGACACGGACGAGCCCATTCGAGAGCCCTCGCGCCGTGCCGGACCGGAAGAGCGGCGTCGCCGGACCGACTGGAACAGTGTTCTCAGCCGGGCCGAGGAGTCATCGAACCACTGACCACCCGACGGCTCCGGCGCCGCGAGCGCGTCGGTCATGCGCGCGCAGCGCGACGACGCGCCTCCGGACCTTGGACGACCTGGGGTCGAGGGGTTCCGGCCGCGCGCGTCGAGCTGCAAGAGCTCGCGCGCCTCGACGCCATCGCACGGCGCGGGCGGCACGCGCGAGGCCTCGCTGGTGAAGCCGTCCTTGACCATGTCCTCGTGACGACTGGCGGCGCTCGCCTCGTGACTCCGCGGAGCCCGTGCGCTGGCGCGCCTGTGCTCGGTGACGGGGCGAGGCAGAGCCCCTCGCGCCAGGCCCTGCCGACAGGTTGTGGGCTGGCGCGCCTGCTCGGTCAGCGAGGCGAGGAAGCTCTCGCTCGCCTCGTGGCGCGGCGCGAGCGGTCGATGCCCCTCCTGGCCACCTGGTCCTCCGGGCAATCGCTGGCAGCCGCCTCGCGAGGACCCGGAGCGGACGATGCGCGTCGTTTTCGGCCGGCCTCTCGAGAGAACCGACTAGGATCGACGCATGCGGTTCGGCTTCTCGAGCGCCGCTCTGGCGCTGTCGTTCGTCGGCTTGGCGTCGGCGCAGCCTGGCGCTCCCGCTCCGTCATCTGGGCCACCACCCGCCACGACGGCGCCCGGCGCAGGTTCGCCCCCGTCCGGTGGGGCGCCGCCCGCAGGCGGGCCGCCACCTCCTGCGGCCTACGGGCCTCCACCGACCGCTGGGTACGGCCCGCCACCTCCTGCGGCCTACGGGCCTCCACCTCCTCCTGGAGCTTACGGAGCACCGCCGCAGGGTCCACCGCCGGCGACCGAGAGGATGCCCCCGCACGCACCTCGCCCGGTCGAGCTCTGGGTGGGCCTCGGCTACGGCGACGCCGTCTGCGATCACGAGAAGCCCGAGTCCGACTGCGCAGTCGCGGGCGGCACGAGCCTCGCGCTCGGCGGGGCGTGGCGCGCTTCGCGGAGGTTCTCCCTCGGGCTCGAGCTCGGGGCGACCAGCTACCGTGTAAGGGACGCCTGGCGCGGGAAGCTCGACGACGCGGCGACGAAGGTCGAGCTGTCGTCCGCCGCGCTCGTCCTCCTCGGGCGCTATCACTTCGTCGCGGAGGAGCGCGTCGACGCCCACCTCGAGCTCGGGCTCGGCGCGTCGAATGTCCGCGGCCACGCCGAGAACGCCGGCGGCCAGTACGACGTCCGCGTGACCGGGGCGGCGTACGCGCTCGGCGTCGGCGCCGGCTACCGGCTCGCGCCGTGGGTCCGCCTCGGGCCGGAGGCGGTCGCGTACCTGCAGAAGTCCAGCAGGGTCTGCGAAGAGTCGACAGGGAAGGATATGTCCTGCAGGGCCGCGACGAAGGACCAGGACGCCCTGCCGTGGCGGGTGCTGCTCGTGGGCACGTTCATGTTCGGGAGCCCGTAGACGGCGCGGGGGCACGGGGCCGTTCGGCATCGTCTGCGACGGCCCGCGCACGGACGCCCCCCCGGGCACGCACCACGTCTGCTCGGTTGCGAGGCGAGGTGGCGCACGCGGCGGGCCCGCGCACGGACGCCACCCGGGCCCGGGAAGGCTCGCGACGGCCCGCGCACGGACGCCCCCCGGGCACGCACCACGTCTGCTCGGGTCGCGAGACGAGGTGGCGCACGCGGCGGCCTGCGCGCGGGCGCCGCCCGGGCCCGGGAAGGCTCGCGACGGCGCAGGCAGGAGCCCGAGTCGAGCCCCACGAGGCCCGCAGGGACGACGACGCTGCGGCGTTCGGCCCTTACCAGGGCGTCCAGCCCGAGCGCCTCGCCGCCTCCCTCGATCAGCTCTCGGCGTGCAACACCGTGCCGGCGCGGGCCCACCCGCGGGCGCGGATGTTCTTGTACGCCTCGTTGCCGCCCACGCCGTCCCCGAGGCACCGCTCGCAGAGCGACGCCCAGAACGTGATGAGCCGGGGATCGACCTCTGCACAGAGCGGCACGTGGTGCGAGCGGGGCGCGCCACACGCGTCGCACGCCACGTCCGACGACGCGCTGAAAGGCATGAGCGCGTCGATGACATGCTTCTTGCGGCTGGTGCTCTTCTTGGTGCGTCGACGCTTCGCCATCGGCCGGGGACATCACGGCATGCGCCCGGGGCTACCTTTCGTCAAGCCTCGGGCACACCAGACAGGCGCGTGGACCACCGCTTCCCGACCGAGGGCCCACCACACCGACGGACGCCGGGCGACGTCGCGGCCGGAAGGAGCGGCGACCGCACGCAGGCCGAGGACCCCATCGACGTCGGTCGACGCGCGGTAGGCGCTCTGGTGGCGCGAGCCCCGACTCGACGCGCACGCGAGACGTGCCCGCGCGTCCCGTGGTAACGCGACGCTCCCGCCATGCAGCCCCAGAAATCCTTCCCCGACGTCTCGCAGGACCTGGATTTTCCGCGCCAAGAGGCCCGCGTCCTCGCCTTCTGGAAGGAGAGGGGCATCTTCGCGAAGAGCCTCCAGCACCGCGCCGGGGCCCCGACCTTCGTCTTCTACGAAGGCCCCCCGACGGCGAACGGTGTGCCCCACAACGGCCACGTCCTCACGCGCGTCATGAAGGATCTCTTCCCGCGCTACAAGACGATGCGCGGCTTCTCGGTGCCGCGCAAGGCGGGCTGGGACACGCACGGCCTGCCGGTCGAGGTCGAGGTCGAGAAGGAGCTGCGCATCCACGGCAAGGCCGCGATCGAGGCGTACGGCGTCGAGCCCTTCACCGCGAAGTGCATCGAGAGCGTCTTCCGCTACAAGACCCAGTGGGAAGAGAACACCGAGCGGCTCGGCTACTGGGTCGATCTCGAGGACGCGTACGTCACCTTCCATCGCTCGTACGTCGAGAGCGTCTGGTGGGCGCTCGCGGATCTCTTCGAGAAGGGGCTCCTCTACCAGAGCCACAAGGTCGTCTGGTGGTGGGCGCAGGGCGGGACGGCCCTCTCGTCGGGTGAGGTCGGCCAAGGGTACAAGACCGTCGACGATCCGAGCTGCACCGTCAGCTTCCCGCTCGTCGACGGGGACGGGTTCGAGCTGCTGGTGTGGACGACGACCCCCTGGACCCTGCCGTCGAACGCGTACGCCGCCGTCCACCCCCAAGTCGACTACGCCTACGCGCAGCTCGGCGAGCGCAAGGTCGTCGGGCACGCGCCGCTCCTCGATGCGCTCGCAAGGAAGCTCAAGGTGAGCCTGACCGTCCTGCGCACCGTCCGCGGAGAGGACCTCGTCGGCCTCGCCTACGCGCCGCCGTTCGACATCTACCGGGAGACCAAAAGTATGGATTCTCCATACTGGAAGGTGGTCGCCGCCGACTTCGTCACGCTCGACACGGGCACGGGGATCGTCCACCTCGCGCCGGCGTTCGGGCAGGACGACTTCGAGACGCACCGGCGGGTGTGGCGGGCGCTCGGCAAGGACCCCGAGCCGCCCCCCTGCGCGGTCGCCGCCGACGGCACCTTCACCGCCGACTTCCCGGCGCACGAGGGCCAGTGGGTGAAGGCGTGCGACGACGCGATCGCGCTCGACCTGAAGGAGCGGGGCCTGCTCGTGCTGAAGGAGCAGTACCGCCACGACTACCCCTTCTGCTGGCGCGCGGACGACGATCCGCTCATCCAGTACGCGCGCCCCGCCTGGTACATTCGCACCACGCAGAAGATCGCGGACGCCATCCAGAACAACCAGGCGATCCGCTGGGCACCCGAGCACATCAAGGAGGGGCGCTTCGGCGACTTCTTGCGCAACAACGTCGACTGGGCGCTCTCACGCGAGCGTTACTGGGGGACACCGCTGCCCATCTGGCAGAACACCTCGCTCCCCGAGGGCGATCCGCGCCGCGCGATCGCGATCCCGAGCCTCGCCGCCCTCCGCGCGATGCCGAGGAGCAACGTCGCCGAGGTCGAGGCGCTCGTCGCCGCCGCGGTCCCCGATCCCGAGCGCGCGCATCACCTGCTCGTCCACAAGCCCTGGATCGACAAGGTGACCTTCGAGCAGGACGGGGTGCCTGGCGTCTACCGGCGCGTCCCCGAGGTCATCGACTGCTGGTTCGACTCGGGGTGCATGCCCTTCGCGCAGTGGGGCTTCCCGCACCGCGAGGGCTCGCACGAGAAGCTCCGCGCCGCCTTCCCCGCGGACTTCATCAGCGAGGCGATCGACCAGACGCGCGGGTGGTTCTACTCGCTGCTCATGGTCTCGACGCTCGTCTTCGACGAGAAGAAGCGCGACGAGCTCGGGCTCCGCGCGGGCGGCGCGCGCTACCCGCACCCCTACGAGACCTGCATCCTGCTCGGCCACGTCTGCGACAAGGACGGCAAGAAGGAGTCCAAGTCGAAGGGCAATTACACCCCGCCCAGCATCATCCTCGACAGCGTCCGCATGGACTTCGCCGTCACGCCCGTCGAGGACCTCCAGGGGTTGTCGAAGGCGCCTGGGCACGCGCACATCGCCGGCGAGGACTTCGAGGGGCTCGATCTCGGCGAGGCGTCGAGCGGGCTCGCCGCGAAGGTGCGGCTCTTCGGCCCCGGCTCGCCCGAGGGGCTCGAGGTCGAGCTCCACGCGACCAAGGGGCTCAGGCGCCGCGTGATCGCGCTCGCGCCCGAGGACCGCGCGCGGCTCGGCGTCACGCCCGTCGACGATCCTGCCCACGTCTTGCCGGTCGAGGTCCCGAGCCTCCCCGCGGAGCGTCGCGTCGCGGTGTTCGATCCCGCGACGCCCGCGCCGGGCGCCGACGCGTTCCGGTGGTTCTTCTACGCGTCGTCACCGCCGTGGACGAACACGCGCCACAGCCTGAAGAACGTCCGCGCGCTGCAGAAGGACTTCCACGTGAAGCTCCGCAACGTCTTCAGCTTCTTCACCATCTACGCGAACATCGACGGCTACTCGCCGGCGATCGAGGCGCCCCCGGTCGCCGAGCGGCCGGAGCTCTGCCGCTGGGTGCTCTCGGAGCTCGCGCTCACCGTGCGCGACGTGACCGCGCACCTCGACGCCTTCCGAGCCTACGAGGCCGCGGGCAGGCTCACCGACTTCGTCGACGCGCTGTCGAACTGGTACGTCCGACGGAGCCGCGAGCGCTTCTGGGCCCCGGGAGCGGGCGCGGACATGACCGCCGACAAGCGCTCCGCCTACGCGACGCTCTACGAGTGTCTGGTCACGCTGTCGAAGCTCTCGGCGCCGTTCGTCCCGTTCTTCGCCGAGGAGCTGCACCAGGGGCTCGTCGTCGCGCCGGGCATCCCTGGTGCGCCCGAGAGCGTGCACCTCGCGGACTGGCCTGAGGTCGACGGCGTGCGCATCGACGCGGCGCTCTCCGAGGAGATGTCCATCGTGCGCGGGCTCGTCTCGCTCGGTCGCGACGCGCGGGAGACGGCGCAGCGCCGCACGCGACAGCCGCTCGCGCGCGCCGACGTCGTCCTCGCCAGGCCCGCGCTCGCCGCGCGGATCCGGCCGCACCTCGCCCTCCTCGAGGACGAGCTCAACGTCGCGCGCGCGGTCCTCGTCGAGACGACCCCCACCGTGAAGTACGCCATCAAGCCCAACTTTAGGGTGCTCGGCCAGCGGCTCGGCAAGAAGGTCCAGCGGCTGAAGGAGGCGCTCGAGAGGGTCGACGCAGCCGCCCTGCAGCGAGAGCTCGCGGCGCAGGGCACGGCGACGGTCTCGGTCGACGGCGAGGACATCGCGCTCACCCCGGAGGAGGTCGAGGTGCGCGTGTCCGCGGAGGAGGGCTTCGCCGCGTCGGGCGGCGTAGACGGCGTCGTGGTGCTCGACACGACGCTCACCGAGGCGCTCCTCGAGCTCGGGCTCGCGCGCGAGCTGCAGAGCCGGCTCTCCGCCATGCGCAAGGAGATGGGCCTCTCGTTCACGGATCGCGTCGTCCTCGCGATCGAGGCGGGACCACGGCTGCGCGCCGTCGTCGAGCGGCACCGGGACGCCATCCTGCAGGCCGCGCTCGTGACAGAGCTCAGCGTGGGATCGCCCACCTTCGAGCCAGAGAAGCGCGCGAGCCTCGTCCTCGACGGCGAGGAAATCGTGGTGTCGCTCGCGCGGAGCGTGTGAGCGCCGGTCTCGACCGCGCCGCCAAGGGGCCGCTCCTCGGCCGCGCGGA
>CAYNEK010000013.1:69459-73807 GCA_964396175.1 uncultured Polyangiaceae bacterium | reverse complement strand
CCAAGGGGCCGCTCCTCGGCCGCGCGGACCGCGTGAGTTCCATCCGATGGCCGGCGCGCGCGACGCGCGAGACCTGAATGCGCGGCCAGTGCGGCGCGCTTCGGCGAGAAAATCAACCTTCTGCTTTCCTTCGCGACAGGTAACGTCAGGGGTCCTTCCCGTGCGTCGAGGCGTGCTCTCCCCCGGTTACGTCGACCTGCTCCGCCGGGAGCTCAAGGCCGCGCTCGCGCGTCGGTCCCGTGGCGAGGAGAAGCTCGCGGGGACGTTGCTCCACCTGGCGCTCGAGCGAGACGGCGCCGTCGATCTCGCGGCCGACGCCGCGCTCCGCCTCGGCAGGAGGGGCGCGGTCACACGACCGCTCTTCGTGGCGAGCATGCGCGCCGTCGTCGCCCGCAAGCACGACGCGACCGCCGACGTCCTCGAGATGGCGCTCCTCGCCAAGGATCCCACGCTCTCCGCGCTGTCGTGCGCCGCCGGGTCCGTGGACGACCGCCTCACGCCCATCCTGTCCTCCTTCGTGATGCGCTCGCCGCACCTCGCCTTCGCGGCCGAGCTCGCGCGGGTCTCTCGGGGAGAGTCTCAGGGGAGATCGCTCTCGCTCCTCGCGCCCAAGATCAAGGAGGAGCACCGACGCGCCCTCGTCCACGACGTCCTCTCACCGCTCCTCCGAGCCGACGACGTCCCGGCGGCGATCGCGCCCGCGATCGCCGTCCTCCGTGAGAGCGAGCGCCACGTCGGCCGACAGCTCGTCCTGTCCCATGTGGCGCTCCGCGCGGGAGACGACGGCGGGCTCCGTGTCGCGAGGGAGCGCGCGGCGCACGGCGCTCCTGCGACCCGGCTCCTCTGGGCGCTCGTCGCGTGGGCGCTCACCGAGGGCGAGCCACCGCCGCGTGCGCGACCGACGATGGATGTGCTCGAGCGGCTGTCGTACGGGCCGCTCGGTGGGCGCGATCGGTCCTTCCTCTTCCGGCTGGCAGACGCAGGCTCGGACGAGATCACGCCGCTGCTCGTCGCCTGCGCGAAGTCCCCCGGAGAGATCGGACTGCGCGCGACGGCGCGGCTCGCGAAGCGCAACGAGCCAGCCGCCGCGAAGAAGCTCGAGCGCATCGCCGCGGCGACCGGGCACCCGCAATCGGGCCTCGCGGTCGCGGCGCTCCTCGACGGCGGCGAGCCCGCGAAGGCGGATCGGCTCGCCAAGACGGGCCGCGACAAGAGCGCCGTCGCGAGCGCCTGGCGCGAGCTCGTCGCGACGCGCACCTCCGACACGCCCGTGGCCACCGATCTCGCCGCGCGGCGCATCTGCGATGGAGACTGCGCGTGAGCGCCGCGAGGGAGACCGCCTTCGCGCCGCGAGGGAGACCGCCTTCGCGCCGCGAGGGAGACCGCCTTCGCGCCACGAGGAAGACCGCCCTCGCGCCGCGAGACCGCCTTCGCGGCGCGAGGGCGCTCGCCTTCGCGCCGCTCGTCCTCGCGCTCGTCGGACCCTGGACGACCCCCAGCCTCGCCGCACCGGCGCGACCATCCGCACCACATCTTGCCGTGCAAGAGACCGCATCGCAGCCTCCCGCGCAGCGGCATCGCTCCGCGCACGCTCCCGGCCGCGCGCCAGCCTCGACGCCAGCACGCCCTTCACCCCAGCACACCCCGAGGATCCCACCAGGCTCGGGCTCCACCGGCGCGACGCCGCTCCTCCGCTTCGTCGACACAGCGACCAGCGCGCCCCGCACCTCGGCCTCGATCTCGAGTCAGCCTCCTGGCGCCTCCGGTGCGCTCCGACTCGAAGTCTGCGGAGACACCTCCAGAGACGACGTGTCTATTGTATCACACAATGAGCGAGGTCGGCGGATCGACGCGCGACCGCTCCGCCTCGGTGCGAGAGACGAGCGTGGCTGCCGCGTCACGATGGACTTCGATCTCGCGATGGATCCGGCCGACCGCGATGATCCCTCGCGGCGCGCCCCAGCGCTCCTCGCCCGAGCAGGCGGCACCCTCGAGGCCCACATCGCGCGTGCGGACGCGCGCGTCCCCATCGTGGGCCCCGTGGCCGACGCGCCGCTCACACGCCTCCGGCTCTCGGTGACGCTCGTGCGCGCGCGCCCGGGCGGTCCTCCCCCGATCGGCGCCACCGACGCGCGCGCGCTGGCGCTCGTCGAGGCGGAGATCGAGCGGGCGCGCGGGGTGCTCTCCCAGTGCGGCGTCATCGTGTCGGCCCGGACGAAGCTCGTCGACCCTCCCGCTTCCCCGCTCGTCGCTGTCGGGTGCGAGCACGGCCTCCGCGCGACGGGCGGTGGCCGCGTGACGCTCCAAGGCGATGGAGGACTCCACGTCGAGACCTCGACGTCACCCGGTGAGCTCCCCGCCAGCGTCGCGAGGCGGCTCGCGGTGGAGCTCGAACACGCGCGGCTCACGGTGAGCGTCTCCGAGGTCCCTCGCATCGGCCAGGGGGCAGGCGGCGTCACCGATCTCGTGGCGCGTCGGCGCGGGAGGCTCGTCGCGTTCGACGCCGTGACGAGCACGGACGCGACGCTCGGCGTGTGCGTCGGTCGGCTCGATCTCTCACGCGGACTCACGCACTTCACCGATCTCGACGCGCCGGCCGGAACCCTCGAGGAGCGAGCGCTCCTGCGCGCCGTCCTCGACGACGATCCGACGACGCTCGACGTCGTCGTGATCCCCGCCTTCGCCACGGGGGGCCGCATCGGCGAGTCCTTCATCGTCGGAGACGAGGGCGCGTTCCTCGACGCGGTGATCCTGGATCGCGCAGGGATCCGGGCCGGGGAGATCAGCTTCGCGCTCGCGCACGAGATCGGGCACGTCCTCTTGGATCGACCCGGACACGCCGACGATCACGATCGGGACACACCGACATCGCTCATGGACAGCGACGCCGGGGACGCGTCAGCGTACGGGCCGAGGAGGCTCTCCACGGAGGAGTGCTCGCGCATGGTCCGCACCTTCGGGCCCGGGCGGCCGCTGCCGCTCCTCGGGCCGCCGTGACCGCCGCCGATCGCGCGCACGGCCCGCCCGAGCACCGCGCGCCGCGCCTTCGTCCGACGATCGGAGCCCGGCCACACCCGGACCGCGCCGCGGGAGCACACCCGATCGCTCCGCCACGGGCGAGGCTCGCCTGGTACAGGTCCCTCGTGTCGAAGAGCTCGAGCCTCGGAGGACGACGCTACTCGTGCCGCTCGCCCCAGACGCCGCGCTGCGCGTCGCGGAGCGCCCGCGTGATCTCGTCCGGCAGCGCCACACCGATCTTGCGCCACACCTCGCGCCCCTCGGCGTCGAGCACGACGACCATCGGCACCGTCCCCGTGCCCGCGATGGGCCCCTCCCCGCGCACGGTGCCCTCGTCCGCCATCGCGCACGGGAAGCCGATGCCCGACGCGTCGCGGTAGATCCGCACGAGCGGGCGGTTGTCGACGCGCTCCAAGAACACCGCCGCCGCGTTGATGCGCGGGGTGTGCGCGCCGACGACCTTCTTCGCGTACCGCGCCTGGAGGAGCGACGGATCTCCATACGTCGTCAGGAAGAGGAGCACCGTCGCGCGGCCCCGAAGCGCCTCACTCGACACCTCACGCTCATCGAGCGAGTCGAAATGGAACGAGAGCGGCGGCCCGAGCGTGACAGGCGCCGGCGCCCTCTCGGCAGGCGCGCCCGTCGTCGCACAGGCGCTCACCGCGAGCGACACGAGCCCCGCGACGAGCCCCACGACGAGCCCTCGACGCGAGCCGATAAGAGCAGCTCCACGCCGGTCGCGACCAGCTCGACCTTGGCCTCCCGCCCGGTCTGCTCCGCCGCCTCGGCCTCACAGTGCCCCTTCTCGACCGCGGGGAGCACCTTCGCCTGCACGATCGCGCGCCGACCGCTCGAGGTCTTCGGCACGAAGAACCTGTGTCCCGCGAGCTTCACGTGGGCGGTACCCGCGCTGTCTCCGATCTCGAGCCAGCAGCCCTTCGACTGACAGACGGCCGTCACCGTCCCCTCGGTCTGGACCGTCTTCTCCGCGTATTTCCCGCTGTCCTTGACGAGATCGGCGAGCGCGACCTTCGCGATCCCCGTGCGAGCGAGGGGATCCCCGTAGGCGTCCCGCTTGTCGCCCGCGGGCGAGGGCGCGGCGTCCGCGGCCGCACGCTTGCCTCCACAGTCATGCCCCTCTGCCGCGCCGCCGCAGTCGTGCCCCTTCGCCGCGCCGCCGCAGTCGTGCCCCTCCGCCGCGCCGCCGCAGTCGTGCCCCTCCGCCGCGCCGCCGCAGTCGTGCCCCTTCGCCGCGCCGCCGCAGTCGTGCCCCTTCGCCGCGCCGCCGCAGTCGTGCCCCTCCGCCGCGCCGCCGCAGTCGTGCCCCTTC
>CAYNEK010000013.1:33863-69359 GCA_964396175.1 uncultured Polyangiaceae bacterium | reverse complement strand
CGCCGCAGTCGTGCCCCTTCGCCGCGCCGCCGCAGTCGTGCCCCTCCGCCGCGCCAGCCTGCGCGGCGGGCTTCGCCGCGCCGTGGGCGGCCGGCTTCGCGCCGTCGCGGGCCGGCACCTTCGCGTCGTCGTGCGTGGCGCGCTCGGCGGAGGGAGCGCCGCGGCTGCAGCCGGCGAGCGCGAGGACAGACACGAGGGCGAGCGGACCGGAGATGCGCATGGTGGCGCACCCCTAGCGCACGACCCGCCCAGGCGTCAAAGAGGGCGAGCCCAGGACGCGACCCACCCAGGCGCCACAGGGCGGCACGCCCGTCGCACAAGCCGTCCACTGCACACCGAGCGCGCGCTCGGGCTCAACCGTCGTAATAGAGGACGAACTCGTAGGGCACCGGGCGGAGCCGCACCGCCTCGGCGTCGTTCACGCGCTTGTGCTCGATCCACGCCTCGACGAGATCGCGGGTGAAGACGTCCCCACGGAGCAGGTACTCGTGATCCTTCTGGAGCTCGACGAGGGCCTCGTCGAGGCTCGCAGGCATGTGCGGGACCTCCGCGAGCTCCTCGGGGGACAGCGAGTAGATGTCCTTCTCGAGCGGATCGCCCGGATCGATCTCGTTCTGGATCCCGTCGAGGCCGGCCATCAGCATCGCCGCGAAGGCGAGGTACGGGTTGCACATCGGATCGGGGAAGCGCACCTCGATGCGCTTCGCCTTCGGCGACGGCGAGAACATCGGGATGCGCACCGACGCCGAGCGGTTGCGCGACGAGTAGGCGAGGTTCACCGGGGCCTCGTAGCCCGGCACGAGCCGCCGGTAGCTGTTCGTCGTCGGGTTGGTGAAGGCCGCGAGCGACTTCGCGTGCTTCAGGATGCCGCCGATGTAGTGGAGCGCGAGCGTGCTCATGCCCGCGTAGCCGTCGCCCGCGAAGAGGGGCTTGCCGTCCTTCCAGATCGACTGGTGGCAATGCATGCCCGAGCCGTTGTCCCCGAAGACGGGCTTCGGCATGAAGGTCGCCGTCTTGCCGTGCTGCTTGGCGACGTTCTTGACGATGTACTTGAACCACATGAGCTCGTCCGCCATCGGCGAGAGGCGGTTGTATTTCATGTCGATCTCGCACTGTCCGCCGGCCGCGACCTCGTGGTGGCTCGTCTCGACCTCGATACCGACACCCGCGAGCGCGAGGCACATCGCCGTGCGGACATCCATGAGGGTGTCGCTGGGAGAGACGGGGAAGTACCCCTCCTTCGAGCGGACCGTGTAGCCGAGGCCGGGCTTCCCGCTGTTCCAGTGGCCCTCGGCCGAGTCGACGGTCGCGTGGGACGTGTGGCCACGGTGCTCGAAGGACACGCTGTCGAAGACGAAGAACTCCGCCTCGGGGCCGAAGTAGGTCGTGTCGCCGATCCCCGTCTGCTTGAGGTACGCCTCCGCCTTCTTTGCGACGAAGCGAGGGTCACGGCTGTACGGCTGGTGCGTGATGGGATCGACGACGGAACAGACGAGCGACAGCGTGGGGTGCGCCATGAAGGGGTCCATGCGCGCCGTCGTCGCGTCGGGGATCATCAGCATGTCGGACGCGTTGATGGGCAGCCAGCCACGCATCGACGAGCCGTCGAAGCCAAAGCCATCTTCGAAGCTCTGCTCCTCGAGCCGGTGGATCGGGACCGAGGTGTGCTGCCAGGAGCCTGGGAGATCGATGAACTTCAGATCGACCATCACGGCGCCGTGCTTCTTCGCGTACTCGAGGACGTCTTTGGGGGTCATGGGGGAGGTGGGCATGGGATCGGGTCTCGGGGGGTTCTGGGGAGCTTCGTGCAGGGTGGGACGGCGTGAGATCAGACGGCGGCGCGCGCCGCGAAGATCGCCTCGTCGCGTGGGGCGAGGCGTGGAGGAGGCGACGCGTCGAGAGGCGGCGGGCCGAGCGGCAGACGGATCGTCAGATGGCCTCTTCGCCGCGCTCGCCTGTACGGATACGCACGGCCTCCTCGATCGGCGAGACGAAGATCTTCCCGTCGCCGATGCGGCCGGTCTTCGCGCTCTTCTCGATGGCGTCGACGACGGAGGTCGTGAGCGCGTCGGGGACGACGATCTCGATCTTGATCTTGGGGACGAAGTCGACGACGTACGCAGAGCCGCGGTAGACTTCCTTCTTCCCGCCGGTGCGGCCGAAGCCCTTCACCTCGGTGACGGTCATCCCCTGGACGCCGATCTCGGCGAGCGCGTCCTTCACCTCGTCGAGCTTGAAGGGCTTGATGATGGCCTCGACCTTCTTCATGGTTCGGGTCGTACCAGGCGGCGTGTTTCGGGATTGTTTCGGGCAGCGCACACCTCCACGGTCGAGGGCTCCCGTGCTAGACGCGCGCATGCTCGAAGACCGGATCCGCGAGTGTCTCACCTTCGACGACGTCCTGCTCGTCCCCGCCTACAGCGAGGTGCTCCCCTCCGAGGTCGACGTGCGGACGAGGCTGTCACGGAACCTCTCGCTCCACATCCCGCTCGTCTCGGCGGCGATGGACTCGGTCACCGAGTCCGGCTCCGCGATCACGATGGCGCGCGAGGGCGGCATCGGCATCATCCACAAGAACCTCTCGCCCGCCGAGCAGGCCCGAGAGGTCGAGCGCGTGAAGCGCGCCGAGAGCGGCATGATCGTCGGGCCCGTCACGATCGGCCCAGGCAGATTGCTCCGCGAGGCGCTCGCCGTGATGCGAGAGCACGACATCTCCGGGCTCCCCGTCGTCGAGGGCGACCGCCCCGTCGGCATCCTGACGGCGCGCGACGTCCGCTTCGAGAAGAACCTCGATCAGCCCGTCTCGGCGCTCATGACGCGCGAGCTGGTCACCGTCTCGCCCGGCGTCTCCAAGGAGCGGGCGAAGGAGCTGCTCCACCAGCACCGCATCGAGAAGCTCCTCGTCGTCGAGGGCGGCCGGCTCGTCGGGCTCGTGACGATCAAGGACCTCCTGCGCGCCGATCATCACCCCCACGCGAACAAGGACGAGCGCGGGCGGCTGCGCGTCGGCGCGGCGGTCGGTCCGAGCCCAGACCGGGACGAGCGCGTCGCGGCCCTCGTGGACGCCGGCGCCGACGTCCTCGTCGTCGACACGGCCCACGGTCACTCGAAGGGCGTGCTCGAGGCGGTACGCGCGATCAAGACGCGCTACTCCCACGTCGAGGTCATCGCCGGCAACGTCGCGACGGCCGAGGCGACCCTCGCGCTCATCGACGCGGGCGCCGACGCGGTGAAGATCGGAATCGGCCCAGGATCCATCTGCACGACACGCGTCGTCGCGGGCGTCGGGGTGCCGCAGGTCACCGCCATCGCCGAGTGTGCGAAGGTCGCCGAGAAGCACGGCGTGCCCATCATCTCCGACGGCGGCGTCAAGCACTCGGGCGACGTGACGAAGGCGATCGCCGCCGGGGCGCAGTCCGTCATGATCGGCTCGCTCTTCGCCGGCACCGACGAGTCACCCGGGCAGCTCGTGCTCTTCCAGGGCCGCTCGTACAAAGTGTACCGCGGGATGGGCTCGATCGGCGCGATGAAGCGCGGCTCGAAGGACCGGTACGGTCAGGGCGGCACGGCCGACGAGAAGCTCGTCCCCGAGGGGATCGAGGGACGCGTCCCGCACCGAGGCTCGCTCGCGGCGATCCTCTACCAGCTCATCGGCGGCCTGCGCTCGGGCATGGGGTACTGCGGCGCCGCGACCATCGAGGAGCTGAGGGAGAAGGCGCGGTTCGTCCGCATCACGTCGTCGGGGCTCCGCGAGAGCCACGTGCACGACGTCTTCATGACCGAGGAGCCCCCCAACTACCACGGCCACTGAGGGCGCCCGTGGAGACGCCCCTCAGGATGGCGCTGCTCGAGCTCGGCACCGAGGGTGCTCGAGCCGGGATGGCGCCGTTCTTCGAGGCGCTGCGCGCGCGCTCGGGGCTCTCCGTCGAGCCCGCGTGGTTCTCCACCTACGAGGCGATGCTGAGCGCGGCGCCCACGCTCGACCTCTTCTGGGCACCGCCGCTCGTCGCGATCGCGCTCGTCGCCCAGGGCCTCGCGCGCCCGATCCTCGCGTGTGGTCGGCGCGGCGGGGTCCACTACCAGAGCGCGCTCGTCGTGCGCCACGACTCGTCCATCTCGCGCCTGGAGGAGCTCGCGGGGAAGCGGGTCGCGTGGGTCTCGCGCACGAGCGCCGCCGGCTACGCAGTCCCGCGATTGCTCCTCCAGATCGAGGGGCTCGATCCTGCGGCGATGTGGCGCTCCGAGATCTTCGCTGGCACGCACGCGACGGCCCTCCAGGCGGTGGTGCGCAGAGACGCGGACGTCTGCGCGGTCTACGTCGCGCGGGAGCCCGATGGCACGGCGGCGCTGCCAACCGCCTCGGGTGAGGTCCGCGTGCTCCGCTCGGTCGGCCCCATCCCAGCCGACGTCATCGCGGTGCGCGCGGGGCTCGATCACGGGGCGGTCACGGCGCTCACGGGCGGGCTCATGTCCATGGGAGACTCCGAGCTCTCCACGCTCGCCGCGATCGCGCAGATCACCGCCTTCGAGCCGGTCCCCGTGCACCACCTGGAGCCCCTCGAGAAGCTCGTGCGGCTCGTCCGGTCCTCGTCCCGGCTCGCGTGATCGCGCCGCCCCACGCGGGCCACGCCGAGGCTTCGGGTCACCGCGCTCACAGCGACAGGGAGACGGTGAGGACATACCCACCCTCCGTCCCCGGAACCGAGTCCACGACCACGTAGCGGACGTCACCGGCCTCGACGGGGAGGCTCAGCGTCGCGGGCGCCCCGGGCCCCTTCGCGACCGCGCAGCCCACCGACGTCGCGGGCGCGCCGCACGACGTCTCGACGTACAGGATGGGCACGAGCGACGTCGATCCCTCGACCTGGAGGTGCAGGGTGCCCTTCTGCGCGGCGGTGACGGCGACGACGCGATCTTCGCCCGCGCCCGCTCCCACGCCGCACGCGGCGGGCGGCGTCAGCGTGTCGCCGGCTCCCTTCGTGTCGTTCACGACGCTCGGCGTCCCCCCCGACGAGGCCGTGAGCGGGAGGGGGAGCCCACATTTGTCCTTGGGATTGTCCGGCTGAAGCGTCGCCTCGAGCGCGTACGACCAGGGACCGGGGCCTGAGAACCCGAACTCCGCGACGACGTAGTAGGTGGTCCCCTCGAGGGCGTAGAAGGTCGCGGTCGGGCTCGCGGAGCAGACGGCCTCGAAGCCGTCGCAGGCGTCCCGGTGGACATGGAGCCCGACGCCGAGGCTCTTGCTGGGGATCGCCGTCAGCGTCAGCTGGCCGTCGGCCTCGGGCGTCACGCCGAACACCCGCTCGGGGAGCGACTTCCCGACGCACGAGCCGGCGAGCACGTTGGGGTCCGTCGGCTCGATCCCGCCGGAGCCGAGCGTCGTCATGCCCTCGGCGAGCACGATCGGGACGACACACGAGGAGCTCCCCGCGGCACCTCCCGCGCCGCCCGCGCCCGCCGCGCCTTGCCCCCCAGCGCCCGCGCCCGCCGCGCCTTGCCCCCCAGCGCCCGCGCCCGCCGCGCCTTGCCCCCCAGCGCCCGCGCCCTTCGTCCCCGAGGCGCCGCTCGCGCCCGCGACGTGCGGCGACCCCGGCGCGTCCGACTCGCCTCCACAGGCCATGACGGGCGCGCTCGAGAGAGCGACGAGCAGCCACGGAGAGCGCATGCGGAGCCGATCATTGCGCGGGATCTCTCGACGCGCAAGGGGAGAAGGGCTCACCATCACGGCGCGCGTGCAGCCTCTCCCTACCCCCGTCGACGTGTCGCTGATGCTCGCGCTCGCGCGAGACGAGGAGCTGCTCTCCACGCCGTCCTCGTGGACGCCCATCGTCCGCGCAGCGGCGCACCACGGCCTGCTCGGTGTCGTCGGCCGCGCGCGCGCCCTCTGCGCAGACGCTCCACCCGAGCTCATCACCCGGCTGCGCGAGGGGGAGGAGGCCGCGGCCGCATGGCGCGCGCACCTCGTCCACGCCCTCGCGCGCGTCCGCGCTGCGCTCGACGACGTCCCACACCTCGTCCTCAAGGGACCGCCCCTCGCCGCACGTCTCTACGACCCTCCCCACGATCGCGTCTCGCTCGACCTGGACGTGCTCGTCCGGCCCCACGATCGCGCGCGCGCCGGCGAGGCGGTCCGTACGCTCGGGTACCGTCCCCTCGTCGCACCCGAGATCCGCGACCACGTCGAAGATCCCTTCGTGCACGACGAGCTGCCGCCGCTCGAGCTCCACTTCGCCGCGCACCGCGGCTTCGGTCGCCCGCTCGCCGCCGAGCCGCTCCTCGAGCGCCGCGCGCGGGCCGGAGGTGCCTTCGTCCTCTCTCCGATCGACGAGCTCCCCTACCTCGCCGCACACGCCGCGAGCCACCGCTTCGACAGGCTCGTCTGGGTGCTCGATCTCGCGCGCCTGGTCGAGCGGTCGCCCCAGCTCCTCGGCCCGTGGGGTTCGAGGGCCGAGGAGCTCGGGGTGCGCGAGGCGACCGCCGTGGGGCTCGCGCTCGCGCACGAGCTGTTCCTCGCGCCGGCGCCAAGCATTTCACGGCTCCGGTGGCTCCGATCCCTGCTCCCGCACGAGGGCTCGAGGGTGCCCCGAGTGCTGGCGAACGGGCTCTTCTGGATGGGCGTCGCCGACGATCCGCACGCGGCGGTGCGCGTGCTCTCCGACAAGCTCCGCCTCGACGGGCCGCGCCGGCTCTGGCAGACCCTCAGCCGCCTTGCTCCGCGACGCGCGCCTCCTCGCTTACGCACTGGAGCTGCGGCTGCGGCTGCCTCGCTGGTTCCACGCGGTACCGCTCGACGCGCTCCTCCGCGCGACCGCGCACCCGATGGGCCACGCATCGGTGGGCGACGTGCTCCGGATCACGCAGCGTACGGAGCGGATCGCGGCATGGCTCCGGCTCTCCGACACCTGCCTCTACCGCGCGCTCACGAGGCGCGCCGCCCTGCGCGCCATGGGACACCCTGCGGTCTTCGTGATGGGGCTCGAGCCGATGTCGGGCTCGCCGTGCGGGCACGCTTGGGTCGAGCTCGACGGTGAGGTCGTCGAGGAGACGCTCGAGCACGACTTCCAGATCACCTTCCACGAGCCCCCAGGCTGACGTCATGTTCGCCATGCGGACACGCTCGCGTCGAGCTCGACGGCGAGGTCGTCGAGGAGATGCTCGAGCACGAGCGCCGGATCACCTTCCACGAGCCCCCAGGCTGACCTACGACCGGTGGAGCCATGGCGTTCCACCCGAGCGGCGTCCTCACGTTCTCGAGCGACTTCGGCCACGCCGATCCCTTCGTCGGCGTCCTGCACGGCGTCGCGAGCTGGATCGCGCCGTCCGTCCAGCGCGTCGATCTCTCGCACGGGATCCCCCGCGGCGACGTCCGAGCAGGCGCGTTTTGGCTCGCGCTCGCGGCGCGATGGTTCGCCCCAGGGACGGTGCACGTCGCGATCGTCGATCCTGGCGTCGGGACCGAGCGCGCGGCGCTCGTCGTGCTCGCGCACGGTCACGCCTTCGTCGGCCCGGACAACGGGCTGCTCGCAGAGGCCCAGCGCACCGATCCGGGAGCGCGCGCCTTCGCCCTGCCTTTGCCCGAGGCCGCGTCGGCGACCTTTCATGGGCGCGATGTGTTCGCGCCGACCGGCGCGCGCATCGCCTCGGGCGCGCTCGACCCGACGACGCTGCCCACGGCGCCACCCACGGTCCCCTCTCCCGTCCCTTCCATCGCGGAGCAGGGCGCTCAGGTGGTCGTCGTGGACCGCTTCGGCAACCTGATCACCAACGTCCCCGGCGACTGGCTCGCCGGAGCACGCGTCCTCGTGGGCGCGAAGCATGTCCCATCGGGGCGCACCTACGGGAGCGTCCCCGAGGGCGAGCTCGTCGCCGTCGTGAATTCGTGGGGGCTCGTCGAGATCGCCAAGCGTGGCGGGAGCGCCGCCGAGGCGCTCTCCGCAGGCCCCGGGACGGCCGTGTCGTTCGACAGGAGCTGAGCCTCACCGCGCCCCACGCGCGCGATGACCTCGCCGACGCCGAGCGCGTCCTGGCGCACGCGGTGCGTGGCAGCGACGCGCCCGTGGACGACCTCCTTCGGAGTGAGGAGCCGTCGGGAAGCCGAACGGGAGCCGAACCCTGCGGCGTCGAGCCGGGACGCCTGCGGGGCGCGGTGAAGCTCGGCCTGCGCGCGAGGAGGAGGAGCAGGCGCTCGTACGGCAGCAAGCCATTCTGCGGGGCGCGGTGAAGCTCGGCCTGCGCGCGAGGAGGGTCCTTGGCAGGTCGAACGTCACCGAGCCCCTCGTGGTCGACATCGTCGACGGTGAGCTCGCGCCTCGCCGTGACGAGGAGCGGAGCCGCGTCGCGCCTTCCGACGGGGCTCACTTCGGGCTAGGGCTGAGTCCTCCGTGGTCAAGCTCTCGATCGTCATCCCCGTGTTCGACGAGGAGGCCATCGTTCGCGCGGCCGTCGTCGATCTCCGCGAGCGGCTCTCGCGGCTGCCGTGGACCTACGAGCTCGTCCTCGCCGAGAACGGCTCCCGCGACGGCACGAAGGCCGAGATCGCCGAGCTCGTCACGCGCTACCCCGAGGTCCGCTCCCTGTCGTGGCCCGAGCCAAACTACGGCAAGGCCCTCCGCGAGGGCATTCGAGCCGCGCGCGGAGAGCTCGTCCTCTGCGACGAGATCGATCTCTGCGACGTCACCTTCTACGAGGCGGCGGTCGCGATCCTCGACGCCGGGGGCGCAGACCTCGTCATCGGCTCGAAGCTCCTCGCGACCTCACGCGATCAGCGGCCGCTCTACCGCCGCATCGCCAGCCGCGCCTACAGCCAGACGCTGCGCGTCGCGCTCGGGTTCGAGGGGACGGACACGCACGGCTTGAAGGCGTTCCGGCGGGCAACGCTGCTGCCCATCGTGGACGCGTGCCTCGTCGACAAGGACGTCTTCGCGAGCGAGTTCGTCATTCGCGCCCAGCGCGCCGGGATGTCGTGGCGCGAAATCCCCGTCCGCGTGATGGAGAAGCGCCCCCCATCCATCAATCTCTGGCGCCGCGTCCCCAAGGTGCTGAGCCAGCTCTCGCGGCTCACCTGGGCGATCCGCGTCCGCAAGGGCGATTGAGCGTGATACAAATATTGTCTCATATTATCAGCATGTTACCGACTATTTTTGGCTACACCGTTGACGCGAGTCACATTGTGATACATGTATCACGACGTGACACGGACGCCGCAGGACGAGACGAAGCAGGCCGAGGACGAGGCCGCGAAGGGCGAGGCCGCCGAGGACGAAGCTCCCGAGACGCCCCGCAAGGAGCGGGTGCTGCACACGCGGGTCCCCGCGGTCCTCGACAGCGAGCTGAAGCGCCTGGCGAAGAACCTCCGCACCCCGGTGTCGAACGTCGTACGCGTCATCCTCGAGGACGCCTTGCGCGTCGCCGATCGGGCGACGGGGCAGGTCGAGAGCCGGCTGCGCCAGGCCGCCACGGTCGTGCACGACGAGCGCGTCCAGCTGCGCGAGCGGATGCGATCGCTCGATCCGCTCGAGGACGTCCTCGGGTTCCAGCCGCTCGTCGTCGCGCAGCCGACGTCGTGCGCGGGCTGTGCGCGGGCGATCGCCCGCGGTGAGGCCGCCTTCCTCGGCGTGACGACCGATCCGACCCGCCGGCTCATCGCGTGCGCTGGCTGCGTCCCAGCGCCTCCTTCTCCGACTCCACCTTCTACCCCTTCCACCCCATCCACCCCGGAGACCGATCCATGACCCACACCCACGACACCTCCACGCAGACCACCGAGACCCTCACCGACAGCCTCCTCGAGATCGGCGCCCTCTGGGCGCGCCACGGGATCGGGATCGGCCGCTCCGCCCTCGAGGCGAGCGCCAAGACGCTATCGGCCACGGCGGGCGTCCTTCACCAGATCTCCGAGGGGCTCGGCAAGAAGCCCGCCGAGAAGCCCGTCGTCGTCGAGCAGACGCAGACCGACGCCTGATCGCACCTCGACGAGCGGCACCGGCGCGCGCCCGGTGCCGCTCCCCTTCCGGGGCTCTCCCCGTGAAGCCCGCGCGCCCCTCCAGGAGAGGAAGTCATGACAGAGCTCAGGAGAGACCCCCACGGCGCTCCGTCGGTGTGGGCCAGCATGCTGCTCGCGAGCCTCGCGATCGTCGTCCTCTGGGGCACCTTGCTCCTCGCGGTCCGCTGAGCGTCGCACGCCCTTCGCGCGGGCGCCATCGTCCGCCCCGCTCGCGCCCTAGACGCCCAGCGACTCGGGCAAGAGCGGCGACGGGAGCGACGTCACCACCACCCAGAGCGGGTGCGCCGCGCGCGCCCTTCGCGCGGGCGCCATCGTCCGCCCGCTCGCGCCCTAGACGCCCAGCGACTCGGGCAAGAGCGGCGACGGGAGCGACGTCACCACCACCCAGAGCTGGTGCGCCGCGCGCGTCGCGCCGATGTGCAGGAGGTGCCTCGACGCGTCGTCGACAGGGTAGACGGTCCGGTTGACGTCCACGAGGATCACGTAGTCGAACTCGAGCCCCTTCACCTGGCGGACCTCGGTCACGTCCACGCCGGCCTTGAAGACGAAGTCCTGGTGATGGACACGGCGGAGGTTCGGCACCTCGGCGCGACGCAGGCCGTCGAAGTAGGCGTCCGCCTGCTCCGGGAAGCGCGCGAGCACCCCGACGGACGCGCGGGGCTCGTGCTGAAAGAGCCTTCGGAGCGCCTCGCCGAGGAACGCGACCGCGGCCCCCGCGTCGGGGAACGAGTGCGCCTCGACCGGCGCCCCCGATCGCGGCGCCGCCGGCGGATCCGGCTCGGCGAGCGGGCCGAGCACCTCGCGTGAGAAGGCGACGACCTCGCGCGTCGAGCGGTACGCGATGCGGAGCGGCTCGATGTTCGCGCTCTCGAGGCCGAGATCGCCGAGGACCTCGCGCCAGTCGCGGAACCCGTTGTCCATGTAGAGGCGCTGCGCGGTGTCGCCCGCGAGCGTCACGCTCTTCGCGGCGCTCGTCGCCTCGAGCAGGACGGCGAGCTCGACCGGGGACAGATCCTGCGCCTCGTCGACGAAGAGGTGATCGTACGCGAGCACGTCGCGCCCCTTCTTGAGCGGCCCGGCGAGGAGCTGGTGCGCCCGGAGCATCAGCGCGTCGTCCTCGCGGTCCACCTTGAGCACCTCCGCGTCGATGTGCTCGCCGTCGACGCCGTGGCTCCGGTCGTCGTCTTCGTCGAGGCGGCGCTCATCGACGTCGACGTCCGCGCCATCGTCGCGCCGGCCGGGCTCGTCGTCGTCCGACGTGGGCGAGTCGTCGGTCTCGCGCTCCTCGACGAGGGCCGTGCAGCGCTCGGTGACGTAGCGGTGCGCCACCGCGAGCTCGGCCCGCGTCATCGCCCCGTCGCCGAACGCGGCCATCGCGGCCTCGAGCGCTGGGAGATCGGTGAGGACCTCGGCCCAGAGCTGGAGCGCCGCGCGCGCGGTGCGTCGGGCGCGCGGCGCGGCGAGGTGAGCCCGCGCGCGCGCGGCGAGGAGGCGGAGCAGCGCGGGGTGCTTCTTCAGCTTGGACGCCTGCGCGGGGGTGTCGTCCTCGTACCTGGCCTTCACCCACGGGAAGGCGAGCTTGCGCCGCTTCTCGGCCCACGCCTGGAAGGTCACGACCTTCACGCCCTCGACGCCGAGCGAGGGCAGGACCTCCGAGATGTACGCCGCGAGCCCCGGGCCGTACGTGACGACGAGGATCCGCTGCGCGCGAAAGCGCTCGGGCGCGCGGTAGGCGAGGTACGCGATCCGGTGCAGCCCGATGGTCGTCTTCCCGCTGCCGGCGCCGCCCTGGATCACGACGACGCCCGCGTCGGGGGCGCTGATGAGCTCGAACTGACGCGGATCGAGCAGCGCCGCGATCTCGGGGAGGTGCCGATCGAGCCGTTGCTCGCCGTCGCCGCCCGTCCCGAGCACCCCCCGCTCCGCGCGGGCCGCCGTCCCCTGGCCACCCGCGAGCGACGAAGACGCCGCGTCGAAGGAGGCCCACTCTCCCCGTCGCTTCACGAACACCCCCTGCGGCGCGTGGATCCGCACGAGCTCTCCGTCGCGCACCGTCACCGTGCGGCGCACGAGGATCTCGCCCTCGACCTCGCGCTCGCCGAAGGTCTCCTCGTACGAGGCGCCCTCCGGGTAGCGGTAGTAGAGCTGGCTCACGGGGGCGTGGCGCCAGTCGACGATGCGCACGCCGCCCTTGCCGTCGATGTGCGTGCCGCGGCCGATCATCACGTCGCGCGTCCTGTCGCCCTCCTGGAGGCGGAGGTGCGCGAAGTACGGGCAGCGCGGATCGACCGGGGTCTCCTTGACCTCGCTGCGGCGCGCCGCGACGCCGCTGATGCGCTCCATCTGCTGCATGAGCGCCGGCACGTCCTCGAGGCGCGCCTCGGCGATCTGATCACGCAGATCGAGGAGCTGGCTCGCGTAGCTGGCGCGCGTCTCTTCGGTGTAGGAGGAGCTCTTGGTGGCGGCGGTCTCGAGGCTCGCACGCGCCTTGTCGAGCAGCGCCTGCTCCTCTCCGGGGATCCTGAGATCGGTCATGTGAAGTCGTCGCGGAGGTGGACCGGCGGGGCGTCCGGCCAGAGTCGACGGAGCCCACGGCGCGCCAGGTCCTGCGAGCTCTGCGCGGGCTCGGCGAGCTCCCACTCGAGGTAGAGCTTGTCGCCGTCGTGGCACCCGAAGCTCGTCGAGATGCGCAGGCGGTGGGAGTCGTCGGTCGCGAAGCCCTCACGCACGACGTCGTGCCCGTACACCGCGACGCGGAGCTCCGGCGAGAGCGCACGCAAGAAGGCGCGCGCACGATCCTCGCTCGTCGTCCGGGCCCACAGGATCGAGCCGAGCACGCTCCGCGAGCACACGTCGAGAGGCTGGAGCCCGTCCAGGCTCGAGAGCTCGACGGCCTCGATGTCGCCTCGGCTCTGGATGGGCGCGTGCGGCGCGGCGTGGAGCAGCGCGAGCCGCGCCGCGGGCGCGACGGCGACGAGCGGCCAGCTCGCGATCCACGCGCGCACCGCCGCCGACCGCTCGGGACCCATGATGTCCTCGAGCCGCCGAGCCTCGTCCAGGAAGAACTTCCCGACCACGGGGCCGCCGACGTGCGCGTGCTCGTGGTTGCCCATGAGGAAGAAGACGTGGCCCTCGTGCTCGGCCTCGAGCCGCTGGGCGCGCTCGAGGACCGCCGCGGACGCGCCGTGGTAGAAGCTGCCGAGCTGCTCGGGCCACTCGTCGGGCGCGAGCTCGGGCCCGTGGACGAGATCGCCCGTGAGGACGAGGAAGGTGTCTGGACGCTCGGCCCGATGCTCGAGGAAGATGGCCTCGAGGCGGAGGTAGTCGCCCAGGTTGCCCTGGAGATCGGTGCCGACGAGGAGCGTGCCCCGCTGGGGCAGATCGATGACGCGGGCCATGCGTAAGAGGTGCGGCGCGTACGCCGCGTCACGATCGCGGAGGATGTCCGCGAAGACGGCCTCGATCCGGGCGCGCGCCCCCGCCATCGCGCGCTCGTGGTTCTCCCTCGTGATGCGGTCGGTCACCGACTCGGGGCGCTTCTCGAGGAGCTTCGCGATCTCGCCCGCCGAGCCGGAGAGGAACTGCGTCCCCCGGGGCTTCGAGGCGTGGATGCGCTCGAGCACCTCGTGGCGGATGAGCTGGATCATCGCGTCGGGAGCGCGACGGAAGAACGGCACCATCTGCGACGGCGTCTTGTCGCTGTACGCGAGCTCTGGGTGGAAGGCGGCGTGCACGAAGACCGGGGTCCTGCCGCTCCTCGCGGCGAACTGTCTTCCCAACTCCTGGACGGCCGTCGCGTCAAGCGACTTCGTGAGGCGCGGGAAGATGACCTGGGCCACCTCGATCGACGAGCGCGGCGCGAGCTCGGCCGCGATCGCGACGAGGCGCTCGAGCGGCTCGCCGGAGGTGACGACGAAGCGCTCGCTCGTCCCGGCGCCGCGCGCGGGCCGAGCGTACGGACACACGTCGATCGCCTCGATGATCTCGAGGTTGAAGCGCTCGTTGATGCGCAGCGCCTCGCGGGTCAGCGCCTCGTCGTCCACGGCTCTTCGCCCTACTTGAGCTGCTGCGCGAGGTAGTTCTGCTCGCCGAGCTGCTCGATGAGCGAGAGCTGCGTCTCGATCCAGTCGACGTGGCCCTCCTCGGAGACGAGCATCTTGCGGAGCAGATCCTCGGAGGCGTTGTCGCCCGCGTCTCGGCAGGCCTTCATGCCCGCGTTGAAGCGCCGGACGGCGTCGTATTCCATCGCGAGATCGGCCTCGAACTGCTCCTTGACCGTCTCGCCGACGTGGAGCTTCGAGAGGCGCTGCAGGTTGGGCACGCCGTCCAAGAAGAGGATGCGCCCGATGAGCTCGTCGGCGTGGCGCATCTCGTCGATGCTCTCCTTGCGCGCGTGGGCGGCGAGGCCAAGGTAGCCCCAGTTCTCCAGCATCTTCGCGTGGCAGAAGTACTGGTTGATCGCCGTGAGCTCGGCGGTGAGGACGTCGTTCAGCAGCTCGAGGACCTTCTTGTCGCCCTTCATGCCATGCTTCTTACGCGGGTCGCGACGCAGGGTCGCGCGAAAAGCGCGAGGAGCGCGCGCGACCCTGCCGAGAGCGAGCGCGTCGCCGCGCGGGCGATGCGATCGCCGCGGAGCCCGCTCGGGCGAGCGCTCACGCCCGGGACGCCAAGAGGGGCACGAGGCGGCGCCGGGACCGCTCGGTGTGGTGCTCCTCGATCATCTCGCGGACCGTGTCTCGACAGCTCCCGCACCCGGTGCCCGCGCCGCACGCGCGCCCGACGGCGTCGACGGTGAGCGCGCCGTCCTCGATGGCGGCGCGGACGACGCGGGCAGAGACCCCGTGGCACAAGCAGACGTACATCGTTGAGTGAACGTAGCTTTCATTTTCACTTCCCGCAAGGGCTCCCGGAGCCTCGTCGAAGGGGGGCGTGACGAGGGGGAGCGGCGAGAGCTCGAAGCCTGGGCCTGCGCCGTGCGCGGAGGGGAGCGGTCACGACCTCGCCACGTGCGCCCCCTCTGCGCCCAGGTCCCCCCTCTTGCGCGAGCCCCAGCTCTCGCGGTCGTGGCCCCGCGGCTCGTGCGCCGCCATCGAGCCTGCTCGTCCGAGTCTTCGAGCGGGCTGCGGGCGCGCGAGGCGCGGAGCACCATCGGGCGTGGAGACGGGCCCTCGACGCGAGGGGGCGTGCGCGTGCGCGCGCCGAGCCCCGCGCGGCTCAGGAGGGCTTGCGCGCGAGGACGACCACGCCGATCGCCATCAGGGCGAGCCCCACGAGGACGCCGACCCCGGAGAGCGGTCGGCGCGCCACCGCGGCGAGGGTGCGGGCAGCGACGCTTGGCTGGGGAGGCTGGACGATGGCCCCGGACAGGCGGAGGCTCTTGCCGAGCGGTGGACAGGCGCGGGCGGCGGCCTGCGCGGTCTCCTCGCAGAGCGCGACGCAGACGAGCGCCTTCGGTCCTCCGTCCTCGTAGAACGCGAGCGCGACGCGGCCGTCGGCGTAGGCGCGCTCGCCCGCCGCCGCCGTCTCGCGGCTGCCCTCTCCCCCGACCGGCGCATACTGCACGAGTCCATCCCCGACCGCCGGGCTCACCACGAAGCTGTCCCACCTCGCCCGCTTCGACAGCTCCGACTTCATCGCGTCGCCGACCTTGTCGAAGAGGGTGGGCTCGAACTCGGGCGTCCAATCGTCCGCGGGCGCCGAGATGCAGGTGACGAGCATCGACTCGCCGTGATCGCCCGATCTCGCGAAGCCCCTCTGCGCCGAGATCTTCGCGCCGGGGACCGAGGCGAGCTCCTTCTCGAGCCGCGGGAGCGCATCGGAAGGCACGGCGGTCGCGGCCGCCGGCACCGAGAAGCCGACCGTCACCCCCCCCACCGCGAGCGCCTCCGCGCGAGGAGGCTCCGCCCAGGCCACGCCCGAGGTGGCGACGAGGACCGCCGCGGCGGCCAGCCGTGCGCGCATCATCGATCGCGCTCGAGCTCCTCGAGGAGCGCAGAGATCACGGCCCGCAGCTCGACGAGCGCCTCGCGGTGGCGCGCGGGCGCGACCGAGGTCACGGCCTCGCCCGCGCCCGACGGCCCACCCTGCCGGAGCCGCTTCTTCGCGCCCTCGATGGAGAAGCGCTGCTCGCGCAGGAGCGCCTTGATCTGGAGGGCCGTCTCGATGTCGCGGCGCGAGTACACCCGCTGCCCCTTGCTCGACTTCTGCGGGCGGAGCGCCCGAAACTCCGTCTCCCAATACCGCAGGACGTGCGGCTCCTCGCCGACGATCTCGGACGCCTCACCGATGCGGTACCACATCCTCGTGAGCTTCCCCCCACCCGTCGGCGGAGGCGCTGAGCCGCGCGGCTTGGCCATCAGAGCGTCTCGGAGGGGGGCGCGCCCTTCGGCGGCTCCGAGCGGTTCAGGAGCTCGCGGAGCATGGGGCTCGGCTTGAAGGCCAGGACGCGGCGCGGGGCGAGGTAGAGCGACTCGCCGGTCTGCGGGTTCCGCCCCTTCCGCGAGCGCTTGTCGCGGAGCACGAAGCTGCCGAAGCCGGAGAGCTTGACCTTGTCGCCGCGGCCGAGCGACTCCTTCATCGCGTCGAAGAGCAGGTCCACGAGCTCGACGGCCTCCTTCTTGGAGAAGCCCCCGACCTTGGCGTAGACCACGTTCGCGATGCCGACCTTCGTCATGCCGAGGCCGATAGCTTAGCGCGAGGAGCGGCCGCAAGGCACGCGCGATCGCCGCGGGTTCGGCGTTGACGCGGCGGCGCGCGGGCCGTAGCGAGGGTGGCATGGCGGAAGGCCTCAATCGCGTGCTCCTCCTCGGCAACCTCGGCTCGGACCCCGAGCTCCGCACGACGGCAGGAGGGACCGCCGTGCTGAAGTTCCGGCTCGCGACCAGCGAGAAGTACAAGGACCAGAACAACGCCTGGCAGGAGCGCACCGAGTGGCACCGGATCGTCGTGTGGGGCAAGCGCGGCGAGGCGCTCCACCGGTTCCTCCGCAAGGGCACGCGGCTCTTCGTCGAGGGCTCGCTCCGCACCTCGAGCTACGAAGACAAGGACGGTCAGAAGAAGTACTCGACGGAGATCGTCGCGCAGAACGTGCTCTTCGCGGACAGCGGCCGAGGCGGGGAGGAGTCGGCGGGCTCGTACGCGCCGCGCGACCAGGGAGGCGGCGGCTACCGGGGCGATCGCGGCGATCGTGGCGGCCCGCCGCGCGAGCAGGCCGCTCCGCCGGCGGGTCGCGACGCAGGCCCCGCCGACGACTACGGCTACTCCGGCGGCTCGGACGACGACCTCCCGTTCTGAGCGCGATCCCCGGGCGAAGCCGCGCGGGCCGAGCCGATCCGCCGCGCCACCCCGCGCACGCCGCCGCGCCACCCCGCGCACGCCGCCGCGCCACCCCGCGCACGCCGCCGCGCCACCCCGCCGCGCCACCCCGCGCACGCCGCCGCGCCGCTCCTGGCCCCCTTGGAGGTCCATGTCTCCATGCGCACGAACGCATGAACGTGCGCTCCGGGCGACCCGAGGCGGCGCGCGCTACCGGGCGGGGACGAGCCGGCGTCGCTTCGCAGGCGAGGGCTCGGCGGATGCGAGGAGCACGAGGTGCTCCCTCCGCGGCGAGGCCGAGAAGGCCCGGGACGACGGCGCGTGGAAGTGCGGACGCGCCTGCGAGGCGACCGCGACGGCCCGGAGCCCCGCACGCTCGGCGGCGCGCTCCGTCGTCACGTCGTTGCGCAGCGCGACCCCACCCACCGTCGAATCGCCGATGAGCACCAGCGCCCGCCCGTCCGCGCGGAGCACGCGCCCGAGCTCCTCGAGCACCGCCGAGAACCCCTCGATCCACGCCGCCTCGGCGCGCTCGGGGGCGGCCTTCGCCGCGCGGCGCGAGCCGAGCTCTCCCGTCGAGAGCGCCTCGGTCGAGAGCCCGAGCCAGCGCATGCGCGTCGCGTGGTGCTCGAGGTAATCGTACGTCCCCGGGTACGGCGGCGAGGTCACCACGAGATCGACCGAGCCGTCCTCGACGTGGGCGAGACGACGCGCGTCGGCCAGCGTGACCCGCGGCCTCGGGACGCCGTCGGGCAGGAGCGCCTCGTACCTCGCGAGCTGGCGCAAGAGCTCCTCCGCGCGCCGCTGGAACATCGCCGTCGCGAAGCGCCGTGGCACCCGCTTGTCGACGCGATCGCGCACGCTGTCGCCCGAGCGGCGCTCGAGCTTCGTCAGGATGGACGACAGGACGAGCCCGAGCGCGCCGCGCAGCCCGTCCTCCTCGGCGTCGATCGCCTGCGAGAGTCCATCGAGCTCGAGGAGCACGTGCGGCGCGAAGGCCGCGACGTCCTCGTGCTCGTACCGCCGTGACGCGCCCGTCCGGAGCCGTGTCCGCTCCTCCGACGCCTCGACCACGCGCGAGACGGCGCGGCGGAGCGCGTCCCGACCGACCTTGTCTCGGCCCTCGACCTTCAGCGCGGCGAGCCGCGCCGCGAGCGGCGACAGATCGGATCCGACGGCGATCCGGCCCGCGAGGCGCGCCTCGACGAGCACCGTGCCCGAGCCGCAGAAGGGATCGAGGACGGTCGCGCCGGGCGCGGAGAACGCGCGGACGAGCCGCGCTGCCGTCTCGGGGTGCATCCGCGCCGGATAGCTGTGGAAGCCGTGCACGTGCGCGCGGAGGACGTCCTCGTCGGACGCGACCTGGAGCGCCGCCGTCATCGCGCGGAGCGCGGCCTCGTCGCCGCGCCCATGGACCTCACCGCCCACGTGCGTGAGCGCGCGCCGCTCTCGTCGGGGCGCGTCTCGCTGACGCCTGGGCGGGGCGCCGCCGGTCACCGGGTGGCCTTCGCGCGCGCGGCCTCGTCGTCCTCGGCCGCGGCGAGCTCGGCCTCGTCGTCGCCCCCGCGCACGCGGACCCTCTCGTCGGAGGCGTCGAAGGTGAGCTGCGCGTCCTCGTCCGAGACGCGCGTGCGGAGATCCTTCTCGACCGAGAGGCGCGCGAGCAGCCGATCGGCGTAGGCCTCGTCGAGCCGCATCACCTTGGCGATCTCGGCGGCCGTGCCCTTCCCCTTCGCGCGGACGACGTCGTGCGCGGCGGCCGCGAAGCCCTGCTCGAGCTGCGCCGGCACCGCCCGCCCTCGCTCGGCCCCGGTGCGCCTCGCGTAGAGACCGAGGAGGACCGGCAGGAGCGCCACGACGTACGCGACGACCGCCGGGACGAGCGAGGGCTTCGCGGCCCACGTCGCGAGCGACACGAAGAACAGCGAGAGCGCCCCGAACACGAAGCCCGCCCACGACATCGCGAGCCAGGTGCGCGACGCGTTGCGCAGCCGCGTCGCCTCGGCGAGCGGCTCCGTCTCCTCGAAGCGGCGCTCGATCGCCGCGTCGTCGATGGGCGCGCGCGCCTTGCCGCAGACACCGCAGACCCACCGGAGCGAGCTCGACTTCTCGAGGACGGCGACGGTGCCGCAGTGCGGGCAGCGCTCGTGCGGCGCCGGGCCAGGCTTGCCCTTCGGCAGCCCGAGCGCCGGGGCGAGGCCGTCCTTCGCGCCGGGGCCGAGCGTCGAGTGCTCCTCGCTCACGCCGCCCGCCTCCCCGCGAGCGCCCGCGCCGCCGCCTCGAAGAGGAGCCGCCCGTCGGTCCCGCCGTGCAGGGGCTCGCTCTGACGCTCCGGGTGGGGCATGAGGCCCATGACATTGTTTGTCATGCCTCCATAGACACCGGCGATGTCGGCGACGGCGCCGTTGGGGTTGCCGCCGGGCGCGCCGTCCTCTGCGACGTAACGGAGCGCGACCCGGCCCTCGCCCTCGAGCCTGCGGAGCCCCTCGGGATCGATCTGGTAGCGGCCCTCGGCGTGCGCGATCGGGAGGCGGAGGACGCGCGGGAGCCCCGTCGTGAAGGGCCCCTCGTGGACGGGGGAGACGAACACGTCGCGGCACTCGAAGCGGAGGTGGGCGTTCCGCGTGAGGGCGCCAGGGAGCAGGCCGAGCTCGGTCAGGATCTGGAAGCCGTTGCAGACGCCGAGGACGAGGCCGCCGCGCTCGGCGTGGGCGCGGACCGCGGGGATGATGGGGCTCGCCTTCGCGATCGCGCCGCAGCGGAGGTAGTCGCCGTACGAGAAGCCCCCCGGGAGCACGACGAGATCGGTCTCGGGGAGGCGGGACTCCTTGTGCCAGACGACCTCCGTCGGGAAGCCGAGGACCGTGCCGAGGGTGCGGATCATCTCGGCGTCGGCGTTCGACCCCGGGAAGACGATGACGGAGGCTCGCATGGCGCCTCGCCTCGTAGCGGCCCCCACCGCGCGGGAGAAGCGGATTCTTGCGCCCGACGGCGGCACACCGGCCGGACCTCCGGCGACGCGTCGTCCGCCGAGGAGGCCGGGCCGCGCCGCGTCCCGAGGCGCGCGAGCGCGACCGCGCCCCGTGGCTCTGCGACGGGCGTCAGGGGAGCGCGGCGAGGCCGGGCCGGAGCCGGTAGAGCAACGAGCGCCTCGGGGCCTCAGCCATGATCCCCTCCCAGGTGCGGCGGCGCGGCTGCTTCATCTGGTCGGCGAGATCGAAGGGGAAGCCCGAGAGCGGATCGGTGCGGAGCACCAGGATCGCGTGCTGATGGATGAGCCCGTCGCGCTTCTCGCCCTGGATCGCGACCACGTCTCCCGGCTCGACGTCCCGCCGATCGAGGAGCCCCTCGAAGAAGCGCGACCGCAGCCCGAAGGGCACGCGCTCGGCCACCGTGTACCGGCGCGACTCGTAGAGCCCCGACGAGGACGCCCACGCCTCGAACGCGAGGACACCCCGGCGGTTCTTGAGCCCGTGCCCGTCGAAGTCGAGCGTCCCTCGCGTGCGCTCACGGCGGTCGGCGCGGTACCAGGTGCCGCTCGCGCGCTCGAGGCTGTCCACGATGAACTCGACGCACACCTCGGGCGGCGCGGGGCGCCCCTCCGCGTCGAACACGGGGTAGACGCCCCCTTCGCCGACGAAGGACGTCGCGCCGCGCGCGTACGCGGCGTTCCACAGCGGGCGGAGCTGCCCGTCCTTCTCGGCGGTCTTCTCGCCGCGCGGGCGATCGAAGGGGTGCGCCTCGTCGATCTGCGCCTCGACGGCCTCGCGCAGCCGCTCGATCCGCGCGAGCCTCGCCTGGCGCGCCGCGCGGTCGCCATCGGGGCCGTCCACGCACGCGAGCGTGAGCTTCGCGCCCTCGCGCCAGAAGAGCGCGCGACCTCCGCCCGCGAGGTCCGCGGTGACGAAGGAGGGCGCGATCCCCACGTTCGACAGCACGGAGAGGCCCTCACGGATCGCGGCCGCGGAGAGATCGACGTGGAGCGGTCGCGCGAGTGGCTCGACGCCGATCCGATCGAAGAGGAGGAGCTCGGCGCGACCGCCTCCCTCGCGCTCGTAGCGGTGCCCCCCCCGCACCTCGCGACGAACGAGCGCGACCTCTCGCTCCCCACGCTGCAGGAAGATCCTGGGCTCGTCGAAGAGATCGGAGAGCGTGAGGCGCGTCGCCAGCGCGAGCGCGTCGTCGGGGCGGAACGACGCGAGGTACCCCTCGGAGAGCACGAGGGCGCGGAGCTCGGCGCGCGTCCTCGCCTTGCGGCGCTTCTCGGCGAGCGTGCCGGCCGTCCCCTCGGGCAACCGCTCGAAGACGACAGGCTCCCCCCGAGCGCGACCGAAGACCTCGGCGCGGAGCTTCGGATCGACGAAGACGGCGGGCGTCGTGCCGGAGGCGGCGGCGAGCCGCTCGCCGCACGTGGGCTCACGAGGCGGCGCGCTCGCGGCGGCGGGCGTGGATCGGGATGGCGAGGCGACGGTCGCGTCAGCGGGGCGCTCACACCCGAGCGGCGCCACGAGGAGGACGAGCACGAGCGCTCTCGTCTGCACACCCACCTGGACGAAGATCGCTCGCCACGGCTCAGCGGACGGCGGCTCCTCCTCGGGCGAGGAGACGCTCGATCGCGCGGTCACCGGCGTCTCGTCGCCCCTCGACGGCGCCTCGACGCGGCGACCCACGGCCCCCACGCCCTCGTCGCCCCTCGACGGCGCCTCGACGCGGCGACCCACGGCCCCCCCACCCTCGCCGCCCCTCGACGGCGCCTCGACGCGGCGACCCGCGGCCCCCCCACCCTCGTCGCGCGCCGATCCGACGGCGCGACGGCAGCGCACGGCCTCTCCGCACGCGCCGCGCGTCGGGCCTCGCTCGACGCCGCGGTGCGTAGGATCAGCGCGTGAAGACCTGGAGCTCCGCATGGAATCCGCCCATGTCGACCGGGTGACGACGCCCGACGCGGAGGCCGAGGCGCTCCGCGACGCGCGCCGTCCCAGCCATCGGCGAGATCCACACCATGCGGCCGCCCGGGACGAGGTTCTCGCGCACGTTGCGCAGCGTGTCGTCGAGGAGCGCGCCGAGCCGCGCGCGATCGCCCACTCGGCGCCCCATCGGCGGGTTCGTGAGGACGAGCGTCGCGCCTGGGACCGCGTGCGCGCGCGCGTCGGCGCGAAAGAGCACCGGATCGCGCGCGCCCACGCGGCGGAGGTTCACCCGCGCGGCGTCGAGGGCGCGCTCGTCGACGTCCGTGCCGACGAGCCGGAGCGACGGGCCGAGCAGGTGCCGCTCGGCGAGCTCGAGCGCAGAGCCGCAGAATGGATCCCACACGATGTCGTCCGGCCGCACGCCGCCGAGCTCGGCGAGCGCGGCCGCGATGACGGGGTGCGACGACGCCGGCACGTCGCGCCCTCGGTACGCGAAGCGATCGTCTTGGAGCGCCTTCGGCCGGAGCTCTCCCCGGAGCGTGCGCTCCCCCACGTCGACCACGAGCTCCCAGGGCGCCTCCCGCGCGTCGTTGACGAGATGCGGCGCGCGCGCGCGCACGGCGGCGTCGAGCGCGTCGAAGTCGAGCCGCGCCGCGCCTTCCACCTGCACGCGGTAGCGGACGGGGCCGCGCGTGAGGGACGTGAGCACCTCGAGCGCGCGGGACGAGGTCAGCAGCGACGCCACGTCCCGCTCGAGCGCGCCGCGCCGAGGTACCGGCCCGAGCCTCACCCCGATCGTGATCCAGGTCCGCACCTCGAGCGCGCGCGAGAGCGGCACCTCCCCCCAACGCGCGAGGACGATCCCCGCCGCGACCGCCTCGCCGTCCACCTTCGCGGCGATGAGCCCCTCGAGCCCCTCACGGGTGCGGAGGACGAGCTCGGCGCCGCGCGGGAGCGGCACGTCCGCGGCGAGGGTCGTCTCCTCGAGGCGGAGCCCGTCGCGCGCGGCGTGGAGCTTCGCCTTGTCGATCTCTGGATCCGCGCCCGAGAGCGCCAGCACGGCCTCACGCGCGCGCTCCGTCCCCAGCGCGACCAGCGCCTCGGCGAGCGTGCGGCGGTGCGCCACGCGGGCCTCTCGGGGCACACGCGCGAGGAGCGCCTCCTCGGCCTCGTCACCCCCCAGCGCGCCGAGGAGCCGGAGGGCGAACCTCGACGCCACCGGATCGGCGTCCTCGACGAGCGCGAGCGCGGCGCTCCGGGCGCGCGCGTCGCCGAGCCTCGCGAGGATCCTCGCGATGCGCCCCCGCTGCGGCCGGACGGAGCCGGGGAGCGCGTCGAGGAGCGCCGGCACGATCTCACCGCCCCGCGCGAGGAGGGCGCGCTCGGCCGCGAGGGCGGCGGCCTCGTCGGGAGAGCCGAGCGTGACGACGAGGGCGCGAGCGCTGGCCACGCGCCGAGGCTACCCGAACCGCCCCCGCGATGGACCCACGAGAGCGCCCCGGCGCGCCCCTTCGGACCGGGACGGGGCTCCGAGGTGCGCGTGACGTCGTCATCGGGAGTCGGAGCCCCGAAGGCATCGATCGTCGGATCCGGACGGAGCTCCGAGGTGCGCGCGACGCATCGAGCGACGCGCCTCGTCGACCGCATCCGCGCCTCGCCTCGCCTCGCCTCGACGCTCACCGACCGCGCGAGCCCGCGTGCTCCGCTCTGAGGCCCGCGCCGCGCGCCTCGATCCATCACCCACGAGCGCCGACGGGGGCGCCCAGGGACCGAGAGCGATCTCGCCGATCGAGCGACCGTTCCGCGGTAGGGTCTGCCCGTGATCCGCGTCTGCTTCGCGTGCCTCGGGAACATCTGCCGCTCGCCGACCGTGGAGGGCGTCTTCCGCAGGCTGGTCGACGAGGCGGGGCTCACGGACCAGATCCACGTCGAGAGCGCCGGGACGGCGGGTCACCACGAGGGCGAGCCCGCCGATCCGCGGAGCCGCGCCCACGCCGCGAAGCGAGGGTACGTGCTCGATCGGCGCGCCCGGCGCTTTCGAGCCGCCGACTTCGCGCGGTTCGATCTCGTGCTCGCCCTCGACGACGACAACGAGCGGGCGCTCACGCGCCTCGCGACGACCGACGACGACCGCGCGAAGATCCGGCTCCTGCTCGCGTTCGATCCCGCGAGCTCCCCGGGCGCGAGCGTGCCCGATCCCTACTACGGCGGAGACCAGGGCTTCGAGCTGGTGCTCGATCTCAGCGAGCGCGCGGCCACGGGGCTCCTCGCCCACCTGCGCCGCGATCCGCGCCTCTAGCCGCACGCCCGACGCGTAGCCCCACCGCGACGCGCGCGCGGCACGCTCGACTATATGGATATTCCATAGATCATGCTGCGTGCGTCTTCCGGCGCCAGCGCGAGAAGGTGAGCTCGGGCGTCTCGCCCCGCCGCGAGTCGACGATCATGCTGTGTGCGTCTTCCGGCGCCAGCGCGAGAAGGTGAGCTCGGGCGTCTCGCCCCGGCGCGAGTCGACGAGCTCGAAGCCATCGAGCGACAGCGGGTAGAAGGTGTCGGCATCGACCTCGCGATCGATCCGCGTGAGGAGGATCTCCGTGACGAAGGGCAGCGCCAGCTCGAAGACCTTCGCGCCGCCGATCACGAGGGGCTCTGGATCGACCTCACGGGCGCGGAGGATCGCCTCCTCGAGCGAGCGCGCGACGATCGCGCCCTCGGGGGCGAACGCGGGGCTCGTCGTGAGGACCACGTTGGTCCGTCCGGGCAGGGGCTTCCCGACCTCGTCCCAGGTGCGCCGCCCCATGATGACCGCGTGCCCACGGGTCATCTCGCGGAAGTACCGGAGATCCTCGGGGTACCGCCACGGGAGCGCCCCGCCCTTGCCGAGCGCGTCGTTCTTCGACAGGGCGAGGATCATGCGGAGCGCCTTCATACGCTCACCTCCGCCTTGATCGCGGGGTGCGGATCGTAGCCCTCGATCGTGACGTCCTCGTAGCGGAAGGCGAACAGATCGCGCGCGCCCTCGGCGAGCCGCAGCGCGGGGAGCGGCCGCGGCGCGCGGGTCAGCTGGAGCCGCGCCTGATCGAGGTGGTTCTGGTAGAGGTGCAGATCGCCGAAGGTGTGGATGAACTCGGCCGCCCGGAGCCCGGTCGCGCGCGCCACCATGTGCGTGAGGAGCGCGTAGCTCGCGACGTTGAACGGCACGCCGAGGAACAGATCGGCGCTGCGCTGGTAGAGCTGGCACGACAGCTCGCCGTCCTGGACATGGAACTGGAAGAGCGTGTGGCAAGGCGGAAGCGCGACCTCGTCGGCCTCCCGCGGGTTCCACCCCGTCACGAGGTGGCGACGGGACGAGGGCCGCTCACGCAGCTCGCGGAGGAGCCGGGCGAGCTGATCGACGCCGTCCTTGGCGTAGCTGCCGTCCTCACGCCGGGTCGCGCCGAAGTTGCGCCACTGGTGCCCGTACACCGGGCCGAGATCGCCGGCCTCGCGCCCGAAGCGCGCGGTCTGCTCGGGCGTCGCCCACTCGTCCCAGATCGTGACACCCGCCGCCCGCAGGCTGTCGACCCGCGTCTCTCCGCGCAAGAACCAGAGCAGCTCGTGGACGATCGAGCGGACGTGGAGCTTCTTGGTGGTGAGGAGGGGGAAGCCCTCGCGGAGATCGAAGCGGAGCTGGTGCCCGAAGACACCGAGCGTGCCGGTGCCGGTGCGGTCGTCCCGCGGCTTCCCGTGCTCGAGGACGTGGCGGAGCGTGTCGAGGTACTGTCTCACGGCTCGCCCCGCGTACACCGCGCCTCGGCCCGCGGGAACGTCGCCGTCACCGCCGCGCGTTCGACGCTCGTGCCTCCACGCCGCCCAGGCGGCGGCTGAAGACACGCCGCCGTCACCGCCGCGCGAGCCGCGAGGTCAAGGGGCGACCCAGCGGAGCGCCACCTGCGTGATGTCGTCGCGGCGCACGGAGTAGGTCGCGAACGCGGCCTTCATCGCCTCGCTCGGGCTCCGATCGGCGCTCGCGGCGCGGGCGAGCACCTCCGCGTGGCCCTCGTCGCCGAGCATGCGCCCCTCGCGCGTCTCGACGTCCGTCACGCCGTCGGTGTGCGCGACGACCCACTCGCCCGACGCGAGCTCGGTCACCGTCTCGTGGAGCTCCACCTCGGGGAAGAGCCCGAGGAATTGCCCCCCCGTCGAGAGCGTCCGCACCGCCCCAGGCGCCACGATGAGCGGCGGCGGGTGCGCCGCCGAGGCGACACGGAGCGCCCCGGTCGCGAGGTACAGATCGAAGCACTGCCCGGTGAACTGCACGAAGGTTCCCTCGTACTTCGTGGCGATCCCGCGCGACATCGCCGCGAGCGCCTCGACCGGCGACGCGAGCCGCTTCGACGCCTCGTACTCGCTGACGAGGAGCATCGTCACGAGCGCCGCCTGCACCCCGTGTCCTACCGCGTCCGCGATGAACACCCTCACCCGATCGCCGCCGAGCGCGTGCACCTGGAACACGTCGCCGCCCACGCGCTCGAAGGGCTGATAGAGCGCGTCGACGGTCACGTTCTCGATCGACGATGGGATGGCGAGGAGCTTCGTCTGGAAGGCGCTCGCGTCCTCGAGGTCCGCCTCGAGCTCGCCCTGCGTCTGCGTGCCCGCGCGCTTCCTCGCGTGGAGCGCCTCGAGCGAGGTGCGCGTCGCGTCGTCGACGAGGGAGAACCTCAGCTGGAGGTGCTTGCCGAGCGAGAGGATGTCGCCGTCCGTGAGCGCGATCGCGGCCTCGATCCGCTTGCCGTTGACGTACGTGCCGTTGGTCGAGCCCTTGTCCGAGAAGAGGTACGCGCCCGCCGCGAACACGCACCCCGCGTGGATGCGCGAGACGCCCGGCGCGTCGAAGGTCGCGACGCAGTCCTCCCCGCGCCCCAAGGTGACATACATGGGCTCGTCCGCACGGATGACGCGCCCCGCCTCGTCGCCTGCGAGCACCACGAAGACCCCAAAGCCACGCCGCCCGTCGCGCGGCGGCGCGTCATCCACACGCGTCGCGGTGGACCGTGTCCTCGAGCCTGGCGGCATCGAGAGCGAGTCTTCGACCACTCGTGGGGCGATGCAACGGAATAGTGCCAGCCCGTCCGCGCGCGGCCAGCCGACGACGACGCGACGACGCGACGACGCGACCGACGAGCGCCGCGCCTCGACCCATCCGCCGCGCGCTCGAGCCCTCCCTTGCTCGGGTTTCTTGGCCCAGGAGCTCCCCTGGCGCGAAAGGGCGAGGCGAGCATGACCGGCCCGCGCTTCGCCCTCGTCGTCGCCCTCGGACTCACCTCGTCGGTCGTGGGCTGCGCCTCGTCTCAGCCGCCACCGGCAGCGCGCGCGGACACGCCCACCGTCGAGGCGCCGGCCGCCACCGAGAGCGCCGAGGCCCCGAGGCCGAAGCGCGCCGTACCGCCCGGGACCCTGCGGCGCGAGGACGTGCTCGAGGTGCTCGGCAGGGGGGTGCCCGCGCTGCTCGAGGTGATCGACGTCGAGGCCATGACCGATCGCGGCGGGCGCTTCCTCGGCTGGCGCGTCGTCGCCATCCGCGACGCCGGGCTCGCGGGCGGAGACGTGAGGCCCGGTGACGTCATCTCGCGGCTGAACGGCCGGAAGATCGAGACGCCCCTCGACTTCTACGACGCCTTCCAGGCGCTCGCGTTCGCCCGCGATCTCTCGCTCGACGGCCAGCGGGGGGGCGCCCCCCTCGCGCTGCGCTACCCGATCTCGGACGATCCGACGCTGCCCTCGCTGCCACACGCCGACCCGGCGCCCAAGGACGCGAAGGGATCCCCCGCCGCCTCGGCCTCCTCGCGCTGAGCCCGGCGGCGCGTCCCGCCGGCGCTGCGCGGCTGGACGAATGCGAGCGATCGCTCACATCGTCGCCAAGGTCACTTCTGGGAGGGCTTGCCGAGGAACTCGAAGTGCATCGTGTCCTCGAGATCGTCGTGGCCGAGCCAATAGAAGCCGTGCTTCTCGAAGGTGTCGATCCAGCAGCGCGGCATCGCGGCGCGCTCGTACGGGGTCTTCACCTCCTTCTTGCAGAGGGGGTCCTCGCTCCAGGGCTCGACGCAGTGGCAGCAGGGGTTCTTCTGCGGATCGATGTCGAGGGCGATGCCGAAGAGGTGGTTGGTCACCTCGCCCCCGCGGTACGTGTTGCGATCGCGGAAGCCCGAGAGCGCCGTCACCTCGTACGGCTGCTTGCACCGCGTCTTGATCTCCTTCTCGACGCAGGCGAGGTGCGGGACCACCTTCTTGTGGAGCGAGACGCCCTTGCCCATGAAGGAGGTCTTCGTCGAGGCGCCGCTCGGCTCCTCGCTGTTCCACGACGGGAGGCCGAAGCCCTCCACCTTGCCGTACGTCTTGGTGCGAAACTCGATGGACTTCGCGTGGCGCACCGGGTCGATGAGCCCCTTCTTGTGGTAGGTGCCGCGCACCAAGAACGGCTGGGGCCGCTGCGGCTTGCACGTCCCGGCCGCGTCCGCCTCGGCCTCGGGCACGAGGCACAGCGCGGAGGTCGCGGCCGCGAGACCGAGGAGCGAGAGCCGCCGCGCGCTCACAGGAAGAAGTCCGGCACCGGCTCGACGTCCGGCGACATCCTGTACCGATCGAAGTCGGTCACGCCGTCGGCGCGCAAGACGTCCTCGTCCACGCAGAACCTCCCCGTGAACTCGCGGCTCGGCTTCGTCAGGATGGCGTGCGCGGCGTCCGCCATGATGTCCGGCTTGCGGCTCGCCTTCATGAGCGCGTCGCCCCCGAGGAGGTTGTTCACCGCGGCGGTGGCGATGGTCGTCCGGGGCCAGAGCGCGTTCACGGCGATCCCTTGTCCGCGCAGCTCCCCCGCCATCCCGAGCACGCACATGCTCATGCCGAACTTCGCCATCGTGTAGGCGACGTGCGGGGCGAACCAGCGCTCCTCCATGTTGAGCGGCGGGGACATGTTGAGGATGTGGGGGTTCTTCGCCTTCGCGAGGTGAGGGATGCACGCCTGCGAGCAGAGAAAGGTCCCGCGCGTGTTGATCTGGTGCATGAGATCGTAGCGCTTCATCGGGGTGTCCACGGTGCCCGTGAGCGAGATGGCGCTCGCGTTGTTCACGAGGATGTCGACGCCGCCGAAGGTCTCGACCGTCGTCGCCACGGCCGCGTAGACCTGGTCTTCGAAGCGGATGTCGACGACGAGCGGCAGCGCCTTGCCGCCCGCGGCCTCGATCTCCTTCGCCGCCGTGTAGATGGTCCCGGGGAGCTTCGGGTTGGGCTCGGCGGTCTTCGCGGCGATGACGACGTTCGCGCCGTCGCGGGCTGCGCGGAGGGCGACCGCGAGACCGATGCCGCGGCTCGCGCCGGTGATGAAGAGCGTCTTACCTTGGAGCGAGGGCATGGCGAGGAGGGGAGTAGCACACCTCGCCGAGAGGCCCGAATTCCCTTCAGTCGGGGCGGCGGACCTCGGGCACGACCTCGTGGAGCGAGACCGTGATCGTGGGGACGTCGTAGGGCAGCCATGGCAGGCTCGGGATCGCGGGCAGGGTGAGCTCGTCGACGAGCCGGAGCGTGAGGGCTCGCGCGACGCGCGCGCACGCCTCGCGCCCCTCGGGGGACGAGCACAGCGAGGTGCGGACGTAGTGCGTGCACGCAGCCGCCGCCGCCGCGGGCTCGAGCGCGACGAGCCTCGGGCCTCGAGGATCGAAGAGGGGGAGCGCCGTGACGCGCCTGTCCGCGCGTGAGACGAAGCAGACGCGTGACGACGAGGGCAAGGTCGCTCGGTGTCGGCGGAGGAGCTCGGCCTCGCGAGCGTCAGCGGGGATCGCCCGGGCGGGCCGGAGCCCCGCGAGCCCGAGCACCGCGAGCGGCACGGCGACGAGCGGCCCCGCGCGGAGAGGCAGCGACGCCGAGGCCCACGCGAGAGCCGCGACCATGGGGGCCAAGAAGGTCCGCACGTGCGCGTGGACGACGACCGCCGAGTCCGTCCGGACGACGCACGTGACGTCGAGGACCGCGACGACGAGCGCGAGCCCAGCCGCGGCACGCACACGATCGACATGACCACGCGACAGCAAGGCGACGAGGACGAACCCGAGCACGGCACCTCGGGTCCATGGCGTCGTCGCGAGGGGCACGCTCGGCGCCCATTGGGAGCCGAGCGTGCCCTCGAGGACGGAGCGCATCGTCCCGAGGACGAAGGGCGCGGCCACGAGCCCGACGACGAGCGCGGCGGCGAGCACACGCCGGAGCCGCGCCCGCTCCGGCGAGGTGACGAAGGCCGCGGCGAGCACGACGAGAGACGATGGCACCCACGCCGCCGGATGCACCCGCGCGGCCTGCGCGACGAGGAGCCCCGCGCCGGCCCACGCGACGGCGCGCGCGATCTTGTCCCGCCGGACCCCCTCTCCGACGAGCCACGTCGCGCCCATGAGGAGCGCCGTGATGACGCCCCAGTACGACTCGGACGACGAGAGCCGCGCGAGCACCGGATCGACCGCGACGACGGCCCCGAGGGCGAACGCCGCGGGCCACCCCGCCCCCGCGTGGCGCGCCACGCCGATCGCCAGGGGCACGGCCGCCGCACCGAGCGCCATCGCGGCGTGGAACACGCGGAGATCCCCGTCGGGTGAGCTGGCGAGCACGCCGAACAGCTCGATGAACCCGGGCCCATAGGGCCAGGTCTCCGCGCGGGCCGCCGCCGCCTGGACCCAGAGCGGCCCCTGGCCGTTCTGATGAAAGAACTCGGGCGCCACGACGAGCGCCCGGACCCCGAGCGCCCCGACGAACGTGACGAGGCCGCCGAGCAGGTCCCGACGCGGCCGACTGCGCGCGAGCCACGCGATCACCGCTGCGCCCGCGAAGAGCAGCCACGGCAAGTGGTGTGGCGAAGCGACCCGCGCCAGAGGGCCGTGATCGAGCTCGACGGGGTGAGCTCGAAGGCACCACTCGAGGCCGTCGAGGCGCGCGCGGGTGGCCTCGGGGACCGCGCTCCAGTCGGAGAATTCGCCCACGGGCTGCAACCCCACAGGTCCGGCGTCACGAAAGGCGCCTGGCGCTCGGAGCTCCACGAGGAGCGGATCGTCACCCGCGCCGACCGCGACCACGACCCGTGGCGAGCACGCTCGCACGCGGGCGGGCTCCCGCGTCTCCGCGGCGCAGCGCGCGAGGAAGGCGTCGAGCTCCGGCCCACACGCGGGAGCCGCTGCCACGCCCCTCGCGACGAGGAGCGCGAGGAGCGCGACGAGCACAGAGAGGAGCCGGTGGCCGGACTTGGGCTCAGAAGAGATCGAGATCGTCCTCGCCGGGGGGAAGCGACACGCCCAGCGCGACGAGCGAGTCGCGGAGCCTGTCGAAGGCGACGCGCTTGTCGAGCTCGTTCGGCGCCTCTCCAGGGCCGAGCCACTTCGCGTCGCCGAGGCGCCGCTCGAGCATGGCGATGCGTCGCTCGGCGGCGATCAGCGCCGCGACGAGGGGGACGAGGATGTCACGCGGGGGAGGCGAAGACCGGGTCACGACCGCCAGGTTCCCACGGACCCGGCACGAAAGGAATCCGCCGAGTGCCCCGATCGAGCCAAGGCGGGCCCCGAGTCCCCGCGTCGCGCCCCCTTCGACCGGCCTGACGCTCAGGGGTAAAGGGCGTAGCTCGCCCGCCGCGCGGCGAAGACGTCGAGCTCCGTCTGCCAGCGGCTCTCCAGCTCTTCGAGCGACGCGGCCGAGAGCACCTCGGACAGCCGCGCAGCCCCACCGAGCATCGGCGCCGCGCCCGCGGCGGACCACGTCTTCAGGTACGACGCGGCGAGCACGCGGAGGAGGGCGAGCCCAACACGGACAGGGCGCAGCGCGCGCTCGTCGAGCACCGAGAGCCGCACCCCGCCGCACGCCTGCCCCGCGAAGGGACCCGCCTTCGGCGTGAAGACGGCCCGCTCGACGCCGAGCCCCGGGAGCGCCAGCGCGTCGAGCGCCGCCTTCAGCGCGCCGGCGTCGAACGAGGGCGCCCCGACCACCGTGAAGGGCTCGTCGGTCCCGCGGCCGATCGACACCGGCGTCGCCTCGAGGAGCGCGAGCCCGGGGTACAGCTTCGCGCCGAGCGCCGTGAGGAGGCTCGGGCTCGGCGCGACCCAGCGCCGCGTCGAGCCCACGAACCCGTCGTCGTGGCGCCAGTCCTTCATCGGCACGACGGCGAGTTCCAGCGTCGGGAACCGCTCTGCGCGCACCATCGAGGCGAGCTCGCCCAGGGTCATCCCGTGACGAAGGGGCATGGCGGGGAGCCCGGTCGGCGCCGGGTCGTCGATCGGCGGCCCCTCGAGCCCCGGCCCCGCGGGAGACGGGCGATCGAGCACCACGACCGGGAGCCGCACGGCTTCGCAGGCGTGGAGCACGTGTGCGAGCGTCGCCTCGTGCGGGAACGAGCGCGCCCCCACGGCCTGCAGATCCACGACGAGCACATCGAGCCCTTCGAGATCCTTCCGCGTCGGCGCAGGCTTCTTGCCGTGCAACCAGACCACACGCTTGCCGGTGGCGGGGTCGATCGTGTCCGGCACCACGGCCCCCGCCTCGCCAGGCGGCGGATCCACCGAGAAGACCCGCGTGAGACGGATGCCGTCGTCCTTGGCGAAGCGCGCCATCGTCGTCGCGCCAGACGCATCGACCGCGGCCCGGTGCGTCACGAGGCCCACACGCCTCCCCTCGACGAGAGGACGACGCTCTCGGAGCAGGACCTCGACGCCGAGCGTCGCGCGCGGCCGTGACACGGCGTCCGCGACCGCGGTCGCGACCTCCCGGAACGCCCTCTGCGCGTCTCGGCCCGTCCCGCCCGGCGGCAGGCTCGGGAGCAGCACGACGTAGCTCTCGGTCGCGCTGTCGATCCACACTGCGGCGCCTGTCACGCTCGCGTGGCCGATGCCGCCGCGCTCGTAGCGATCCCCGCGGTGGGTCGAGGCCCCCGAGTCCACGTCCCAGCCGTACGCTCGCTGTGCGCGCGGCCCCGCGCGCCGCGGCTTCGTCAGCTCCTTCACCGTCTCGGTCCCCAGCACGCGCACGCCGAGCGCCCCGCGGCGGAGCAGCATCCTCGCGAGCGTCGCGACGTCGTCCGCGGTGGAGAAGAGCCCCGCGTGCCCCGCGACGCCGCCCCCCGCGGCCACGGCCGGATCCTGGGCCTCACAGGGCGAGCGCTCCGCGCGGCGCGGAGGAGCCTGGACACAGCGCGAGGGATCCGTCGGCCGCGGGGCGAACGAGAGCGCACGCAGCCCGAGCGGGAGCCAGACACGCCCCGCGACATTGGGCAAGGGGCGCTCGGCGACTCGCTCCACGATCTCCTGGAGCCACAGATAGCCAAGGTCACTGAAGAGGAACCGCTCACCCGGGCGGGAGAGGAGCGGGGTCTTCACGATCTCGAAGAAGGGGGGCCGGGCGTCGTGTGCAGGCCCGAGGCCAGCCGGCAGCCCCGAGGTGTGCAAGAGGAGGTGCTCCAGCGTGATCTTCCGGTGATCGCCGGACGGGAGCTCGGGGAGGTGGCGCACGGCGAGGTCGCTCGGCGACAGGCGCCCGTCGTCGACGAGCACCATCACGGCCAGCGCCGTGGCGAGCGGCTTCGTGAGATCTCCGAGATCGAACAGATCGTCCACGCGGAGCGGCGCTTCCTCTGGGCCCGGCACGCGACGGCCGTAAGCGCCCCGGTGCACGAGCCGATCGCCCTGCCCTGCGAGGACCACCGCGCCGAGGAGCTCGCCCCGATCGAGGGCGGCCCCGACGGCCGCGTCCACGGCCGCGAGGTGAGGCCCCTCGTCGGTCGCGGGCGTCGGATCGGCGGGCTCGACCGAGGAGCCCTCCCCGGGTCCCCGCCCGTGCGACGAGGGATCGCTCCGGGGCGTCGGATCGGCGGACTCGACCGAGGAGGCCCCCCCGGGTCCCCGCCCGTGCGACGAGGGATCGCTCCGGGGCGTCGGATCGGCGGACTCGACCGAGGCGACGCCCCCTGGGGTCTCGGACACTTCGGCGCGCGACGCTCGCCCGCGCCCCGCCCCCGACACGCTCGCGGCGCGAGGCGCCCGCTGCTCGTCCGAGGACGTAGGGGCCCGCTCGCAGCCGGCGAGGGCGACGAGCGCGGGGACGAACGCGGCGGCGAGTCGGATGGGACGAATGGCTCGCGCACGCCCCAAGGGGACTCAGCCGTCGCAGCTCCAGCCGTCCCCCGTGCACACACATCCAACCTTTCCGTACGCGCACGATTGCCCCTTCGAGGGACAGGCCGCCTCTTGATCGGGTTGATCCTTTGGACAGGGTGGCGGGACGCCGTCGCAGAGCCAGAGCTTCTGTGGGCCGACACCTGCGCAGGAGCAGCCCTTCATGCCAAAATTGCTCGTCGAGCAGGAGCAGCCGGTCGCCGACACGGTGCACGGCGAGTTGCACGCGGGAGGCGCCGGGGGGCACGCGCCCGCGGACGCGCACGACCACTTGGGCGCCGTGGTGCCCGCGCACTGGCAGGAGCTGGCCGCGCCGTTCTCGACGCAGGGGCAGGTCTTCGACATCTCGGTGTACGAGCAGGGCGCCCCACAGGTCGGAGGGGACGCGGGGCACCCATTGCCGCCGCAGGCCCCGGAGCAAGCCCACTTGCCGTTCGAGCAGGTGCAGTCGTTGGAGCAGACGTCCTTGCAGACCTGCGCGGGGGCCGAACACTGGAAACCTTGGGTCACGAAGCCCGGGCAGCCCGACGCGCACGAGTCCGAGCAGAGCCAGCCCCCGGAGGTGCAGCTGCACACGGCCTCACAGTTGGGTCCTTTGGGGTAGTTGCAGGTGAGCGGCCCGGAGCAGGCCGATTTTTCCCAGGGTTGGAAGGCTGGGCAGCTCTTCGCGTCACCGCCAGAGCCGGCCTTCCCGGCCTTCCCGGACGTGCCTCCCTCACCGGCCCCCGAGGACCCCGCCTGGCCCGCGCTCCCGCCCAGCGCGCCGCCCGTGCCCGCGGTCGCCTCTCCGCCCGCGCCGCCCATCCCCGCGGCCGCCTCCCCGCCCGTGCCCGCGGTCGACTCTCCGCCCGCCCCGGCGGCCGCAGCCCCGGCGTCACCGCCGCCCGGCGAGAAGTACGCCGAGTCGCCGCCTCCGCCGCAAGCCGCGACGACGAGGGGGATCGAAGACGCGAGCGCGATCAGCTTCCGCATGCTGGGAAGGATGCCACGACTCGCCGCGGCTGTCAGGGAGATGCGCTCCCGACCGCACACCCCGCGAGCCGAGAGAGCGGCGCCTCGCGCGACGCCGCACGACGCCTCGGCGACCAGCCGCACA
>CAYNEK010000013.1:0-33763 GCA_964396175.1 uncultured Polyangiaceae bacterium | reverse complement strand
CCCCGCGACCCGAGAGGGCGGCGCCTCGCGCGACGCCGCACGACGCCTCGGCGACCAGCCGCACACCCCGCGACCCGAGAGGGCGGCGCCTCGCGCGACGCCGCACGACGCCTCGGCGACAGGCCGCACACCCCGCGACCCGAGAGGGCGGCGCCTCGCGCGACGGGGCGCGGCGGTCAGTGCGCCGCGGCCTTGCTCCCAGGCTTCGCGTTCCACACCCGCAGGGCGAGCGCGAGGCCGATGATCGCGACGGGGAGGATCGCCGCGGGCCACGTCCACCAATTTGCGGGGTCTTTGTTCGCCGGGGCGACAGGGAGGACCCGCTTCAGCACCACGGCCTCCGCAGACACCCCGAGGTACACGAACCCGTCGATGATGCCGACCGCGACGCCCGTGTTGTGCTTGCCGCCGAAGTCCATCGACGCCGTGCCGCTCAGCATGCCGTGGACGCCGATGATGGCGAGGCTCATCACCACCACGACCCACCCGATGGCGACGCCGTGGAGCGCCGGGAACATCGCGAGCGCGCCGACGATCATCACGCCGTACAGCACGCCGGCGACCGGGCCGCGGCGCGAGCCGAAGACCTTGTCCGAGACGACGCCGGCCACGACGCCGCCGAGCATGCCCGCGACACAATTCAGCATCCCCCAGTTGGACGCGACGAACTCCGCGCCGCGCCCCGTCTCGTTCGCGAAGGGACGGTAGAACTGCATGATGGCGTTCCGGAGGTAGCCGCTGCAGAATTCGACGAGCGCGATCGTCAAGATCACGGGGTTCTTCAGCATGCGCTTGGCGACCTCCGTGAGCCCGAGCTTCTCGTCACCCTCCTTCGTCGCGTCGCCGAGCTCGAAATCGGCCTGTCCCGCCTGGCCGGGCGTGTCGCGCACGAAGAGCGCGTCGAGGACCCCGAACACGAGCAGGATCGCCGCGGGGACGAAGAAGACCCACGGCGCCGACGTGGCGTCGAAGACGAGCCGGCTCCAGTCGAACGCGAAGTAGATCCCGAGCGAGATGAGGATGCCGAAGATGCCGCCGAAGGTCCCGCGCTCCCGCAGGTGGAACCAAGCGGAGTTGATCTTCACGATGCTGACGGCGCCGAAGCTCTGGAAGTACATGTTCGCCGAGTAGAGGACCGAGAACAGGGGCACGAGCCCCGCCCGCGCCTCCATCGGGACGACGCCGTCCTTCGCCGAGGTGAGCGAGAGGGCGCCCATCCCGAGGTTCGCGAGCGAGGAGCCGACGGCGGAGAGGATGATGGTCTTCCGCCCGCCGATCTTGTCCGTCAGCGGCCCGTTGACGACGAACGACAGGCCGTAGACGAGCGCGCCCCACGCGTAGATCGTCCCGAATTGGCCCTTGTCGAAGAGGTGCTCGGGCTTGTCCCCGGTGCAGACGTTGAGGTTGTACCGCCCCATGTACAAGAAGGCGTACGTCATCCCGACGGTGAGCCAATTGACGGTGCGGCGCCGCACGAAGGCCGGCGAGTGACCGAGATCGACCTTGGGGAGCCTCCCCACGACGAGCACGATCGCGGCGAGGATGCCGAGGATGGGGAGGAGGTCTTTGAGCCAGCCGGGCATGAGGGTCGAGGGGCTTCAGGGGAGGTGCATGGGGAGCTTCGCACCGACGTCGGCGAAGACGAGGGTCGCGTTCGCGCCGTCGCCCATCGCCCACCACGCCGAGTGGACGACCGAGAAGGTGGCCTCGTCCGTGCTCCCAGGCTCGGTCGAGGGCTTGCCGAAGGACTGGAACACCTTGGCGGGGATCGTGAACTCGCCGTCGTCCGTCACGCGGCAGACGACGTCGATCTCGTCCTGGTGGAGCCGGATGAGGACGGGGCGTCCGTCGGGCACGCTCGTCCACGTCACGACCAGATCCTTGCCGTCGGGGGTGAGCGGCTTCGACGGAGAGGGCGAGGTGAGCACGAGGGCGCCGGGCGCGTAGAAATCTCCCGCGAGCTGCTGGCTCGGCGCCGTGAGCGCGTACCTCCCGCCGGGGACGAAGGCGGCCTCCGGGAGCTCGCCCTGGTAGGTGACGAAGCTCGCGACCGCCTGCTTCTTCACGGCGTGCGACGCGCCCGAGGGGTCGACGATCGTGAGCGCCCCGCCGTCGAGGGTCGTCACCTGGCTGCCGCTCACCGAGTACTTCGGGAGCGGACCGGAGCAGGTGTCGAGCGGGATCCCGGGGTAGCCCTTCAGCATCGAGACGACGTCGGGCGTCGAGAGCGCGCGCGGCGGAGACTGGAACCACCCGCCGAAGGTCACGCCGCCCTTCGACGTCGGCCCAGCGAGCCGCTGGAAGCTGAAGATCCCGACCGCCGACGCGGGCGGCGAGCCAGGATCCGGGAGCGAGACACCCGCGCCGCCGGACCCACCCTGCCCCGTCGAGGATCCGCCCGTCCCTGCGCCGGCTGGCGCGCCCTCGTCGCTCGTCGCGGAGCCGCACGCGGCGACCGAGAGGGCGAGGGACAGCGCAGCGGGGAGGGACCTCGAGGACACGGCCATCGGCGGCTACAGTACACGAACATGCGGTCGACTCTTCACCGTCCACGAAAATCCGGCTACACCCCAGGGACCGTGGCTTCCGACGACTCGATCCGCATCCGCTCGCTCGCCCTCACGACGGAGGCGAAGCTCTTCCTCGGCGTCGCGGCGGTCCTCTCGGCGGGGTACATCTACAGCTTCACCGCGTCCTCCCGGCAGGCGCAGGCGACGGGCATCAAGATCACGCCGCCCAAGCTCGAGGTGGGCTCCAGCGCCGAGCTGGCCCTCACGCTGATCAGCGCGGACGCCTACCGACTCTCCTGCGCGAGCGACTCCGTGACGAAGGTGGGGCGGTGCCAGTTCGCCGCGAGCGGCGACCCGTACAAGGGAGAGCCGCCCCTCACGACCGAGGCGACGCTCGTCCCCTACATGACCGCGGACAACGTGCTCGTGCTCATCCCGGGGCTCTTCAAGCAGCCGCTCCTCGCGAAGCGCCTCGAGGACGAGCCCCCCGGCACGGTGACCAACGATCAGATGGAGCTCCGGCGCTTCACGACGACGTGCAAGGTCGAGATCGTCGACACGATCAAGGACTTCAAGGTCCGCTGGGCCGCGCAGGGTCCCTTCGGTCAGCCTCAGTCGCAGGGCAACCCGGTGGACACGGCCCCCGTCGGGCGCGCGACCGCGTGCCGCATGACCGGAGGCTGACCGTTGGCGTACGCGTCGGCGCTGTTCCGACCAGGGATCTTCGACGGGGAGGTCGCGGTCATCACCGGCGGCGGGAGCGGCATCGGCCTGGCGACGGCGCGGGAGCTGGGCGCGCTCGGCGCGAAGGTGGTGCTCGCGGGGCGCACGCGCGAGAAGCTCGAGGCGGCGAGGGTGGAGCTCGAGGCGGACGGCGTGACGGCGCTCGCGTGCCCCTGCGACATCCGCGAGCCCGAGCAGGCCGACGCGCTCGCGACGGCGGCGCTCGGGGCCTACGGCCGCGTCGACGTCCTCGTGAACAACGCGGGCGGCCAGTTCCCGCGGCCCGCAGCCGATCTGTCCCCACGCGGCTTCGAGGCCGTCGTCCGCAACAACCTCCTCGGCACCTACAACGTGACCCACGCGCTCGCGACCCGGGCGATGCTCCCCGCGAAGCGCGGCCGGATCGTCAACGTGATCGCCGACATCGCGCGGGGCTTCCCCGGCATGGTGCACACCGGCGCCGCGCGCGCGGGCGTCGAGAACATGACGAAGACGCTCGCCGTCGAGTGGGCGGGGCACGGGATCAAGGTGAATTCGGTCGCGCCGGGCACCATCCGCTCGAGCGGGACGGCGCAGTATGGAGATTCCATCCTCGAGATCGCGCGGCGCGCGACCCCGCTGAAGCGGCTCGGGACGCCCGAGGAGACGGCGCGGGTCATCGTCTTCCTCGCCACGTCGCTCAACGACTACGTGACGGGCCAGACCTACTACATCGACGGCGGCTCCTCGCTCTGGGGGGACATCTGGCCGATCGAGGACCACGAGACGTCGAAGCCGAGGCCGTGAGCGACCGAGATCCCGGCGGCGAGCCTGCGCCCGACGAGCGCACCCACGGCGCGGCGCGCGACGGCGGCGAGCCCGCGACGGCCGCGCGCCCGATCGAGCCCGCGCGCGACGGCGGCGAGCTCGCGACGGCCGCGCGCCCGATCGAGCCCGCGCGCGACGGCGGCGAGCTCGCGACGGCCGCGCGCCCGATCGAGCCTATGCGCGGCGGCGCAATCCCACGGGACCACGGCGCGGCCGGGTCCGCGGGCTCCACCGAGCCCACGACGCCCGAGGGCTTCGCCGCTGTGGCGCCGCACGAGGGCGGCCCGGGGGCTGGTCCGCGGGACGTCGACCCACGGCTCACGATCGCGCCGAGCCGCCCCTGGTACGCGCGCGTCGCGGGCTTCGTCCGCGACTACTTCCTGGGCGAGGATCCGGGGTTCTGGATCGCGATGGTGCCGATGCTGCTCCTCGCGGCGCTCCTCTTCACCCGGCACCCGCAGACGAACTACATCTTCGACGAGCAGGAGGCCCTCCTCCGCAACCCGTACGTCAACGCGAAGCAGGGGCTCAAGATCTGGGACGCCTTCCGCCGCGACTTCTGGGGCCTCCCGCACGATCGCAGCATCGGCTCGTACCGCCCGCTCCCCGATCTCGTGTGGCGCGGCGTCTGGGCCATCCGGCAGAGCCCGTGGCTCGCCCACTGGATGAACGTCCTCATGCACGCCGCCAACGGCGCGATGATGGTCGTCTTCGTGCACTTCCTCACGAAGCGGCGGGGCCTCGCCTGGATCGTCGGCGCGATCTTCACGGCCTCCGCCGTCCTCACCGAGGCCGTCTGCGGCGTCGTCGGCATCGCCGACGTGATGGGCGGCATGGGCGCCCTCTTCGCCATCCTCGCGCTGCGCCTGCCGCTCGCCGTGATGCCCTTCGGCGTCTTCTTGGGCACCCTGTTCGCCCTCTTCTCGAAGGAGAGCGGCATGGTGTGTGTCCCGCTCGTGCCCATCGCGGCCTTCTTGCTCGCGCCGATGACCCACGAGCGGCGCCCCCTCCGGCTCGCCCGCGCGACGGTCGCCTTCGTGGGAGCGCTCGCGGGCTTCGTCCTCTACGTGGAGCTGCGCAAGCGCTGGTTCCCTGCGCCGATGGAGGCCTCGCTCCTCGAGCCGCCCACGACGCCGCTCGGCACCCTCGCCGATCTCAAGCGGCGGTTCCTCGTCTGGTACCACCAGCCGCCTCTGCCGAAGGACCCGCTCAACAACCCCTTCGTGAAGGCGGACGACGCGCACCGGACCGCGGGCGCGCTGCGCGTCTACTTCCGCGGGATGATGCAGGTCGTCTTCCCGAGGACGCTCTCGGGCGACTACTCGTCGCCGGCCGAGCCCGTACCAGACGCCCTCTGGTCCCCCGAGAGCGTCGGGGGCCTCCTCGGCTTCGTGCTGCCGCCGATCGTCGCCGTCGTCGCGTGGGTCGTCACCTTCGTCCGCGAGCGCAAGAAGGCCTTCGCGGCGGGCGACAGGCTGCTGCTCCTCGCCGCCTTCGGGCTCGTCTGGATGGCGATCTCCTACTACCCGCACTCGAACATCCCGGTGCCGTTGCCCACGGTGCGGGCCGAGCGGTTCTGGTACTTCCCGGTGATCGGCACATCCATCACGCTGGGGGCCTTCTTCGTGTGGCTGTACGAGAAGACGCGCGCCATCAAGGACGGGTCCATCGCGGTCGCCCTCTTCGCGTTCTTCTTCTTCTTCCAATGCGGCGCGGCCTTCCGGCACAGCCGCGACTACAAGGACGATCTCGCCTTCTGGGACGCGACCCGGCGGGCGGCGCCGCGCAGCTCGAAGGCGCACCTCAACTACTCGGTCATGCAGGGCGCGCGCGGCAGGATGGACCTCCGCGAGGAGTCGAACAAGGTGGCGCTCGAGCTCGCGCCCGAGTGGCCGATGGCCCACGTGTACCTCGGCGACACGATCTGTCGTCAGCACCGCCCGCTCGAGGCGTGGCCCTACTACGAGAAGGGCTTCGAGATGGCGAAGGACGATCCGAACCTGCTCGCGCTCGGCCTGCAGTGTCTCTGGGACGAGGAGGTGGACGACGGCGAGGGCGGCAAGCTCCGCGCCTTCCGGAAGTATGAGACCGAGCTGCTCGCCATGGCCGACAAGTATCCTGGGAGCTGGCTCGCGTACCACGTCCACGACATGGTCGAGCACGGCGACGAGCACCACGGGATCGATCCCAAGTATCGGCCGGCGGGGTACAATGAGGGAGCCAAGGACTGATGCGACCCCTCTCGTCCCCTGCGCACGCGGCCTCTCCCTCGCGACCCAGATCCCACGAAGGAGCCAAGGGCTGATGCGACCCCTCTGCCGGATCTCGAGCGCTGGGCTCCTCCTGCTGTCTCTCGTGAGCGCCGGCTGCGCGACGAGCCACGGCGCCTCTTCGCACGACGCGGCCGTCGCGCACGCGCCCGCCTCGGACGCGCCGGGCCTCGCGCCCACCCCTGATCCGCTGGCCGGATGGGAGAAGATCCGGGACGAGGACGGGATCGTGGTGCACCGCAAGGAGATCGAGGGGAGCCCGCTCGTCGCCTTCCGCGGCGAGGGGATCGTGGCGGCGCCGATCGCCGAGGTCGCGCTGGTGCAGATGGATCTGGCCCACACACCCGAATGGATCGAGCGCCTGAAGGATGCGCGCGTGCTCGAGGTCACCTCGGACACCCGCTTCGTCACCTACTCACACCTCGGCGCGCCCATCCTCGTCTCGGATCGCGACTTCGTGAACGAGGTGAACATCGAGTATTCTCCGCCGTCCAAGATCGTCTTCCACATCCACGGCGTCGAGTCCGACAAGGCGCCGTCCAAGGGGAACGTGCGGGGCGTCCTCATGCACTCGAGGTTCGAGCTGACGGCGGTCGAGGGAGGCTCGACGCGGGTCGTCTGCGAGATCCACGCCGATCCGAAGGGGCTCCTCCCGAAGAGCGTGGTCAACCTCTTCCAGCGGGGGTGGGCCTACAAGACGCTCACACACATGCGAGAGCAGGTGAAGCGCCCCGATGTCGTCGAGCGCGCGCCAGAGATCAAGGCGCTCCTCGAGCGGAACGGCTTCCGGTTCTGACTCGGCGACAGCGGCCCGCCGGGGGCCGCGCGTGCCTCACTTCGCCTTGGGCAGCGGCAGGGCCCCTACGGCTGGGCCGAGGTCGACGTGGGGTACCCAGCAGGGCATGAGCTCACGTCGACCCGCGATGTCGTACTCGATCGCGAACAGGACCCCTCCTTGCCACACCGCGAAGTCCTCGAGATCCATCGCGCTCAGCTTGGGCAGTGCCACGAGGACCTCGTCGGTCGGAGCTCTCGGCTTCCGCACGAGGGCCCCAAAGCAGCGTCGAGCGATCCGGCTGGGCGCGTCAGGCTTCCCCACGAGGAGCTCCGCCACGGTGACCGGCGCGGGAGAGGCGCCGATCCGGAGCGTGATCGACCCACGCACCACACGATGCTCGCCGCTCGGAGCGGAGGCCCCACCATGGCAGAGGACGCTCACGAGCTCCCGGGTGCTCGTGGCCGCGTGGCACTTGGTGGTGACGGACGACCAGCCTCCTTCCTCGGCGCGGTGCCTGACCGACGCATGGAACGCCTCCAGCCGCACCTCGACCTGCCGCGCCGCCTCTACGAGCTCCGGGTCCTCGGCGGCGAACCGAGGGTAGTCGACCGACGATCCGTCGCCGAACCAGCGTCGCGCCTCCTCCTCTTCCGCGCCGTCGACGACGTGCGTCGCGAGGGCGAGCGCGCCCACCTCGAGCGGCTTGGATGACGGCCTCGGCGGGAAGGCCAGCATCGCGTCGCAGCGGAGGTGCTGCGCGACGTCGGAGAACGAGCGGAACATCCTCGTCGGCTCAGGGACGAACGGGAGCGCCACGTCGACCTCGAAGGCGTCGTCGTGCAGCGCCACATCGAACGCGGGGAGGTCCTGCTCGTCCGAGAGGGGCCTCTCCGTGTCGGGCCCCGATGCGGGGAGGAGCCGAAGGAGGACGCTCGTCCCAGCGTCCCGGGCGAACGATTGCGGGGAGATCCGGCTGAATCGAGCCCCCTCGCGACGGAAGACGAAGGCGGCCCTCGCGCTCCCGGATCGCCAATCGGCGAACGAGAACGAGTGGGTGCACGAGAGCGAGAGGAACTCGCCGTCGTTGCGCGTGACCTCGCAGGACGCCTCGACGAAGCAGCCCTTCTTGCACGTGAGCACCTCGCGGGTGCGCTCGTCGAGCCAGCGATCGAGCGTCAGGCGGACCTCACCGAGCGAGGCATCGACCGCCGGATCGGACCCGAAGAAGCGCGGTCCGGCGAGCACCGCCGATCCGTGACGCCCCACGCGCTCCGAGCGACGATGCACGAAGCTCACGGGCGCGAACCCAGGCCGTGGTGGGCACGGGGCGCCTGCGGGTGGGGCGACGGTGGGCGCCGTCGATGCGCTCGTCGACGCGACGACGGTCGCGACGCTCGCCGGCGCGGGCGCCGCGGACGGTTCGGGTGATGGACGCGACGGAGGCGTCGGCGTGGTGGCGCCTGCGCACGCGGCGAGGAGCGGGACGACGGGGAGCGCGCGCCGGAGGTCCACGACGAGGATCGAGGCGGCCACGATAACCGACCGCGCACCCTCTCGGCAATCCACCCCGCCGCCTCACCGGGTCCGCGGCAACCGGCGCGCGGGCTCGGCCATCGCCGCCCGAGGCCTCACCGCGTCCGCGCCTCACCGCGAACGGCCTCGGCCATCGCCGCCCGAGGCCTCACCGCGTCCGCGCCTCACCGCGCGCGGGCTCGATATGGGCCGGTGGTCGGCCGCGGCCGCGGAGCCGAGCCGACGAGGCTCGGGCAGCACCGGGCGCGGGGCCCTCCGTCCAAGACCCGGTCCCGATCCGCGACCCACCTCACCCGCTGCGGCATAGGCTTGGTCTTTACTGAACATCAGTCTAGGATACCGATCATGCCGCCCCTTCCGTGGAGACCCGCTCGGGGCCTCGATGTCGTCGTCGATCGCTGGGTCGAGAGCCAGATCGTGCGGCCGTGCCTCACGCTCGACGAGACGCTCCCCGCGACGGACGGCGCGTATGCCGACTTCCCAGACGCGCTCCCCGACCCGCTCCGGGCCGCGCTCCGCGCGCGCGGGATCGAGCGGCTCTACGCGCACCAGGCCCGCGCCTTCGAGGCCGCGCGGGCAGGCTCGCACGTCGTCATCGCGACGCCGACCGCGAGCGGCAAGAGCCTCTGCTTTCATCTCCCCATCCTCACGCGCCTGCTCGACGACCCCGACGCCCGGGCGCTCTACCTCTACCCCACCAAGGCGCTCTCGCGCGATCAAGAGGCGGGCCTCCGCGGCCTCGTCGGCGACGCGGGGCTGTCGTTCCCTGCCGTCGTCTTCGACGGCGACACCCCCGGAGACGTGCGGCGCGCGGCCCGGGAGCGCACGCCCCTCCTCCTCACCAACCCCGACATGCTCCACGCCGGGATCCTCCCGCACCACGCCGCGTGGGCCCGCACCTTCCAGCACCTCGCGTTCGTCGTCGTCGACGAGCTCCACGTGTACCGGGGCGTCTTCGGGTCCCACGTCGCCAACGTCTTGGCGCGCCTCCGGCGCATCGCCCGCTTCCACGGCTCCGATCCCGTGTTTCTCACGGCGACGGCCACGATCGGCAACCCCCGCGACCACGCGGCGAAGCTGCTCGGCGTCCCCGACGAGCAGCTCGCCCTCATCGACCAATCGGGAGCCCCTCGCGGCGCGCGCCGCTTCTTCGTCTACAATCCCCCGGTCGTGAACCAAGAGCTCGGCATCCGCGCGAGCTACCTGAAGAGCGCCGTCCGCCTGACGGCCGATCTCGTCCAAGCCCGCGTCCCGACGATCCTCTTCGGTCCGAGCCGAAACTCGGTCGAGATCGCCCTGAAGTACCTGCGCGATCGGTGCGCGGACACCGTCAAGGAGCAGCAGATCATGGCATACCGAGGGGGGTATCTCCCAGAGGCGCGCCGGCGCATCGAGGACGGCCTGAGGAGCGGCGAGATCCTCTGTGTCGCCGCGACCAATGCCCTCGAGCTCGGCATCGACGTCGGCGAGCTCGATGCGGTGGTGTGCATGGGGTATCCTGGATCCATCGCGGGGATGTGGCAGCGCTTCGGGCGCGCGGGGCGTCGGACGACGCCCAGCCTCGCCTTGCTGGTCGCCTCGAGCGCGCCGGTCGATCAGTTCGTCGCGAGGAGCCCCGAGCACCTGCTCCAGCGCGCCCCCGAGGAGGCCCGGATCGACCCGTCCAACGTCGAGATCCTGGTCCCTCACCTCAAGTGCTCCGCCTTCGAGCTGCCCTTCACGAAGCGAGACGCCTTCGCCGGGCTCTCGGGCGACGACACCCGCGACGCGCTCTCGTACCTCGCCGATCGGGGCATCCTCCACGAGACCCCCGAGCGCTTCCATTGGGCCGCGGACGCCTACCCGGCGAATCATGTGAGCCTGCGCAGCGCGGGCTGGGAGAACTTCGTCATCATCGATGTGGCGCACGGGCGCACGCTCGCCGAGCTCGACTGGCGCGCCGCCCACACGATGCTGCACGAGCAGGCCATCTACCAGCACGACGGCGAGCAGCACCAGGTCGAGCGGCTCGACTACGAGAACCACAAAGCGTACGTGAGCAAGGTCGCCCCGGACTACTTCACCGAGGCGATGACGAACCGCGCGGTCACCGTGCTCGAGGAGGCCGCGACCCGGCCGCTCGCCGACGGCCCCGGGGCGCTCGGATGGGGCGATGCCTCGGTCGTCGAGAAGGTGGTCGGCTTCAAGAAGATCAAGTTTGGCACCCACGAGAACGCCGGATACGGCGAGGTGCGCCTGCCGGACATTCAGATGCACACGACGAGCTTCTGGCTCACGGTCCCCGAGGGGCTCGGCGAGGCGCTCGGGCTGGGTCGAGCCGCGACGGTCGACGGGCTCCGCGGCGTCGCGATCGCGCTCGAGACGGCGGCGCAGATGGCCCTCTTCTGTGAGGGGCGGGATCTCCACCACACGCTCGGGCAAGCGAGCGAGGGGACCATCCCCGAGAAGGTCGCCGGCGCGCCGCCCGCGGCCGGGTTCGATCCGACGATCTTCCTGTTCGACGCCTACCCCGGTGGGGTCGGGCTGTCCGAGCGCATCTTCGAGCGCGCCGAGGAGCTGCTCGCCCGCGCGGAGGCGCTGATCGGCACCTGCGCGTGCGAAGGGGGCTGTCCGAGCTGCGTGGGGCTCGGCGATCTGGACGTCGCCAAGGGGCGTCGGGGCGTCGCTGCGCGGCTCCTCGGCGCGCTGCTGCGCGGGGGTTCACTCGCGGAAATTTCGACGCTGACCTCGCCATCGCGCGCGGCGTGGCGCTTCAATGAGGCCGCGAGTCTTCACTCGCGGAAATTAATGCCCGCTATCGGGAAGCTTGCGAGTGTAGCCTTTGCTTCAATGAGGCCGCGAGTCTTCACTCGCGGAAATTAGTACCGGCGCAGCCACACCACGCTCCCGTTCGAGGCAGCTTCAATGAGGCCGCGAGTCTTCACTCGCGGAAATCGGCGAGGTCGTCGACGTGCCGTGCGCAGGAGGGCCGGCTTCAATGAGGCCGCGAGTCTTCACTCGCGGAAATACGGCCGCGACGTCGTGCATCACGAGGCCTCGCCCGCTTCAATGAGGCCGCGAGTCTTCACTCGCGGAAATACCGTGCGTGGCTTTCAACCTCTATCATGAGCCCGGCTTCAATGAGGCCGCGAGTCTTCACTCGCGGAAATCTACGAGCGCGGGTGCAGATCGCCGGGCTCCGAAAGCTTCAATGAGGCCGCGAGTCTTCACTCGCGGAAATCTCGAGAGCCTGCTGTAGCTGAGATGCTGGTTCTTGCTTCAATGAGGCCGCGAGTCTTCACTCGCGGAAATGACGGACACGCCCCACATCGCGCCCTGTACCCGCGGGCTTCAATGAGGCCGCGAGTCTTCACTCGCGGAAATGTGCCGAAGAATCCGGGCAACGACGGGAAGCCCGAGCTTCAATGAGGCCGCGAGTCTTCACTCGCGGAAATGTACTGGAACGGGGCGGGGATCATCCACCTGAACGGGCTTCAATGAGGCCGCGAGTCTTCACTCGCGGAAATTCGCTAGATCGCTTCGGCGAAATGATGACCAGGATGCTTCAATGAGGCCGCGAGTCTTCACTCGCGGAAATGCCCGTGGGGTCCCGGTCGAACGCTGGATGGGTGAGCTTCAATGAGGCCGCGAGTCTTCACTCGCGGAAATTAGCCCGGGCTCGGCCTGCTGCTTCTCGATGTAGTGGCTTCAATGAGGCCGCGAGTCTTCGCTCGCGGAAATCGGCCTGGACGCGGTTTTTGTACGGATCGTCCACCAGCTTCAATGAGGCCGCGAGTCTTCACTCGCGGAAATCTCCCTGCGACGATCGTCTCGTACCGCCGTGGCATGCTTCAATGAGGCCGCGAGTCTTCACTCGCGGAAATCCGCCAGACACGCTCCGGATGTACTCGTGGCTCTGGCTTCAATGAGGCCGCGAGTCTTCACTCGCGGAAATATGCCCAGCGCGAGAAACCCGCCGCCGGCCGTCGTGCTTCAATGAGGCCGCGAGTCTTCACTCGCGGAAATTCCCATACGCGCACAACGTTCTAACTTTACACGCAGGGCTTCAATGAGGCCGCGAGTCTTCACTCGCGGAAATTCGTAAGGTGGAGCGTATGAGGGCTATCGCACTAGAGGCTTCAATGAGGCCGCGAGTCTTCACTCGCGGAAATCGCGTTCAAGTATTCGCGGGCCCTGCACATACGGCGCTTCAATGAGGCCGCGAGTCTTCACTCGCGGAAATGCCGTCCCTACACCCTGCAAAACTCGCGTGTTGAAGCTTCAATGAGGCCGCGAGTCTTCACTCGCGGAAATCTCGTGGGGCTTACGGGTAAAGGAAAACTGATATGGCTTCAATGAGGCCGCGAGTCTTCACTCGCGGAAATCACGCCCCACGAGAGAGTCGAGGGCGGCAACGATACGCTTCAATGAGGCCGCGAGTCTTCACTCGCGGAAATCCGAGTTCCTCGGGCAGCTCACAGCCGCAGGCCTTCGCGCTTCAATGAGGCCGCGAGTCTTCACTCGCGGAAATCAGCAAGCTTGCCATAAAGACAGTTGAGAAGAAACTTGCTTCAATGAGGCCGCGAGTCTTCACTCGCGGAAATACACGCAGCGGCGTCATGCGTTCACCGTCCGCAAAAGCTTCAATGAGGCCGCGAGTCTTCACTCGCGGAAATAGCGAGCGTCAATCCCCCCGCGTGTCCCTGCTCGAGCTTCAATGAGGCCGCGAGTCTTCACTCGCGGAAATTTCTCGGCCATGCTCGTTGGCGTCGCGCTTTACGAGGCTTCAATGAGGCCGCGAGTCTTCACTCGCGGAAATAGCCCGGCGAGGGCCCGGCGGATGGAGGGGGTGCGGCTTCAATGAGGCCGCGAGTCTTCACTCGCGGAAATAGATTAGCTCCCGCGAGCGCGTCCAAAAGCATCCTCAGCTTCAATGAGGCCGCGAGTCTTCACTCGCGGAAATAAGCAGTGCCCGGCCTACGCCGACGCGCTCGCCGGGCTTCAATGAGGCCGCGAGTCTTCACTCGCGGAAATCATCGGCACAACGGAGCCCTGGTGGCGGCGGCTCCGCTTCAATGAGGCCGCGAGTCTTCACTCGCGGAAATGGCGCTGGAGACGGCGCAGTGCGTGGTCCCGGATCCGCTTCAATGAGGCCGCGAGTCTTCACTCGCGGAAATGTGGATCCTCTCGCCGTCCCGCGGGGGCTACGAGCGGCTTCAATGAGGCCGCGAGTCTTCACTCGCGGAAATCAGGTCTCGCAGGCGGCGCCCGGCTTCCTCGCGCTGCTTCAATGAGGCCGCGAGTCTTCACTCGCGGAAATGTTCCCGAGGTCAGCCGCCGCCGAGGCGAGCCGCCCGCTTCAATGAGGCCGCGAGTCTTCACTCGCGGAAATGTGGGAGGTCGCCGGGGCGATCATGCACTCGTTCCGGCTTCAATGAGGCCGCGAGTCTTCACTCGCGGAAATGAGATCGTCGATCTGCTCCCACGAGTACCGCGCCGGGCTTCAATGAGGCCGCGAGTCTTCACTCGCGGAAATGCCCCGCCTGCAGACCGAGCTGCTTGATGTTGCGCAGGCTTCAATGAGGCCGCGAGTCTTCACTCGCGGAAATATCGCATCGGCGTACATCGACCCCGCGTACTCGGAGGCTTCAATGAGGCCGCGAGTCTTCACTCGCGGAAATGTGGCGCTGCAGGCGGGCGACGACGTGGGCGGCTACGCTTCAATGAGGCCGCGAGTCTTCACTCGCGGAAATCGATTCGATGGGCTTTTCGTCTTGGTCGAAGTATTTGCTTCAATGAGGCCGCGAGTCTTCACTCGCGGAAATACACCAAGGGCTTTGGTTGTCATTTGTCTACTCGGAGCTTCAATGAGGCCGCGAGTCTTCACTCGCGGAAATGTGACGAATGGGACCCGCAGCGCCGCAAGGTGGTGCGGCTTCAATGAGGCCGCGAGTCTTCACTCGCGGAAATGAGACCAACCGAAGCCCGTGCCCACCGGACGGGTCGCTTCAATGAGGCCGCGAGTCTTCACTCGCGGAAATTACAAGGACGGCGATCTCTTGGTCGACGTCGTCGTGCTTCAATGAGGCCGCGAGTCTTCACTCGCGGAAATTCTCCTGAACGGCGTCGTGCAGCGCTACGTCGTCACGCTTCAATGAGGCCGCGAGTCTTCACTCGCGGAAATTTGGCTTCGTCGCGTGCACGCACCGTCGACTGCCCGCTTCAATGAGGCCGCGAGTCTTCACTCGCGGAAATTCGACCAGCACGAGACGCCCCCGAGGAGGAGCCGCCAGCTTCAATGAGGCCGCGAGTCTTCACTCGCGGAAATGGCATGCTGCCGCGTGCACCCTATGGCGTACACCACGCTTCAATGAGGCCGCGAGTCTTCACTCGCGGAAATCCCGAGCATTGCCCGACCCATCGGGGTCGTCGTGTCGCTTCAATGAGGCCGCGAGTCTTCACTCGCGGAAATGTACCCCCATCCCTGCCCCGGCGATGGCCCGCCACGCTTCAATGAGGCCGCGAGTCTTCACTCGCGGAAATAAGAGCACGCCGCGCTCCTCGCCAGCGGGGGGCTGGCTTCAATGAGGCCGCGAGTCTTCACTCGCGGAAATCGCGCCGACCACGTAGACCTGCTGCCCGGGCATGCGGCTTCAATGAGGCCGCGAGTCTTCACTCGCGGAAATGTACCGGAACGCCGCTCCGCTGTTGACCAGGAGCGTCGCTTCAATGAGGCCGCGAGTCTTCACTCGCGGAAATGACCCCGATGCGGTAGGAGGGCTCGACGGCGACCTCGCTTCAATGAGGCCGCGAGTCTTCACTCGCGGAAATCATGGATGGGGTCATCGAAGCGGATGCTCGCCGCTGGCTTCAATGAGGCCGCGAGTCTTCACTCGCGGAAATAACTCGTCTGGCCCAGTCGATGGCCGCTCCGCTTCGAGCTTCAATGAGGCCGCGAGTCTTCACTCGCGGAAATCATCCGCCGTCTTGAGACGATGACGGTGGCCGAATTCGCTTCAATGAGGCCGCGAGTCTTCACTCGCGGAAATTTCCTTGGTCTCCCCTTCACGGTGATCAAACTCCAGCTTCAATGAGGCCGCGAGTCTTCACTCGCGGAAATGCCACTTGGGCTCTCCAGGTGACCCGAATCCGAAACTGCTTCAATGAGGCCGCGAGTCTTCACTCGCGGAAATGGGTGGGTCAAAATCTGGTGTGATTTCAAGAGTTTACGGCGCCTCTTGCGAGCGGGGGGGGGTGGGGCGCTCTTCCGAGGCGGCTCGTCCATCCCCAGCCGCGCCGAGGAGGAGCGAATTGGACGTGTTTTCAAGGAGCTCGGCGTGCTGCGAGCGCCCCCCACGTCTAACACGCCACGCCACCGCTCGCCTAGCCCTCGCAACATGACGCTATGCGTCGAGGCTTCACAGCACCACTGCCCGCGTCACCGCCGGGAGGTACGGCCGGCCCAGGTGCCGGATCGCCGTCGCGCCCCGGCCCTCCTCGGGGCCGAGGTCCGCGAAGAGCACCTGGTCCTCCCCGTGGTGGATCGCCTCGCCTAGCTTCGCCCGGAGCTCCACCAGCTCCCGCGCGGAGAGCTCACACCGGAACACCGAGAGCTGCAAATGATCCCCCGCCCCCTGCAGGATGACGAACACCCGCCGCAGCCGCTTCGGATCCGACACGTCGTACGTCACCAGGTACGCCTTCCTCATCGCGCTCACCTCGTCCGGAAGGAGGGGAACCGCTCGAGCTCGCCCAGAAAGACCCGCGACAAGAGCCGCGCCTGCACCTCGAGCACCCGCCGGTAGCTCACCCGGTAGCCGAAGACCGGGTGCGTCACCGCCTGGTCCATCCGCCGCTCGTACGCCTGGATGAACCCCCGCCGCGCCGCGCTCTTCAGGCTCACCCGATCCCCCGCCCGCTCGAAATCGCTCGGCGTCACCACGCCCGTGTTGATCGCCGTGATCACCACCGAGTCCGCCACGATCGGCCTGAGCTCTTCCATCAGGTCGAGCGCCAGGCTCGGCCGCCCGAACCGCGGCTTGTGGTACACGCCCAGCATCGGATCGAGCCCGACCGCCAAGAGCGCCAAGGTCACCTCCTTCACCAGCAGCGCGTAGGCGAACGAGAGGAGCGCGTTCACCGGATCCCTCGGCGGACGGCGGTTCCTCCCGTCGAGATCGAAGGCGGCAGCCACCCCCGGCGCGTCGCGGAACATCCGCGCGAACGACCCAAAATACACCCGCGCCGCCGTCCCCTCGAGCCCGAGGAGCGCCTCCTCGCTCGGCGCCGCCGCGGCCTTCCGCGCGAGCTGCTCGAGCTCCGACAAGACGCCGAGATCCTCGTCGACGCAATTTCGCCGGAGCATCGTCCGCGCGTTCTTGATCTTCGCCGTCACGAAGGTCCTCGCGAGGGCGAGCCTCGCCTCGGGATCGGTCGCCACCCGGTACTGCGCGAGCCGCAGCTCCACGTTCTTCGACTCGGTCCCGACGACCCGCCCCCAGTAGTATCCACCCGTCGAGAAGAAGGTGAGCGGGATCTCCCGCTCGAGCAGCGCCCGCATCGCCTGCGACGTCACCTGCACGTTGCCGAAGACCGACACCTGCGACGTGTTCGACAGCCGCACCTCCTGCTTCCCGTCGGGCGTCCACGCGACGAGCCGCTCGCCCGAGAGCCCGATCTTGCCGCCCTGCGCGCGCACGTAGAGCGGCACCGCGTCGTCGCGCAGCGTATAGAGCCTCCGGACCTCCGCCGTCGCCGCGCCGCGCTCCTCCTCGGGCAGGTCGGCGTCGGCCGCCTCGGCGCCGAGCGTCTTCAAGAGGCGCGTCTCGTCGGGCAGACAGAGGAGCGACAGCGAGCAGCCGCCGCACTTGGGGCTCCCCTCGAGCGGCGCCGGGAGCTCGCCGGTCTCCGCGAGCGCACGGACGCGCGCGACGGCGCCGAGCGTCACCTGGACGAGCTCGTCCGTGATCGCGACGGAGACGCGCCGCCGTGAGCCGGCGAAGTAGATCGCCCCCTCGTCGCAGGTGTAGCCCGCGTCGCGGAGCAGGAGCACCTGTGCGCACACCTGGGCGCGCTCGGGCAGGTACGCGCCCTCGGGGAGCTCGGGCGCCTCGCCGCGCTTGTACTCGATGGGCACGACGCGCCCCGAGGCGTCGCCCTCGACGACGTCGATCTTGGCCGTCAACCCGAGCCGCTCGGACGACAGCCAGACGCTCCGCGCCTCGTACGGGCGCTCGTCCTCTGCGGGCCTCTCGGCGGCGTCGGCCGCCTTCGGAGGGAGCTTGCCGCCGGGCGCGTCGGCGCGCCGATGGACGGCCCGCCCCTCGACGGTGAAGACATTGTCCGCGAATTCGCCGTGGATCCACTCGAGGACGACGACGCGCTCGCAGAAGAGCGCCTCGTTCACCATGCGGGCGGGGACGAGCTCGTGGGCCGCGAGCGGCGCGCGGCCGAGGGTCTTCGCGCGGACGGGCCCGGGGGTCGCGGGGAGGCGGATGGGTTCTTCGGACATTGTTTGTCACTTTCTCTGGAGGGTGGGTCGTCTTGCCCCTTGACGAGGAGGACGATAGCGCGCTACGGGTCCTCTTCGACTCTGGCGCTCGTTCGTGTCGACGGTGACGCGGCGCGCGGCTCAGCGTCTTCTGGTCCTGCTCGTGTCGCGACCGTCCGTGGAGCTCCTCGGCGGCCGCTCGAAGTGTCCGTGACGGATGAGAGCCTGTCCGTGCTGGCTGGCTCTTCTGGCCGTATTGTCTGTGCTGTCTGCCCGACTGAGGTCGCTGAGGCGCCGCGCGGTGCGGCGTCCAGCCGTGTGTGTTCGCGCGAGGACGCGCAAGGAGAGCCTACGATGACCGCTGACCGTTCGCCGATGACGTACCGGGACGTCAAGGACCTGCCGGTCCGAGTCGTGGCCGCCGCCAGCCTCGCATGGGCCAGGATGGAGGGCCGGTCATGCGCCTAGTCGGTGTCGTGCTCGATCGATCCGTAGCGCGGGCGGGTGACGCGCCGCCTCCCCGCGAGGACTCCCGCACCAGACCAGTCCGTCTCGTCGAGATCCCTCACGGCCGAGCGTGCTCACGCCCCCCCACCAGCCTCCAGGTCGATCGTCCTCGCTCCGCTCTCGAGCCGCCCACCGCGTGGGTCCGACCCTCGGCGACGCCCGTCGGGGGCGGCCCTCGAGGCTCGAGATGTTGAACGTCCCTCTTCCGGAGCGACGTGCAGTCGAGCTCCTCCCGCTGGCGTTGAGCCTGCCACCCGGCGCGACGCCGTTCCCTTGGCAGGTGCGCTTGCTGAACCGTCTTCTCCGGGGAGACTTGCCTTCGGCGATCGATCTGCCAACCGGCTTGGGCAAGACGTCCGTCCTCCCCATTTGGTTGCTCGCGCGCGCCGCGGGCGCACCCCTTCCCCGTCGTCTCGTCTACGTCGTCGACCGGCGCGCCGTGGTCGACCAAGCCTCTTCCGTTGCAGAGACCCTCGCCGCCTTCGTCTCCGCCACGCCAGACCTCGCGACCGCCTTGGGCATCGAGGCCACAGGTGGGCTCGTGGTGTCGACGCTGCGAGGCCAGCACGTCGACAATCGCCGCTGGCTCGACGATCCCGGGGCCCCCGCCATCCTCGTCGGCACGGTCGACATGATCGGCTCGCGCCTGCTGTTCGCGGGCTACGGCACCTCGCGCAAGACCCGCTCTCTGCACGCCGCGCTCCTCGGCATCGACAGCCTCCTGGTGCTCGATGAGGCACACCTCTCACCAACCTTCGAGGCCCTCGTGCGGGCCATCCCGGGGACGCCCTTCGATGGCCGCCGGACCGACATCGTTCCTCCTCGGGTGAAGCTGCTACCTCTGTCCGCGACGCAGCGGACCTCGAGCGCCGCCGTCTTCGGGCTCGAGGACGAGGATCGCTCGCACCCGACCCTGCGCGATCGTTTGTACGCCAACAAATGGGCCGCCTTCCACGAGACCCTCAGTGACGCCGCCGCGCACGCCGACAGGGTTGCGACGCTCACGCTGGAGCGCGTCCGCGCCGACGTCCGCCGGGTCGTCGTGTACCTCGACTCACGCGAGCAGGTCCAGGAAGCGAAACAAGCCTTTGTCGACCTCTGCAAGCGCGAGGGGATGGACGTCGACACCGAGCTCCTCGTGGGCGCACGGCGCGTCCACGAGCGCAACGAGGTCTTTGCCTGGCTGACGGAGCACGGCTTCCTGGGATCCGGCCGCACTCCGAGGCGGGGAGCCTTGTTCGCAACGTCGGCCGGCGAGGTCGGGATCGATCTCGACGCGGACCATTTGATCTGCGATCTGGTCCCCTTCGAGCGGCTGGTGCAGCGGCTTGGCCGTGTGAATCGCCGCGGCCACACCGACAGCCTCGTCGACATCCTTCCTTTGAAGGCGAGAAAGGAGACGACTGCCGGGTCACGAGACGAAGACGATGGCGATGCCGCCGGCACACCCACCGAGTCGCCGAGCGTCATCGCCCTGCTCACCTGCCTCGAGGCACGCGCCGAGGATGGTCGCCGCAACCTCAGCCCCGACGCGCTGCGCCAGCTCCAGACGACACGGCCGCTTGAGGTTCTCGCGGCGTCGACGCCACCCCCGTTGCATCCAGCGCTCACGCGTCCGCTCGTCGAGGCCTGGTCCATGACGTCACTCTGCCAGCACACCGCACGACCCACGATCGAGCCATGGGTGCGAGGATGGGTCGACACCGACCCACAAACTGCGATCGTTTGGCGCAACCACCTCCCAATCAACGCCGATCGCCAGGCTCTACCCCACCAACTCGTGCGTGCGTACTTCGACGCCGCCCCCTCGACGCGGACGGAGACCCTCGAGACCGAGACGTACCTCGTCACGAAGTGGCTCGCGGCGCTGAAGAAGAAGGTAGACGTGGCAGGGGCAAGCCTCACCAAGGCCCAGGGCGAGGCCATGGCAGCCGAGACGGACAAGGCGGGGAGCGCGCTGGAGCCGCTGCCAGCGCCAGGGGACATCGTTGGCTTCGTCGTCGATGGCGCAGGCGACGTCGTCTTCGATGGGGCGATCTCGGGATACACCCTCGAGAGGCTGACGACCCTCAAGGACCGCGATCTCATCGGAAAGACCGTCTTTCTCGACGTGCGGCTCGGGGGGCTCCGTCACGGCCTCCTCTGGGCGGCGGGACAGGCCAGCGAGGTCGCCCCGTCCGACGGCCGTCCCATGCGGTCCGCGCTTCAGCCGACGACGGACCCGGACCCCTCCGGATCGTGGCGGCGCGTCTTCACGGCTCCAGTCAAGACCGACGCCGACGGCAGGATCGAGGAGTACCTCACCATCGATCACCGGCTCGACGGGGATCGTCCCGAAGAGGACGGCCTCTCCGTATCGCGCGCGCAAGCGCTGTCCGAGCACCAAGACTGGGCAAGGGCAGAGGCCCTGCGCATCGGCGTGGCCGTCGACCTGCCCCCCGACGACCTCGCCATGCTCACCGCGGCAGCGATGCACCATGACGACGGCAAAGCATCCGCCCGATGGCAGGCCGCGTTCCATGCCCCAAGGAGCGAACCGCCACTGGCCAAGGTGGGCAAGTGGATCGACCAAGACCTCCTCGCAGGCTACCGCCACGAGACCGGCTCGCTCCTGGCCTTGATGGGAGCCTGGGACGTCTTCCCGGAGGCGAACTCTGCGGCGGCTTTGGCGAGCCTCTCCCCTGATCGCCGGGAGCTCGCGCTGCACCTGGTTTCGAGCCATCACGGGCTTTCGCGGCCGACACTCTCGGTGGTCGGCGTCGAGGCGATCCCGCCGTCGAAGCTGGCGCCGGTGCAACGCGAGGTCGCAGAGCGGTTCGCCGCGTTGCAAGAGACGTGGGGGCCCTGGGGGCTCGCGTGGTGGGAGGCGCTCCTCCGCGCGGCCGATGGCCTCGCGTCCCGCAAGAACGAGCAGAAGGAGCCGACGCCGTGAGCCGAGTTCAAAGCGAGATTCCTGTCGACGTCTTCAACCCTGGGCAGGTCTTCGCCTGCTACGGCCTGCTCGAGCTCGCGGAACTCTTGCACCGGGACGTCCGCGCCGGCTTCGTCGAGGACCACTTCGTCCTCGAGGCCACGAGCGAGATCGCACCCATCCGCTCGGCCATCGACTTCCTCCTCGACAGCGAGACCTCCGTCTTGTTGCCGAGAGGCACTTCCGCGGACCCTCCCCCTTGGAAGTGGCCGTGGACGCCCCTCCGATACGAACAGGTCCAGAGCGACGAGTATGCGTCTCGCGCCCCCGGGAAGCCAGCGAAGCTGGTGGCGCGCCTGGCCCGCGACGGTCGTCACATCGACGTCGAGCACTGGGCCGAAGAAGATCGCACCGGGCGCGATAACGTGAAGTTCTGGGCTGGCGCGGGCGGCATCCCTGGCGCGGTCCTCCTCGACAACGCGATCGGCTTGGCGCGAGGAGCGACGGCGCGACCTTACGACGATCCGCTCAACTTCCAGCGACCCATGAGCAACAGCTTCCGCTTGGACTGGCGCGCGGGCTACATTCCGATGGACATCGGCTGGTCGCTCAACAACCACGACCGGACCAAGACCGGCGGGTACCCGCTCGTCGACGTCCTGGCGGCCATTGGGCTCACGAATGCACGCCCCCAGTGCCTGAAGAAGCTTCGATACCGGTACGCGGTGTTGCAGGGCGCTGGGATCCGCCCCCTGTTCCTGCGCGCCGCGCTGGGCGGCGAGCTGGCGGGGTTCCCGCGCCGCATCTTCGAGGTGGACCTCGGATGGCCCGGTCAGGAACGGCAAGCTCGCGCCATCGTGGCGGTCACGGAAGTAAGACTCGAAGAGGAGGTGATGTGATGACGAACATGAACGATTGGGTCACGAAGAGCGACGAGGTTGCGTTGGTGCTCCGGCAGAAGCTGATGCCGGTCGAAGGGAAGGATGCAGTGATCTTTCCCCCGACCTACGCGGGAGAGAGAGAGAGCTACAACATCGACACCCTGAGCGACGGCCGAAAGGTCGTGACGATCGACAGCGAAGGGTCCCAGGCCAACCGCATGGAACCGATGTTCAAGGCCGGGGGCCCGCTCGAAGGCTTGGTGCCGCAGATCGACGTCGAGATCGGGGGGCAGACTGTCTCCTTGCTGGACGCAGGGCACCGCCTCGGGGACGCGCTCATCCGCAACACAGCGCTGCGGCAGATGGCGCACGATGCGTTCGACGCGCTGCTGAAGACAGGGGACGCCACGGCCATCGCGCGCATCGCGCCGACGTCGTTGGTGTTTGGCGTATGGGACTCGCGTGACACCGGCGCGAAGGTCCCTCGCATCGTGCGCTCCGTCGTGCGCGGCTGGGACGTCGACCGTCTCACACGCTCGGCCCAATACACTCCAGCGGTGAGCTACCTCGACCTCGAAGGACTCTTCGAGGAGGCCGACAAGAAGAAGCTCGAGGGCGACACCAAGAGCGCGACGGCTCAGTTGGGCTATGTGCACGTCCCGGCGACGGGGGGACACGGGGGCGTGCTCGTGCGCGGGGAGATCACGCGGGACGTGACCGTCAACCTGATCGCGCTCCGCCGACTGAAAGGGAGGGACGACACCACGACGACGGCGCTCCGGCGCTACATCTTGGCGCTTTCGGCGCTGGCGGCGCGGGAGGAGCACGACGGCTTCTATCGCCAGGGGTGCCTCCTCGTGCCCGATGGCGTCGCGCAGTGGGAGGTCGTGTCGCGCACCGGCGAGCGCACGCGGGTCGATCTGCATAGAGAGGAGTTGAGGGAGATGGCGCTGGACGCCATGAGGACGCTCGAGGTCTCCGGGGACAAGTCCGTCGAGTTCGACCTCGAGGCAGCGAGGGCCGAGGTGAAGGGCAAGAACGAAGAGAAGGCGAAGAAGGCAGAGGCGAAGAAGGCGAGGAAGTGATGGGCAAGCTCGTCGTTGAAGTGCGTTTCCACGATGGGCGATACCACGGGGCGGGGGAAGACTTTCCCTCGCCCGCTCGACTGTTCCAGGCGCTGGTGGCGGGGTGGTCCGCGGGGCCCGCGCCGCTTGCGGAGCGCGCAGCCCTGGAGTGGTTGGAGAAGCGAGCGCCGCCCACGGTGGCGCTGCCACGCCTTCGATTGGGTCATGCGCTCACGATGTTCGTCCCCCACAACGACGCGGACGCGAAGCCGGTCGAGGACATCCGGGCCAAGAAGACGCAACAGCCATGGTTCTTCGACGTCGATATCCCGTTTGTCTACTGCTGGGACTTCGACGAGCAAGACCGGGATTTCGCCGATGGCATATGCCGCGTCGCTTTGGGGCTCTACCAGTTTGGGCGTGGGATCGATCAAGCCTACGCAAACGCCCACACCGTCCACGACGAAGAGGCGGTGACGTTCTTCGAGCGCTATCCTGGGGACGTCCTGGTGCCACGACCAGGAGGTGAGGGGAAGGTCGTGAGTGTACCGAAGAGCGGATCCCTGTCGTCCCTGTTGAACCGGTACCAGCACACGCTAGGAAGGATCCAGCACAGCCAGGATGGTGATGTGTTCCTACAGCCACCGAAGGCGCAATTCGACAGGGTCGCGTACGATGGATCCGCGCGCTGGTTGATTTTGGAGTTGTCCAGGTTGGATGGCGCCGGCCTCGTCGCCTGGCCGGTCCAACGCGCTCACGAGCTCGTGAAGAGGGTCCGACAGACGGCGAGGGCTCGGCTCGAGCAGTCCTTCGGGATCGAACAGGGAGCGGAGCGGCTGCCGATGCGAGGCGATCCGGCGTCACGACAGGCAGAGCGCCTGAACTTCATCCCGCTGCCGTCGCGAGGGCACGAGGAGACGAACCCGTCGATTCGGCGCATCGTAGCAGGTGTCCCCTTGGCGATGCCGATGCAGGACGCGCGTTGGTTGCTGGGCGGGCTCGAGGTGGACGAGGTGCGGCTCGTCGAAGCTCGGGAGGACGCGATGTGGGAGCGGTACACGGAGTCGTCGACCGTCTGGCAGACGGTCACTTCGGCGATCCTGACGCCGCATGGGCGCCACGATCCTGCGGCCCCCGAGCGAGAGGGAGCGGACCGGCGCCTCGAGGAGGAGTTGGCGGCGCAGCGGGCGGTTCTGCGGGCGCTTCGACAGGCTGGGGTGAAGGGAGTCCCGGTTCGGATCGAAGTGCAGCGAGAGCCGTGGGAGAGGCGCGGGAAGCGCGCCGAGTCGTTTGCAACGAGTGGACGTTTCTCTAAGGAGCAGGCGTGGCACGTGCGTGTGACGTTTGCGCAGCCCGTGCCGGGCCCCGTCGTGATTGGGGATGGTCGATTCGCAGGGTTGGGCGTGATGGCGCCGCCCCTGCGTGATCCGATGGAGGCTCGCCACGGCGACGACGAAGTGATCGTCCTGAGGATCGACGCCGGGCTGCTGGAGGACGCCTCCTCGACCGGCATTGCCGAGGCGTTGCGACGCGCGCTCATGGCGCGCACGCAGGAGCGGATCGGGCGGTCGTCGCTACCGACGTGGCTCACGGGACACCTCGAGAGCGGGGAGAGCGTGCGCGACGACCGATGCCGCTTGCGGCTGATCGCCGATCTGGAGCGCCGCAGGGTGCTCGCGCTTGTCCCCAGGCCGAGGAGGGAGGGGCCCGTTGAACACCACGAAGACGTGATCGCGGCACTCGCGACGATGCACGAGTTGAAAGCCGGTTCGGCGGGGCGCCTCCTTCTTCGCCGCATTGCGCTCCAGGAGGGCGATGCTCTCTTCGCGCCCGGGCGACGATGGCGCACGGTCAACGACTACCTCGTGGAGCGGCACGACCACGGTCTCGATCTCGAGGGGCTCGTGATCCGAGACGTGGAGAGGGCGTGCGCGCGGCAGCGATTGCTCGCGCCGCACGTCGAGGTGCTCGAGACCAGCGTGGTCAAGGGGACGGGTGTCTTCGCGAAGCTGGAGCTGACCTTCGGCGTCGAGGTGGCCGGGCCCATCTTGCTCGGTCGTTCTCGGATGCTCGGGGGAGGGCTATTTCGCAACTCGTCGGGTGGAACGTCGGATCCGGAACCTGCGCGAGGACCGTCTGTTGCCGCTGGTGCGCGCCGTCGGTGAGGTCGCGTCGAGTCACGCCGCATTCCGTGAAGCCTTTGGGCGCAACTGAAGGAGAGGGCTCACCCCCTCACTCCGGCACCGGCACGAGCCGCACCTCGACCCGCACCACCCCGCCTGCACCCTCCCCGACCTCCACCACCCCATCCCACGGGAAGTACCCCTTCCTCTCCACCGTCACGCGGTGCCGCCCCCTCGGCAGCTTCAGCCCATACTTCGACGCCGTGCGCAGATCCGTCACGTCCAGGTCGTCCACCACCACGCGCGCGTCGGGCGGCGTCCCGTGCAGCGCGAGCTTGCCCACCGGGGGCGGCGCCGACGCGCACCCTACGCCATACAACCCGAGGGCCACCCCGAGCGCGAGCGCCCGCACTACTCCCACTCGATCGTCGCCGGCGGCTTCGACGAGATGTCGTACACCACCCGGTTGACGCCCTTCACCTCGTTGATGATGCGGCTCGACATCACCGCGAGCACCTCGTGCGGGAGCCGCGCCCAGTCCGCCGTCATCCCGTCCGTCGAATGGACAGCCCGGATCGCGCAGCACTCGTCGTACGTCCGCTCGTCCCCCATCACCCCCACCGACCGCACCGGCAAGAGCACGGCGAAGGCCTGCCACAGCTCCGCGTAGAGCCCAGCCTTGCGGATCTCCTCCTGCACGATCGCGTCCGCCTCCCGCAGGACGTCGAGCCGCGCCTCGGTGAGCTCCCCCAGGCACCGCACCGCGAGCCCTGGCCCAGGGAACGGGTGCCGGTAGAGCACGTCGTGCGGGAGGCCCAGCTCTTCGCCCAGCGCCCGCACCTCGTCCTTGAAGAGCTCGCGCAGGGGCTCGATGAGCCCGAGCCGCATCCGCTCGGGGAGCCCGCCCACGTTGTGGTGGCTCTTGATCACGGCCGACGGCCCCTTGAAGGAGACGCTCTCGATGACATCCGGGTACAAAGTACCCTGCACGAGGAACCGCGCGTCCTCCACCTTCTTCGCCTCGCGCTCGAAGACCTCGATGAAGACCCTCCCAATCGTCTTCCGCTTCTTCTCGGGGTCCGTCACCCCCCGGAGCTCCGTCAAGAAGGCCTCCCGCGCGTCCACGTGCACCACCTGCATGTCAAAGCGGCCCTCGAAGAGCCGCAGGACCTCGTCGGCCTCCTGCTTCCGCAGGAGACCATTGTCCACGAAGATGCACGTCAGCCTGTCCCCGATGGCCTGGTGCACCAGGTACGCGGCGACCGACGAGTCGACCCCGCCGGACAGCCCACAGACGACGTGCCCCGCCTCGCCCACCCTCTCGCGGATCGCCGCGACGGCCTCCTCGGCGAAGGCCGCGGACGACCAGCTCGGCGAGAGCCCCGCCACACGGAACAAGAAGGCCTCGAGCAGCTCCTTGCCCCGTCGGGTGTGCACCACCTCGGGGTGGAACTGCACCCCATAGATCCGCCGCTCGGGATCGCCGACGATGCAGTGGGGCGTGCTCGGCGACGAGCCCAGGGTGCGAAAGCCCGCGGGCAGCCGCTCGATGCGATCGCCGTGGCTCATCCACACCTCGAGGCGCTCCCCGGGCGCGAAGGGGGCGAGGAGCCCGACGGGCTCGTCGACGACCACCTCCGCCGGCCCGTACTCGCGCGCGTCGGCGCGGACGACCTCGCCGCCCCCGAGGAAGGTGAGGAGCTGCACCCCGTAGCAGATCCCGAGGATCGGGATCCCTTGCTCGAAGAGCCTCGGATCGACCCGAGGCGCGCCCTCGGCGTACACGCTGCTCGGGCCGCCCGAGAGCACGATGGCCTTCGGGCGCTTCGCGAGCAGCTCGTCGAGAGGGAGGACGCCCGAGGCGATCTCGCAGTAGACGTGCGCCTCGCGGATGCGGCGCGCGATGAGCTGCGTCGTCTGCGAGCCGAAATCGAGGACCAGGACGAGCTCGCGCGGGGGGTGCGACATGGCCCGCCGCGCTTAGCACGACGCCAGGGCCGGAAGGAGCCGCAGGGCGTGAGGGGCGGGGCGCTCGTCCCGACCGCGTCGGCCGCGTCACATCCCCGGGCCCGGAAGGCGCCACACGGCGTGAGGGACGGGGGGCGGGCTTGTGGTAGGGTCGCGGGCACTCCCATGTCGCAGAAGATCCGCATCCTCGTCGCCAAGCCCGGCCTCGACGGCCACGATCGCGGGGCCAAGGTCGTCGCCCGCGCCCTGCGCGACGCGGGCTTCGAGGTCGTCTACACGGGCCTCCACCAGACGCCCGAGATGATCGCGAGCGCCGCGGTGCAGGAGGACGTCGACGCGGTCGGCCTCTCGATCATGTCGGGCGCGCACAACACCCTCTTCCCCGCCGTCCTCGACGCGCTCCGCGCGCGCGGCGCCGACGACATCGTCGTCTTCGGCGGCGGGATCATCCCCGAGGACGACTGGCCCAGGCTCCGTGACGCTGGCGTCGCCGTCGTCTTCCGCCCGGGCACGACCCTCGCCAGCATCTCGGAGTGGGTCCGCGAGCACGTGAAGCCCCGCGCCGCGTGAGCTCGCCCCCCGAGCCGCCCCGCGCGCCCGACGAGGCCCGCGCCCGGCTCGCCTCCCTCGCCGCCGCCGTCGCCGTGACGGGCGCGGCCGCCTACGCCCTGCGCGGCTTCGCCGTCGACGACGCCTGGATCGCGCCCCGCTACGCGACCCACCTCGCCGCGGGGCTCGGCCACACCTTCTCCCGCGGCGCCCCCGCGAGCGACGGCGTCACACCCCTTGGCTTCGCGTGGCTGCTCGCGGCGTTCCGCCCTGCGTCCGTCATGGCATCCTTCGAGCACGCGCGGGCGCTCTCGCTCCTCGCGACCCTCGTCGGCGCGGCGCTCCTCGGCCTGCGCGTCGCGCGCGAGGGGCGGGCCGCGCTCGTGTCGCTCGTCGCGCTCGGCGCCGCGCCCGTCGGCGCCTGGGCCGTCGCAGGCCTCGAGACGGGGCTCGCCTTCCTCTCGGCCTCCGTCGCGGTCACGGGTCCGCCGGCGCTCGCGGTCGTCGGCGCGGGCGCGCTCGGCCTCCTCCGCCCCGAGGCCATCCCGCTCGCCCTCGTCCTCACGCTCGTCCGGGCGCGTGAGGGGCACAGGTCGAGACGAGGCGCGGTCGCCCTCGGCCTCGTCACCCCGGCGATCCTCGGCGCGGGCCTCATCGTGCGGCGCGCGCTCTTCGACGCGTGGGTGCCCCTGTCCTTCTACGCGAAGGCGCCGTCCCTCACGCATGGGACAATCTATGTCCTGGCTGGGGCGATCCTGACGCCAGGGCTCTGGCTGGCGCTCGGGCGGCCGAGGAGCCTGCTCGCCCTCGCCGTGCCCACGCACCTCGTCGCGGTCGCGTGGGCTGGCGGCGACTGGATGCCGCTCTCGCGCCTCCTCGTGCCGCTCGTGCCCGTCCTCGTCGTCCTCGCCGCCGAGTTCGCGGGGCGCGCTTCGCGGCTCGCGACGGGGCTTCGCCTCGCCGTCGCGCTCGCGGCGCTCGGCTTCCAGTGGGTGCGCGGAGGGATCCCGGCGCAGAGGATCCTGCCGACCCGGCTCGGGCTCGTCCGCGCGGCGCGCGGCGTCCTGTCGGACCGGGACGTCGTCGCGGCGCTCGACGTCGGGTGGCTCGGCGCCGCGACCGAGGCGCGCATCGTCGATCTCGCGGGGCTCACCGATCGCGGCATCGCGCGCTTGCCGGGCGGTCACACGACCAAGCGCGTCACCTGGGCGATGCTCGCGGACCGCGGCGTGACGCACCTCGTCCTGCTCCGCTCGCCGCGCGACGCGACCGAGCACCGATCCGACGGCGGGCCCTTCTCGCGCGGCGTCGAGGAGGCGCTCCTCACCCACGAGCCCTACCTCCGCGAGCACACCACGATCCAGGCGATCCTTCGCGCCGGCACGCTCGAGTACGTCGTCCTGCGCATCATCCCCGACAGGTCGTAGCACCCCCAGTCTCCGAACAGAGGCAGGCGGTCCGCCCACGCGCGCGGTCGTGAGATGCACGACCGTGGCCTCCCGCGCGCAATCACGCACGCGGCGACGCGCAATCACGCACGCGGCGACGCGCAATCACGCACACGGCGCCACGCAATCACGCACGCGGCGACGCGCAATCACGCACACGGCGACGCGCAATCACGCACACGGCGCCACGCAATCGCACACACGCGACGCGCAGTCGCGCATACGGCGACGCGCAATCACGCACGCGGCGACGCGCAATCACGCACGCGGCGACGCGCAATCGCACACACGCGACGCGCAGTCGCGCATACGGCGACGCGCAGTCGCGCACGCGGCGACGCGGGAGCCCCCCCCCGATGCGTGCGGCCGATCGGCACGGTCCCAGCGGATCGAGCCCTCAGCCGAGGGGGCGGAGCACCGCGTGGGGGAACGGGTGCGCCGAGAACCGCTCGACCTCGTACCCCGCCTCGTGCGCGAGCTGCCAGATCTCGCTCTCGCGGAACCAGTACACGAACCCACCGTTCATCTCATAGAGCACGCCGTCGGCCACGTCGGCCGCGCCCAGGCGGCGGAGCGCGGCGCGCACCTTCGCGCGGAAGACCTCGGCCCGCCCGCGCGGCGTCTCGTGCCGCAAGAAGAAGCTCGCGACGACGGGGCCGGCCGGACTCAGCGTGCGACACGCGCGGAGGACCGCGAGGTGCGCCTCGCGCGACAAGAGGTGCGTCAGGCTGCCCCACCCGAGCCACACGGCGTCGAAGGGACGATCCAGGAGCGGCGCGAGCGGCCCCTCGCGCCGCGACACGGCCTGCACGAGATCGTCGTACGAGCCCTCGAGCACCCGCGCGCGCCCCGCGCCGACCTCGCGCGCGCCCGCGAGGAGCACCTCGTTCGGCTCGAAGGCCACCACCTCGTGCCCGCGCTCGAGGAGCCCCCGAAGCTCCCGCCCTCCGCCCGCCGAGGTGAGGAGCACGCGCGCGCCCGCGCGGAGCACGCCGTCGTCGAGCAGGCGCCTCTCCCACTCGAAGAGCCCCGCCTCGAAGCGCTCTCCGCCCGGCAGGTACGTCGTCTGATCGCGGTAGGCCGCGTGGGTCACCAGCGCCTTGTCTTCGTCGCGCACGAAGGCGCGGAGGAGCTCGTCCCGGAGGACCTCCTCGACGCGGTAGGCGTACCATGCGCCACGGTCGAGCGCGGCGACGACGCGGACCCAGCGGGGGATGCTCGTTCTTTGAGGCACCGTTCGAGGCGGCTCGTGTACTACGCTGGGCGCGCCGATGCGACGCTCCGTCGTGGCCTCTCTCGCCGTCCTCGCGCTCGCGCCTCTGGCGCAGGCCGAGCCCGCGCAGGCGTTCTTGCCGAGGTTCGACGTCGAGTCCACGCGCCCCGCGCCGCTGCCGCTCGAGCGCGACGTCGTCCGCATCTACCTCCTCGGCGACGCACAGTTCCGCGGCGTCCTCCAGAGCGACGTGCCCCTCACGCCGCCCGCGTCCGATCGATCGATGACGTCGCTCGGACAGAAGAAGCTCCTCGTCGACTGGATCCGCTTCGATCTCCGCGGCGCCTTCTCCGACAAGGCCGAGCTCGTCGCGCAGGCCGACGCGCCCACGGGCTTCGTCGGCGACGAGACCCGCGGCGTCTCGGCCGCGCGCGTCCCCCGCGACGCCCAGAGCCCCCTCGGCGCGGATCTGCGCGCGCTCTACCTCGACGTCCACACCCCCATCGGGCTCGTCCGCGTCGGCCAGCAGCCCAACCACTTGGGCATGGGTCTGCTCACGAACGACGGCGACCACGCCTCGCTCTTCGGCGATCCGCGCCTCGGCGACGCCTCGCTGCGCGTCCTCTTCGCGACCAAGCCCCTCGGCAAGGCGTCCGCGCTCGCCGTCTTCGTCGCGGGGGATCTCGTCGTCCGCGACACCTACGCGCGCTACGCCGACGGGGATCGCGCGCTCCAGGGGCTCGTCGGCGCCCGCTACGGCGAGGGCACCGACGAGGCGTCGCTCGTCTTCGTCGTCCGCAAGCAGCGCCACGATCGCGAGTCGACCGGGCCGCTCACGCCGTACACCGAGCACCTCGACGTCCGCATCCTCGACGCGTCCTTCCGCCGCGCGGCCAAGCTCCCCGGTCGGAGCACCTACATCTTCGGCGAGGGAGAGATCGCCGCCGTGTGGGGCACGACCGACGCGATCCGCACCATCGATCAGACGCGCGCGGGGGACACGGAGCGGATCCGCGCGCTCGGCGGCGCGCTCCGCGTGGGCGTCGCCCACGAGCGAAGGTACGCCCAGACCCGCTACGCGGACACCACCTTCGCCGTGGAGTGGGGCTACGCCACCGGCGACGCGGACCCGATGGACGGGACGACCCGCCGCTTCGCGATGAGCCCCAACCACAAGATCGGCCTCGTCCTGTTCGATCACGTCCTCGCCTGGCAGACGGCCCGCGCCGCGACCAACGCGCGGGATCCCCTCCTCGTCGCGCGGCCCGCGGGCGGCGTCGATCTCCTCCCGACCAACGGCGGCGTCGCGGGTGCGACGTACGTCAACCCGACCTTCGTCTACCGCCCCGCGCGCGAGCTCGATCTCAAGGGCGGCGTCGTCATCGCCTCGGCCACGAGCGACGTCGTCGATCCGTATCGCTTCGCGGCGCTCGGCCAGGTGAGGACGTCGAGCGGAGGCGATCCTCGGCGGCGCGATCTCGGCGTCGAGCTCGACGCGGGCGTCGAGTGGCGCAAGCCCATCGAGCGGCAGGTGGCGCTCACGCTGGGCGCGCAGGCGGGCGTCCTCTTCCCGGGCGGCGCGCTCGCGGACGCCTCGGGCAAGAGCATGCCCATCCAGCACCTCTCGATGGCCCGCGTCGGCTTCTCGTTCTGAGCCCGCCCCCACCCCCCATACCCTGCCTCCTGCGCCGCGCCGCACGCCCGCGTCCCAGCGCACGGCCACGCCCCGATCTACCCACATGGCCCATGGGGCCCGCACCTGCCCGCCTGTCTCCTCCCCGTCTTGAGCTCAGCGCCCAGGGCCGAGCAAGAACTGGAGCGCCCCCGGCAGGCGCGCCGCCTGTCTCCGCATCGCCCCGCGCTCAGCGCCCAGGGCCGAGCAAGAACTGGAGCGCCCCCGGCAGGCGCGCCGCCCAGTACACCTCCGCGTGCTGCCCACCCTGGGCGAGCACGTAGTGAAGATCCTTCCCCTCGACGTACCCGAGGGCTTGGTACGCGACCGCGAGCTTCTTCGTCGACTCGGCGCCGTCCTTCGAGGGGCCCGCGTCGCCGCTGTCGACGTAGACGCGCAGCGGGCGCCCCTTCGGCGCGGTCGAGGCGCTCACCATGCCCACGATGACCTCGCCGTCCCACCAGGTCGACGGCGACATCGCGCCCACACACCCGAAGATGTCCGCGTGCTTCGTCCCAGCGTACGCCGAGACGAGCCCCCCGAGCGACGAGCCGAGGATCACCGTGTCGGGCGGGCCCGAGAGCGTCCTGTAGGCGGCGTCGATCTGCGGCTTCAAGTCCTGGATGAGCAGCGCGAGGTACGCGTCGGCCTCGCCGCCGTCCCCCACGCTCGCGTCGACCGTCGGCGTGTACTCGGCGATGCGATCGGGGGTGTTGCCGATCCCGACGAGGAGCGCCTCGCGGAAGGCGCCGGTCCCAGCGGCCGCGTCCATCGCGTCGTCGGCCTCCCAGTCCCCCATCGCGCCCGGCAACCCGAAGAGGTTGTTCCCGTCGTGCATGTAGACGACCGGCGCGCGGAAGGCGGCGTTCTCCACGTACGTCGGGGGCGCGTAGACCCAGACCTTGCGCGGCGTGGGGAGCGCGGGCGACGAGAAGGCGTCCGCGTAGACGGTGAGCTTGCCGGTCGTCACATAGAAGTGCGGGAAGAGATCGATCGTCTGGCCGGGCTGGACGACATAGTTCGGACCGAGCGACCAGGCGGCGTCGTCGACGAGCGGCTTCACCTCGGTCGTCGCGTCGATCGACGTCGTCGTGTACGTCCAGGTGTCGGCCGCCGCGGGGGTGAGCGGCGCTCCCGAGGCCCACGACAGCTCGCCGTGATCGCCGCGCAGCGTGAGCTTCTGGCCACCTTGGAGCGGGTAGTGGATCCGGATCGTCGTCGCGACCTTGCCGCCACCTTGCCCCGCTTGCCCCGATTGCCCCGCTTGCCCCGCTTGCCCCGATTGCCCCGCTTGCCCCGCTTGCCCCGCTTGCCCCGCTTGCCCCGCTTGCCCCGCT
>CAYNEK010000012.1:79287-98287 GCA_964396175.1 uncultured Polyangiaceae bacterium | reverse complement strand
GCCGCGGCCGCCGGCGTGGATCTGCGCCTTGACGACGACGACCGGGATCTTGGTCTCCTCGATGAGCTTCGCCGCCGCGCTCTCGGCCTCCGCGGCGGAGCGCGCCGGGATGCCGCGCGGGACGGGCACGCCGTAGCGAGCGAAGAGCTCCTTGCCCTGGTACTCGTGGATCTTCATGGTGGGAGGCCCCGCATACCGCACCTCGGCGCCCCGTGGGGCCCGAAGCCGACGAAGACTCTCCAGGATCCTGGAGACGGACATCACGCGCGTCGGAGGACGCTCCGAGCGAGTCGCCGCAAGCGCGCATCGAGGACGTCGGCCTCGGCGCCCAGCCGGCGCTCACGAGCCGAGATCCGCCAGGCTCGCCGCGGCGAGGCGGCCTGCCCTCACGAGCGGCGCGCCGCCGACGGGGCGCTCAGAAGGCGAAGGTCGCGTGACTCTGACGGCAGGTGGGCTCGCAGGACGGGCCGTTCGGCTGCGTGGTCGACACGGGGGCGGTCTTCGTCTGGGTGAGGGCGCTGTTGGGGCGCTGGATGGTGACGCTCAAGTCGGCGCCCGAGCCCGAGACGACCGGATCGTCGTCCTTCACCTGGAGCAGGATCTCGAGCGAGTCCGCGTCGGACGAGAGGCAGGTGATGTACGGGAAGGAGGACGCAGGCATGTTCGCGCACGAGAGGGCGCCGCCCTTGCGAGACACCTTGGTCTGGGCGCAGGTCTGGGAGAGGCAGACGACGACGGGGATCTCGGGGTCGTCGTCCTGGATGAGGCCAGACCAGCCCTTGGTCGTGACGAACGCGCCGCTCGAGCAGCCCATGGCGGTGCAGGCGTGCGTATCCCCGTCTCCCCCACCGCCACACGCGGGCAGCGTGGAGAGGATCGAGAGCGTGAGGAGCGGAAGCAAGGCGCGGAGGCTCATAGTGCACCATGAAAGCACCGAACGTGCCCCGCCGCCAGCGACGACGTCACGCACGCGTCCAAAGGTCGACAGGTGGAGCTTCGACGAGAGCGTCGCCTTCGTCGCCAGCGGCGACGCCCCGCGCTTGTCCTATGGCTGGGACCCTCGACCGTCGAGTCGGCGACGCCCCGCCCGCGACACCACGCGTGCCCGTCCGAAGGGAGGTGCACTTCGGACGCTGGCGGGGCTGTCGGCGCCGCACGCGCCGCGCGAACCCACGGCACCGATCTGCGCACGCTCCCTCCAGAGCGCGCGCGGGCGCCGCTCGGCGTCAGTTCACCTTCACCCCGCTCACGGTCCACGCGGGGTTCATCATGCGCCACACGCTCGAGCCCTTCGCCGTGAAGCGGAAGCGCGCCTTGGCCGTACGGCACGCGCCAGGGACGGTGAGGGTCTGCGCCGTCGTCGGGAAGCTGCGGTCGCTCCCGCCGTTGCAGTAGGTCACGCCGCAGCTGCTCTGGTTCTTGGGCCAGGACGTGGGGGTGAGATCGGTCCAGCTCGCGCCGCCGTCGCCCGAGCAGCGCACGTAGAGCCGCTCCGACTTGTCGGCCCTCGGGGAGTAATTGGCGTCGTCGCTCAAGGAGACATTGAAGCTCAGCGTCGGAGACGGGCAGGTCGAGAGATCCACGTCCTTGCCGTACGTCAGGTGCTGCTCGTAGGACGAGTTGTACTTGTTGCCCGACCCAGCGTTCATCACCCCATTGCCGCGGTACCAGAGCCCGTCGAGCGACCAATCGTCGTTGCCGCTCGTCCAGGCGCCCAGGGAGAGCGCCGTCGGGCAGGTCTTGCAGTCGCCGGGGCAGCTCGACTCGGTCTCTCCACAATCGCACATTCCATTGCCGCACGCCGACGGGCCGCACGCCGCGCAGGTGCCCGCATTGCAGAACATGCCAGGGCTACAGTGCGACGCGCTCGCGCACTCTTTGCACACGCTGCTCGTGCAGCCGCCTGGACACGGGGTGTCGGTGCTCGGATACTGACACTTCCCGGTCGCCTGCGAGCAGGAGCCTGCGCCCGTCGGAGTCCTCAGTGTGTTCGCGTCGAGGCAGGTCGCCAGCGGGACCGTGTCGCACGAGACGCCGGCGCAAGGATCGGGCTTGCACGCGCCGTTCGCGCAACCGAAGTCGCACGGCGGCGCGTCCGAGTAGGTGTAGTCGCAGACGCCGTTCGAGCAGGTGCCGGTCGCCGCGTAGGTGCGGACGCTCGCGTTGTTGCAGGTCTTCGCGGGTGGGCTCTGGCAGGTGACGCTCGCGCACGGATCGGCCTTGCACGCGCCGTTCGCGCAGCCGAAGGCGCAGGGAGCGCCGTCGGTGGAGGGGTACGAGCAGGCGCCGGTCCCCGTGCAAGTCCCCGGCGCGGAGTAGGTGCGCACGCTCTCGCCGCTGCAGACGGGCGGCGGGGGCGTCGAGCAGGACACCGAGGTGCACGGATCGCTCACGCACTTGCCGCCCGCGCAGCCGTACGGGCAGGTCTCGTCTGCGTGCGGGTAGGTGCAGGACCCCGGGCCCGAGCAGGTGCCCGGCGACGCGAAGCTCCGCCGCGTCGTCCCGTCGGCCAGACACACCGGGAAGGGAGGGTCGTCGCAGACACACGGCGCGCCGCCCGCGCCCGCGCCGCCGCCGGTCGCGCCCCCGGCGTCACCCCCCGCTCCGCCCGTCGTCGAGCCACCGGCCCCGGCGTCGCCCCCCGCTCCGCCCGTCGTCGAGCCGCCGGCTCCGGCGTCGCCCCCCGCTCCGCCCGTCGTCGATCCACCGGTCGCGCCTCCTTCCCCCGAAGCGCCCGCTCCCCCGGTCCCAGCGGCGCCAGCGTGGCCGCCGCCTGCCTTCCCCGCGCCGGCCTCGCCGCTCCCCGAGGCGCCGGCCGCGGTGCCCCCCGAGGCCCCTGCCTCTCCCGCGTCGCCCTCGTTGGGCGAGCCGTCCGTGTTCACCGCTTGGCCGGAGGCGCAGGCGAAGCCGATCGTCGTCAAGAGCGCCAGAGCCACCGAGTGCGCCTTCATGCGCGGAGTGTCGCCAGCATCTCGGCCACGGTCAAGCGCAGACGGACCGCCGAGTGCGCCTTCATGCGCGGAGTGTCGCCAGCATCTCGGCCACGGTCAAGCGCAGACGGACCGCCGAGTGCGCCTTCATGCGCGGAGTGTCACCACCATCTCGGCCACGGTCGAGCGCAGACGGACCACCGAGTGCGCCTTCATGCGCGGAGTGTCACCACCATCTCGGCCACGGTCGAGCGCAGACGGACCATCGACGCCTTGAGATATGACCAGAGCCCGTGGATCGGCGTGAGCTGAAAAAGAGTGGCGTACCTTTCGGCCTTGAAGACACCCAACCGAGCCGCCCTTGCCGGAGCGGTGAAAGGCACGCCGATGTTGAGGTGACCGAAGAACGACTCATGTGACGAGACCGTGGGTGCTCGATCGTCGCTGGACGAGCTCGCGCGCGCGGGCGCCCGCGAGATGCTGGCGGAAGCGCTGGGAGCGGAGGTCGCCGCGGACGCCGAAGCCCACCGGGCCGCGCGTGACGCACGTGGGCGTGCACTGGTCGTGCGAAACAGGCACGCTGCGTCGCGCGACGTGACGACTGGCGCGGGGCTCCTGAGGCTGGCGGCGCCACGGGAGAGCGACAAGCGGGTCGTCACCGGCGCTCGGCAGCGGTCCACGAGCAAGATCCTCCCGCCCTACCTGCGAAAGAGCAAGGCGATCACCGCACAGCTGCCCGCGCCGTCCCGCGGCCTCCCTACCGGCGACTTCCGCGAGGGACTCGCGGCGATCCTCGGCGACGACGCCCCCGGCTTCTCGCCGAGCGCGATCACGCGCCTGACGTCCAGCTGGCAAGCGGAGCCGGCGCAGTGGAAGACGCGCTCCCTCGCGGATCGCGACGACGTGTACGTCTGGGCCGACGGCGTGCACGTCAACGTGCGCCTCGAGGGCGATCGCCTCGCCGCGCGGGTGCGGATCGGTGTGCGGTCGGACGGCCCCAAGGAGGTCATCGCCCTCGAGGACGGCCACCGCGAGTCGCGCGGAGAGCTGGCTCGCGTGGCTGCGCGACGTGAAGAAGCGCGGCATGCAGGCGCCCGTCGTCGCGGTCGGCGATGGGCGCTGAGCTTCTGGGCTTCGGGGCCGCGATCCGCGAGGTCGACCCGGAGACGCAGGAGCAGCGATCTGGGTTCGCAAGACGCCAACGTCCTCGACAAGTTGCCCAAGAGCATCCAGGCGAGGGCCAAGGCGAAACCGCACGAAATGATGGCGTCGCCGACGCGCACGGAGTGCGCGCGGCACATCGAGGAGCTCGTCGACGAGGACGGCATCCGCGTCGAGCGCGCCCTGCCGCCGAAGGAGGACACGACGAAGAAGGAAACCATCACGCGACGAGGACCGATCTCCCGCCGAACTCACACCCAAGAGGCCGCCGCCTGAGCAGCTGCGGTCCACGACTCTTGACAATATCTCCCGAGCGCCTTGGTGTGCGGAGTGTCACCAGCATCTCGGCCACGGTCGAGCGCAGACGGACCGCCGAGTGCTCCGGGCGGGGAGCGCGCGGCGGACACGTGCCCCCGGTCGCGCAAGCCCGGCTGGACCTCATCGGGAGCCCGCGGTAGACGCGCGCCCGACCGTGGCCCCATCCCCTCGAACCCTCCTCCCACCCGCGCTCGTCGTCGCGATGACGCTCGCCGCGGCGTGCACCCCCACCGGCGAGGCGAAGGACCCCTCGAGCGTGCTCACCCCGCAGGCCGAGCAGTGGCTCGCCCGCGCCAAGAGCTCCTACGCCAAGGCGGATCTCGACGACGCCAGGGACGCCGCCACGAGCGCGCTCGCCGCCGCACCGAAGAACACGGAGGCGAAGATCCTCGCGGCGCGCGTGCACCTGGCTCGGCTCGAGCACCAGGAGGTGATCCGCCTGCTCGCGGGCGTCGAGACGACCGAGGCCCGCGCCCTCCGCGGACGCGCCCTCTGGTACTCGGACGATCTCGACGCCGCCGCCGACGCCCTCGAGGCAGAGCTCTCCGATCCGAACGCGAAGGACGAGTGGGCCAAGGCCATCGGCAAGCTCGCGCGGAAGGGCACGGGGCGGAAGGCCTTCCAGATGGCCGGGGGCGCGCTCGCGCCGCTCGAGATGCCGCGCATCAAGGCCTGGAACCAGGTCGTCCCGGTCGAGATCGACGGCGAGCCTGCCTTCGCGCTCCTCGCGACGAGCCGCGGAGAGCTGGTGCTCGACTCGACGACCCGCAAGGAGCCCTCGTGGGTGTCCCTCCGCTTCGCCGAGCGCGTCACCATGAAGGACGTCCCCGCGCTCACCGAGGACCTCTCCGGGATCTCCAAGGACCTCGGCGTCCCGGTGAAGGCGCTGCTCGGCGTGAACCTCCTCCGCAGGCTCAACGTCACCTTCGACTTCGGCGGCGGACAGTTCGTCGTCCGCAAGACCCCGACGAACCCGCCGCCGAACGCCTCTCGCCTCGGCCTCGCGTACGCGCGCGGGGGCGCGATGGTCACGCGCGTCCAGGTGAAGCAGGGCGCGACCGAGCTGGTCCCCGTGCTCGTCGACTCGCTCCTCATGGCGCCCTTCGCCTTCGACGAAGAGACCTGGAAGGAGGGCGGCGTCGCGGCGTCCGCGTTCGGGCCGAGCCAGTTCTTGCCCGGGATGAAGGAGGCGCGGCTGCCGTTCCTCCGCCTCGGGGCCTTCGACGTGCCCGAGATCCCGGGCGTGCTCGGGCCTTCGTACGCCGAGTTTGGCCAGATGACCGGCGTCGATGTCCACGGCGCGCTCGGGGCCGCCTTGCTCGCTGGCTTCCGCTGCACGCTCACCGACGAGGGGCGCACGATGTGGATCGAGGATCTCCCGCAGTGGATCATCGATCTCCTGATGGCGGGCTCCACCCCACCCGCGCGCTCCGCGCCGCGCCCCGCGACCTCGGGCTCCGCGGCGCCTCCCACCTCGGCCGCGCCCGCGCCCCCCGCGGCGTCGGGTCCCCTCCCGCTCGCGCCCGCGGCAGACCCGAAGAAGTAAGGAGCCTCACGGTGAGCATCCTCGGCGTGTACGCGGGCAGCTTCGATCCCCCGACGAAGGGGCACCTCGACCTCATCGACCGCGGGGCGCGGCTCTTCTCGGATCTCGTCGTCGGCATCGGCATCCACCCGACGCGCTCGCCGCTCTTCACGGTCGATGAGCGCGTCTCGCTGCTCCGCGCGACGACACGCCATTGGCCGAACGTGCGGATCGAGACCTTCGACGGCCTGCTCATCGACTTCTGCCGCCGCATCGGCGCGAAGGTCATCGTCCGCGGGCTCCGAGCCGCGACCGACTTCGAGTACGAGCTCCAGATCGCCCACGCGAACGCCGATCTCGGCCCCGACGTCGAGACGGTGTTCTTGCCCACACGCACCAACTACGGCTTCGTCAGCGCGTCGCTCGTCCGCGAGATCGCGAGCCACCACGGCGACACCTCGCGCTACGCCGCGCCCGAGGTCGTCGCCGCCCTCCACGCGAAGTTCTCGTCGTGAGGGCGTGACCGGCGCCCCGTCACCGTCACCGCCGACGTCCCGGCTCCGCGCGGCGTTCTCGCCCGCGAAGAACCTCCGTCACCTCTTCGTCCGCCCCGAGGGCTCGCTGCCCGTGCTCGACGGCCTGCGCGCGCTCAGCGTGTCGTGGGTCGTCGCCTTCCACGTCTTCTTCTTTGCGTACGGCGTCTTCGACGCGCGCGGCGTCGCCTTCCTCGTGCAGAACCACGTGGGGCACATCCTGTTCCGCGGGGAGCTCGGGGTCGACGTGTTCTTCGTGCTCTCGGGCTACCTCATCGCGGGGAGCCTCTTCGAGGAGGCCGAGCGCTCGGGGCGGTTCTCCGTCCGGCGCTTCTACGTGCGCCGCGCGATGCGCCTCTTCCCCGCGTACGCGCTCGCGATGGGGCTCCACGTCGCGCTCCTCAGCGACGTCACATCCTTCGGCCCACCGCGGAACCTCTGGGCCAACGCGCTCTACGTCAACAACTTCCTCCCCGTCGTCGACATGCCCATGGTGTGGACGTGGTCGCTCGCGATCGAGGAGCAATTTTACCTCGTCTTCCCGTGGATCGCGCTCGTCCTCGTCCGCCACGCGCCCGCCCGACGCACGGCGGCGCTCGCGATCCTCGTCGCCGTCTTCGTCGTCATCCCGACGGCCATCGCGATCCGGCACGGTCTCGGGCACAAGGACGTCGATCTCGCGCTCGACGGGGATCTGGCTCGGTGGATCCGCGCCTTCGATCTCGTCTACGACAAACCGTACACCCGCGCCGGCGCGCTGCTCGCGGGGGTCCTCGCCGTCCACCTCCGCCGCACGACCGACGTGGTGGGCGCGCTCGGCCGCCACCGGCTCATCGCTTGGCTCCTCGTCGTCGTCGCCGCGCTCGCGATCGGCTGGGCGCTCTTCCCGCTGACGCCGCGGCCCTTCGTCGATCGGCTGCACGTCGGCGCGAGCCGCACGCTGTTCGCGCTCGCCGTCGGCTACTTCATCCTCCTCGCGCAGTCGACGCACGTCGTCGGGCGCGCCGTCGACTGGGTGCTCTCGTCGCGCGCCCTCTACCCCGTGGGGCAGCTCGCCTACTCGGCGTACCTGCTGAACCCCATCGTCGTCTTCTGGCTCACCCGCCGCGGCCCCCCACCGCCGACGACCTTCCTCCACTTCGTCGTGTACGCGCTCGTCACGGCGGGCGGGACCTTCGTCGCCGCGGCCTTCGTGTACCTCTTCGTCGAGCGCCCCGTGATGGCGCTCCGGCCGCGCGCCGAGCACCAGAGCCCCATCGACGAGGGCGATCGCAGGCGGTGAGCGAGCGCCGCCGCGCGCCCACACGCGCCGTCGGCGAGCGACGAGGCCGACGACCCCCGCCCCGAGGATGCGCCCAGGGGCACCCACTCGGCCTCGAGGCTCAACACGAGGGCGCCCGCCGAAGGGCCGTGCCCGCGAGGCTCGCCCACGCGCCCCCGAAGGAGGTACGCTCGGCCGCTCCCGATGGCGTCCGACTTCCGACGGCAGTGGCTCGTCCCGATGGTGGTGCTCTTCGCGGCAGCGACGGCGCTCTTCTTCGCGCTCTACTCGCTCGACCAGTACGTGACCGGCGGGACCCTGGACAAGAACCCGACGAGCGTCCTGTCACGGTACTTCTTCTTCGATCCCGACAAGATCAGCGACGGCGTGAGCGCGCTCGCCGCGATGGTCGCCGCCGTGCTCGGCATCGTCATCACCGTCGTCAGCATCGTCGTCCAGCTGTCGGCGAACCGCTACACCGGCGTCGCGAAGATGTTCTTCCGCGACGCGACGAACATCGGCGTCATGACCTTCTACGTCGTCGCCTGCGTCGCGGGGATCTGGCTCTCGGTGTCCCTCCGCGACGATTTTGCGCCGCGGGTCACGCTCGTCATGATGCTGCTCGCGACGAGCCTCGGGCTCGTGATGATGGCGCCGTACTTCAGCTACGTCTTCCAATTCCTCGAGCCGTCGAACATCATCGTGCGCATCCGGGCCGACGCCGTGAAGAAGGCGAAGAGCGGCACCACCGAGGCGCTGCCCGAGCCCCTCGCGGAGCGTCAGGCCGACGTGCTCTCGGCGATGGAGGAGCTCACCGACATCACGAGCAATTCCATCTCCGGGAAGGACAAGATCATCGCGTCGAACGCCGTCGACGCGCTGAAGGATCTCTGCGTCGAATACCTCGCCCAGAAGACCGCCGCGCGCCCCGCGTGGTTCCGGATCGGCAAGGGCATCCGGGCGAACCCGGACTTCGTCGCGATGGACCCCGAGAGCCTCACGGACCTCGAGCAGCAGCGCGCTTGGGTCGAGTGGAAGGTGATGCGCCAGTACTACGGGATCTACAACGAGGCCCTCGGCGAGATGCGGGACATCACGTACCTCGTCGCCATCAACACGCGCTACATCGGCGAGGCCGCGCTCCGCGCGAAGGACGCCGAGGTCCTCACCCTCGCCCTCCGCTTCATGAACTCCTACCTCCGCGCGACCTTGAACGCGCGGGACGTCCGCACCGCGTACAACGTCATGAACCAGTACCGCCTCCTCGTCGAGGCGATGCTCCACGCGAAGGACTGGGACGCCGCCGTCACCGCGATGGGTCACATGAAGTACTATGGAAGGACGAGCTTCCAGATGAACCTCGCCTTCGTCGCGGAGACGGTCGCTTACGACATCTCCGCGCTCTGCGCGCTCGCGCACGACCTCCACTGCCCGGAGGAGCTCGCGCTGCTCCGCATCTTCCTCGATCTCGACATCCCGACCGTCGAGCGCGAGAAGGAGCAGGGGCTGAAGGGCGTGCGCAAGGCGCAGCTCAAGCTCGCCGCGTACTACGAGCTCATGGGCGCCGACGAGCTCGTGACGCTCATCCGCGAGGACATGTCGGGGGAGCCGCCCGAGCGCCTCGCCGCGATCAAGCAGGAGCTCGACCGCGTGACGACGAAGGACTTCTGGGAGATCATCGATCGCGGCCGCAACTTCGAGTTCATGCCCCCGGACCAGAAGGCGGCGATGGCCAGGGTGTTCGCCAGGATGGGCGTCACGAGCGCGCGCGCGCCCGAGGCGACGTAGCGCCTCGACCGCTCCGAGGACGGCGCGACGCGCCCGGTCGGAGGACACCGCGCCGCGCCCGCGACGACGCAGCGCCTTGCGCGACGATCCGTGAGGCACGCCGCGTGAGGCGCCGAGGGCCCCTGCGCCCCTCGGCTCGCGCGACCGCCCGCGTCAGCCCGTCCCGCCGCCGCGCACCCACGCGCCCCTCGGCTCGCGCGACCGCCCGCGACAGCCCGTCCCGTCACCGCGCACCCGTGCGCCCCTCGGGCGACGGCTCTCGACGCACGCGACCGCCCGCGTCAGCCCGTCCCGCCGCCGCGCACCCGTGCGCCCCTCGGGCGACGGCTCTCGACGCACGCGACCGCCCGCGTCAGCCCGTCCCGCCGCCGCGCACCCGTGCGCCCCTCGGGCGACCACCCTCGTCAGCCCGTCCCGCCGCCGCGCACCCGTGCGCCCCTCGGGCGACCACCCTCGGCTCGCGACCGCCCGCGTCAGCCCGTCCCGTCACCGCGCACCCGTGCGCCCCTCGGGCGACGAGTTGGCCCATCGCGTCGGCTTCTCCTATCGACCGGGGTGTGGAGCCTATCCGAGTCCTCGACGCCACCCTCGATCGCGCCAAGGGCGTGCTGCTTCGGCACTTCGGCAACATCGAGCGCGTCGAGCGGAAGAGCTCCGACATCGATCTGGTCACGATCGCCGACAAGGAGAGCGAGCGCGCCATCCTCGAGGTCTTGCGCGCGCTGGCGCCGGACATCCCCGTGCTGTCCGAGGAGACGCCTGGCGATCGGACGCCCGCGGGGGGCCTCCGGTTCGTCGTCGATCCGCTCGACGGGACCACCAACTTCTCGCACGGCGTCCCCCTCTTCTCGGTCACGGTCTCGCTCGAGCGAGACGGCGTCCCCATCGCGGGCGCCGTCGACGCGCCCGTGCTCGGTGAGCGCTTCGTCGCGGAAGCAGGTCGCGGTGCCCGGCGCAACGACCAACCGATCCGCGTCTCGGGGACCGTGGGCCTCACCGACGCGCTGCTGGTCACTGGCTTCCCTTACGACCGGCGAGCGCACCTTGATCGGTACCTCGCGCCGTGGAAGGGCTTCCTCGCCCGCACTCAGGGCGTCCTGCGCCTCGGGAGCGCCGCGCTCGATCTGGCGAGCGTCGCCTGCGGGCGGCTCGATGGCTTCTGGGAGGAGAAGCTCGCGCCCTGGGACACCTCCGCCGGCTCGCTCCTCGTCCGCGAGGCGGGGGGAGCGGTGACCGACTTCGCCGGCCGGGCGTTCTCGCCGTATGGTCCCAGTGTCCTCGCGACCAATGGCGTCGTCCACGAAGAGTGTCTGACGGTCCTCACGAGCACTCTCGGAGCGCCATGACGCGCGACCCCGCCGCGCCGCGCTCGCCGCGCCCGCCGCGCCCCGCACAGGCGGACAGGCTCGGCCATGAGCGGTGCGGACCGAAGGGGAGACCCATCGAGCCGGCCGCGACGAGAGCCGCTCCCTGGTGCCGATCAACAGCAGGGGTCGTCACCGCCCTCCTGTGCGCGGTCGGAGTCTTCACGAGCAGCTCATGGCGTGCGGCCGCGCATGGGCTCCTTCCGGTCCTCGGGCGCGCGGCTAGGCTTCTCTTCGCGGGCAGCCCCTGGCGCTCCACGACGGCGTGCCTGCTCACCCTGACGCTGCTCGGCGCGGGGTGCGCGCCGCCGCCCACGCCGCTCGGGCCCGATCCATCTCCACAGACAGCCCCTCCCGCGAGCGCCTCGACCACGGCGTCGCCTACGTCGATCGCGCCTGCGGCGTCCGCCGCGCCCGCCGCGAGCGCTCCCGTCGAGACGTCCTCCAAGGAGCGCGCCCTCGACGAGCCGGGACGCGCGGCGCTCGCCGCGGCGATCGCGCGCGAGTGGCAAGCTGCCCCCAAGGACTCGGCCTACTTCGTCGCGACGACCAGCGGCGCGATCGTCACCACCCGCGGAGAGAAGCTCGCGCTCGTCCCCGCATCGAACACGAAGCTCCTCACCACCGCTGCGGCGCTCACGCTGCTCGGCCCGAGCCACAGGCTCGACACGGCTGTCTCCGTGGAGGGGCGGCGCGGTGAGCGCGCCAAGACCCTCGTCGTCATCGGACACCACGACAGCACCTGGAGCGAGCTCTTCTTCGACGACGCGATGGTCCCCGTCCGGCGGCTCGCGAGCCAGGTGAACGCGGCTGGGATCGTCCACGTCGAGACCCTCTCGGTGCGCGGCGCCCTGCTCTTCGCCCCGAAGCGCTTCGACGAGCTCGACGTCGCGAAGCAGCGCACCCTCGCCGCCGCGAAGCTCCGCGACGCCCTCGGCCGCGCGGGCGTGCGCGTCGACCGCGTGAAGACGAGCGCGAGCTTTGCAGCCCCCGACGGCGCGGCGCCGCTCCTCTCGCTCGAGTCACCGCCGCTCGCCGAGGTGATCCGTCCGCTGAACCAGCTCAGCCACAACACCCTCGCCGACGCGCTCCTCCTCCACCTCGGCTTCGTCACGTCCACGGAGTCCACCTTCGAGGCTGGCGTGGCGGCCGAGGCGAAATTCCTGTCGACGCTCGGGATCGAGGGGTTGTCGCCCGCGGACGGCTCGGGGCTCTCTCGCAAGAACGCCTTCTCGGCAGAGGGGCTCGCCAAGCTCCTGCTCGCGATGCACCAGAGCGACGTCGCCGACGCCTTCGCGTCGTCACTCGCGGTCGCGGGAGAGAGCGGGACCTTGAAGAAGCGGCTCACGGGGGACGCGACGAAGGGCCGCTTCCGCGGCAAGACGGGCACGCTCGACGGGGTCGTGTCGCTCTCTGGCTACCTGACGCACCCGACGGACGGCCGGACGTACATCGTCGTGATGTTGATGAACGGGACATCGGACGGTGCCGCCGCCCGGCGCCTCGAGGACCGCGTCGTCGAGCTCGTCGCGACCTCCGCGATGTGACCCGCGCGCGCGCCCAGCACCCAGAGGCCCGCGTCGTCGCGCTCGTCGCGACCTCTGCGATGTGACCTCCACCGTCGCCACCGCGGCCGCCGCGAGCGCGCCTGGCACCCCGAGGCCCGCGTCGTCGAGCTCGTCGCGACCTCCGCGCTGTGAGCTCCGCCGTCGCCAGCGCAGCCGCCGCGCGCGCGCCTGGCACCCCGAGGCCCGCATCATCGTCGCGCGGCGGGGCCATGTCGGCGAGCAGCCGAGGTCGACCCCGCTGGGCGGTGCGGGGAGCCGCTGGCGGATCCTCATCGTCAGCGTCCACGTTTCGAGATAGCGAGGCCACGACCATGGCCATGATGCCCCTCCGCTCGTCTCCGCGCGCCGCGCTCGCCTGCCGCGGCGCACTCGTCGCCATCCTCGCGCTCTCGTCGGGATCGCTCGGTTGCGCTGGCTACACGCAGAACGTCCGCGCGATGCGACAGTACGCAGGCGAAGAGCCCAACCTCGCGGTCGCGCTGGACCGCACCGAGGACATGGCCAAGGTCGCCGAGCTCGTCGACAGGCTCCTCTACGCGACGCCGTTCGATCCGGGGGACGCGTGGATCCAGGAGCTCCCCCTCGACGCAACGAAGGCGCGAGCGCTCCGCGAGGAGCTCCGGGGGCAGCCTCCGTACGGCGAGCCTGGGTACGCCATCCCCGTCGCGAAGCTCTACAGAGTCCACCTGGAGCGCGTGCTCGCGAAGGCTGGAGGCGCGGGCTCGGCGCCCGAGACGACGCTCTCCCGCCCGCCGCGGGGCGAGGCGCCCGAGCGCGCGGATCGCTACGCGAAGGGCCCGCCCGCGAAGGGCAAGCCCGGCGGCAAGCCAGACAAGGCCAGCAAGCCCAGCGACAAGGCCAGCAAGCCATCGGACGACGACGAGGCGGCGAGCAAGCCGGTCGATCCGCCGGACGCGCCGGCGATCGACAAGCCCAAGGCCACCGAATCCGCCAAGAAGTACGCGTCGGTCCTCGAGGCCGCCGCGACGCTCAGCGGCTCACCCGAGCTGCGAGGGCACTTCGAGACGCACGCGCAAAAGGTCACCGCGCTCCTCGCTGCCGAGGCCCACGTCGACGAGGTCTACGACCAGGTCCACCCGAAGGGCACGATCCCGCAGATCGGTCGCGCGCCCGACCCTCGCCTCGTCGAGGCGCAGGAGGCGCGCGACCTCGCGCGCAGGGAGCTGAGGGAGGCCGAGCGAGAGCTCCTCGCCGACGTCGGGACGATCTCTCGGAGCCACGGCGACGCCCAGACACTCAAGGACGTGACCATCGCCGTGAGCGTCGCGCTCCGCGCCGATCTCGAGGCGCTCGCGATGGCGCCGATCGTGATCGTCCAGGCGACGCGTGCGGTCGCTGGAGTGAAGGGAGGCGACGCGGCCGTGAGCGGCCTCTCACTGAAGACCGTGAAGCAGGTCGACGAGGTGCCCGCCTACCTCGAGGGACTGAAGGAGCGCCTCTCGCGGCAGAGCGTCGTGCTCGAGACCCTGACCGCCTCGCTCGCGAAGGCGTCGCGCACGACCGTCGAGGACACCGCCGGCTTCTCGCTGAAGGAGAGCGCCGTCGATCAGGTCGTCGGCGTCGCGGCCGACTCCTTCCACGTCGACCTGAAGGCCGGTGGCGAGATGCTCTTCTACTCCGCCAAGTCGAACCAGTACGATCCGAAGAACGATCAGAACCCCCAGAACGACAAGATCATCAAGAACTACAACGGACGACGGTTCGGGCTAGCGTACGACGTGAAGCCCGTCACGTTGCTCGCCGGGAAGATCGACGTCGGCTTCGACTGGATCAAGCTACCGAACGCAGCGAGCCTCTCGCTCGGCTTCAAGACCGATCGCGGCATCGCGTCGAATGGGGACGTCCAGCAGGGCTCCTTCTCGAAGGAGCTCGGCGCGTCGGGGATCGCGAGCGACGCGCTCGACCTCGGGCTCGGGATCCTAGGGGTCCGCACGAACGTCCGGCTCGCGAAGTTCACCGCGGGGACCGTGAAGCTCGTCGCCTACGACAACGCCGGCAATGACACCCAGGTCCTCGACGCCGCGACGGGCAAGGCCATGACCGCCCCCTTCCAGATCGATTACAAGCAGATCGACGTCGGGTACGATCTCGCCTTCTTGATGGGGGAGAGCGCCGGGAAATACTACATCGAGGAGCTCACGGTCGGGGGTCGATACTTCTCGTATGCCCTCCCCCGCATCATGTACGAGCTCGAATACACGGGCCCCGCCGACGCGAGCACGAAGACCTACAACTACCGCACGGAGTCGGGCCCACAGAACGTTCCCTCGAAGTACTACATGGGAGGGCTGACGACGCGCTTTGGCGCAGGGCAAGCGAAGGCGTTCTCCCCCTTCTTCGATCTGGGCCTCTACCTCGGGTTTGGCCCCACATCCTACAAGATGCGGAGCGCGCCTCCGACCGGCGGCCTGCAGGACACCTTCGACGAGAACCAGACGCTCGCGAACCACGACCAGCGAGACAGGAGCGCGTTCGCGGCCAACCTCACCGCCGCCCTGGGCGCGCGGCTCCGGCTCGCGAGGCCAGGGGAGCGGCTCCGGATCTACGGCGAGGCCCAGTACCGCGGTGAGCTCATCGGCTCCAAGACGTCCGGCAGCGAGGCCAAAGAGGGCACCGAGCGCATCGTCGACACGGGGACGACGGACATCTTCCACGGCCCGCGGCTCTCACTCGTCGGCGAGTTCTGAAGGGGACGCGATCCCCAGCCGCCTCGCGCGGGCCGCGAGCCCCGGCGCGGGCTCCGTGGGGCGGCGGCAGCGCGGGGTGCTCCGTCAGCCAGCGTGCCCGGCGAGCCCGAGGAGCGCGCGGGCCCCAGCAGGAGTGACCGGCTCGCGCCCGATGCTCCGTGCGTACGCCGCCGCGCGCGCGACGAGCGGCGAGCTCCCCTCGGAGAGGACGCCCTTCTCGAGGAAGAGGTTGTCCTCGAGCCCGACGCGCGCGTGACCTCCGAGGCGCATCGCGAGCTCGGTCATGGGCCGCTGATGCCGCCCGACGGCGGCGACGCCCCAGGTGCTGTCCTCGGGCAACCGGCTCACGAGGAAGCGCAGGCTCGCCTCGTCGGCCGAGATCCCGCCGGGCACGCCGAGCACGAACTGGACGTGGAAGGGCGGGGCGACGAGCCCCTCGGCGTGCAGCGTGCGCACGGCCTCGAGGTGGCCAGCGTCGTAGATCTCGAGCTCGGGGACGGCGCCAGCCGCCCTGATCCGCCGCGCCATCTCACGCACCTCCGGGCGGGCGTTGACGAAGACCTCGTCCCCGAAATTCATCGTCCCGACGTTGAGGGTGGCCATCTCGGGGCGGACGGCGAGGCACGCCGCGCGCTCGTCGAGGCTCATGCCGACGGCGCCGCCCGTGCTCGTCTGGACGACGACGTCCACCTTGCGCGAGATGGCGCGGAGGGCGGCGCGGAAGAGCTCGCCGTCCTGGGACGGCGTCCCGTCGGGCTTGCGGACGTGGAGGTGGATGACGGAGGCACCCGCCTCGACGCACCGCGCGGCCTCGGCGGCGATCTCCTCGGCGGAGATCGGCAGGTGGGGCGTCTGGGCGCGCGTCACCTCCGCCCCGACGATGGCGGCCGTGAGGATGACCTCCCGCATCGACTGCGACGGGAGGCGCTGGAGCGCCTTCGGCGTCACGCACGTCCCGCGCGCTCGGCACACGACGACGGGCGGCTCGACGACGCGCACTTGCGAGGCGGCGACACCTGGCTCACGGACGTTCTCGAGGACCTTGGTCGCGACGAAGTCCATCTCGCGGCTCGTCGCGCCGACGCGAACGACGGTCCCGGTGGCCTCGACGTAGTCGCCGGCATGGACGGGCGCGAGGAACTCGACGGACGAGTACGCGCGGAAGAGGCCCTCGTCGCCGTCGAGCCGCGCGAGCAGCTCGGTCGCGACGTCGCCGAAGAGGCCGAGCATGCGCGCGCCGTCGACGAGCTCGCCGGCGTAGTGGGCGTCGTGGGAGCTCATGCGGAGGCGGATCGTGACGGACGGTGGGAGCGCCATGCGGGCGGCGTGCATCGCGAGGAGGGGGACGTCAACCTCGCCCAGCGCCGTCCGCGGCGACGACGAGCGTGCCCCGTCGTCCTCGCCGCGAGCGAGGGCGCCTCCAGCTCGACCTCGCTCTCCTCCTCGAGCGAGGCGCGCGACCGCCCGCCCGCGAGGAGCGCTTCCCTCACGAGCGCACGGCGCTCACCGCGCGCCGAGCACGAGCACGTACTGCTGGGGCAGCTTCGACTCCGACCGCTTCGTGAGCCCGGCCGCCTCGGCCTCCTTGGTCACCCTGGCCGCAGGCAGCCGGTGCTCCTTGGGCGGCCCCATCGTCGCCTCCTCGAGGAAGTCCACGACCACGATCTTGCCACCGGGACGCAGCGCCGCACGGAGCTTCGCGAAGTACGCCTCTCGATGCTCGATGTGGTGGATCGTGTCGACGATGAGGATCACGTCGACGGCCTCGGGGAGCTTCGCGTCGTCCGCGGTGGACAGCACGGGGACGAGGTTCGAGAGGCCCTCCTTCTTCGCGCGGTCGCCGAGGTAGCGCACCATGTCGGCCTCGACGTCGGCGGCGTAGACCTTCGACTTCGGGAAGCGCTTCGCGAGCCTCGCGGAGAAGTACCCGGTGCCCGCGCCGACGTCGGCGACCAGCGCCCCGTCCGTGACACCCATCGCGGCGATGACCTCGTCCGGTCGCTGCCACGCGTCGCGATCCTCGGCGTCGAAGACCTTCGTCCAGTCCTCGGCGTGCTCGAAGCGGTGCGGCATCCCGTGCGCGCCGTGGGCATGATCGTCGCCGGGGCCGCCGTGGGCGTGCTCCCCGCCGCCATGGTCCCCGCGAGGAGGCCCGTCGGGGGACGCGCCTGTCGGTGCGTCCGGCGCCGCGACGGGTCGCGAGGACGCGCAGCCGACGACGGCGGCGGCGAGGAGCGGGAGCACGTACGCGATCTGGAAGAGGGGCTCTCTCACGGCCGAGGGCATGCACGCAGAAGGGAGGTGCGGCAAGCGCGCGGCGCCGTGGCGCCAGCGACTCCGTCGGCTGGTCCAGCACGGAGCCTCAGCCCCTCCCCTCGGGGCCCGCGATCGTGCGAGCGAGACGAGGCGCGTCCGCGAAGGGTGCTCGGGGGCTCCGCGAGATTTCGGCGCCTCGCCGCGAAGGATCACAGATGTGCTCGATCGGGTCACTCGAGCGACGCGAGCACGTCGACGAGAGACGCCTTCGAGTTTCGCATGATGCCGCGATGCGGCTGCTCGAGGTCCATCGTCACGGTGAAGACCGCCCCGACGAGCAGCGAGTACAGCATGATCCAGCGCATCGACGCGAAGGAGGACGCCGCTCGTCCCGCGTGCCCGCTGAAGCGGCCCGTGAGGAACGCGCTGATGCAGCCGAACAGGACGAGCAGCCCGATGATGGTGTCCGAGAGCTGGTTCTGGCTCCCGTAGAGCGCCCGGTCGTGCGTCATCGTGACGCCGTTGAAGCCGTTCATGAGCGGCGTGTGAAGGGTCGGGGAGTCCTTCGCCGTGATGATCCGCCGGACGATCGCCTGGATGCGCCCCTGGCTCGCGCGGCTCCGGGCGGTCACCTGCTTCATCTCCGGGGCGTCGAGGTGCACGGAGCCAAAGGTGATCCGCTCCTTCACGTACAGGGCGAGCTCTCGGCGGATCTCGTCCTTGGCCGGGGCGTCGAGCATCGACGCGGTCGCGGCGAAGTCGCCGATCGCGATGGCCTCGTCGAGGAGGTACCCCTTCCTGTGCTCGTAGCGATCGGCCGCGCCCGAGAACGAGAAGGCGAGGAGCAGCGCGAAGAGCGCGATGCTCGCGTCCGCGATGCGCGTGTTGGGGCTCTTGTCGGGCGCCGTGACCTCCGGCGCCGTGCGGGCGCCGAGCCACCCGACGACGAGCATCACCGCGATGAAGAGGAGGCCGAGCTTCCACGCATCGACGTGCAAGATCACGCTCATGGCTCGAGGAGCTAAGCGCAACTCTGGCGGCACGGGTAGTCCAAGCGACGATGAGAACGCTTGCCGCGCGGCGGCCCACGCGGCAGGGCTGCTCGGCGCACCCGGACGGGCAGCCTCGCGCGGAAGGATCGCCTGGTGTCACCGAGCCTCCGCGCGGTCGAGCCCAGGCGGCCTGCCCCGAGGGGGCGAGCGCGCGCGGGCTCGCGGCCTCGAGCGCCGGGACGGCCCCGCCCGACGCGGCAGGCCTCGCCGCGCGTCACCATCTACCCCGCGACACCCTTCGAGCCGCAAGGAGATCGCGGACTTTCTTGGTATCCTCCGGCCATGCGTCGTGCCTTGGCGGTCCTGGCGATTCCATCGATCGTCTCCGCGTGCTCTCTCACCGCCGATCTGAACGAGCTGCAGGCGGGGACCACGGACGGCGTGACGAGCGCCGGCGCGGGCGGTGCTGCGGCGGGCCGTGCAGGCGCGAGCGCGGGCTGGAGCAGCGGAGCGAGCGGACTCGGCGGCGCCGCGGCCGGCAAGTCCGGCGCGGGCGGAGCGGGCGGCGCCGCAGCCGGCAAGTCCGGCGCGGGCGG
>CAYNEK010000012.1:57022-79187 GCA_964396175.1 uncultured Polyangiaceae bacterium | reverse complement strand
AGTCCGGCGCGGGCGGAGCGGGCGGCGCCGCAGCCGGCAAGTCCGGCGCGGGCGGAGCGGGCGGCGCCGCAGCCGGCAAGTCCGGCGCGGGCGGGACCGCTGGGACGAGCCAAGGCCAGTGCGGCGCCTCGCCCACGTGCGACGATCAGAACGCGTGCACCACCGACACGTGCTCGAAGGGCAGTTGCCTGCACACCCTCGTCCCGGTGGATGACAAGGACGCATGCACCATCGACGCCTGCGATCCCACGACGGGCAAGATCACCCACGCGCCGGCGATCCTCGACGACGGCGACGCCTGCACCGCGGACTCGTGCGACGCTGCGCTGGGCGTCCAGCACACGCCCCTGAACATGGACGATGGCGACGCCTGCACCACGGACTGGTGCGACCCCGCGCAGGGCGTTCAGCACACACCCGTGGCGCCCAGCGTCGCGTGCGGCGCGTGCCCACCCAATTGGTACGCGTCCGAGATCACGAAGGGCGGGTGCCCGTCGGGAGATCAGTACCGGTGCGAGCTGCCCTGCAGCGCCGTCCTCCATCTGTGCGAGGCATGCCCGCCCGGGTACCACATGACGGCGACGCAGGCGTCACCGGCCTGCGGGGGCGGCGCCTCCTTCACCTGCGAGAAGCACTCGGCGGCCTTCAACACATGCTTCGAGTGCCCCACGGGGTGGCACAAGACAGCGCAGCACTGCGACGCCAAGTGCATGCCGTGCCAAGGAACCGGGACGGACGTAGGGGTCCGCTGCGAGGAGAACAGCAAGCCCTGGTTCTCCCAGTGCAGCGATCTGCCCTGCCCCGACGGCTGGACGCTGACCAAGTGGTCCCATCTCGATTCGTGCCCCAACGTGCCAGAGAACGCCGTCGTCTGCTCGGCGCCATGACGCCCGAGCGCCGAGTCGGCCGCTACACGCTCTTCTCGCCCATCGCGACGGGTGGGATGGCCACCGTGCACCTCGGGCGGCTCAGCACGGACACCGGCTTCGCCCGCACGGTGGCGGTGAAGCGGCTGCACCCGCACTTCGCGAGCGATCCCGAGCTGTCGCAGATGTTCCTCGACGAGGCGCGCATCGTGGCGCGCATCCAGCACCCGAACGTGGTCGCGATGCTCGACGTCGTCTCGACGGAGGGAGAGCTTTTCTTGGTGATGGACTACGTCCTCGGCGAGTCGCTCTCACGCCTGCTTCGCGCGGCGAAGACGCGCGGCGCGCGGGTGCCCTTGCCCGTCGCGATGCGCATCGCGGCGGACGTGCTCCACGGGCTCCACGCCGCGCACGAGGCGGTCAGCGAGGCGGGGCAACCCCTACAAGTGGTGCACCGTGACGTCTCCCCACAGAACGTGATCGTCGGCGTCGACGGCGTCGCGCGGGTGCTCGATTTCGGCATCGCGAAGGCCGTGGGAAACGCGCATCTCACGAGGGACGGCAGCCTGAAGGGGAAGATCGCGTACATGCCGCCCGAGCAGGTGCGTGGCGTCGGCGTCGACAGGCGAGCGGACGTGTACGCGGCGTCCGTCGTCATCTGGGAGATGCTCACGCAGCACCGCTTCTTGGAGGGCGGCAGCGACGTCGAGATGGCCGTGAAGATCCTCTCGCACGAGCCGCGTGCGCCCTCGGAGGTCGCGCCCGACGCCGCCATCCCGAAGGCGCTCGACGACCTCGTGATGCGAGGCCTCGCGCGCGCCGCGGACGCGCGCTGGCCGACCGCGCTCGACATGGTCGTCGCGCTCGAGGACGCCCTGCCCATCGCGCCTGCACGGAAGGTGAGCGAGTGGGTCCATGCGCTGGTGGACGAGACCATCGCGCGGCGGACCGCAGAGGTGCGCGAGATGGAGAGCGCCTCGGGGCAGGTCGCCCCGGCAGGGCTGCCCCCGACGCCGACGAGCCCCTCCGGGGAGTCTCTGGCGGAGAGAGAGGAGCCTGTCAGCGAGGCGAGCGCCCCGCCGACCCGCGTCGAGCACGCGATCGACGCGCCGCGCCGCTCCCGCTCGATGGCCGCGATGTTCGTCGTGGGCGGCGGCGCGGCGGTCGTGGCGATCGGCGTCGCCGTGGCCGTCGTCCCCTCAGGCGGGGCGGGCGGTGAGCCAAGCGAGCCGCCCAGTGCCGCGGCGCCAGCGCGCGCGAGCATCCCGGAGCCAGCCGCCCCGACGCCTCCCGCGAGTGCGAGCGCCGACGCGTCGCAGTCCGCCCGCCCGCCGCCGCCTCCCGCGGACCCGAGCGCGAAGAAGAAGGCGTCGACCACCACGAGGGTCGATCCCTGCGCGAATCCGTTCTACAAAGATGGCCGAGGGATCTTGCGCATGAAGGAAGCCTGCAAGTGACCACCCGCTGCTCTCCGGGCCGCGCCCTCTCGAGCGCCTCGGCGTTCGCCTTGCTGCTCGCGGGCCAGGCCCCAGGCGCGACGAACGTGAAGACGGCGTGCACGCAGTCGTTCGAGCGGACGCAGGAGCTGCGGCTCGACGGGAAGAGGCGTGACGCGCGAGAACTGGCGAGGCAGTGTGCGCTCCCGTCCTGCCCCGGCGCGGTGAGGCCGCTCTGCGCGAAGTGGGTCGACGAGCTCGAGGCCGAGCTGTCGAGCGTCGTGGTCAGCGTACACGACGAGGCCGGGCATCCCATCGTCGCTGCACGAGCGACCCTCGACGGCGTCGACATCCCGACGGGCTCGTCCGTGTGGCTCGACCCAGGATCCCACGAGGTCGGCGCGAGGCACGAAGGTCGTCAGAGCAAGCGGTCCTTCCAGACGAAGGCGGGCGAGCAGGGCACCCCGATCGTGCTGGTCCTCGTCCCGACGACCCCGGCGACCACGCCTCCGCCGTCGACCACGTCGCCCCCCGCCGACCCCACACACCAGCCTGGGCCGCGCGCCGGGGCCTTCGTCGCGGCGGGCGTCGCGGCGCTCGGCCTCGCCGCCTTCGTCTATTATGGCTCATCAGGGAAGCGGGAGCGAGCCGAGCTCGCCGAGAGCTGCGCGCCCCACTGCAGCGACGAGCAGGTGTCGTCCGTGCGGAAGAAGTACCTGTTCGCGGACGTCGGTCTCGCCACCGCCGTCGTCGCCGGATCGCTCGCGACGTACTGGTTCGTCAAGCCGACGCAGGCCACGGCGGTCACGCTCGGCCCGCGCGGCGTCGCCCTCCGCGTCGGCTTCTGAGGAGCAGCGCGCGCCTCCGTCCTCCTCGGGGCCGCTCACCGCGAGGCGGCACCCTCCCCGTCGACTTCCGAGAGGCGCGAACGGCACGCGGAGGGCCTGTCGATCGCGAGTCGAGATCCCCGGCGCGCTCGGACGACACGGAGCACGCGAGCGGGCGAGCCGAGCCCGTGCTCGACCGCGTGTTCGGCTGCGAGCCGCTCCCGACGCCTGCCGCCTCGCGAAGCTCGCAGATCACCCGGACGTCGGTCGCGTGTGCGGGGACGATCAGCGTCCGTCCATCGCGCCCGTCGCGAGCCGTTTCGTGCCGAGCCCGGGGTGCATTCTCGACGGCGCCCGGCGCAGCGAAGGCGCGAGCCGCGTCTCTGCGCACGACTCCGCGCCCGGTCCTGCTACGCTACCGCCGTCGATGCGGCCCGTCCCCGGCACGGTCCTCGGGAAGTACCGCCTCCTCCGTGTCGTCGCGGAGGGCGGCATGGGCACGGTCTACGAGGCCGTCCACGAGGGCCTCGGCACCGCCGTCGCCCTCAAGTTCCTCCACCCCGAGCTCGCCCGGAGGCCTGGGTTCGTCGAGCGCTTCCTCCAGGAGGCGCGCGTCGCGGCGCGGCTGAAGAGCCCGCACATCGTGCCCGTCACCGACGTCGGCGAGCACGGCCCTGGGGCCTACCTCGTGATGGAGCTGCTCTCGGGCGAGTCGCTCCAGCGCCGCCTCGAGCGAGAGCGGAGGCTCCCGCCCAGCGTCGCCGTGGACGTCGCGATCCAGGTCCTCGCGGGGCTGTCCGTCGCGCACGCCGCGGGCGTCGTGCACCGCGACCTCAAGCCTGACAACGTCTTCCTCGCCGAGACCCCCGAGGGGACGCGCGCCGTCATCCTCGACTTCGGCATCGCGAAGCTCCGCGACGCGCCAGGCGGCGGCATGACGCGCGCGGGGGCGACCCTAGGCACGCCCGAGTACATGGCGCCCGAGCAAGCGCACAGCGCCGACAGCGTCGACGTGCGCGCCGATCTCTACGCCGTCGGCGTCCTGCTCTACGAGATGCTCTCGGGCAGACGGCCTGCCACCGGGGACGATCCGCGACAGATCGCCGCCTTCGTCACCGAGCGGCGGGTGACGAGCCTCTCCGCGATCGACCCTTCGCTCCCCGAGGGGCTCGTGCGCGTGGTCCATCGGGCGATGGACCCGGCCGCCGAGGCGCGGTTCTCGTCCGCCGAGGACATGCTGCGCGCCCTCGTCCAGCACGCGTCGGTGCTGTCCGCCGCGGGACACCAGGCGGTCGCCTCCGTCCTCACGCCCGGGCCGCGCTCGTCACGGCTCCCCGCCACGCTCCCTCCCGAGACGCCGGGCGATCGGACCGACGAGCGAGCACCACTCGTCGGGGCCTTCTCTCCCGCGATGACCGCGAAGGACGCGAAGGACGCGACCGCCGACACCTTCCTCGCGCCACCGCCGCCCGAGGCGTTCACGCCAGCGTCGCCCGGGACCGCCCCTCGCGCCGCGTCTCCGCCCGTCGCCTCACCTCGCGCCGAGGCGTTCACGCCAGCGTCGCCCGGGATCGCCCCTCGCGCCGCGTCTCCGCCCGTCGCCTCACCTCGCGCCGAGGCCGCTCGCCCCGCGCCGCTCGGGTACCCCGACTCGACCCAAGCCTCGTACGCCCCCCCACGGCGCCGCGGCCCGAACCCGCTCGTCGTCGGCGGCCTCGCGGCAGCCCTCGGCGGTGTCGTCGTGTACCTCTTCGCCTCGATGGTCGGCGGTCGCGGAGGCGACGACCCCGCGAGCCCACCCGCCACGACGACGGCGTCGGTCTCGCCCATCGCCACTCCACCACCCACCGAGGCTACGCCACCCGGCACGCCACCGACGCCCCCCACCACGCCAGGGGTCCCGCCGACGACCACCACGCACCCCGGCGTGCCCACGGGCACCAGCGTCGCGCCACCCCCAGGCTCGAGCGCGCCGCCGAAGGACGCGGGCGTGCCCGACGCGGCCCCGTCACAGGGGCTCCCCTTCCCGCCGATCCCGCTGCCCTCGGGCTTCCCGCCGATCCCATCGCGCCTCCCGCCGCTCCCGTCCTCCTTGCCCGGCATCCCGCCCATCGTCATCCCGGGCTTTCCGCAGTAGGACGCGCGCCCCGCGAGCGTCCCATGATCCTCCAGGTCGGAAACCTCTCCTTCGGCTACGCCGGCGAAAAGCTCTTCGAGGGCGTGAGCTTCCAGATCGAAGCGGGAGACCGCGTCGGCCTCGTCGCCCCCAACGGCGCCGGGAAGTCCACGCTCCTCCGGCTCATCACGGGCGAGCTCCAGCCCGACGCAGGCTTCTCGTCCGTCCAGAAGGGGAAGACGGTCGCGTACTACCGGCAGTCGCACGAGCTGTCGTCCGAGGGCGACGTGATGGACGCCTTTTTGTCGGGCTTCCAGGACGTGCTCGATCTCCGCCACGCGCTCCGCGCCGCCGAGGAGGCCGCGGCCGCCGGCACGGAGGAGGCGCTCGACGCCCTGCAGCGCGCGATGGATCGCTACCACCTCGCGCACGGCGACGAGCTCGAGCGCAGGGTGACGATGCTCGCCGAGCGGCTCGGCTTCGCCGAGACCGACATGCGGCGCTCCGTCGCGAGCCTCTCCGGCGGCGAGCGCGGGCGTCTCCTGCTCGGCGTCGTCCTCGCGAAGGAGCCCGATCTGCTCCTGCTCGACGAGCCCACCAACCACCTCGATCTCGACACGATCGAGTGGCTCGAGGGCTACCTCCGCGGCCTCCCCTCGGCGGTCCTCGTCGTCTCGCACGACCGCGCCTTCCTCGATCAGGCGACGACCTCGACGCTCGAGCTGGGCAGGCGGAGCTTCCGCGGCTACCCGGTGCCCTACTCTCGCTACGAGGAGCTGCGCGCAGCCGACATGGAGCGCGAGGAGGGGCTCTTCGAGCGGCAGCAGGCCTTCATCGACAAGACCGAGGACTTCATCCGGCGCAACATCGCGGGGCAGAAGACGAAGCAGGCGCAGAGCCGGCGCAAGATGCTCGAGAAGCTCGATCGCGAGGCGCGCCCCGAGGACGTGTGGTCCCGCGCCGAGCAGGTCACCTTCCGCTTCGTCGAGGCGCCCCGCTCGGGCGACATCGTCCTCGACGCGCGCGGGCTCGCGGCCTCGCGGGGCGGCAGGACCCTCTTCGAGGGCGTCGAGCTCCTCATCAAGCGCGGAGATCGCGTCGGCATCGTGGGCCCCAACGGCGCCGGGAAGTCGACCCTCTTGAAGCTCCTCGCGGGGATGGGCGCCGCCGAGGACCGCGGCCGCGTCAAGCTCGGGACGAACCTCGCGTCCGGCTACTTCGACCAGCACCTCGGCGAGCTCGATCCCGCCAAGTCGCTCATCGACGAGATCCGGAGCGTGAAGGCCGAGCTCAACGTCGACGGCGTGCGGCAGTACCTCGCGCGCTTCCGCTTCTGGAAGGACGATCCCTTCCGCGCCGTCGGGGGGCTCTCGGGCGGCGAGCGGAGCCGCCTCGCGCTCGCGAAGCTCCTGCTCGAGCCGCGGAACCTCCTCTTCCTCGACGAGCCCACGAACCACCTCGACATCCCCGCGGCCGAGATCCTCGAGGAGGCGCTCGCGTCCTTCGACGGGACGGTGCTCCTCGTGTCGCACGATCGGCGCTTCCTCGAGGGCACGGCGACGCGCGTCCTCCACGTCGCGGGGGGGGCGGTGAGCGCGTACGCGGGGCCCTTCGCCGCGTGGTCCGAGCAGGTGGAGCGGGCGCCGAAGGGGGCGCCGCGGAAGACCGAGCCGCCACCCGAGAAGCAGCGGGCGCGCGGCGACTTCGAGCGGAGCCGCGAGGAGCGCCGCACCCGCGAGCGGAAGGAGCGGCGCCTGAAGGAGCTCGAGGACGAGATCGCCGCGAGCGAGCGCGAGCTCGGGCAGCTGCGCGACGCGCTGAAGGAGGCGCCCGGCGACGACTGGGAAGAGCTGGCGAAGCGGGCCGAAGCGGAGCAAGCTCTCCAACGTCGAGTCGAAGCGATGATGACCGAGTGGTCCGATCTCAGCGAGGAGCTGGCGCATCCATGAGCGTCCGCAGCGGCACGGTGAGCTGGCTCGTCTTCGCGCTCGCGGCGGTCCTCTCGGCGCCAGGCTGCAAGAAGAGGACAGACGACGGCACCGCGCCGACGCAAGGTGAGCTCCCGTCCGTCCAGCTCACGGACCAGACACCCGACGTCATGCTCACCTGGCTCGACGACAGAGGGAACTTCCATACAGCGATGAGCCCGGCCGAGGTCCCGCCCGAGGGCCGCGGGAGCGTGCGCGTGGTCTTCACGAAGCGGGACGAGGGCGCGACGGGGGAGCTGCTCTACGTGGCGGATCTGGGCGCGAAGGGCCCGGACGGCAGCTACCCGGTGAGGACGATGACGCGCGCCGCGTGGGAGGCGCTCTCGGCGGCGAAGCGTGGGGTGCGCACGGACCGCCCGACGGCGAGCAGAGAGCCCGATCTGGCCGCGCGCGATCCGAAGGAGATCGCGATCGTGTACGGCGCCGAGTGGTGCAAGCCCTGCCACGACGCGGAGCGGTACCTCCGGTCGCGCCAGGTGCCGGTGCTCTACAAGGACGTGGAGCAGTCGGAGCCCGCGCGGAAGGAGATGCTCCGCAAGCTCGACGCGATCGGGGCGCCCGGAGGGACGATCCCGGTGCTCGACGTGATGGGCCACGTGATGCTCGGGTTCGATCCTCAGGCGATCGACCGGGTGCTCCAGAAGAAGGGCGGCGGCGCAGCGCAGCTGTGATCGAGGGGCCGCTCGCACCGCCGATCGTCACGACGGCCGCGCGATCCCATCACCCAGGGGGACGGTAGGTCGACCTCGCCTGGCGAACACGAGCCACGTCCGAGCGCCGGATCGTCCGAGCGCCTTCGTCTCGCCCGAGGGCCGCATCTCGACGAACGCCTCACCACGCTCGCCGACGTGCGTCACATGGAGGAGCGCCTCGCCGGTCGCGTCGGCGCCCACGCTCATGCCCATTGTCGACCAGGAAGAGCAGTCCGTCGTACTTCTGGATCGGCTGATCCTTCGCGCGCACCGTGCCGTCAGCGAAGAAGACGCCCCCGAATGGTGCCCCATGACGAGCTGCCGCGCGCCGAGCGACCCGCCCGACCACGCCCCCTGCGACGCCCTCGTCGCCGACGCGACCACGACGCGCGCCGAGCGGCCCGCCCGACCACGCCCCCTGCGACGCCCTCGTCGCCGACGCGACCGGCGACGCGCGCCGAGCGACCCGCCCGACCACGCCCCCTGCGACGCCCTCGTCGCCGACGCGACCACGACGCGCGCCGAGCGGCCCGCCCGACCACGCCCCCTGCGACGCCCTCGTCGCCGACGCGACCACGACGCTCACCGCCCGCTCACCCCATACTTCTCCCGGTACTCATCCCACGCGCGGATCGAGCTCGTCGGCTGGGTCGCGATCTTGAGCTGGCCAATGGGAACGCTCACCGCGACCAGGAAGAGCGCCGCCCCAGGGCGATCGTAGTACCTCCACAAGACGAGCCCGCTCGACGCCGACACCGCGAGGGCCGAGGTGTAGGCGAGCCAGGACCGACCGAGCCGCTCGATCTTCGCCGCGCGCTCGAGCACGCGCTCCGCCTCGGCGACCTTGTGGCGGACCTCGAGCGCCGACGTCTCGGGCAGCTTGCGCAGCCCCTCGGTCCCGTAGACGGAGGGCTGCGGCAGGAGCACCATCGAGAGCGTCGCGAGCGTCGAGGTATAATAGCCGATCGTCGCGCGCGCGCGCAGGTTCGGGTTGGACGTCGTCGCCGCGACCGCGCCTTGCAGCGCCGCCGACGCCGTGAACCCATACGTCCACACGTCGTACCAGAGCGCTGCGCGCGGGTACCCTGCCTCGAGCCGCCCGACGAGAAAGCTGAGCCGCGCCCGATCGTCGCCCGCGCCGGCGCGCGACGCATCCGACGCCGTGGCGCGATCAAACGGGCCCCGCTGGCGTCCCAGATCTCCGACCTCGTCGGCGAGCACCGCCCTCGGGGCGAGGAGCGCGGAGAGGCCGAAGACGAGCGCGAGGACGCCCCGACGGTGGCCGCTCAGCAAAGCTCGTCGAAGTGCCTCGCCACACGCGCGGCGACGCCCCTCGCGAGCTCGTCCGCCGCGCCGAGGTCGACCGCGCGGAACTCGTGATCGTAGCGGCCGAGCTCGAGCATCGCGACGAGCAGCCCGTCCCAGCGCACCGGCAGCATCATGACGCCTCGCAGGGTGTCCGCGCCGCCGATCCGGTCCGCCATCAGCCGGTGCAGGGTGCCCGCGCGCGGCGAGCCGACGATGACTCCGCCCATCGTCGCGTGACGGACCACCGGATCGCGCGGCGGCAGCACCAGGCCGAGGACGAGATCGGGGGACAGTCCCTTCTCGGCCGTCGCCATCATGCCGATGTGAGGCTCCGCGTTGCGGTAGACGACGCCCGTCGACGCGCGGGTGCGGCTCATCGCCGAGATGAGCGCGAGGTGGCAGCTCTCGCCGAAGTCCCCGGCCTCGTCGAGCACCTCGATCGCGAGGTGATCGGACGAGACGGGCGAGAACTCGCGGACCTCACGCAGTCGCCTCCACTCGCGCCAGGCGGGCTGCTTCACGAGGGCGTCGCTCGGGACGCGGCGGTGCAGGAGCCCGCGCAAGACGAGATCGGTAGGGACCGGTCCGACGACGCGCTGACCGTCGGTGACGAGCCACGAGGGACGAGGGGCGAGCGCGGGGGCGAGTTCCGTCATGGGCGAAGCGAATGGTCCCAGAGCCTCCGTGGGATGGGCCAGTTCCCTGCAATCGAGCGAGCGGCAGAGGCGGCGCTCGGCGGAGGTGGCGCTCGGTCCCGACAGACCGAGAGAGCACCCCGACGCGGGTGGGGCGTGGTACGAGGGCGGGCGCATGGCCCCGCCGAACCCGGAGCTCACCGTCCTCTGCCTCGCGAGCTACTTCAAGGGGAGCCGCTTCATCGAGACCGTGAAGAAGGAGGGGTGTCGCGTCATCCTGCTCACGCTCGAGAAGCTCCTCCACGAGCGATGGCCGCGCGAGCACCTCGACGAGGTGCTCGCGATCCCCGGCAAGTCACCGATGAACGAGCGCCGCCAGGAGGTCATCCACACCGTCAGTTACCTCGCGCGCACGCGGAAGATCGACCGCGTCGTCCCGCTCGACGACTACGACGTCGAGGTGGCGGCGATGCTGCGCGAGCACATGCGGCTCCCCGGCATGGGCGAGACGACGGCGCGCTACTTCCGCGACAAGCTCGCGATGCGCGAGAAGGCCCACGACAGCGGCGTCAAGGTCCCCGCCTTCGTCCACGTGCTCAACCACGACCGGATCCGCGACTTCTTGCGCGAGGTGCCCGGGCCATGGGTGTTCAAGCCACGGAGCGAGGCGGCGAGCCTCGGCATCAAGCGCATCGAGCACGCCGACGACGTCTGGCCGCTCATCGACGACCTAGGTGACCGGCAGAGCCACTACCTCATCGAGAAGATGATCCCCGGCGACGTCTTCCACGTCGACGCCATCTCCTGGGAGAGAGAGATCCTCTTCGCTCGCGCGCACAAGTACCGCCGACCCATCCTCGGGATCACCCAGGAGGGCGGGGTCTTCGGCACGACCAGCGTCGAGCGTGGGGGCGACGAAGAGCGGGGGCTGCTCGCCTTCCACGCGGAGCTGCTCCAGAAGCTCGGCTTCGTCCGCGGCGTCACGCACACCGAGTTCATCCGAGGCAAGGACGACGGCGAACTCTACTTCCTCGAGACGGCGGCGCGCGCGGGCGGCGCGCACATCACGGATCTCGTCGAGGCCGAGGCCGGGATCAACCTCTGGGAGGAGTGGGCTCGCATCGAGGTCCGCCAGGGGAAGTGGACATACTCTCTGCCCGCCGCGCGCGAGGATCACGCGGGGCTCCTCGTCTCGCTCGCGCGCGAGGAGCGCCCCGACACCTCCCACTACACGGACCCCGAGATCGTGTGGCGCGCCATCGAGAAGAGCCACCACGTCGGGCTCATCTTCCGGTCCCCGAGCCACGCTCGGGTCGTGGAGCTCATGGACCAGTACGAGGCGCGCATCCGGCAGGATTTTCAGGCGATCCTGCCGCCGCCCTCCACAGCCACGGCGTGACCGGCACCCCGGCTCCACGCACCCTCGCCGAGCTGACGAGCGGCGAGAGCGCGACGGTCGACGTCCTCGAGCTCCCGCCAGAGGAGCTCGTGCTCGTGCGCGCGATGGGCCTCTCCCCCGGGGTCACCGTCGAGATCGGGCACCGTGGCGCCTTCGGGGGTCCCATCGAGGTGCGCATCGGCGATACGTCGCTGGCGCTCGGGCGCGCGCTCGCCGAGAAGGTGCGGATCCTCCCTTGAAGGTCCTCTTCGTCGGTCGACCCAACGCGGGCAAGAGCTCTCTCTTCAACGCGGTCACAGGCGCCCGCGCGAAGGTCGGCAACTTCCCTGGCGTCACCGTCGAGGTGCTCGAGGCGCGGGGCGAGGTGGGAGGTCAAGCCGCGAGCTTCGTCGATCTGCCGGGCCTCTACACGCTCGACGACGCGACGGCGGCGGGGACCGACGAGGCGATCACGCGGGAGCTCCTGCGCGCGGAGGCGTCTCGCGGAGGCGACGCGCTCGTCGTCCTCGTCGCCGACGCGACGCACCTCGCGCCGTCGCTCGGGCTCCTCCGCGAGCTGAGGGTCACCGTCCCGGAGACGCGCGTCCTCGTCGCGGTCTCGCAGGGCGATGCGCTCGCCGCCGAGGGGCGAGAGCTCCGCACCGAACGGCTCGGCGAGCTCCTCGGCGTGCCCGTGGTCGCGACGAGCGCGCGCTCGAAGACGTGCCGTGAAGACGTCCTCGGCGCCATCGCGCGCGCGCAGGCCGCCCCAGAGGGAGAGGGCCCGGACTTCGATCCCGTCGCAGTGGCCGACGAGGTCGTCGTGACCGTCCAGTCGAAGCCGAAGCTCCGCGCCCGATCGAACCAAGTCGATCGCGTGCTGCTCCATCCGGTGCTCGGGCCCGTCTTCTTCGTCGCGATCATGGCGGCGATGTTCTCGGGGGTCTTCCTCATCGGCGATCCCGTCTCGTCGGTCCTCGACGCCGCGATGGCCTGGATCGGCTCGTGGCTCCGACCCGCGCTCGGGGGCGGAGCGGTCGCCTCGCTGGTCGTCGACGGCGCGCTGAAGGGCGCGGGCACGGTGCTCGCGTTCCTCCCACAGGTGATCCTGGTCATCGCCTTCCTCGAGCTGCTCGAGGCGACCGGCTACCTCGCCCGGACCGCGTTCCTCGTGGATCGTCTGCTGCGGCTCTTCGGCCTCGGCGGGAAGTCCTTCGTCCCGATGCTCACCGGCCACGCGTGCGCGGTCCCCGCGATCAGCGCGACCCGCGTCCTGCGCGACCCCAAGGAGCGGCTCCGCACGATCCTCATCATCCCCCTGATGACCTGCTCGGCGCGCCTGCCCGTCTACGCGCTCGTCGTGTCGGCCTTCTTCGGAGACAGCGCGCTCGTGAAGATCGGGGTCGCGACGGGGCTCTATTTCGCGGGGCTCCTCGCGGGCCTCGTCGCGTCGCTCGTGCTCCGGCGGACGGTCGTCCGCGGCAGGACCCTGCCGCTGGTCCTCGAGCTGCCCGTCTACCGGATGCCCCTCTTCCGCGCGCTCCTCTCCCGGTGCCGCATCGAGGCCGTCGAGTTCGTCCGGCGGGTGGGGACGGTGATCCTGGCGGCGAGCGTCGTCCTGTGGGTGCTGCTCCACGTCCCGGTGCGTGGCGCGCACGCGCCGGACGAGCCATCGATCGAGCGGAGCGCGGCGGCGTGGGTCGGGCAGCGACTGGAGCCCGTCACGAGGCCGCTCGGCTTCGACTGGAGGATCAACGTCGGTCTCATCGGGAGCTTCGGCGCGAGGGAGCTCATGGTCGGGACGATGGGCGTCATCTTCGGCGTCGAGGACGCCGAGGAGAAGCCTACGCCGCTCGTCGAGAAGCTGAAGAGCCACCCCGGCTACGGCCGCCCCACGGCGGTCGCGCTCCTCGTGTTCTTCGTCATCGCGTGCCAGTGCATGAGCACCCTCGCCGCGATCCGACGCGAGACGCACTCCTGGAAGATGCCGCTCTTCGTGCTCGGCTACACGTACGCGGCCGCCTACCTCCTCGCCTTCATCGCCCACACCGTGACCCGCTGGGTGATCTGAGCGCTCCCGCACGAGCACGTCACCAAGACAACGCGTCGTGTCAATCGCATGGGCGCTCACGGGCGCGTCCGCTGGCGCTATGCGCAGCGCCGCCCAAGACAACGCATCGTGTCAATCGCATGGGCGCTCGGGTGCATGGTAAGCCCCACGGCGAAGCCATGACCGACGATCTCCTCGGGCTCGCGAAGGCGCACCTCTACCCGAACTATCGCCCCGCGCCCTTCGTGCTGACGCGCGGTGAGGGCATGCACGTCTGGGACACCGAGGGGCGACGCTACCTCGACATGTGCGCCGGCGTCGCGGTGACGGCGCTCGGGCACGCGCACCCTGCCTTCGTGCGCGCCGTCTCCGAGCAGCTCACGAGGCTCGGCCACGTGTCCAACTACTTCTACAACGACGTCAACGTCACCCTCGCCGCCGCGCTGTGCGCGCGGACCGGGCTCGCCCGGGCCTTCTTCTGCAACTCGGGCGCGGAGGCGAACGAGGCGCTCCTCAAGCTCGCCCGGCGCCACCACCACGCGAAGGGCGACGCCACGCGCACGCGGATCGTCGCCTTCGAGGCGTCGTTCCATGGTCGGACGATGGGCGCGCTCGCGCTGACGGGGCAGCCCAAGTACCGAGAGGGCTTCGGCCCCGGCGTGGGCGGCGTGACCCACGTACCCTACGGCGATCTCGTGGCCGTCCGCGCGGCGATGGGCCCCGACGTGGCGGCGATCCTCGCCGAGCCGGTGCAGGGAGAGGGAGGGGTCCTGCCCGCGCCCTCGGGCTTCCTCGCCGGGCTACGGGCGCTCGCCGACGAGCACGGGGCGCTCCTCCTCCTCGACGAGGTGCAGACCGGCGTCGGGAGGTGCGGAACCTTCCTCGGGTCTGAGGTGGACGGCGTCCGCGCCGACGCCATCGCGCTCGCGAAGGGCCTCGGAGGCGGCTTCCCGATCGGCGCGATGCTGACGACCGAGGCGCTCGCGGCGGCGCTGCCCCCCGGGACACACGGCTCGACCTTCGGTGGGAACCCCCTCGCCTCGGCGGCGGCGCTCGCGGTGCTCCGGACCCTCGACGACGAGCGGCTCATCGCGCGCGCGGCCGAGACGGGTCGGTACCTCGGGGAGAAGCTCGCCTTGCTCGCCGCCGAGCTTCCGGACAAGATCGTCGAGGAGCGCGGGCGCGGGCTCCTCCGCGCCCTCGTGCTCCGGGGCAGCCGCGATCTGCGCGCGCTCCTCGAGGCGCTGCGCAACCGAGGGCTCCTCCTCACCGTCGCGGGCGCCACGGCGCTCCGGTTCACCCCGCCGCTCATTGCCGGACGGGAGCACGTCGACGAGGCGGTCACCATCGTCCGCGAGGTCCTGCGCGAGGAGCCGAGCGCGTGACCCGGGAGCAAGCCCGCCGGTGAGCCATCCCGCGCCTCATGGGGCGCGCCGAGACGCCGGCGTCGCCTCTTCGAGGATTTCCCCCGCGGCGAGCCGCCGGAGGGCATCCTCGCGACGGCAAGCGCCCGAAGTCGCTCACGGCCGAGGCGCGCGCGCGTGAGCCGCTCGGCGCACCTCTGCGCGACGTGCGGCGGCCCGGTCGACGCCCTCCGCGCGCGGCAGGTGACCGTCGGAGACGGCGGCTTCGCGTACCACTGCTGCTCCTCCTCCGACGCGAGGCGCTCGGTCGTCTCCGAGCCGCCACCCGACGCGCTCCTCTCCGCCTCGCCGGTCGAGGACGAAGACGAGCCACCGCGCGACCAGGAGGGCGAGCTCCGCCGGGCGATCCCCGAGGAGGCCGAGGAGCCGCCGCTCGAGGGTGCGCCACCTCCCTTGCTCCTCGGCATCGCGATCACGGCGGCCGCGCTCGGGCTCGTGCTCTTGCTCCCCACCGCCTCGCCCGTCCTCTCCGTCGCGAGGGTGATCTCGCTCACGATCGCGACCGTCGGCTACGGGGTCCACGCGCTGGCCTTCCGCCGACGCACGGGGGCGACCTTCCTCTCCGTCGGGAGCGCAGCGATCGTCACGCTCCTCGCCATCGCCTCGCGCATCCGCGGCGCGGCGGGAGCGGACGACGTGACCACGCTGGGCGGCTTCGTCTGCCTGGCGGCGGCCGTGCTCACGCTCCTCCTCGAGTGGGTGACGCGGCGCACCGAGGCGAGGCGAGCCGCGCTCCTCGCCGCGCTCTCTTCTGCCGGACGTCGCGTCGGTCGAGGCGACGTCACCGTGGTCGCGCCCCACGAGCTGCGCCCAGGTGAGCTCGTCGAGGTCCGCACCGGAGAGCGCGTCCCCGCCGATCTCGAGGTCTCTACGGGGCGGGGCCGCGTGCTCCCTTACCCCGGGGCGCGAGCGCCCATCGACGTGGGCCCCGGGCGCTTCCTGCTGGGAGGGGCGCGGGTCCTGGCGGGCACCGTGACGGGGCGCGTCGCTCACGCCGGCGCCGACCGACTGCTGGCGAGGCTCGTCCATTGCCCCGGCTCGCGCGTCGACGAGTCCACACCGGCGGCCGAGTGGAGCGCCATCGCCTCCGTGCACGGCGCGCTCGGCGCAGGAGGTCTGATGGCGATCGCGGCGTACCTCTCGCGCGGACAGCCGAGCCTGGCCGACGCCGCGGTCGCGGTCGCCGCCACCGTCGGTGCGTTCTCGGCGCCGCTCGGCCGGGAGATCGCGGGGATCTACCTCGCAAGGGCCGTGCTCGAGGCCGGTCGTCTCGGCGCGGTGTACCGCGATCTCCACGCGTTCCAGGCCGCGGCGAGGGTCACGACGGCGGTGTTCTCGGCTCGCTCGACCCTGATGGTCGGGCACCCCGAGGTGGTCGAGGTCGAGGGCGTCGCCGGCGCGTCCGGCGACGAGGTCCTGTCCCTGGCGGCGAGCGCCCTCGTGTTCCGGGACGGCGCGGCGCGCGAGGCGCTCCTCAAGACCGCCCGCCGAAAGAACGTGCCGCGCGATCGGGCACGAGGTGCGACCCACGCGAGGGGGCTCGGGGTGCGCGCGACGACCCCGGACGGTGAGCCGCTGCTCGTCGGGACACGGGCCCTCCTCCTCGACGCGCGCGTGCCCCTCGCGCTCCACGAGGCGAGGGTCGCCGCCCTCGAGGCCGCCGGACGGAGCGTCCTGCTCGTCGCGGTCGCCGGCAGGCTCCTCGGCTTCGTCGCGCTCCAGGACGCGCTCGCGGAGGGCGCCCGCGCCGCCGTCCACCACCTGACCCGCGCCGGCGTCGAGCCCGTGCTGCTCAGCGGCGAGGCGCGCGACACGGTGGACGTCCTCGCGGGCGCGCTCGGGATCGATCACGTGCGCCCCGAGCTGCTCCCGGAGGAGCGCGCCCAGCAGATCGATCGCCTCGTCGACGCAGGCGCGATCGTCGCGGCCTTGGGCCACCAAGAAGAAGACGACGACGTGCTCGCGCGCGCGCATGTCTCGGTCGTCGCCCCGCTCGAGCGGGGCGGCGCGCTCCCCAGCATCGCGGTCGCCTCGGATCGGATCGAGTCTGCGGCGATCGCCCTCACGCTCCCGGGGATCGAGACCTCGCAGCTCCGTGTCGGCGCCTTCCTCGCGCTCGGGCCGCCGTTCGTCGCGCTGCTCGGCGTCCTCTTCGGGCTCGCGCCGCTCGTCCTGCTCCCGCTGGCGGGCGTGCTCGGCGGGCTGGGCGCCGCGATCCACGCAAAGGCGACCGAGCCTCCCGATCACCGGACCTCGCCCTGGGAGCTCGCGGCCCCGCGCCGCCGCGGGCTCGCGCTCTCGGACGAAGACGCTCGCTAGTCGCTACGTCCCACACCGCCGGACCGTGCGCCGAAGCCGGCGCACGACGACGAGCCTCACGACCGTACACCGCACAGCGCGTCGAGACGCGGCTACGACGGCGCGTGTCGACGCGCCCTCACCATCCCGCGGCACGCTCACCACGCCGCCACGACGGCACACTCCGACGCGACGCCACGGTCGCTCGCCTGCGATCCCAGGGCGGCGCGGGCATGCGCACGGCCTCGCGGCGCGCGGACGACGGTCCGTGGATCGTTCCCTCGGCTCCTCGCCCTGCGTCAGCGAGCCCAACGGTCGCGCAGCCGAAGCGCCGGCTTCTCGACCAGGAGGTGCGCCAGGTAGGCGACCCCGGTCGTCACGACGAGCAGCACGGCGAGGGTCGCCACCCAGATGACCGGAGGCGCCGCGCCGAGCGCCGAGAGCCGCTTCGTCAAGGGAAGCACGAGGCCCTCGAGCACCGGGATGTGCCAGAGGTAAATTCCGTACCCGAGCGTCGCCACCTTCAAGAAGGCGGGCCTCGACAGGAGCCGGGTCAGGGCGCCGTCGTGGTTCATCACGACGAGCAGGAGCGGCAGGTACATGACCGAGCTCACCGTCCCCCACGCGAAGCACCGTGAGACGAGCCACGCGCCGAGCTCCGGCGGTCGCCTCACGAGGTACGCGAGACACACGAGGACGTGCACGGCGACGAGCGCGCGGACCCACCCCTTCCCCACCCAGCGACGCACGGCGTCTCGATGATGTCGCTGGACGAAGGCGAGGGCGACCCCCGCCACCAGCGTGTCGTAGCGCGTATGGGTGCGGATATAGACCTGCTGCGCGAAGTCAGCCTCGCTCCAGGGCAGCTTCATCGAAGACAGGATCCCGAGCCGCACGAAGAGCGCCGAGGCGAAGAGGACGGCGAGGATCGCGAGCCGCGCGCGTGGGCTCCTCACCGCCGCGAGCGCCATCATGACAAAGGGCACGACGAGATAGAAGTGCTCCTCGACGCACAGCGACCAGCCCCACATCATCGTCGTCGTCGAGCGGAGGACGTAGAGGTAGTTGGTGAGGTAGGCGAACTCGAACGGCAGGTTGTGCCGCTGGATCGCGCTCAGCGGATGGAGGAGCGCGAGCGCGGTGAGCGACACGTAATAGAGCGGGAAGATGCGGAAGGCGCGGCGCCACCAGAAGCGCAAGACCCCGCGGCCCTCACCCGTCTCCTCGGCGTGGAGGATCATCGTGCCGATGAGGAAGCCCGACAAGATGAAGAAGAGATCCATCCCGAAGAACATCGACCACGACCACGCGACGAAGCCGAGCGACAAGGGGAGCTTCTCGTCGACGAAGGCCGAGGTGACATGGAACTGGACCACCAGGATGATCGCGAGGACGCGCACGCCGTGCAGCGCGGGGAAGTGGTTCGCGAGCGGCGCGAGGGCGAACAGGCCGCGGGGCGCGCTCACGGCCCGCGCCTCACGCGCAGGAGCGGCACCTTCCAGGCCGCCTCGGCCACGATCCCGAGGCTCATCTTCGAGTGCCCCGCACGCCGATCGACGAAGGTCACCGGCACCTCGACCACCCGGAGCCCGGCCGAGAGCGCGCGGTACGTCGCCTCGACCTGAAAGGCGTAGCCCGTCGATCGGAGCGTCTGGTGCTGGATCGCGACGAGCGCGCCACGACGCCACGCCTTGTACCCCGAGGTGAGATCGCGCACGCTCACGCCGAGCATGAGGCCCGCATAGACGGAGCCTCCCCGCGAGAGCAGGTGTCGTCCAACGCCCCACCCGCGCACCTCTCCTCCGCGGACGTTCCGCGAGCCGACGGCGAGATCGGCGCCCGAGGCGAGCGCGGCGAGGAGGCGTGGGACGTCGCGCGGATCGTGCGAGAGATCGGCGTCCATCTGCACGATCGCGTCGGCGTCGCCGCGGAGGGCCAGCGAGAACCCCGCGACATACGCCGAGCCCAGGCCGAGCTTCCGCGGCCTGTGGATCACCTGGATCCGCGAGTCTGCGCGCGCGAGCGCATCGGCTTCCGCGCCGGTGCCATCGGGAGACGCGTCGTCGACCACGAGGACGCGCGCCCCGGGGACGGCCTGGAGGAGCCCCGCGACGAGCCAGGGGAGGTTGTCCCGCTCGTCGTAGGTCGGCACGACGACGACGGGTCGCGTGGGCGTCGGCATCACCCAGCCGAGGCGACGAGCGCGCGCGCGAGCTCGACGACGCGCGCGTCGACCCGCGCGAAGAACGCCTGCGTGACGCGCTCGGCCCGGTCGGCGTCGCGCGCGCGGAGCGCGCCGAGCAGCGCCTCGGTGTACTCGACGACGGTAGGATCGGCCTCGTAGAGCAGCGGGTAGTTGCGGCGGACCTCGGCCTCCGCGAGGAGGAACGGGTTCGCCACCCAGCGGGTCGGCGTCGAGTGCGCCGCGTCGACGAGCGCGTCGAGCCAGTCGGCGAAGGCGGCCCCCGTCTGGGGCCCGTCCCGGTGCAGGACGGCGACGCGGATTCGCCCCGCGATGTCCGCGAGCGTGATATGATCCGAGTCCGTCGAGCGCTCGGCCGCGAAGCGCACCATGAGCGAGAGGATGCGGGCACGCGACGGCAAGAGATCCGCGACGATCGTGGCCTTCTCGACGATGTCGGGCGCGTGCTCCAGGTATGCGCCGAGGATGCCGATCGTCGCGGTCTTGCGGAAGTCGTTCACCGTGACGCCGACGCCGTGCCGCACCGAGACGAGCCCCGCCTCCTCGAGCCTTCGGATCGCCTCGCGCAGCGTGTTGCGGTTGGTCCCGAGCGCGGGGGCGAGATCGCGCTCGGGCGGGAGGCGCGAGCCGGGGGCATAGTCTCCCCGCAGGATGGCTGCGCTCAGCGAGCCGTAGATCGACTGCCAGAGGTTCGGGCCGAGATCGCTCACGAGGGTCCGACCAGGTGAGCGAGCAGGGCGTCCTCCGCCGGGGTGCGTGGCGGCTCGCGTGGGCCATCGTACCGGAGCACGCGCGCGGGAGTCGCCGCCGACGGGGTGACGGGCACGGTGACAGACAGCACCTCGCCCGCCCGGCCTCCCACCCCGACGAAGAGGGCGGTGAGATCGGGGCCGACGGCGCGCCGTGGAGACGGCGCGAGGTCCATCGTCTCGCCGCTCGGGAGCGCCGCCACGAGCCCGGCGATCCGCGTCGCGACGGGATCCGACCACGGATCGTGGGCTCCCGCGAGGCCACCGTCGACCCACTCGCGCACGGTTCCTTCGCCCTTTGCGGCGAGGGCGAGCCCCTTCGCCCCGAGCGCGCGGCGCGCCTCGTCGAGGGAGAGCGAGCCCGGGAGCGTGACCGTGAGCGACGCCTCATCGACGGTGAGGACCCGTGGAGTTCGAGGAGGAAGAGCGGCGGGGAGCGCCTCGCCGTGATCGCCGAGGAGCGCGCCCGGGTTGAGGACGCCCGCGGGATCGAAGGCGCGCATCGTCCGCCGGAGCAGCGACACGCCCCCGCCCAGGGAGGACGGGACGCGCGGCGCCTTGCTGCGACCGACGCCGTGGTGGTGCGAGATCGAGCCGCCGGCCTCGAGGCACGCGACGAGCGCGTCCCGCCAGATGGCGTCGTACCTGGCGAGCGAGTCCTCCCCGTCACGCCCCGCGCCCGCAAAGGTGAAGTAGATGCTGCATCCGTCCGGGTAGGCGTGGCTGAGGTGCGCCATGATGAACGCGCGGGCCCCGATCGCGCGACGCACGCCATCGTACAGCGCGCCGAGGCGTGACCACGGCGCCGAGACCTCCATCGTATCACTGAACGCGCCTTGCCGGAAGATGGGCGCCTGGCGGTAGCTCACGCTGTAGCGGTGCTGGAGCCACTTCTTCGCGGGGCCGTCACCGTGCGTCCTCCCCCCGTGCCCCTCGGCGAGGCGCGCGGTGCGCGCGAGATCGTCCGCGTTCTCCTCGCTCGTGCCCTCGTAGACGAGGATGAGCATCGCGCCCCCGAAGGCGCGGCTCCCGGCCGCGTCGATGAGCCCGTTCAAGACGCGCGGGGCGCGGAGCACGGACGCGAGGAGCTGCGAGGCGGCGGGCCTCTTGGCCTTGGGGTGACGCTTCACGCTCCCTTGCTTCGCGAGGAAGCTGTCGAACGGATCGTACAGGCGCGAGACGGCCGGGCGGAGCCCCGCCTGGAAGAGATCGCGCAGGCAGGTCCAGCCCGCCTCGAGCGTGGGGAAGGAGTACGCGACGAGGCCGCGGTGGGTGGGGGCTGGGTGGAGCCGGAGGACCGCGGAGGTGATGACCCCGAGCGTGCCCTCGCTGCCGATGACGAGCGGCACGAGATCGGGACCGCTGACGCGGCGATGGAGGCGGACGACGTCGCCGCGGCCGTCGACCAGCTCGACCTCGGCCACCATGTCCTCGATCTTCCCGTAGCGGCCGGAGCACTGCCCCGCCCCGCGCGCGGCGAGCCAACCGCCGACCGTCGAGCAGAGGATCGACGACGGGAAGTGCCCCACGGTGTACCCCTTGGCGCCGAGCTCCTCCTCGAGCGTGATGCCCATCGCCCCGGCCTCGACCTCGAGCGCGGGACGCTCGAGGTCGAGCGAGCGCCACGCGCGGAGCCGCTTGAGATCGAGGACGAGCATCTCCTGATCCGGCAAGACGCCGCCACAGACGCCCGAGCCAGCGCCGAAGGGCACGACGCGCACGCCCTCGGTCGCGCAGAACCGCACGATATTGGAGACGTCCTCGGTCGTCTCGGGCCACACGATGGCCCCGGGAGACGAGGCCGAGAGGCCGCCGTCGCCGTCGCGGACCGTGAGGTGGTGCCTGGGCCACAGATCACGCGCGTAGCTCGTCAGCTCGGCGGGCGCGTCGCTCGCCGTGAGCTCAGGGAAGGCGCGGGCCAGCCGCTCGCGGAGCCGCATCGGGGGCGGAGGATAGCAGGGCCACGCCCCGGATGGGACACGAGCCTCACGGCCGGGCCGCGAGCTCGTCGGCGCCGACCCTCGCCGTGAAGAGCGCGGCCGCCGCGCCGAGATCCGCCCGGGACGCGACCACCACCGACCGCTGCCTCACGGCTGGGCCGCGAGCTCGTCGGCGCCGACCCTCGCCGTGAAGAGCGCGACCGCCGCGCCGAGATCCGCCCGGGACGCGACCACGAGGAGCCGCTCGCCGCCGCG
>CAYNEK010000012.1:52661-56922 GCA_964396175.1 uncultured Polyangiaceae bacterium | reverse complement strand
CCGCCGCGCCGAGATCCGCCCGGGACGCGACCACGAGGAGCCGCTCGCCGCCGCGCAGCACCGAGCCACCCCGAGGAGCCTGGAACACGCCGCCCGGCCCGAACACCCCCGCGAGCACGCAGCTCGCCGGGAAGCGAGGATCGGCCGCGACTTCGCTCACCGTGCGGCCGTCGACCACCGCGTCGAGCGGCAGATCGATCTCGAAGGCGAAGGACTCGCCGTCGGCGAGGACCATCGCGTGCCGCACCGCCTCGTGCTGCACCGACGCGGCGAGCCCCTCCGCGAAGGTCTCGACCTCCGAGAGCACGCGCTCGGCCCCCGCCGCCGTGAGGATCGGGACGTAGCGAGGCTCGCGCGCTCGCGCCATGACGCGCCTGGCGCCGTCGCGCAGCGCGATCGCGAGGACCGCCAGGTTGTCGGCGTCGCGCTGGAGGAAAGCGACCACCACGTCCGCGTGGCCGACGTCCGCGTGCTCGAGCGTGCTCGGATCGGTCGCGTCCCCGACGAGGACGACGAGCCCATGACGCTCGAACGCCCTGCGCGCCGCGCTCTCGTCGACGTCGACGAGCACGACGTCGTGCCCCGCCGCGCGCAGCCGGAGCGCGATCGTCGACCCAGCGCGCCCAGCCCCTGCGATGACGACCCTCATCGCGGCTCTCCCTTCTCGACGTCGAGCAGCGCACGATCGAGCTCGCCGATCCGCCTGGAGACGACCGCCTCGGCGACGAGCCCTCGCTGCAGGGCGTCGACGAGCGCGGCCTTCTGACCTCCGAGCACAGCGAGCTCCACCACCCGCTCCCCGTCCGTGCGCGCCATCCGGCGCAGCTCCCCTTCTGCAGCGACGATCTGCCGCTGGAGCTCGGCCTTGCGCCTGGCGTGGTCCATCCGAGAGAGGAGCCCCGCTCCGAGCAGCGAGTCGAGGACGGACTGGCCGCGGCGGGCCGCGATGAGCGTCGCTCGAGCCTCGTCGTCCCGATCCGTCTCCGCCTCGGTGACGCCGAGGAAGACCAGGAATTTGCGGAACGGCAGGGCCTGCGTGACGAGCGACACGAAGGTCACGCCGAACACGATCGTGACGAGCCGGGCGCGGTGCGGGAGCGACTCTGGGAGGGCGAGGACGGCGGCCATCGAGAGGGCGCCCTTGATGTTGCCGAAGAGCATGACGTGTTGCCAGCGGATCGGCGTCCGATCGCCCCTCCACGCGAGCAGCCCGAAGCCCCCGTACACCGCGACGGCGCGGCCGACGTGGAGCGCCACGAGCGCGAGGCCGATCGATCCGGCCTCCTCGACGAGCGAGCGCCCGCTGATCTGCATCCCGGCGACGAGGAAGAGGACCACGTTCACGACGAAGCCGGCGGTCTCCCAGAAGCCCTGGATGGAGAGCACACGGGACGGCTCGAGGTGCCTGCGCGCCGCACGCCCGACGGCGAGCCCGACGACGACGACCGCGATCACGGGTGAGGCGTGGACCCGCTCGGCGACGACGGAGGCCCCAAACGCCAAGATGACCGACGCGAGGATCGAGGTGAGGTGGTCGGGCACGCGTCGGAGCACCTCCGTCCCGACGACGCCGAACACGAGCCCGACCACGACGCCGCCGACGATCGCGGCGAAGAGCGCGCGGATCGTCCCGGAGGCCTCCACGGCGCCGGCCTGCGCCGCCGTGGCCGCGAGGCCGACGAGCACGAGCGCCGTGCCGTCGTTGAAGAGGCTCTCGCCCTCCATGATCGCCGTGAGCCGGTGCGGGACCCGGACGCTACGGAACGCGAGCAGGACGCTCACCGTGTCCGTGATGGCGAGGAGGGCGCCGAGGAGCACCGCGACGACGAAGGGCAGCCCGAGGGCCAGGCTCGCGACGAGCGCGGTGCCGAGGAGGCTCACGGCGACCCCTGGCAGCGCGAGCATCGCGATGGGGCGCGTCGCCGAGCGGAGGGCGCCCGCGTCCGCGAAGAGCGCGCCCTCGAAGACGAGGATCGGCAAGAAGACGAGGAGGACGACGTCCGGCGAGAGCCGCGTCGGCGGCAGGACGTCGAGCATCGCGAACACCAGTCCCATCACGACGAGCGCGACGTTGTAGGGCAACGAGAGGCGCTTGGCGGCGGCGGCGACGATCGCGCCGAAGGTGAGCAGGAGGAGCGAGCCCTCGAGCCAGTGGTGCATGGAGACTCCTCGGTCGGTCGAGGGGGAGGATGCGCGGCGCCCCGAGAGAGGCAGGCGCGACTCTAGGGGACGCGCGTCGCCAGACGAAGGGATTTGTCTCGCGCGGGAGCCACGGCGCACCGCCCGGACGATCGGAGACGCAGCGGGACGAAGCGGAGGCTCCTCCGCACGCGAGGCGCGCACCGGGCGCCCACCGAGCGCCCCAGGGTCCAAAGACTCCCGCTTCTCGCCACCGAGCGGACGGAGTAGAGAGCGCGATCATCATGCTCGCCTTCAGCCAGGACCCGCGTGTCGCAGAAGAACAGATGCACGCCGTCATCTTCTACCTGACCGCGTTCGGCTACATCGACGGCGACTTCGACGCCGAGGAGCGCGCCTTCGTGCGGGACTACGTCGCGAAGCTCGTCGAGGAGCGGGCGGCGCAGGCGCAGCTCGATCCGGCGTCGCACCGCGAGGTGACCGCGAAGTGGACGGCGCACTTCCACGAGGTCTTCCAGGACATCGACGCGCGCATCGTCGAGCTCTTCGACGAGCCCGTGGCCGAGGGGGAGGACCAGCGCGACTTCGTCCTCGCGAAGCTGAAGCTCCGGGCGTACGAGCGGTTCAAGCAGTTCGACGACGACAACCGCAAGGAGCTGCTCGCGACGGTCGACGAGCTGATGCACGCCGACGGCGTCGTGCACCCCAACGAGGTGCGCTTCCGCGACGAGGTCGCCGCGCTCCTCGCCGAGCCCATCGAGCTCGACGACGCCGAGATCGAGGAGGTGCGCGCGGGTGACGTGCTCATCGCGCCGACGAAGGGCCACGTCGCACCGCGCCAGGAGAACCACCCCTGGTTCCAGCGCTCGGAGAAGAACTACGGCTCCGACCGCGAGACGGTGACGCAGCAGGCGCGCGAGGACGTCGAGCTCATCCGACGCGTCCGGGCGCAGTTCGACGAGCAGCGCGCAGCGGGACGCGGCAAGCTCATCGGGAAGCAGGACGTCTCCGAGCTCTGGGACGAAGGCGCGTACCTCGACGGGCACGTCTACGTCCTGCCGCCGCGGCCCGGCCCCGGCACCGAGCTCATCGTGCTCGGCGATCTCCACGGCTGCTACTCGTGCCTGAAGGCGACGCTCCTCCAGGCCGACTTCTTCGGCAAGGTCGAGCGCTTCCACGCCGATCCGGCGAGCCACCCCGACGTGAAGCTCGTCCTGCTCGGCGACTACATCGACCGCGGGAAGTTCTCGTACAACGGCGTCCTCCGCACGGTGATGAACCTCTTCCTCACCGTCCCGGACCACGTCTACATGCTGCGTGGCAACCACGAGTACTACGTGCAGCTGAACGGGCGTGTGTACGGCGGCGTGCGGCCCGCGGAGGCCATCAACAGCCTGCAGGGGCTCGCGCCCGAGGACGTGTTCGAGGAGTACATGCAGCTCTTCGAGGACCTGCCGAACATGCTGCTCATGGAGCGGATGCTCTTCGTGCACGCGGGGATCCCCCGCGACGACACCCTCGCGAAGAAATGGCTCGATCTCGCGAGCCTCAACGACCCCGACATCCGGTTCCAGATGCTCTGGAGCGATCCGTCCGAGGCGGAGTTCATCCCGGCCGATCTCCAGAAGGCGAACGCGCGCTTCCCCTTCGGGCGCCGGCAATTCAAGAGCTTCATGAGCCGCGTCGGCGCGACGACGATGGTCCGCGGGCACGAGCGCATCGTCGAGGGCTTCAAGGTCGTCTACGATGACGAGAGCGCGCGGCTCCTCAACCTGTTCTCGGCGGGAGGGAAGAACAACCAGGACCTCCCACCCAACAGCAACTACCGCGAGGTCACGCCCATGGCGCTCACGATCACCCTCGCCGAGGGGATCACGCAGATGACGCCCTTCGTGATCGACTACGAGCGGTACAACGACCCTCAGTACAACGCCTTCTTCCAGTGAGCCCGGCGCGGGCAATCGCCGCGTTCGGCCTGGGCTGACCGAGGGCGCGCGACGACGCGTCCCTGGGCGGTGACCGAGCTCCGCGGCCGGGCTCGCCCTCGGTCGGCTGCCCGCGCCCGAGCCACGGGACATTACGCCCGCAGCCGCAGCACCGCACGGGGCCCCACAGACGCCCC
>CAYNEK010000012.1:37544-52561 GCA_964396175.1 uncultured Polyangiaceae bacterium | reverse complement strand
GGCGAGCGCGCCAGCCCGCGCGGACCTCGCAGCGCCCGGGGCCTCACAGACGCGCCGGCGAGCGCGCCAGCCCGCGCGGACCTCGCAGCGCCCGGGGCCTCACAGACGCGCGGGTCCGCGCGGCGTCGCCCACCGCGAGCGCCTCCCTCGACGCCTCCGGGCCATGCTAACGTGCGGCAGCGTGAGACGCCTTGCTTGGAGGTTGTTTGGACTGGGCTTTGCCCTGGCCGCCCTCGCGGCCTGCGGTGACGACGGCGACAGCGAGCTGGCAGCGCCTGGAGCGGCCGGCGCCGGCGCGGGGGCCAGCGCGTCGTCTGGCACCGGGGGCAAGGCGGGCACAGGGGCCAAGGCAGGCAGCGCAAGCGGCCAGGCGGGCGCCACTGCAGGCGGGGGCGGGGACGGCCAAGCAGGCGCCACCGCAGGCGGGGGCGGCCAAGCAGGCGCCACCGCAGGCGCGGGAGCCACCGCGGGAGCTGGCGCCACCGCGGGAGCTGGCGCGACGGCAGGGACGGGCGCCACGGCGGGATCGGGCGCCACCGCAGGCGGAGGGGCTGGAGGCGGAGGCGGTGCCGCTGCGGGGACAGGAGGCCCCGCGGGCAACGCGGGCGACAGCGACGGGCTCGCGGGCGCCGCGGGGGCGGGCTCGACGACGGGCGCGGGGGCGTCGGCCGGCTCGAGCGTCGAGGACGGCGCACCCACGCTCGCGGCCGTCGATCCGTCCCTCGGCGATGTCTTGGGGGGGACGACCGTCGCGCTGATCGGCACCCACCTCTCAGGCACCACCGGCGTGACGATCGGCGGGGCTCCGTGCGCGCCGATCACGATCGTCTCGGACGTTCTCGTCGCCTGTCGCACGCCAGGCCTCCCTCCAGGCCACCACGACGTCGAGCTTTCGACCACGGGGGGCGTCGCCGCGCTGAGCGATGGCTGGGAGGCGTGGAGTCCTGCTCTCCTGCCGGGGGCGCGGCTCTTCCAGGCGGACGCGGGCGTGCACCTCGGCGCGGCGGTCGCCGACGTCCCGACGTGGTCGATGATCGCGGGCTCGGCGCCCTGGGCGCCGCGCGACGGCGCGGGGCTGGTTCGGGCGTTCGGCCGCCTCTGGCTGCTCGGGGGGTGGAACCCAGAGGAGCCCCCCGAATGGGGCGGCGACGTGACGACCAATGAGGTCTGGGTGAGCGACGACGGAGGGGCCACATGGTCCGAGGTCGCTCCCCATGACCCCGGCGCACCCGAGAGCGGCGCCGGGGCGCGCTTCCCGCCGCGACACAGCGCGGGGTGGCTCCGGCACGTCGTCGGAGGCGTCGAGTACCTGTACGTGGTCGGCGGCGACTATTTCACCGATGGGCTCGCAGACATCTGGAGATCGCCCGACGGCGTCAGTTGGGAGCGCGTGAGCGACGGAGCCCCCTGGGGGCCGCGTGTGCTGCAAATGGTCGCGTCCTTCCAGGGGAATCTCTATGTCATGGGGGGCCAGACCGACGTCTACGATCCCACGACGAGCCTCGCGGACGTCTGGCGCTCGTCGGATGGGGGGGTGACCTGGACCCAGCTCCCCAATGCTCCATGGGCCCCGCGCGGGATGGTCGATCATCTCGTCGAGCACGAGGGCGCGCTCTGGCTGATCGGCGGCGGCACCTACAACGAAGGGGGCCCGCGGAGCTACTACAACGATGTCTGGAGGTTCGACGGGACGACGTGGACCGAGGTCTCGCCGGACGGGATCGCGCCCTGGGCCCCGCGCGCCTACCACAACGTCTTCGTGTGGGACGGGGAGCTCTGGGTCTCGAGCGGCTTCGAGGCCGACGAGCTCAACCACGGGGACGTCTGGCACAGCCCGGACGGCGTCTCCTGGGAGGAGCTGCCCGGGAGGGCCTTCGCGCCAGGCCACGCAGACGGCGTCGCGGTCACCCCCGACGGCCCCGTGCACATGACGGGGAACAACCTGGACCGCGAGATCTTCCGCTTGACGCGGATCGAGGCGGCGCCGATCACGCGGTGGGACGATCAGGGCGCTGCGGCCGACATCCCGCTCCGCGCAGCCGACGGCCACCCGACCTGGGTCCAGGGGGCCTTCGGTGGCCGAGGGGGCGTGCTGCTGGCCGGCGACGCCAAGCTCATCCGCGACGTATGGGATCTGCAGCCCGGGGGCCGCAGCGTCTTCTGGATCGGCTCGACGCTGCGAGACTCCCCAGCCGCCCCGGACAAGGCCCCCTACGCGGGGCAGACCATCGTGGCCGACTCCACGAGCAGCTGTCGCGCGGCCGTGGGCTACGGTCGAGATCAGCTCGAGCTCACGCTCCGCGACGACGGGGGCGATCCCTGGGGGAGCCCGATGCTCCTCGGCGGTGGTCTCTCGGACGGCGCTCCCCACCTCCTCGGGATCACGCTCGCCACGAGCGGCGTGGCGCGTGGCTTCGTCGACGGCGCCCTCGTGGGAGCCCCCTACGCCGGGACCTACGACGCGGCCTTCATGGGCTGGGACATGCTCGGCGCGACCGGCGACGTGGCACCCCACACGCTGCTCGCCGCGGTGGTCGTGGCGCCTGAGGTCCTGTCGGCCGAAGACACGGCGCGCGTCGCGCTCTGGGCCAGGAAGTATCTCCCGTCGCCGGTGCTCCCTCCCCCGCCCCCCAGCGCCCCGACCGTCCCCTGACGGGCACGCGGGAGCGTGGCGGGCCTCAGAACACCACGAGATCGTCCGCGTGCACCACGACGCCGTGCTCGCCGTCCTGCTTCGTCCTCGCGATGCGAGACGTCTCGACCGTACCGAGACGCGCGAGGCCCCGCCCGAGCACACGACCATCGACGTCGACCAGCTCGACCGAGTCTCCCGCGTGGAAGTCGCCGCGCACCCCGAGGACGCCCACCGCGAGCAGGCTCGTCCCGCGCCGCGTGAGCGCGGACGCCGCGCCGCCATCGAGGATCATCGTCCCTCTGGGCCTGAGGGTGAAGCCGATCCAGTGCTTCCGCGCGGGGAGCCGCTCCTTCGCCGGGACGAAGAGCGTGCCGACGTCGTCTCCCTCGAGGATCTTCCCCACGATGCCGGGGACGCGGGCGTCGGCGACGAGCACGCTCGCGCCCGCCATCGTAGCGCGCCTCGCTGCCTCGACCTTGCTCATCATCCCGCCGGTCCCTACGCCCGAGGTGCTGCCGCCGGCGAAGGGCCGCGCCTCCGCCTCGATGTCCTCCACCGTGGGCACGCGCGCGCCGTCCCGCAAGAGCCCCTCGACGTCCGAGAGGAGGACGAGCACGTCCGCGTCGGTGAGCGGCACGACCATGCTCGCGAGCTGATCGTTGTCGCCGAACTTGATCTCCTCGACGGCGACCGTGTCGTTCTCGTTGATGATGGGCACCGCGCCGAGCTCGAGGAGCGCGGCGAGCGAGGCGCGCGCGTTGTTCGCGCGGGCGCGGTCGGCGAGATCGGCGTGCGTGAGGAGCACCTGCGCCACGGGGATCTCGACGGCCTGGAAGACGCGCTCCCACCGCGACATGAGCAGGCTCTGCCCCGCCGCCGCCGCGGCCTGGAGCTTCGCGATCTCGCGCGGGCGCGTGCGCTGCCCGAGCTTCCCCATCCCGAGCGCGATCGCCCCCGACGACACGACGACGACGTGCTTGCCCTCGGCGCGGACGCGCGCGACATCGTCCGCGAGCCGCGCCATCACCTCGCCCTCGCCGGACAAGCTCTTCGAGCCGATCTTGAGCACGATCCGCCGCGCGTCGCGGAGCGCGGCCCTCCCCGCCCTCGGAGCCGTCACGGCAGCTCCACGTCGAACGGGAGCCGCGCGAGCGGCGTCCCCTCGGGCTGCAGGGCGAACGGATAGAGCCCGCGCGCGAGCGACAGGATGGCCGGTGGCACGGGCAGCGGCTCGTCCTCCTTGGCCGACACACCCGCGAGCCCGAGCGCGAGCGAGAGGAGATCCTTCGGGACCCGCGGCAGCTCGACGACGGGCGCGTCCGCGCGGAGCCCCCCGAGGCGCCTCGCCTCGCCCATCGCCTCGCGCAGCCCGCCCACGTGATCGACGAGCCCGCGCTCCTTCGCCTGCCGCCCCGACCAGACGTGGCCACGCCCCACGGCGTCGACCGCGGCGGGGCTCATCTTCCGGCCGCGCGCGACGCGATCGACGAAGGTGTCGTAGAAGATCTTCACCTTGCGCCCCAGCTCCTCGCGCTCGTCGTCCGTGAAGGGGCGGTAGATGGACTCGGCGTCGGCGCGCGGCGCGGTGCGGTGCGTGACGACGTGGATCCCGAGCGCCCCGGCGAGCGCGCTCACGTCGACCTTGCCGTAGAAGATCCCGATCGAGCCCGTCAGGGTGCCCCGGTTCGCGTAGATGACGCTCGCGGGCGCGGCGATGTAATAGCCCCCGCTCGCCGCCGTCGAGCCCATCGAGACGACGACGGGCTTGTCGGCGCGCGCCTTGTCGACGGCACGCCAGATGACGTCGGCCGCCATCGACGAGCCCCCTGGCGTCTCGACGCGAAGCACGATGGCCTTGACCCGCGGATCCTTGCGGGCCGCGTCGATCGCGTCCGCGATGGTGTAGCCGCCCGCGAGGCGGTTGCCGAGCACGGGCACGTCGCGGCTCCTCCCGTCGATCATGTCGCCCTCGACGTAGACGATGGCGAGCCGATCACGCTCGCCCAGCTCGGCGGGTGCCCTGTGCATGAACGCCACGGAGTCCTTCGCGTCCGTGAGCCGCGGGTTCTGCGGGCCGGCGGCGTACAGCTCGCGCACCACGAGGCCGAGCTCGTCGTCGTACGCGTAGCCATCGATGAGCCCAGCCGCGAGCGCCTCCTTCGCCACGAAGGGCCCCTTGGCGATCCGCGCGCGGAGCTCGCCGTCCTGGATCCTCCGTCCCCCGCCCACGTCGCTGATCAAGACATCGTACACCTCGCGGAGCATGCCGTCGTGATCGGCTCGTGCGACGTCCGTCGGCCCCGACAGGACGAAGGACTCGGCCGCCGTCTTGTGCGCACCGATGCGCACGAATTCGGCCCGGACGCCGAGCTTCGAGAGCGCCTCGCCGTAGTAGGTGTACTGCGCGCGCATACCCGCGAAGCGGAGCCCGCCCGCTGGGTTCATCACGGTGCGATCGGCCTGCGAGCAGACGTGGAGGCTCCGCGCGCCGGCGTCCTCGAGGTGACAGATGACCTTCTTCCCGCGGGAGCGGAGCATGCGGACGGCGTCGCCGAGCTCCTCGCCGTGGGCCGATGACGAGGCTGGATCGGCCTTCAGTTGCAGGACGACGGCCGCGACGGCATCGGACTCGGCGAGCGCCCAGAGCTTGCGCAGGAGCGCGACGTGCGCGCGGTTGCCCGGCACCTTCTCGAGGCGGATCTTGACGACCTCGCCGAGCGTCCCCGGGAACCCGGGCTCGCCGTACCCGCGCACCGCGAGCCCCGCGTAGAACCCGGCGCCACCGTACGCGTCGCCGAGCAGCGCGCCGCCGAAGGTCTGGGAGCCGAGCCCGTTCAGATCGAGGCCGATGGACGCCATCCACCTCCGATCGTCGGACCTGGGCTCGAGGAGAGCCAGATCGCCGCGGAGCCGCCCGATCCAGGGCACGTCGACCCCCAGGACCCCGCGCGGGATCCACTGATCGCGCCCCTTCTGTGCCACGCCCTCGAGCCCCACCTCGAAGGCCCGCGTGCCGAGCGGCCGGAGCGAGGCGCCCACCTCGTAGCCGCGGCCGTAGCGCGGATCGTCGTTGAACCCACGCGCGACGGCGGCGAGCGCGAGGTACCGAGACGGGCGCGCCGACATCGCGCCGGTGAGCGCCGACATGCCGCCCGCGGGCCCCGTCGTCGCGTACGACCTCCCGTACGTCAGCCCGACCGAGAACGCGTCGCTCGGCGTGAGGCTGAGGGCGTAGGTGAGCCAGTGGTGGTTCTGCGTCCCATAGGGCCGCACCAGATCGAGGCGCGCCCCGAGCGCGACACCGCCGAAGGGCAGCGCGAGGTCGAAGGAGTGGCCTCGGTTCGGCAGGGCGCTGTCCCGCGCCGTGTTCACCCAGGTCCAGCGCAGCTCGGGTGCCGGGACGAAGCCGAGGTTCGCCGGGTTCTGCGCGATGCTCGAGGCGTCGTCGTTCGTCGCGAGGGGGCGCCCCGGCACGGGGACGTGCCCGCTCGGCAGGGGGACGTCCGCGAGCGCGGAGGGCGCCGCGAGGAGGATGGCGAGCGAAGACAGGGAGGCGAGTGAGCGCACGGCGGGGCCGCACGCTAGCCGCTCCGACCGCCGCGACCAACGAGGACGAGCACGATCGCCTCGCGCGTCGCCACGGCACGAACGCCGGCGACGCGCGGGCAGAGGGCTCTACGCGCGACGCGCGCCGTGGGTCCGGTGGAGCACCCAACCGACGAGGAGGAGGGCGCCCACGATGTTCCCCACGGTGACCGTCACCTGGTTCCACACCCACCAGTCTGCGACGGTGATCTTCGCGCCGAAGAGCATGCCGGCCGGGATGAGGAACATGTTGACCACCGAGTGCTCGAAGCCCATCGCAAAGAAGGCGAAGATGGGCAGCCACATCGCCACGATCTTGCCGACCACGCGGGTCGAGACGAGCCCCATCACCGTCCCTGTCGCCACCATCCAATTGCAGAGGATCGCCTTGACGAACGCCGTGCCAACACCCACCACGGCTCCAGCCTTCGCGTAGGCAAGCGTCTTGCCCTCGGCCTTGGCGACGATCACGTCGCCGAGCGCGCCGCCGCCGCCGTGTCCGAACTTGGTGACGCCCGCATAGAGCAGCGCCGCGAAGGCGACGGATCCGAGGAGATTCCCGACGAACACGAGCCCCCAGCTCCTGAGGACGCGCGGGGTGGTGACGTGACCATCGAAGGCCGCGACCGGGACGACGGCGAAGTTGCCGGTCACGAGCTCGTACCCGAGGAGCACGAGGATCACGAAGCCGAGCGGGAAGAGCAGCGCTCCGACCCACGGCGGGGATCCCTCGGCGACGGCCGTGAGCGACACCGCGGTCGCGAAGCCGAGGACCATGCCCGACATGAAGCCACGCAGGACCATGTCCGAGGCGGACAGCCCTGCCTTCTTCTTCCCAGCGGCCGACATGGCGGCGACGAGCCGCGCAGGAGGAACGTAGTCTTCGTCGGGGGTGGGATCGTCCGCCATCTGCCAATCGTCGGTCCGCGCCTCCCCGTCCACGAGATCATGGGCTCGACGGGCGACGGACTCGCGTGCTCACGATACAATGCGCCCAATGCGCCTCGAGCACGTCAAGTTTTCGCGATCGAGCGCGCGGACGCGCGCCTAGACTGTATCGACCCCGGAACTCTAGCTCGAGACAAGGCGTCCCGCGTCCATTCACCCTCGGGCGCGCAGGCTCTCGTCGATCGGGGCTGGGCACACGGATCGGAGGCGACACCCCGCGCACGCTCGCCCGGAGAACACCCTGTCGAACTCGGCCTGGACGGCGTCGAGGAGGCCGTCGTCGTCCGTCGCGACGCCGAGCTCGAAGTTGCGCCGCCCTGCGGCCTTCGCGCCGAGGCCTGCGCCCGTCAGGTTCGCGCTGCCGAGGTAGAGCCAGGCCCCGTCGATCGCGACGACCTTCATGTGGGTCCTCGGGCAGAGCCGGAGGTCAAGGCCGCCCCTCGCGAGCTCAGGGTGCCGATCGAGCTCGGCCAAGAACGCGCGCGAGGGCCGGGTCGCGTGGAGCAGTCGCAGCTCGACGCCGCGCTTCGCCAGCCCGTCGAGCACGCTCACGATCGAGACGTACCCACCCTTCGCCCTCGCGCGCGTGCCGATCGGCGCCGGGACGCGCATCTCCTTCACGTTCGCCGTGGCGATCCAGAGCGACACCTTCGCGTCGGCGAAGCGCGCGACGAGCCTGTCCAGGTGGTCGTCTCCGACGAGCAGCTCCGCCCGCGCGAGGCGCACGAGCGGCGACGAGGCCTTGGGCGCGCGCTTCGCCACGGCGGCTCAGATCGCCGCGAGCGTCATCCCGCCGTCGACGACGAGGACGTGCCCCGTCACGAACGACGCCGCGTCGGACGCGAGGTAGAGGGCGGCGCCCGCGATCTCGTCCGGTGCTCCCACGCGGCCGAGAGGCGTCTTCGCGACGACGCGCTCCCGGATCTCGTCGCTGTCGATGAGCGCCGCGGCGAACTTCGTCCGCACGAGGCCGGGCGCTATCGCGTTCACCCGCACGCCGCTCGGGCCGAGCTCGTAGGCGAGCGTCCGGGTCATCGACACGACCGCGGCCTTCGTCATCGCGTAGACCCCCTGCAGCGGCGCCGCGCCGAGCGCGACGACGCTCGCCACGTTCACGATGCTGCCCTTCGCGGCCCGCTCCTGGAGGTGCTCGGTCACGAGCCGCGCGGCGTGGAAGTAGCCCTCCACGTTCACCTCGAAGGTCTTCCTCCACGCGCCCTCGTCGACGCTCGTCAGCGGGCCGAAGTGCGGGTTCGTCGCGGCGTTGTTCACGAGGACGTCCACCCTCCCGAAGGTCGCGATCGCGCGCTCGACGAGCGCGCGCAGATCGTCCTTCTTGCCCGTGTGGCACGCCACGGCGAGCGCCTGGCCGCCGCGCGCGCGGATGGCCTCGGCGACCGCGTCGAGCCCCTCCTGCTTCCGCGACGCGAGGACGACCTTCGCGCCTGCGTCGGCGTACGCGAGGGCGATGGCCTCGCCGATGCCTCGGCTGGCTCCAGTGACGATGGCGACCTTGTCCGCGAGGTGGATGAGCGAGCTCACGACGCGACGATACACAATCCGGCGCTTGACGTCCCGCGTCGCCGCGTCGAAATGCGAGGCCCATGCGCTCCTCTCTCCGCGCGCTCGCGTCCGCCGCTCTCCTCCTTTCGCTCACGGCGTGCAGCGAGGGGGATCTCGTGATCACGACGGCGCCGACGCCGCAGGCGGGGTCGAGCGGAGGGGGAGGCGCTCCGAGCAAAGGGGGGGCTGCCGGTCAGGCGGGCTCGACGCCATCCGGGAGTGCACACTTCCTCGCCGTGGGGCTCTCCCGGGCCGCGACGACCGATCTCGCCGGCCGCCTGAAGGTCGATCTCGACGCCGAAGCAGAGATCACGGCGGTCTTCACCGACCAGGCCGGGCACACGGTGAAGGTCGCGTCGAAGGCCCCCTCGAAGGGCCACGAGCTCCGCTTCTTCGGGCTCCGTGCGGGACGCACCTATACGGCCAAGATCCACGCGAAGACGGGGGACGGCGGGGGCGCGGACGCGACACCCATGCTCTACACGACCCAGCCGCTCCCCGCCGACTTCCCCCCGATCGAGGTCGCCGTGGCGGACCCGGCGCGCCCAGGGTACACGATGTTCCCCGTGTCGCGCTTCGTCAAGGGGGGCGTGGACCAGGGCTGGGGGTACCTCGTCGCCGTCGACGGGGCAGGCGAGGTCGTGTGGTACGCGTTCACCGGGAGGGATCTCTCGGACGTCCGCCGGACGAAGGCCGGGCTCGTACGGGTCATCGCCGGGACCGACGGATTCGGGGATCTGGACTTGCTCGACGGACCCAAGAGCGGGGTGCTCGCCGTCGGGCTCGATCCGCAGGCCACGCTCGTCCCTGGGGTCGTCGGCGCGATGGTCGACACCCTCCACCACGACGCGATCGAGCTCCCCAGCGGGAACGCGCTCGCCCTCGGCACCGAGCGCCGCACCATCCATCAGACCGATTGCCCCAAGACCTACGACAAGGACTACGACGTCGTCGGCGACGTGATCGTCGAAATCGAGCCTTCGACCGGGAAGATCGTGTCCAAGATATCCCTGTTCGACATGCTCGACCCGTGTCGGCGGGTCGACACCGCCTTCAAGAGCCAGTTCTGGGCGAGCACGTACGGGAAGGACTCGGCCGATTGGACCCACGCCAATTCGGTCTTCTACGACGAGAAGACGGACACGGTGCTCGTCTCCCTCCGTCACCAGGACTGGGTCATCGCGTACCACAAGGGCTCGGACGGAAAGGACGTCGGCAAGCTCCTCTGGCGGCTCGGCCCCGAGGGGGATTTCGCCTTCGTCGGAGACGGTGCGCTGCCTCCGTACCACCAGCACGCAGCCAAACTCCTCCCCAATGGTCACCTCGCGCTCTACGACAACGGCACCACGCGCCCGGGCACCGACGACCTCACCCTATCGAAGCTGCCCGTGAGCCGCGCGGTCGAGCTCGCGCTCGACACGAGCGGTGGCCCCGGCAGCTTCACCGCGAAGGAGGTCTTCGTCTTCGGTCCCCACGACGAGCGCGCGAAGGATCCCGCGACGGGGGCGTCGATCCCCTGGTACGCGTCGGTCGTGGGGGACTTCGATCTCACCGCCGAGGGCACCGCGCTCGTCACCCACGGCTGCGTGACCGATCCGGCCAACACCTTCGTGTTCGACGACGACGCGCGGAGGTTCGCCCGCGTCGTCGAGGTGACGCACGACGCGGCGCAGAAGATCGTCCTCGATCTCCGCGTGCGGGATCCGAAGCCCGCAGGGTTCCAGAGCTACCTCGTCTTCCGCGCCGAGCGCCACGCGACGCTCGATTGGGCGCCCTGACTCCGATCCCCTGCGTCCTCGAGCCAGGAGCCCCGAGGCTCGCGCTCGAGGACGGCGAGAGCTTCTGTCGCCAGGCGCGCGGCGACCTCCCGCGCGGGGGACACGACGCTCGCTCGGCGAGACGGCGGGGTTCGCTCCGACCCGCTTCCCCCACCGCGCGCGGTCCGCTAGGCGTCGGCGTGCGATGAAGATCTACACGAAGACGGGCGACAAGGGCGAGACGGGCCTCTTCGGCGGCGTCCGCGTGTCGAAGGACGACGCGCGGGTCGAGGCCTACGGTACGATCGACGAGGTGAACGCCGCCATCGGCGCGGCGCGCGCGGAGCGGCCGACGACCCGTTGCGACGGGGTGCTCGGCGCCGTCCAGGAGGGGCTCTTCACGCTCGGAGCGGAGCTCGCGTGCGCCCCAGGGCGAGAGGCGAAGCTCAACCTACCGCTCCTCACCGAGGCCGACGTCGAGCGGCTCGAGCGCGCGATCGACGAGGCGACGGACGGGCTCCCCGAGCTCAAGCACTTCGTGCTCCCGGGCGGCACGCGCGCCGCCGCGAGCCTGCACGTCGCCCGCACCGTCGCCCGCCGCGCCGAGCGGCTGCTCGTCGGGCTCGGCGCGCGCGGGGAGCTCCTCCGCTACGTGAACCGCCTCTCCGACCTGCTCTTCGTGCTCGCCCGCAGAGAGAACCACGAGGCCGGCGTCGACGACGTCCCCTGGCACGTCCGCTGACGGTTCTGCGCGACGAGGCGCGCGGAAGCTCACGAGAAGAGAACCGGGAGCGAGAAGAGCGCGACGCTGAAGATCAGGAACAGGACGATCAGCACCGGCACGATGAGACCACAGACGATGCCCGCGATCGCGAGGCCCTTGCCCTTCAGCTCATCGGGCTTCCCCGAGATCCGGACGAGGGCCGCGATGCCCGTGGCGAGGGCGCCGACGGTGAAGAGGAGCGCGAACCAGCTGCAGCAGAGGCTCACTGGGAGACCCAGGAGTCCCATCGCGAGCGACGCGATCGCCAGAGGATCCAAGGATTGGGATGGACCCGACCCTCCCCCCGGGCCGCCCGTCGACGCCGAAGGAGCCCCTCCTGGTGACACGAGCGGACCGTATCCAGGGCTAGGCGGCGCCGCCAGTCCCGCCCCGGGAGGAGCCCCGTAGCCTGGCCCAGAGGACGCGCCGTAGCCTGCTCCCGGGGGACCACCGTAGCCTGGCCCAGGAGGCCCGCCCCCGCCAGGCGGCGCGCCGTAGCCTGCTCCCGGGGGACCACCGTAGCCTGATCCAGGAGGCCCGCCCCCGCCAGGCGGCGCGCCGTAGCCTGCTCCCGGGGGACCACCGTAGCCTGATCCAGGAGGCCCGCCCCCGCGGGGAGGTCCATAAGGCGGCTGCATCGATCGTCTCCTTCGCGCGGGCGTGCCCCACGCGGTTCCATCGCGCGAGGTGGGTCACGACGACGGCGAGCGCCGCGAGGCCGATGAGCCAGTACGCGACGTAGAGGGCGGGCGCGAGCCGGTGGTAGGCGATCGCACGGTCGATGTCTCCGTGCCCCATGGCCGCGAAGGCGCGCGTGAGCCCACAGCTTGGGCACGGCGCCCCGAGCCAGGCGCGGATCCAGCACGAGGGGCCCACCGTCGTCTCGCCGCGCTCGATGGCGTCGGGCGACACGACGAGGCTCGTCGTCAGGGCGTACGCGATGGGCAAGAGGAGCGACGAGGCCCCTACGACCCAGGGGAGACGCCAGTTCTCGAGCAGCGGGACCCTGGAGGCAGCGGCTTCTCTCATCGACGGCCGAGGCAGGATACCCAAGAGTCCATCCCGCCGTCCAACTCATGCATCCCAGGCCGAGGCCGGGCGCCCGAGCGCCCCAGCCATCGCCCGTCCCCCAGGGTCACTCCGAGGAGGACGACGGCGGGGTCGACGAGACAGCCGGCACGCTCGCAGGCGGCCGGGACGACGCGCTCGCGGCCGCGGGGCTCGCCGCCTCGGGCTGCGACCGTCGGAAGAGGTCCTTCCACGTGACCGCGAGCATCAGCCCGAGCAGGGCGAGGAAGCCGACGAGGTGGACGTGCGCCTCGATCATCGGGCTCGCGCGGCGACGCGAGATCGCCTCGTAGCCGAGGAAGACGAGGCGGCCCCCGTCGAGCGCCGGGAAGGGCAGGAGGTTGAACGCCGCGAGGCTCGCCGACACGAAGGCGAGGAAGGTGAAGAGCCGCGCCACGCCCTCGGACGCCGCGCGCGCGCCCTCGCTCATCATCCCCACCGGGCCCGACAGCTCGAGCTTCTCCTTGCCCGTGATCGAGCGCACGATCGTGCGCGGGAGCGAGAGGACGATCTCGACCGGCTGGAGGAGCGCGGCCTTGGCCGCAGCGCCCACCGGCGCGGGGACGCGCTTCGCCGTCGCGGATGGCCGCGCGCCGATGCGACCCACACCGCCCGTCGGCTTCGGGGTGACGGTCAGGACGACGCGCTCGGTCCCCCGCGTGACGACGAATTCGGTCGGCTGACCGGGGCGCGCCGAGACGGCCTCTCGGAAGGCGTCGAAGTTCTCGACCGGCCTGCCCGCGACGGCGACGACGAGATCGTTCGGCTTGATGCCGCCCTCCTCGGCTGCAGACTGGGGCAGCGGCTCGACGCGCGGCTCGAAGTCTCCCTGCGTGACCGCGATCCCGAAGAAGACGAGGCACGCGAAGGCGTAATTGAAGAACGGCCCCGCGAAGATCGTCACGATCCGCCCGAGCAGGCTCGCGTTCGCGTAGCTCCCACGATCGTCCTTCGCGACCTCCTCGAAGGGGTTCATCCCCGCGATCTGGACGAAGGCGAAGAAGGGGATCGCTCCGATCTGGAAGACGGTGGGGCTCTTCTTCGGCTGGAAGCGGAAGAGCACGGGCGGCATCCCGATGCTGAACTTCGTGACACGCATGCCGAATGCGCGTGCTGCCAAATAATGTCCGCCCTCGTGGACGAACATCAAGAGGCCGACCCCGAGGATGATGGCGATCCAGTCTTGTGGGCGCGTCACGAGTGCTCAGCCACGGTCTGACATCGAGGTGCGGTCATGACAACCAAGCCGGCGCGCGAGGGGGCTCATTTCGGGAATCCGGGGAGCCCCTTCGGGATCTGGACGCCTGGCGGCAGCTTGACCTGTGTGGGGACCGCGCTCGCGTACCCTGGCGGGATCGCGCTCGCGTACTGCGGAGGCACGGCGCTCATGATCGCGCTCACCGCGCCCGACGGGATGGTGAGGGTCACACCGCCAGGACCGCCGCCGACATGCGTCGCCGACGCGCTCGCGGACGCCTCGGGCGCGCCCGGCACCTGGGGCGCGGCGCCGGGCGGGGCGGCCGTCGTCGTGGCCTGGGGCGCGCCGGGGGGCGGCGGGAGATCGTCGTCCTTCTTGGAGCAAGCGCTGACGACGAGGGGGAGCGAGGCAGCGAACATGACGACCGCGAGAGCCCTGGCTTGGTTCATGACGAGGGAGAGTACCACGCGCTCGCGCGGTGTTCGCGATCCACGCGCGGGGCGGGCGACGACGCGCCACGTGGTCGCGACGACCTCGCGCGCGCGACCCGTCGAGGGCACGCCACCGACGCTCGTTCGTGGCACAATCGGGGCCTTGGTCCTTGCGATGCGACCCGCCCCCCTCCTCCACGCTGCGCTCCTCGCCCTCGCCACCCTCGCGGCCACGAGCGCCGCCGCGGCCCCGTGCGCGCTCGCGGGTCGGGCTTCGCCCTCGGGCTCGGCGCGCATCTCGGGCGGGACGGGCGATCGGCCGCTCGCGCGGTTCACCGGGCAGCGCGTCGGGCTGTCCGTGACGCTCGCCGACGATCGCGCGACGGTGGCGACGACCGGCGGGTTCCGCCTCGAGGGCAAGCTGGCGCTCGCGGACGTCCCGCTCGTCTCCGCGCGTCGCGTCGCGATCGCGAAGCCGCACGTCTCCCTCGGCGCCGGGCTTCCACTGGTCGCCGTCTCCGCGACGGACGGCGCGGTGAAGGTGCGCTTCCGCGCGTCCCCGCCGCTCTCGCAGACCCTCGAGGCGGCCGCGACCTGCGCCGATCTGTCGCTCGATCCGGTGCCCACATCGAAGGATCCGCCGCCGGACGGCGCGCGCGGCTGGCGGGTGAAGCGCGCGCCGCTCGAGCTCTTCGCGAGCCCCGGGGGCGCCCGCGTGTTCACGCTGACCGAGGGCAGCATCGAGGACGCGCTCCTCTTCTGGGGGACGGAGACGCGGGGCGGGCGCGTGCACGTCTTCTGGTCCGGAGAGCTCGTCGTCGACGCCTGGGCGCCCGTCGCGAGCCTCGCGGCGCTGCCTCCAGGCGAGATCCCAGGCGCCGCGTCCGTCGAGGTGACGACGACGACACCGCCGCGCATCACGCTCGGCGGCGCGCGGAAGGTCACCGCACCGAGGCGCCTCCTCCTCCGAGACAAGGGCGACGACAGCGGCGCGACGATCGGGGAGATCGATCCAGGGACCGAGCTCTTGGTCGTCGAGGCCATGCTCGGCTACGCGAGCGTCGTGCCC
>CAYNEK010000012.1:2525-37444 GCA_964396175.1 uncultured Polyangiaceae bacterium | reverse complement strand
GCCGAGCTCACGCTCCTCCCCGTCGACGGACGCGGGCTCTGGGTGCGCGCGAAGGACCTCGAGTAGCCGAGCGGCCGTCGAGGCCATGCTCGGCTACGCGAGCGTCGTGCCCGCCGAGCTCACGCTCCTCCCCGTCGACGGACGCGGGCTCTGGGTGCGCGCGAAGGGCGCCGAGGGCCCGCTGGCCTCACAGCCTGCGGGCGATGCCTTCGGCCGCGCGGAGCGCCATGGCCATGATCGTGAGCTGCGGGTTCACTCCCAGGCTCGAGGGGATGACGCTCCCGTCGCACACGTAGAGCCCCTCGACGTCGTGCGCCTCGTGCGTGGGGCCCACGCAGCTGTCCGCGGCGGAGGTGCCCATACGCACCGTACCGAGCGGGTGGAAGGCGCCGAGCTCGAGATCGCCGGGGCCGATCCTCGCCGCCCGCAGGCGCGCGAGATCGGCCGGCCCTCGCAGGGTCTGGTGTCCGTGCACGAGCGGATGGACGGTGCGCGCGCCCGCCGCGAAGTAGACCTCGGCGAGGAGGCCGATGCCCCGGTGGAGCAGCGCCGCGTCCCGCGCGCCCAAGCGGTAGGTGAGGAGCGGCGAGCCTCCAGGCCCCTCACGCACGACGCCGCGGCTCTCGTCCTTGATCATGAAGCCGAAGGACGCGATGTGGCGGTACGCGTCGACGAGCGCTGTCAGCTCACGGCCGAGGAGCGGCGCGTCGACGGCGAGGATGTCGAGCGGCAAGCTGCTGCCCTCGAAGAGCATGTCCTCGCCGCGGAAGCTCTCGATCGCGTACCCTTGCGGGATCGCCGACCCCATGTCGACGAGCTCGTCGAAGACGGCGAAGACGTTGGTCGCCGGGTGCACCGAGAGGTTCTTGCCGAGCTGCCCGCTCGTGCGGCACGCGCCGCTCCGCCGGAGCAAGATCGGGCTCATCAGCGTGCCGCCCGCGACGACGACCGCGCCCGCGCGCACGCGGAGCCGCCTGCCGGACGCGAGCCGCCCGACGACGCCGCGCGCGCGGCCCGCGACGACGTCGACGCGCTCGACCTTCGCCCCGGTGACGAGCTCGGCGCCACGCGTGAGCGCGGCTGGGACGTAGCTCACGTCCGTCGATCGCTTCGCGCCGGTGGGGCAGCCGTAGCAGCACATGCCCTGGCCGTCACAGCCGGGCGCGTTCCGCGCGAGGGGGTGGTGCTCGTAGCCGAGCGCGTCGCAGCCGCGGGCGATGATCCGCGCGACCCCACCCAGGTACCTGGGATCCGCGGGCGCGACGCCGAGCATGGACTCCACCCGCTCGTAGTACGGCGCGAGCCCACGCTCCGAGAAATCCGCAGGGAGTCCGAAGTCCCCGCGCCACCCACGGAAGACCTTCTCCTCCGCGCGGTAGCAGGTGCCGCTGTTGATGACCGTCGAGCCTCCCACCGCGCGCCCCGTGAAGACGGGCATCGTCGTGTTGCCGAGCGCGAGCGTCACGCCCTGGTCCCGGTACATCCGCTGCACGGCCTTGCTCGCGCGCCCGTCGAGCTCCCCTCGTCGATGGTAGTGCCCCTCTTCGAGGAGGAGCACCGCCCGGCCCCTCGACGCGAGCTCGTACGCCGCAGCGGCCCCCCCAGCGCCCGTCCCGACGACGACGACCTCGCACTCGAGGTCCAGATCGTCCTCGGTCGTCCGACCGTCGGTCACGCGCTCGAGCCAGCGCGGCGACTCGGCGTGCACCACCGCGGCCCCACGGTACGGGGTCCGAGCGCGCTCGAAGATCCGCGGGTCGTCGAAGTGCGCGCTCTTCACGGGCGCGAGCGCCGCGCGGAGCACGCTCCGCCACGCGAGGCTCCCCGATCCCGACCATCGCCGGAGGTGCACCTCGGCCTCATCGCGTGAGAGCGCGGAGAGCGGCCGCCCGCGCGTCGCGAGCGAAGACAGCTCGACGGCCCAGAAGAGCGCGCGCACGCCCTCACGCTTCGATCGCGGCCAGCCCGCGAGGAAGGCCCGGAGCCGCTCTACCGTGTCGCGGGAGCCCGGGGGCACGATCGCGCCCGCCGGGATGGCCGCCGCCGCGAGCGCCTCGACGACGCGCTCCTCGCGTGGGCTCAGCCAGCCTTCGGGCGGCGGCGGCGAGATCATGACGCGCGCTCTACCAAACCCGAGCGCGCCTTCAAGCGCGGCGACCGGCCCGAAGCGCCCCCACGGTCCGCGCTCGACCCTCGACGCGGCCAGCGCGCCTTCACACGTCCTCGACGAAGGCCGCGACCTCGTCCCAGAGGGGCCTCGAGCGCGTGTCCGTGACGAGCTGCATGTGATCGGGCGCAAACCCGCCTGGGAGCGTCCCGCGCCGGGCCTCGACGAGGCGACGTGGGGCACGCTCGAACGCGTCCAAGAACAGCGCCCCGGACGCCGGCACGCAGTTCAGCCGGTCGCCCTGGCTCGTCACCTGCAGCACCGGGACCGCGACGCGCGAGAGGGACGCGGCGTGATCGGTGCGGCCGTCCGCCGAGCGCCACGCGTCCTCGCGCCACCAGCGGAAGAACGCCCCGAGATAGCTCCGCGCCTCGTCGTCCGAGCCCAGCCCGAGCCGGCGCGTAGGGAACTTCCCTACACCGCCGATGACCGCGCGCATCCCGGCGAGGACGGCGAGCTTCTCGGCGCGGCGCCGGCGGGACGGCTCCCAGCGAGGGAGCCAGACGTTCGCCGCGAGGAGGGCGAGCCTGTCGAGCGCGACGAGCCCGTGCCCGAGCGCGGCGGCCGCGACGTGCCCGCCGAGCGAGTGACCGATCCACGAGACGGGGCCACCGAAGCGGGCGCGCGCCTCGGCGAGAACGGCAGGGAGATCGCGCTCGACGAGGTCCTCGTACGTCCAATCGACGCCGCGCGAGGCGGGCGGACCGCTGTCGCCGTGCCCCCGGAAATCGAAGGTCATCACGCGGTGTCCCCGCGCGACGAGGTGCTCGGCGAGCCCCCCTCCGTGTCGCGACCAGACCCGCCGAGAGACCATCATCGCCGGGCCGAGCACGACGACGCCCTCGCGCGGCGTCGCAGGAGATCGCGCGTCGCACGCGAGAGCCCAGCCGTCCGACGCGACCACCGAGAAGCGCTCCACGCGCCCCGAGGATAGCGCCACTCGGCGACGCTGTGTGTGCAACTTTACATGCCTTGACCTTGGCGACCGTCAGGAGTGCCATGCGCGCCGCCATGCGCACCCTCCGTCGCTCGTCCGTCCCTGCCGTCCTCCTCGCCACGACCCTCGCCGCGGGCTCCGCGTCTGCCGCACCGAGCCTCGTCCTGCGCGGCGAGGCGACGCCGCCTGGCGATCCGATCGTGCGCGCCCGGGAGTCGCTCGCCCAGCGCGCGCCCGAGCTCGCCAGCCGCTCGCTCGAGCACCTGGAGACCGTGCCCCTCAAGGACGGCCGCAGGGTCGTCCGCTTCCGCGAGACGCACGACGGGGTGCCCGTCACCGGCGCGGGCGCGTCGGTGGTCGTGCGCGGGGACGGCGGCGCGACGCCGCTCGCCTTCAGCCGCGTGGCGCGCGCGTTCGGTCCGTCCAAGCCCGTCTGGACGGTCGACGCCGCAGCGGCGCGAGCGAGCGAGCGGCTCGGCGTCGGCGTCCCGGCAGCCCGAGGACGCCTCGTCTACTGGGAGGAGAACGGCGAGCACGTCCTCGCCTGGGCGTTCTTCACGGGGTTCGTGCCGATCCCCTCCCCCATGGCCGCGGTCGTCGTCGTCGACGCCGCCGACGGGACGATCCTCGCCACCTACGACGCGCTCCGTCATGCGAAGCTGGCCAAGGTCCACCCACACAACCCCGTGTCCACCCCCGATCTGGAGGAGGTGACGCTCGACGTCCAGGACGGCGCCACCATCCCCGAGAACGCGCTCATCCGCGCGAAGAACTGCATCGACGAGAAGACGACGAAGACCATCGACGTCGGGATGCCCATCACGGTCCACGCCTGCAACCTGAAGAACAAGGCCATCGCGGACGCGAGCGGAGACTTCCTCGCCTACGCGCCGGCCGACGACACCGATCCCGAGGACGCGTTCGCCGAGGTGGCGATGTTCTACCACGTGAGCCAGATCTATCAGTACTTCCTCGGGCTGGGGATGCCGGAGCTGAAGACGAAGCCTTTGCCCGCGGTCGTCAACCTCCGCATCCCCCAGGGCTTCGACTCCTTCGATCTCGGCAAGATCGGCGATCCCAACCTCCCGCTCCAGCCCTTCGACAACGCCTTCTTCAGCCCGAGCGATCCCATGCTCGGCGAGGTCTTTGGGATCGACGGCGCGGCGATGTTCTTCTTCCAGGGCACACACGCCGACTTCGGGTACGACGGGGACGTCGTCTACCACGAGTTCGGGCACGCGATGATCGACCGCACGATCCAGCTCGCGGGCACCTGGTACAAGGACGCGCAGGGCGCGCGGCCGGCCCCCGGCGCGATGAACGAGGGCATCGCCGACTACTTCTCGTCGGCCCTCGCGGGCGATCCCAACGTCGGGGAGTACGCCTCCAAGTCGCTCGTCGTCGGACAGGCGGCGATCCGCACCATCGACAACGAGGACGATTGCCTGCTCGACGTCTCGGGCGAGGTGCACGCGGACTCGACCTTCTTCTCGGGCGCGCTCTGGGGGGTGCGCAAGGGGCTCTCTCCCGCGGACCAGGCGGCGTACGACAAGGCCCTCCTCGAGTCCCTCGTCATGGCCCCGAGCGGGAACGTCGGGTACGAAGACGTGGCCAAGCTCTTCGACGCGAGCCTCGTCGCCGCGGGGCGCCAGGATCTCGCGGACGCGCTCACCGCCGAATTGGGGAAGCGCGGGCAGGGGCCGACCTGCCGCCGCGTGCGAGAATGGGACGGCAAGCCCATCAACGGGCGCGCCACCTCGCTCGGGAATTCCTTCTTCACGGGCGGGAAGCAGTCCGTACCCGGGACGTCCAAGGCGCAGTACGCGCCGGGGCTCTTCCAGATCCACGCGAAGGTCGCGGGGGCGCAGCTCACCGTCGGCTTCACCCAGGTGCAGGCGGGCGGCGGCGGGAGTCCCTTTGGGGGTGGCGGGAAGCCCTTCAAGCCCATGGTGCTCGCGAAGTTCGGCGCGGAGCCCATCGCCTTTGCCTATGCTGGCGGGGTGACGTCCAACGCAGGCGACGCCGTCGAGGCTGCCGGCAAGGGCAATGCGTTCTCCGCCACCATCGATGTGCCCCCTGGAGAGACGGACGTCCATGTGATGATCGTCAACGGGGGCGATCAAGATGGCGGCTACCGTGCGGTGACGCTGGCCTTCACGGGGGATCTCCCGAGCGGGCAAGGCGGCGCGGCCGGCGCGCCCGGAGAGCCGGGCGGCGGGGCGGCGGGGACGACCAGCGATCCCCCGGCCGCCGCACCCAGCGGGAGCGACGATGGGGGAGGCTGTGGGTGCGTCGTCGCAGGACAGAAGGACGCGCTCCAGCCCGCGTGGGCGCTCGGGCTCCTCGGCGCCGCCGCGCTGCTCCGGCGTCGTCAGCGTCGCTGACGACCCTTGCGCCGCGCGCGTCGGTGGGGTCGGCACGAGGGACGCGATCTCCTAGGGCGACGCCAATCCCGAACACGGTGGCACCGCGCTGGGCGCTCGCGTCCTCTCGGAGGGTGTCCCGACGAGAGCGCCGCGACACCCGAAGCCCGTGGCGTCGCGCACGTCCGGCTCCGTCGGCGTCCCGCGCGGCGGCGGGAGCAGCGCGACACCCGACGCCCGTGGCGTCGCGCATGTCCGGCTCCCTCGGCGTCCCGCGCGGCGACGAGAGCGCCGCGACACCCGAAGCCCGTGGCGTCGTGCGTGGGCGACGAGGTCTGCGAGGCTGCGCTCGCCCCCACGCAGGAGCATCATCCAGCACAGCCGCCGCGCACCGCCCTTGCCCTCCGCGACGATCCACGTGGTGGGCGGGTCTCGACGCTGTGAGCAATCGACGCAATGGACCGAGCTCGGGCCTCCGGCACACGGAGCAAAGAATGGGCCTCAACCCGGCGGAAGACGGAACACACTGTCACGGCGGAGCTGCCACGCTCCGCCGTCGTCCTCCCACCGACAGAGCGCCGCGCGCTGAGCGTCCCGCGGCGGCTCGGGCGCGCCGTGCGGCGGGCTCGCCTCGGCCTGTGCGTGGGTCCACACGGGCTCCTGGACCGGGTGCGACGCGGGGCGAGGGAAGGTGGATGCTTGGGTGTGGACGAGCGGGACCATGGATCAATGCCTCCTTGGGGTGGAGAACGAGGGGCTGCCCGAGCGGCGGAAGGCGCGGTCCCAGACGAAGGACCCGAGGAGCCAACCGAGGGGCACCATCAGCAGCGCGTAGCTGATCCAGGCCCCGATGCTTCCCTCGGGGCCATACGCCTCGGTCACGGCGTGGAGCATGGCCGCATGAGGAAGGACGCCTGCCTCGGCGAGCTCGTGGACCCCGACGATGAGGAGCTGGACCAAGAAGACGAGGAGGAACACGCCCGTGACCTGGAGCAGGCGCCCGACGGGCACGCGGTGACCATGCCGCGACACCGCCAGAGCGAGCCCAGCCGACGCCGCGAGGCCGAGGGTCGCGCCAGCGAGCAGGGGCAAGCGATCGACGCCAGCCGAGAGGACCGAGAAGAGCAGCGACATTTCCATTCCCTCGCGTGAGACCATGAAGAGCACGAAGAAGAACACCGCGAGCGGGGCGCTCGGTCGCGCGAGGCGACGCGCGAGCCCATCCTGGATACGACCCGGCAACCGACGCCCGCTGCGGAGCACCTGGACCGTCAAGGGGGCGATCGTCGCCGCAGCGACGAGCGCGAGGAGCCCCTCCCAGAGAGGGCGGTTGCTCGCGCGACCGAAGAGCCAACCCGCCGCGATGCTGACGAGCGCCGACGCCGCGACCGCCACGTACGTCACCCGCACGAGCTCGGGACGCCCCGCCTTGCGGAGGTACGCGACCGACACCGCGACCACGAGGAGCGCCTCGAGTCCCTCGCGGAACATCAGCGTGAATGTCTGGAGCATGGCTTCACCTCCACGGGCCGGTCTTGAAGTTGACTTGCATTTGCTATAAGGCTCGAAGGTCTGCTGCGCAAGTGCGACGCGCCGCCCCGATCCGTGGCGCTCCGCCGCGCCGCGGCCTCGGAGCGCCTCACACGGTCTCGCGGGGGCTGGCCCGTGCGTCGGCGCCACGCGCAGATTGCGCCGTGGTACGCTCTTCTGCGCCGTGAGCGCGCCCGAGGTCTACGTGAGCGTCGACGTCGAGACGGACGGACCCATCCCGGGCCCGCATTCCATGCTGTCGCTCGGGGCGGCGGCGTTCGACGTCGAGGGCGGCATGATCGCCACCTTCTCGACGAACCTCGCGCCGCTCCCCGACGGCGCTGGCCACCCGAGCACCATGGAATGGTGGGCGACGCAGCCGGAGGCGTGGGACGCTTGCCGCCGCGATCCAGCCCCCCCCGAAGACGCGATGCGACGCTTCGACGTGTGGGTCCGAGCGCTCCCCGGAAGGCCCGTGTTCGTCGGCTACCCAGCGGCGTTCGACTTCTCCTTCGTCCATTGGTATCTGTTGCGCTTCACGGGGGCCACGCCGTTCTCCCATTCGGCGCTCGACATCAAGACATACGCGATGTGTTTGCTCGGGGTTCCGTTCCGTGAGGCCGTGAAGCGGAGGATGCCGGACGCCTGGCGCTCCGAGCGCCCACACACGCATGTGGCGATCGACGATGCGATCGCGCAAGGCGAGTTGTTCGTGCGCATGCTGGCCGAGCGCCGCAAGCGCCCGTGACGCTCGGCAGGGTCCGGGGTGGCTCGTACCCCGTCAGACAGGCCACGGGCGCCTCGCTCGGGCGTGGGCACCAGGCCTCCAACGAGGGCTCCCGAGCACGCCGAGGAGCGGCTTCGCGCGGGGACGCTCGCGGCCATTCTTCCGACGGAGACCCGCTCGCGCCCCCGAGCACGCCGAGGAGCGGCTTCGCGCGGGGACGCTGCATCGCGCACGCGGGCGAGGGGCGCATGAGGACTCGACAAGACGCTTCGCGCGAGGCGCCGCAGCGCCCGCGATCGAGCGCAGCCCCACCCGAGGCGGATCCACGACGACGCTTCGCACGAGCCGCCGCCGCGCTCGCGATCGAGCGCAGGCCCCACCCGAGGCGGATCCACGACGACGCTTCGCGCGAGCCGCCGCCGTGGCGAGCCCGCGAGCCGCGCTCGGTGGGCCCAGGGGTCCCCGGGGGCGCCCTCCCTCGACGATCGACGAACGGGGCCTCGGGCCGGACCGATCCGACGCACGCCATGCGCTCATGGGCGCCCATGGGCGCCCATCACGCCGCGAATCGCGGGCGCTCGCCACGAACGAGCCTGGAACGGTTCTTGCGAGACGACGGAGGCCATGATGCGTCCACGCCGCCCCTCACTGCGGATCTGTGTAGCCGCCCTCCTCGTCGCGCTCCCCGCCTCGCTCGTCGCCTGCGTCGACGACTGGGAGCCTAGCACATCCAATGACGGCCCCTCGCACGGCGCCCCATTGGGCGCGGGGGACCAGCGCCACAACGACGTCATCTCGGTGGACGAGGCTGGCATCCGCGGCGTCGTCGTCGGCCAGTCGGTCACGGTGTCGATCCCGATCGCGAGCATGGGGCCAGCCAGCAAGGGTCGTCTCGGCGTACGGATCCAGAGCGTCGATGGATCGAGCACCACCGCGTCGGGCGAGCTCGCGTACGAGGTCACGGCCGGCGGGGAGACCACCGGCGAGGTGGCGCTCACGCTGCCGCTCCTCGCGGCGCAGGCCGACTCCGTCGCGTGGATCGTCACAGTGGACGACGGCAGCGTGGGGGGCCTCTGGATCCGCCGGAGCCTGGCGGAGGTCCTGGGCGCCTACGAGCTGACCGTCGACGGACCGACGAGCGCCAGCCCCGGAAAGAACGTCCCGTACCGCGTGCGCGCGCACCACCCTCGCACGGGCACGCCCCTCGTCGGCGCTGCCGTGCGGGTCCAGGTGACGAGCGCGGGAGGCACGGTGTCCGAGGCCGAGGGGACGACCGGCGATGGCGGCGAGGCCGTCGTCGAGCTGCTCCCCGTCGGAGAGGGGCCCTTCAAGGTCACCGCCGAGTTCGTTCATCAGGGGACGCGCGAGGACGCGACGAGCGCTCTCACGCTGAGAGCTGCGGGGCAACGGGTGCTGCTCTCGACAGACAAGCCCCTCTACCAGCCTGGTCAGACCATCCATCTCCGATCCCTCGCGCTCGGCGAAGACCAGAAGCCTGTCGCAGGCGCCCCCGTGACGCTCGAGGTGAGCGACGGCAAGGGGAACAAAGTCATGAAGCGCACGGCGACGACGGACGCCTGGGGGATCGCCTCGACGAAGTTCGTGCTCGGGACCTTCGTCAACCACGGCACGTACAAGCTCACCTCGACCGTCGGAGTGACGAAGGCGGAGCGCGCGGTCACCGTCGGCCGCTACGTGCTCCCCAAGTTCAAGCTCGGCGTCGAGGTCGCGAAGCCCTGGTACCGACCGGGCGAGACGATCGTGGGGACCCTCGACGCCGCGTATTTCTTTGGCAAGCCGGTCGCTGGGGCCGATGTCGTCCTCGAGGCTGGGAGCTTCGATGTCGGGCAGACCGTGTTCCAAAAGGTGCAGACGAAGACGGACCCCTCCGGCAAAGCGACCTTCTCGGTGAAGCTGCCGTCGTCGCTCGTCGGGCTCCCCCTCGAGGACGGCAACGCGCTCGTCACGCTCCGCGCGACGGTCACGGACAGCGCAGGGCAAGCGGTGACGATCGATCGCGTCGTGCTCGCCTCGGCGTCCGGGGCGCGCGTCGTCGTCATCCCCGAGTCGACGAAGCTCGTGCCCGGCCTCGAGAACCATGTGGACGTCTACGCGAGCGATCCGCTGGGCACGCCGCTCGTGGGCGTCCCCGTCGTGCTTCAGGTCGACGGGGCGCCGCCCTCGGCTGCGGTCACCGACGCGTACGGCTGGGCCGGCGTCGCCTGGACGCCGACGGGCTCTGACGCCGTGATCGGCTCGGTGACGGTGACGCCATCCGGGCAGCCCGCCGCGACGACGCCCGTCACCTTGGGCGCGCAGGCCGGCTCGGCGCACCTCGTCGTACGCACGGACAAGGCGCTCTACGACACGGGCGAGCCCATCGCGGTCGCCATCACGACGACGAAGCCCGACGAGGAGGTCTACGTCGACTGGACCCACGACGGGCAGGTGCTCGACATGCGCACCCTGAAGGCCAAGGACGGGAAGGCGACGTTCGAGGTGTCCGGCGACGCGGCGCTGGTCGGCGCGAGCCGCGTCGAAGCCTACGTCGTCGACGGCGCGGGGGGCGTGGTCCGCGCGGGCAGGACCGTGTTCGTGCGAAAGAAGGGCGCGCTCAGCGTCGATCTCGTCACGGACAAGGCCGAGTATCTCCCCGGAGAGGAGGCCAAGCTCACCTTCCACGTCAAGGACGAGGCCGGCCAGCCGGCGTCCTCCGCGCTCGGGGTGCAGATCGTGGACGAGGCGGTCTTCGCGCTCTCGGAGGCGACCCCTGGGCTCTTCAAGGCATATTTCGAGCTCGACGCGGCGTACGCAAAGCCCTCGTACGAGCTCGCTCCGCCTGGAGGGAGCCTCCCGGATCTCTTGTTCGCGAAGCCCACCGACGCGGCGCAGATGGACGCCGCACAGAAGAAGGCTGCGGCCACCTTCGCCGCGATGGGGAGCGCGACGCCCACGAGCGTCAGCCAGTCGACGTGGATGGCCACGCTCGCGGCGCGTCAGAAGCTCCTCGGCCCCTTCGTGGCCCACGTGCGCGCGAAGGTGTTGGAGCGACTCGAGAGCGCGGCAGCCCAGGCCAAGAAGGATCTCGCCGCGAAGGGGTGCACGACAAACAGCGGCTGCAACGGGATCTCATGGTCGCAAGAGGTGCTCGAGCGCGCGACGAAGGGGTTCCGCGTCTACGACTTCTGGGGCAACCCGTGGTCGACGAGCGTCGACACGCTCGTCCGCTTCTCGTCGGCAGGACCCGACGAGATCCCAAACACGGCGGACGACGTCTCGTTCCAGATCGAGCCTGGAGATTTTGGCGTCCCCATCGGCTGGCCCGGTCCGGGAGGAGGCGCTTCCGGCGCGGGGGGCGCGTCGACGGGTTGGCCGCCGGGGTCCGCCGGCGGCGGGCCGACGCCGGCGGGTGACGGCGAGCCGCGCGTCCGCCGCGACTTCCCCGAGACTTTGTACGACAACCCGGCGATCATCACGGGCGGAGACGGGACGGCCACCGTGTCGGTGCCCATGGCCGACAGCATCACGACCTGGCGCGTGTCCTCGCTCGCGCACACGATGAGCGGGAGGCTCGGCGGCGGCGTCGCGGGGGTCAAGGTGTTCCAGGACTTCTTCGTCGATCTGTCGCTGCCCGCGACGCTCACGCGCGGCGACGAGATCTCCTTCCCGGTCGCCGTCTACAACTACCTCGATACGGAGCAGACGGTGACCGTCACGCTCCAGCCGACCGAGGGCGTCACGCTGCTCGGGACCTCACAGCTCCAGCTCACGCTCGGCCCCAGCGAGGTGAAGGGACTCTCCGTGCCCGTGCGCGTGGAGAAGGTGGGCGTGCTCACCCTCGGCGCGAAGGCGATCGGCTCGAAGAAGTCAGACGCCGTCGCGCGCACGGTGGTCGTCCTCCCCGACGGCAAGGAGCAGTCGACGACGAAGTCCGGTGGGCTCGCAGCCGGCTCGCTCACCGTCCCCGTCGACTTCCCCCCGAACGCGACGCCCGGCTCGGAGCACCTCCACGTCGACCTCTACCCGAGCCGGCTCTCCGAGGTGGTGAGCGGGATGGATAGCCTCCTGCGAACCCCCACCGGCTGCTTCGAGCAGACCACGTCGACCACCTGGCCCAACGTGCTCGTGTCTCGCTACATGAAGGCGACGGGGCAAGGGACCCCCGCGCTCGCGATGAAGGCCGAGTCCCTCATCTCGACGGGGTACCAGCGGCTGCTCACGTTCGAGCACGAGGGCGGCGGGTTCTCTTGGTTCGGCAAGCAGGACGGCAAGCCCTTCTTGTCGGTGACGGCCTTCGGGTTGATGGAGTTCGCCGACATGGCCGAGGCGATCCCGGTCGACCCAGAGATGATGGCGCGGACGACCGCGTGGCTCACGGCGCAGCAGGCCGCCGACGGCTCGTGGGCAGGCGACATGACCGAGTTCTTCTCCTTCCAGACGAGCACGGTGCGGAACACCGCCTTCGTGTCGTGGGCGCTCGCGTCGGCGAAGGCGCCAGGCGCTTCCGCCGTCAAAGGGCTCTCCTACGTGAAGTCGCACCTCGACCTCGGAGACGACGCCTACACCCTCGCGATGGCCGCGAACGCGTTCGCCGTCGCGGCGCCGAGTGATCCCTTCACCGCCACGTTGCTGGCCAAGCTCGAGTCCACCAAGGTGGAGAAGGACGGCAAGGTCTCGTGGTCCGCGGGCGGGACCCAGACCGACTTCTACGGATCGGGACTCGACGCCGACGTGACCATCACCGCCCTCGCGACGCACGCGTTGATGAAGGGAGAAGCCTCGCCCGCGACCGTCAAGGGCGCGCTCGCGTTCCTCGCCGGAGCGCGCGACGGGCATGGGAACTTCGGGTCGACGCAGGCCACCATCTGGACGCTCCGCGTGCTCCTGCTCGCCGCCGAGAAGGGCGTGGGAGATCCCGCGGCGGGCGAGGTCACGGTGCTCGTCGACGGGGCGCCTTTCTCGACGGTCATCCTCGCGGCCGACGCGGCCGACGTGCTCTCGACGGTGGACCTCTCCCAGCTCGCGACGACGGGACACCACGACGTGACGCTCACCTTCGCCGGCACAGGGACGCTCAACTACGCCGTCGTCGCGAAGCACCACGTGCCCTGGGTCGGCGCGGACGCTCCCCAGGCGCCCCTCGAGATCGCGCTCACGTACGACAAGACCTCGCTCGCGGTGAACGACACCGTGAAGGCGGCCGTCACGCTCACCAACACGACGGGCAAGCCGCTCCAGATGGCGATGGTCACGGTCGGCATCCCCCCTGGGTTCGAGCTCGACGCGGACAGCCTCGACGCGCTGAAGAAGGCCGGAGTGCTCTCGTCTTGGGAGGCGACGGCGAAGCAGCTCGACCTCTACGTGCTCTCCGTCCCTCCCGGGAAGCCCCTCGTGCTCGAGTACGTGCTCCGCGCGACGATGCCCGTCAAGGCCGAGGACGGCGGCGCGACCGCGTACCCCTACTACCAGCCGTCCGAGAAATCCCACGCGGCCTCGGTGAAGCTCGAGGTCTCGCCCTGAGCTTCCGCCGCCGTACTCTGCGGCATCCAACACCTGCACGGCGGCTCGGTGAAGCTCGAGGTCTCGCCCTGAGCTTCCGCCGCCGTAGTCTGCGGCATCCAACACCTGCACGGCGGCTCGGTGAAGCTCGAGGTCTCGCCCCGAGCTTCCGCGGCGCATGCCGGGCTCGCGCCACGCGTTGCACCCAGAGGGCCTCCCACCACACTGCCGAGAAGGTGGCCGCCGGCAGCGTGACCCGCTAGCGAATCAGGCCCTGGCCTCCGCGCGCCCGCTCCCCACCCTGCGTCCGCTCGTCGCGCTCACGCTCCTCACCGTCGCGTGGGGCTGCGTGAGCGCGCTCGACGCGCCCAAGAAGGACCCGGACCCACGCGCGCCTTCGGTCGCTGACACGCCGCCCGCTCGAGACCCCGCTCGAGGGCGCGACGGCGGAGCGGACCAGCGCCCCGTCGGAGCGACGGCCACGCCGCACCTCGAGGCGACGAGGGCTCCCGGCACCGATGACGCCGGCGGCGCGACGCCGCTCGTCCAGACGGCCGCGCTCCCCAGCGATCCCGACGAGGCCGCGTGCGCGGAGCTCCTCCACCGCGCGCCCGTCGGTCGCCCGACCGATCCGAACGATCCGCTCTTCCTGGTGAACCGCGGGGAGGCGATCCCATCGAGCTACCCCTTCTCCGCGACCTCGACCTGGACGCCCTGCTCCTGGGATGCGCCGCCCTCTCGCGGAGGGCACGACTTCTTCTGTCTCCCCGCGGCCTATGTGTTCCGCGGCCGAGAGGCGCTCCGCAAGAGCGCCTTCGAGTCGCTCGCGCCCGCGGATGTCCCCGCCACCTTCGATGGACTCCCGATCGGTCGCCACGGCAAGATCGGGTTCGGGCCGCTGCTCGACGAGGCGAGAGAGGCAGGGCACGGACTCTGGGTGCGGAGCGGGTTCCGCTCGTATGCGACGCAGCGTGTGACCTTCATCATGTGGATCCAGCAGGCGCTCGCGACGGGGCACAGCCACGAGCAGGCGCTGCGGAAGGTCACCGAGAGCTCGGCGCGCGCCGGGCACTCGGAGCACCAGCTCGGGACGACGGTGGACCTCGTGTTCCGTAAGCCGAGCGGCGCGATCTACACGGGCTGGGACGCGACGACCTTCGCGGAGAGCCCGGCGATGCGGTGGCTCGAGGCCAACGCGCACCGCTTCGGCGTGGTGCTCACCTACGGGAAGGACAAGACCCACGTCACGCAGTACAAGCACGAGCCATGGCACTACCGCTTCGTCGGCGTGGAGGCGGCGGGCTGGATGAAGCGCTGCGGCCTGTCGACCGAGGAGTACCTCGAGGCGCGCTACGGCGCCGCGCCACCGCCCTCCGTCGCGCCCTGATCCGGCGCGTCCCAGCACACCACGCGAGCACCGTCGCCTCCCGCGACGCTCTCTGTCCGCCTCGGTCCGGTCCCGCTGCCGACCACGGGACGTCGTCACGCTCCTCGTCGTGGGCGCGCGATGGTCGCGACGCCGCCCTCCCGCGTGTGGGGCGGGATCGAGGCGACCTGGGTCCTCTCCTCTGGATCGAACTGATGTCGATCCGTGACGACGAACTGCACTCGCCGATCGCCCTCGGTCGTCGGGAGCTCGGCCAAGAGCTGAAAATCGAACGCGACCCCGACCGCCCACGCCCCTCGATACCGCGCGAGGAGGCCATCGTAGAAGCCGCCGCCGTAGCCCAGGCGATCCCCTGAGGGCGCGAGCGCGAGCGCGGGCACGATGACGACCTCGAGCGCCTCGACGTGGGGCGCCGCCTCGGGCGCCTCGCGCTCCCCGAGCGACCCCTCGACGAGCTCTACCTCGGAGCCGACGACGCGGAACGACGCCTCGTGCGGGCCGTCCACCCGCGGGTACGCGACGACGACGCCGCGCGCGCGGAGCGCCGTGACGAGCGGGCGGAGATCGACCTCGTGCTTGTCGAGCATCGGGTAGAAGACCGCCACGGACCGAGCCGTGGCCAGCCGCTCGAGGGCGAGGAGCCGCTGGACGATCTCCGCGCTCCTCGCCTCGGTCTGCGCCGCCGGGGTCGCCTTGCGGAGCGCACGCATCCGCTTGCGGAGCTCTCGCTTCGCCTCTCGGCGGAGCCTGTCCTCGAGATCGGTCATCGCTCGGAGGCTCTGTCTTCCGCGTTTCGTGGTATTTGCCAACACAGAAACGCGCATGGCCGAACAGCAACGATACAGACCCATCGAGCTCATCGCCGCCGGCGGCATGGCCGAGGTCTACCGGGCCGAGCGGGTCGGGCCCGACGGCTTCAAGAAGAAGGTCGCCATCAAGCGCGTCCTGCCGCACCTCGCGGGGAAGAAGCGGTTCATCAAGATGTTCCTCGATGAGGCGCGCGTCTCTGCGTACCTCTCGCACTCGAACTGCGTGCAGGTCTTCGACACCGGCGTCGGCGACAACGCGTCGTTCATCGTGATGGAGTACGTCGACGGCGCCGATCTGAAGGCCGTCGTCGAGTGGTACAAGCGCGCGGGCAAGGTCGTGCCGGTCGAGGTCGCCGTGCACGTCACGCTGAAGATCTGCGAGGGCCTCGCCTACGCCCACGCGCTGCACGACGAGCACGGCCGACACCTCAACATCGTCCACCGCGATCTCTCCCCTCCCAACATCCTCCTCACCAAGTTCGGCGAGGTCAAGATCGTCGACTTTGGGCTCGCGAAGGCCAACACACAGCTCGAGAAGAGCGATCCCGGCATCATCAAGGGGAAGTTCAGCTACCTGTCGCCCGAGGCGGCGCTCGGGCAGGAGGTCGACGCCCGGACCGACGTCTTCGCCGCCGCGATCATCCTCTGGGAGATGCTGGCCGGGAAGAAGCTCTTCCAGGGGGAGACGGACTACGAGACGGTCAAGCAGGTGCAGAAGGCGGAGATCCCGAGCCTCACGCGTATCAACGGCGCCGTCGACGCGAAGCTCGAGCAGATCGTCCTCCGCGGGCTCGCGCGAGATCCCGCGGCGCGGTACCAGACCGCCGAGGAGATGGCGCGGGCGCTGAACGACTACGCCTTCGATCGACGCCTCGCGGTCTCGCCCTTCGACATCGCGACGACGGTGCAGGCCGTCGTCCGCGACAAGCTCCGCGAGAAGAAGCAGCAGGAGGGGCCGACGGTCATCGACAAGCTCATCGAGCAGGCGCTCTTCGAGTTCACCTCGCTCGAGGGAAGCGCCGCATCGGGGAGCCGTGCGTCCCCGCTCGGGAACCAGAGGCTCGACGCCTCGGGCGGCGGGATGGTCGACATCCAGGACTGGGGCTCGGAGCTCGGCGATCTGTCAGGCGCCTTCGACAAGAAGGCGCCTTCGCTCGGCGTCGAGGCAGGGAACCTCGCCTCCCTCGAGGACGACCACCGCCCCGCGTCCGCCTCGGACGAGCCCGCACCGGCAGCCAAGAGCAGCGCGTCCGCCGCCGGCGCGCCGACGCCCGTCGTCGCCAGCCCCGAGAGGAAGGGCGGCACCGGGGCCGTCGCGCTCGTGGTCGTGGCGATCGCGCTCGTCGGCGTCGCCGCCGCCTACTTCGGCGGCCTGTTCCGCTGACCGACCCAGGGTTGCCACTCAGCGAGTGGAGCGACCCTGGCCCGCCCGCGCGCCCACCGCCGCGCGCTTCGACGCACGTGCCTGCCGTGGCGGCTCAGGGGCCTGTACCGGCCTGGCCCGCCGGCGCGCCCGCCTGGCCCGCGGCCCCGGCCGCACCCGCAGCGCCGCCCGTCCCCATGCCCTCACACTCGACGAGCGGCGGGAGCTTCGCGAGCCCACCCGCCGTCGCCTGCATCGCCTCGATGCCCACCGCGACGCTCATCGCGTCGCAGTCCTTCGTCTCGTCGGTCTCGCCGCTCGACAGGACGTCGAGCCCCGTCGCCACGTAGCTCGTCATGATCTTGTAGAGCGGGTTGTCCTCACAGATCCCCACCTGACGGAAGCCCGTGATCACGTTGTCCTTCGTCGTTCGTCCCGTGATGAGCCCGTCCTTGAGGACGTAGAAGCCCTCCGGTCCCTTCGACACCTTCCCCGTCACGATGCCCTTCTCGAGCACGATGGGGAAGGGATGGATCGGGTTCTTCGCCTCGTCCTTTGGATTCGGGAAGCGGAAGAGCGTGTGGTCCGGGAAGAAGGCGACCAGGTAGCCATCGCGCACGAAGGCGTCGATGGAGTGCGTCTTCGAGTCCGCGAGATCGGGACCTGCCTTCGGGCTGTCCATCGCGTCCTCGTCGACGAGGAAGGGCGAGGTCGTCAAGAAGGGCAGCTTCTTCTCCTTGGGCTCCAGGCAGTCGAAGCCGGAGGGCGTCTCGAGGCCAGGCGACGAGTAGATGTCCAGCCGCAGGCTGTCGTCGTTCGCCGTGCCGTTGTAGCCGGAGACACGGATGAGGATGTTGTAGATCCCGACGGTGAGGCCGCAGTTGAAGAGGTCGTCGTTGAGACCGAACTTCTGGAGATCGGGGAGCGTCGCGACGTCGTACTCGTAGCGGCCGAAGTTGTTGTCGCGGCAGTAGTTGCCGTCGGGTCCGACGACGATCGACTTGCAGGAGACGCGATCTTCGGGGGCGGAGGGGCAGGTGTCGGTGTTCGTGCAGCGGCCGTCGAGGTCGAGGCCGATGTCCTTCCAGGCCTCCTTGCTGAGGTTCCCGTCCAGATCCTGCGAGCCGAGGCGCAGCCTCGTCAGCGCGAAGATCATCGGCGGGACGTCGGGAGCCGTCTGTGCAGCCGGTCGATCCGTGGGCGCGGGCTGGCGCGCCGATTCGCACCCGCTGTCTCCCGGCCCGGACCACCAGCCGATGCCAGCCCCTTGCGGAAGCTCGCTCGAGCCGCCGGTACCCGCCGCCCCCGCCTTGCCGCGCGGCGCGAGCAGCGACTCGGGGTAGACGTTGCACGAAGGGACGATCGCCGCGAGGACGAGGGGCGCGAGGGCGAAGGTTCTTCGCACGGCGAGCAGTCTACCCCGCATCCCGCCCCCAGGGCGCAAGAAGTTGGGCGCGTCCTCCCCCTCCCAGCCGCGCGCGGGCGACGCGCGGCATGGCGGGGGCGACGCGGAGGAGCCGCTCGCTCAGCCCCCGTGGCTCGGCGAGGCCAGCTTGTCGAGCGCGGCGCGGGCGCGACGCACGAGCGCATCCCGAGCGGCCGGGTCTTCGAGGTCGACCGACGTGTCGAGGCCAAGGATCGAGAGCTCACGAATCGCCGGACGCGCGTGATCCACCCTCGAGGCCACGAGCGCGTCGAGCGCCCACTGCGCGGAGTGCTCACCCTCGTGGCGCCGCCACCAGCGCTCGTAGCCGTCGAAGTCGAGATCCTGGAACGTGACGCGCGCGAGCGCCTGACGCCCCGCGTCGCGTAGCCCCTCGTCCCGCGCGGTCGAGAGCGCGAGGAGCGCGGGGATCGCCTCCTTCGCGCCGAGCTCGCCGAGCGCCTCCGTCGCCGCGATCCGCCGCGCGGTCCGCTCCATCGTCGCCACGGCGATGCGCGAGAGCTGGCCCGTGATGCCCTCCGAGCACTCGGGTGACGCGCGCAGCCACCGGGAGGCGGTCATCGCGGCCTCGCGGACACGCGGCGCAGGATCGAAGAGCCGCTGCACGAGGGCGCTCGCGCTCTCGGGGTACGCGAACTCCGCGAGCGCGAGGCACGCGGTGAGGCGGGTCTCTTCGCGCATGTTCGCCGCGTGGACGATCACGTAGTGGAGCGCAATGCGACGGAGCGCCGCGAGCGCCCGGAAGAGGACGCCCGCCCGCGAAGGCCGGACGACACCCCGCGCGACCGCTGCGAGCTCGACCGAGAGAGGGCCGGGGAGGCGCGCGAGCAGCGCGGGGACGATGGTCTCACCGAGCCGCAAGATCTCGCCCATCGCCTCGGTCTCGTCCGCGCCCTCGGCGAGGAGGGCGTCCACCGCGCGAGCCTCGGGCTCGCCCATCGCGACGATGACCGACGGCAGCCTGACGCTCGCGCGCGTCGGGTCCGCGGTCCTCGGGAGCGGCGCGGGCGGGCGGTACGCGACCCGAGACGCCGACGCGTCGCCCTCCCCCGCGGGGCCAGCGCCGTCTCCAGATGCCTGATCGAGCGCCGCGCGGAGCAGCTCGTCCTCGGCCGGATCGGCCTCGGCCACGTCCAGCGAGGGACTGGACTCCGGCGGCGGCGTCCTCGGGGTCTGCTCACCTGAGCCGTCGGTCGCCCTGGGGTCGGGGCGGCTCACGCGCTCGGAGGATGGAGCGTCGGGCCCGCCGGGCACGGGTGCGTCAGGCAGGTCGTGGGGCGCCTCGACGCCTCGCGCGACCCGGCGCCGCTCGCGGGCGATGCGCTCGAGCGCCCCCCCGGCGAGCGCGCACATCGCCAGCACTTCGCTCACCTCACCCAAGAAGACCTGCTCGTCGCCGTCGTCACCGTAGAGGAGCAGGACCGCCCGATCGCGAACCACGACGGGCACGACGACGGGCACGACGCCGACGGGTCGACGGAGATCGTCGCGGAGCGCGCCGTCGATCCCGTCCGCGCCGAGCGCTCGCGACACCGGCGCAGCGGTGCGCCAGGAGAGGGAGAGTATGCTCTCCTGCTCGAGCGGGACCCCCACCCCGAGCACCTCGCGCCGATCCGCCCCCGGTCCGTGGGCGTCACGCCCCTCGGCGACCTCACGATGGACGACGAACACCGCCGTGTACGCGAAGTACTGCCGCGCGAACTCGAAGACCGTCTCCAGCACCGCCTCCGGCGCCGTCGCAGCGAAGAGGCTCGCCTCGGCGTCCGGGATCGCGAACGGGCCGCGACGACGACGACGACTGGTCCGCTCGTCGGTGTGCACGCCGAGGGCCCAGCGCACGAGGCTCGAGCGCCCGCCCGGCTCGATCCGTCGCTCCGGCTCCGTCCTCGGCATGGGTGGTGGGAGATCGGAGCGCAGCGCGGTGGTCTCGGGGGAGAAGGCGCGCGGGAAGCGGAGCGCCTCGGGCCCGGGCGGGCGTATGCTCGGCGACGGATCGGGGCGCCCCGCGAGCTTCGCGAGGAGGCGTGTGGTCCGTCGGTCGAGCGAGGCGCCATAGTCCCGTGCGAGCGCCTGCTGGATCCTCGCGCTCGGCGCCGCGACCTGGACGATCGGCGCCTCGACGACGAATTCGAGCTCGCGGAGCACCTCCTCGGAGAGCGGCTGGCTCACCGCGACGCGGAGCCCCTCGGCGCCCAAGGAGACGGGGAAGAGCCCGTGCCGGAGCATCAGCTCCTCGGGGAGCGTGTCGCGCAGCGCCTGCGACGCGGCGGGGAGCTCTCCGGAGGGGCCAGGCGGCATGGCGAGGTGCTCCGCGAGGACATACGTCAGCGCACCCTCACGCTCGGGGCCCGTCACCTCGAGGAGGTTCGTCACGAGATCGCCGCCGTAGAGCACCTGCCGCGCGAGCGCGTCCTCCACCTGCTGCATGGTGGCGATCTCGCGCAAGACGAGCTGGGACGAGAGGGAGCCCACGTCGCGACGAAGGTTCGCACGCTGTGCTTCTGCTCGTCACCTATTTGCGAACGGTTCGGGTCCGGCCGTGTCGATCTGGGGCCTCGCGGTCGACCGGCGGCTCAGCGGGCCGGGGTGACGTGTCTAACGCCGTCGCATCGCCTGGAGGGCCGCGACATACTCGTCGCGCGCATGGACCATGGTGGCACGCGAAGCGTCGAGCTCCGGTCCCTGCCCTCGGCGCTCGACGCACGCACGCTGGAACGCGTCCTTCCGGTCAGACCATGCCTTCCCGAGCGCACGCGCGGTCGTCTGTCGATCGAGCACCCAGCCTGGAGGATCGCTCTTCTTCAGCGCGTCACCAGCCGCGACCGCCGCGTCACCAGCCGCCACGTAGCGCTGGAACATCGGGCGCGTGTCCTCTTCGGCCGCCTTCCAGGACGATCCCATCGCGACGCGCGCGCACCGCGCCACCGTCAGCTCGAGATCGACCTGCGACAGCGCGGTGTTCGTATCGATGTAGGCGCCGAGGGCGCGAGCATCGGGAGACTTGCAACCGAGCGCGGCCGAGCAGGCGAGGACGAGCGTCAGGGCGCCGGTCCGGCCCCTCATCAGAACCTACCGATCACGCCGACGCCCGCGGTGCCCGGCGCCAAGAGGGGCGTCACCGCCGTCGAAGGCGCCTTCCTCTTGTCGAGGAAGTACCACGCTACGCCACCTCCGACGGTGAGCAACCCCGCGCCGGTGAGCATCACGCCAAGCTTCTTCTGGCTGCGCCCGCTGTTGCCCTTGTCGGCGGCCTCCGCCGTGCAGTTGATGCGGGAGGGGCAGAGCGCTTCGGCGTCGCTGACCTTCGAAGCCCCGCCGAGGTACAGGACGCCGCCGACGATCGTGACGAGCCCACCGGCGCCCATGACGATGAAGGGCCCGAGGCGTGGTGCGGGCGACGCCGTCGTCTCGACGGCGGGAGGTGCGCTCGGAGGAGGAGGAGGAGCGCTCGTCGCGGGCCGCGCGGCCGAGGAGGACGCGGCCGCCGCGGCCTTCAGCTTGCGCATGTTCTCGACGCGCTTCTGGATCGTCGGCGCGTCGTCGGCCTTGGGGCTGCGCTGGAGGTACGTCTCGAGTGCCACGATCGCGGCGTCGACGTCGCCCTTCTTTTCGTAGGCATTGGCGAGGTTCACGAGGAGGAGCGTCGCGGTGCAGTCTCGATCGAACGCGTCGCGCCAATACTGGATCGCCTTCGGGTAGTCGCCCTCCTCGTAGGCGGTCCGGCCGGCGGCGAAGAGCCCCCGCGCAGCGTCCTCGTCCGCCTTCGACGGGCTCCCCGCGCACGCCTTGAAGGTCACGTCGCTCGCGTGGAGCGGCGCCGCACCGAGGAGGCCGAGGGCGCCGACGACGGCGAGCGAGGCTATCTTGCGCATGGCGCGGCACCCTACAAGAACCGGAGGGAGCGAGGCAAACGATCACCGCAAACGGACGAGAGCGGGGCGGAGCCTCGATCTTCCCATCCCTAGGGGCTCTTCGTCGCCCTCCGCGGCGCCTTTGCCGCGCCGCGCTCGCCCCGCCCACGGGACCGCTGGCGCCGCTCGGTCACCCGCTCGCGACCAGCCAAAGCAGGGTGTCACGCCGGATCACCCTTCGAGCCCATCGTCATCGTCGAAGACCGCTCCCTCCACCCTGGACAGGGGGTGTCAGTACGGGACGTCCTTGTAGCCTCGCTGCGTCTTCGGCGCTGCGCGTGGCTTCGGTGACGCGTTGTAGACCAGCCGGACGGAGCCCTCGGCCGTCACCACCTGCTCCCACGGGAGGTAGCCCTCCGCCTCCACCCGCGTGTGCTGCGTCTCGCCACGACGCACCTCGAGCGGGAGCTCGACGCGCTGACCGTTCACGTACACCTTCGCGTCCTCGGGGAGGTCCTCGATGCGCAGCATGACGCGATCGGAGGAGGCCGCCGGGGGCGGCGTCGCAGAGCTGGACTCGACGACGGGCGGAGAGGCTGGCTGCGGCAGCGACGGCCGAGCCTGCGTCCCGAGCCACGCCATGGCCCCGATGGCCCCAATCCCGGCGACTCCGATCATCCACGGCGCGCGAGAGGCTGTCTGCCTACGCTCCTTGGGGCGATGGTGCGTACGCGCGACACCCCCCTCCGACGGCGGGCTCGAGGGCAACGAGGGGCCGATCGTGGTCGGCGAGTCGTCCGCGTGAGGATCGGCCGAGACGGCCTGCCTCAGCCGGGGCATGCTGCTCGAGAGCGCCAGCGCATCTGCCCGCACACCCAGCCACGCGTTCAGCGCATCGAAGAGCTCGCGCGCGCCGGGGAATCGGCTCGCCGGGGACTTCGAGAGCGCCCGGTGAACGATCGCGTCGAGCTCGTCGTCGACGCCAGGGACATCCTTCAGCGAGGGCACCTCGTCATGGCAGATCGACTCGAGGAGCTGGTGCGTCGTCGTGCTCACCCACGGGAGGCTCCCATGGAGGCACTCGTACAAGAGCAGGCCGAGCGCCCAGACGTCCCCTCGGGCGTCACCGCGACGGTCCTCGCGGATCACCTCGGGGGGGAGGTACGCGGGGGTCCCCACCGGGGTCGAGCGGGTCGTCTGATCGGATCCCGCACGCGCGAGCGACGACACCCCGAAGTCGAGGATCTTCGGACGCTCCGAGCCTCCGTCCTCGATCGCAAGGAAGACGTTCTCGGGCTTCAGGTCGCGGTGGACGATCCCCTGCGCGTGCGCGACGGTGATGCCCTTCAAGGCGAGCAGGACGACGCGGACGGCCTCCGTGGGCGGGAGCCGCCCCCGGCGCTTCAGCCGAGCGGCGAGCGTCTCGCCCGCGAGCAGCTCCATCACCAAGAAGGGCGCCCCACGGGAGGTGATGCCGAAGTCGTACACCTTGACGATGTTCTTGTGCTGGAGCGACGCCGTGATGCGCGCCTCGCGCCGGAACCGGGTCACCGCCCTCGGATCCCGAGCAAATTCTCGGCGCATCACCTTCACCGCCACCTGGACGTCGAGCGCCGCGTTGTGGGCGAGCCACACCTCGGCCATCCCGCCCTCGCCGAGCCGCTCGAGGAGCCGGTACTTCCGCTGCAGCACGTCACCGGGCGCGAGATCGACCTCGGCGCTCATGGACGTGGCTCTCGGCGGCGACGGATGCTCACCCTCGAACGATTGTAAGTCATCGACGCCCGCGACACCACCCACCCCGCGGGCGCTGGGACGGGGAGAGAGCGCGGGCGCTGGCACCGCCGGGGCGCCGAGCCCCGCCGTCCTCCACGGGACGAGCGATCGAGCCGTCCGCGGCGTCGCGTCCTCTGCGAGCCCGAGCGCGCCGGCGAGCGCACCGACGATCTCGGCGGCGGACACCCCCGCCTCACGGAGCCCCGCGAGCGTGACGCTCCGGGAGCGCTTCGCGAGGCGCTCCCCGGAGCGATCGACGAGCATCGGCACGTGCGCCGTCGCGGGGAGCTCCTGGCCGAGCAGCCTCGCGAGGAGCGCCTGCCGCGGCGTGGACGAGGCGAGATCCCGGCCGCGCACGATCTCGGTGATCCCCATCGCCAGGTCGTCGACGACGACCGCGAGCTGGTACGCAAACACGCCATCGCCACGCCGCAGGACAAAGTCCGAGGTCACCGCGTGGACGTCCTCGCGCAGCGTCCCCAGGATCCGGTCGTGCACCGTCACGACATCCCCGGGCTCGGTCCTCAGCCGCACGGCGGGAGGGCGCCTCATGGGCCGGTCTCGCGGCTTGTCGCGGCACGCCCCGGTGTAGCGCAGGAGATCGTGTTCGTGCGGGGCGCTCGCGACGAGGCTGAGCTCGCGCCGGGAGCAGTCGCAGAGGTAGGTTCGCCCCATCGCCCCGAGCCGCTCGAGCGCCGCTTCGTAGGCCGCCGCGCGCCGAGACTGGTGCACCACCTCGCCCTCCCAGGCGAGCCCCAGCCACTCGAGGTCGCGCCGGATGGAATCCTCGGCGCCCGGCACCACGCGAGGCGCATCCAGGTCCTCGATGCGGAGTGCCACGGCGCCACCGCCGGACCACGCCGACACGCACGCCGCGAGGAACGTGGCCGCGCTCCCGAGGTGGAGGTCGCCCGTCGGCGAGGGGGCGAGGCGGCCTCGGGTCGTCAGGGGAGGAGCGTCCCGGGCGGGAGGCCGGGCATCTTGCGCCCGGCGCCGAGCACGAGCGCCCGAGCGAGCTCCGTCTCGACGAGATCGATCGTGGGCGCCGCGGCGATCTCCTTCAGCGCAGGGAGGGCCGAAGGGTCTCGTGCAACGAGCAGCGCCACCGCTCGGTAGAACGCAGCCTCCGTCCGCTCCGCCGGGGTCCTCGCACGCCTCGTGAGCTCGGCGCCGTCGATCTTCCCCGACGCGAAGGCCGCGAGCGCGCCGTGGAAGCCCCCGCGTCCCTCGAGCGGCGCGAGGAGCGACGCGGCCGTGCCGTCGGGGCTCTCGCTCGCCCGCTTCTCGACGAAGTGGACCCAGAGCCCGAGGTAGAGCGCGTCGTCGTCCGCGAGGTTCCCTGAGGTCGCTTGCTTGCCGAGCGCGCGGGCGCGCGCGACGTCCCCGTCCGAGAAGGCGAGCGCCATGCCGTCGAGGAGCGCCACGGCGAACTCGCGCGTATCCCCGCGTGACGCCGAGAGCGCACGATCGATGGCGGCCGCGGACCCACGGGCGTCCCCGAGGCGATCGAGCGCGTCGGCGAGGACACGCTCGGCGCGCGCGAGGCGCTCGGGCCCGACGGTCTTCCGAGCGCCGAGGACCAGCCCGAGCGCCCTGTCGAGCGCCGCCTTCGCCTCGCTCCGCGCGCCGAGATCCAGCTGTACCCGCGAGAGCGCGAGCCGCGCGTCGGCCGCGTCGAGCGGATCCCCCGCGCGCTCGGCCTCCTCCGCGACCTCGGTGAAGAGCTGCGCGGCGCGAGGCGCGTGCCCGAGCCGGCGCTCGACCGTCGCGAGCAAGCGCTTCGCGGACGGCAGCGGCGCCTCGACCAAGGCGCGCTCGAGGGACTGCTTGGCGCGCTCGAGCTCCCCGAACCGCGCGTCGACGCGCGCACCGACGACGCGGAGCTGCGCGGCCGAGGGCTGCGTCTTGCCGCGCACGCCGTCCCGCTCGGCGACCGCGAGGAGCCTCGTCGCAGCGCGGTAGGCCCGCGACGCGCTCTCTGGATCGTCCGACGCCTCCTCGCCGAGGACGAGCCGCGTCGTCAGCGCGAGCAGGTGGCCCACGGTGAGCGGATCGGGGTGCGCCTCGGCGACGTCGCCGAGCACCTCGGGCGCGCCGTCCCCCATGCCGAGCGCCGCCAGGTCCTCGCCCAAGAGGAGCGCGATGGGGAGGCTCCCGGGATCGCGTCGGAAGGCCTCGACCTCCAACGAGAACGCCGCGGAGCGCACGAGGAGCTCGTCCATGCCGGTCTCTTCGTCGCGGCCGTCCTTGCGCGTGAAGAGGTCGAGGAGATCCGCCCAGGCTCGGGCGTCATCACGCCGCGCGGCGGTCACGATCCGCTGCATCAGCCCCTCGGGTGCGATCCGATCGGCCGCCGTTCCGTGGATCGCCTCGACCGCCGCCGCCGCGTCCCCGTGACGGAGCTGGAGCGCGGCCATCGTCGCGGCGCCCGTGCTCATCGCGCGCACGGCCTCGACGATCTCCTCGCGACGCGCGGGCGCCTCGCGTCGCCGATGGTACTGATCCTGGAAGGCGAGGGCCGCCTCGATCCAGTCGGCCGTCGCCTTCGTCGCCGCCTGGAGCGCCTCGTCCGTCGGGAGGAGGAGCGCCTTCGCGACGGCGCGGCGCTCCTCTCGCCCGGCGCGCTCGGTCGGCCCCACCTCGTCGTCACCGCGGGTGTCCACGAGCCACGTCTCCAGCGCGGCGAGGTGCTCGCTCGCGTCCTCGTACGCGGGCTTTCCGGGCGCGCTGCCGAAGCGCCGGAGCTCGTAGAGGGCAGCGCTCCGCCCCTCGTCCCCACGCGCCGCGACGCCGTCCAGCGCGAGCACGAGGGTGTCGTCGCCTCCGTCGGCGAGCATCTCGCCACGCAGCTCGCCCGCACGCACGAGGTACAGCGCCCCCACGACCGACGCCACGCCCCGATCCTTCTGACGGCGCGTGAGTCGCTCTCGGGCCCTGGCAAGCTGCCGCCGCACGACGCCCGTCAAGAGCGCCTGCCGCTCCGCCGTCGGGCGGCCGTCGCGGAGCACGCGGTGCAGCTGCGCCGGGAACGCCTCGTCAGGGACCGGGACGGCGGCGACCGGGCCTTCGGGTGGGCGCTCGCGGCCCTTCAGCCCTCCGGTGGAGGCGCAGCCCGATCCGAGCGCGAGGAGCGCGCCCACGCCGAGCGCCACGGCGAGGTGTCGAGCGAGCCCCCCTCGATCCACGCGGCGCCACCCTCGCCCCGGCGCGATCGACGCCGGCTCGTCGTCGATCACTTGCCTCCCGTCGCGCTCTTCTTCTTGAGATCGGAGATGAGCAGCTTCGCCGTGAGCTTCAGCGTGTCGAAGACGCCGAGGCCCGTGCGCGCGACGGCCTCGATCGACGGCGCGCCGTCCGGGTTCAGCGCCGCTTCGAGCTCGTCGATGGAGCTGACGTCGGGCAGATCGCGCTTGTTGTACTGCATGACGAAGGGGATGTCGGTCGGCACGCCCATCTCCTTCATGTTGTCTCGGAGGTTGTCGAGGCTCTCCAGGTTGGCGTCGAAGCGCGCCTCCTGCGAGTCGGCGACGAAGACGACCGCGTCGGCGCCCTTCAGGATGAGCTTGCGGCTCGCGTCGTAGAAGACCTGCCCGGGCACCGTGTAGAGGTGGAAGCGCGTCTTGAAGCCCCCCACCTCGCCGAGCGATAGCGGCAAGAAGTCGAAGAAGAGCGTCCGCTCCGTCTCGGTCGCGAGCGAGATCATCTTGCCCTTCGACTCCGGCGTCGCCTTCTCGAAGATGTACTGGAGGTTCGTCGTCTTGCCGCAGAGACCCGGGCCGTAATAGACGACCTTGCAGTTGATCTCCCTCGCCATGTGGTTGATGTAAGACACGCGAGGGCTCCTCTCCGTCGGTCAGTCGTTGAAGAGGTTGTCGATGTCTTCGTCGGTGATCTCGGCGAAGGGGCTGTCTGCGCCAGGCTCCGCGACCTTCTTGAGGAGCTTCTCGAAGATCGCGTTGAGCTCTTCGCTCGTCTTCTTCACGCGGAGCCGGACGAGGCCGAGGCTCGACTTCGTGTCGAAGATGACGACGAGGATGACGCGGTTGCCGACGAGCTGGATGTGGATGTTCGCCTTCTCGCCCTCGTGGAACTGCGTCGCGAACTCCTGCTCCTTCAAGAGCTTGGCCATGCCGCCCGTCGCGGCGATGTTGCCGGCGGTGAGCGACGCGAGCGACGTGGTGTCGACGTTGTCTGCGTCGCCGCCCGAGGCGATGAGCTGCCCGTTCTTGTCCACGATGAAGACGACCCTCGCGTTTGCGTCCTTCACGAGGCGGTCCACGACCCCTTGGATCTGGGTGAACTCTTCCTCGTACATCACCATCTGCGGGTTGACCATCGAACGTCCTTCCGAGTGCGCTGTCTCGCGGTGCGTGGGCTTGGGATGGATGAAGCGGACTGCCAGGGGCGTCGAGCAGCTCTGGGGAGAGGCCGGACCCGCCTTCACGAACCCGCCGGGCGCATGGCGCCGCAGCGGGAGCCTCGGCTCGAGAGAGCGAGGACCAAGGATGTATCCCGGACGCTGCCCGGGCCGCAAGGGCTTTCGAGGAAGAGCGCGCTAAGGCGCGTCGAGGTGGACCGAGAGGAGCTGGCCGCCGTTCGACAGCGCGAGGATGCGCCGCCCGAACGCGGCGGGTGACGAGAAGAACCCCGTGCCTGTGTCGAGGCCGTCGATCGCCGCGCCGTCCACCGCAGAGAGGAGGTAGAGCCCGTGCCTCGAGGTGGTGATGGCGATGGCGCCCGCGATCTGCGCCGGCATCGACACGCCCGAGTCGGGCAGGGCGCGACGCCAGAGCTCCTTACCCTCGTCGAGATCGAGCGCCCAGAGCCCCGTCGTGCCGCTCGCCGCGAGGAGCATGCGGCGCGCGGGGAGCGGGGAGCCCCCTCGACGAGGCGCGCCCGCCGGCTCGTCGAACAGCGACAGCTCCGAGACGCCGCGGGCGCGCTCGTTGCCCCACACGCGCGCGCCCGTCGCGACGTCGAGCCCGTAGACGCCGCCGGCGTAGACGCCGACGAAGGCGAGCAAGCCTTGGGACGTGCGCGCGACGACGGGCGTCGTGTCCGCGTCGAGGTACTTCACGGCCTCGCTCGCGGACGACTCTGCCTCACCCGCGAGATCGATGGACCAGCGCTCCTTGCCGTCCTCGGCCGCGTACGCGACGACCTGACCGTCCGAGAACGGCACGATGACCAGCCCTCCGGCGACGGCGGGCCCGGCGTACCCGGCGATCTCCATCCCGAACGCCGGCGTCCGGTGTCGCGACCACTTGAGCTCGCCCGAGCGCGGATCGATGGCGACGATGGTGTCGTTCGCGTTGGTGAAGAAGAGCGTGCCCCCCGAGAGGACCGGGCGGCGCGCGACCTCGGACGCCGAGTAGAAGCGGTAGACGAGCTCGCCCGTCGCCGCCTTCACCTTGTAGAGGGCGCCGTCGTTCGACCCGAAGTAGACGACGTCCTCGACGGGCTCGTAGAGCGGCTCACACTGGACGGGGCCGCGCGTCTGGAAGCGCCAGATCATCGACAGATCCTCGGCACGGAGCGCATAGAGGCCATGATCGGCGCTCCCGACGAACACACGGTTCTTCGCCGTGTCGAGCTCTGGGCGGCCGCGCTCGTACGCCTCTCCGGTGGTGAGCTCCGGGACCGTGAGCGCGGAGCGGTTCGTCACCGAGAGGGCCCAGCCGGGTCGGTGGTACCACGTCGGAAGCTCGGGCCCGGCGCCGCGCAGCTCCGCGCAGGCCGCGAGCCCGACGAGGGATGCGAGCCCGACGAGCGCCGTCGCAGCGGGCCTCCGGTGGACGACGCGGGGGCGGCTCAGTGGTCGCTCTGCTCCATGCCCTGCTTCAGCTTCTTCAGCTGCTCGCCGAGGATGCGCTGCATCTCCTCGGGGCTCATCTGCCGGTCGGCGCCGCCCAGGATCTTCGGCGGGGCTGCCGAAGGATCGACCTTGCGCTCGAGATCCGACAGCGCCTCCATGAGATACTGGGTGCCCGCGCGCACCTCGGCCTTCTGCACCGACTCTCGCGCCTTCTTGATGAGCGCCTTGGCGCCCTCGACGTCGCCCTTCGCGGCGAGGAGGCGCGCCTGGTGGTAGCGCCCGAGATCCACGAAGCCCCGGACGCCCTGGGACTCGAGCTCCTTGAAGAATTGGGCGGCCTCGGCGGCCTGCCCCTTTCCCTCGGCGGCGAAGCCCTGACCCTCGAGCGCGCGGCAGCGCACGTCGGCGTCTGCCGCGGCGAGCGTCGAGACGCGCACCTCGCGGTAGGCCGCGGCCGCGTCGTCCCAGCGCTCGAGGTCGAGGAGCGCGCCCGCCGCGCCGAGCCGCGCCAAGATCGCGGCGCCCGTGCCCTTCTCGCGCTCGGTCACCCTGGCGTAGGCGGCGAGGGCGGCCGTCGCGCGCGCCTCACGGGATTTGTACGTCGGATCGGGATCGTCGTTGGCGGGCTTCTTCCCGTCGGGATCGATCTGCGCCTTGTCGGCCGTGACCGCCGTGACGAGGAGCTCGGTCGCGGCCTCGGCCTTGGAGCCGGACCACACGAGGTGGACGAGCCAGCCGACGCCTCCGAGCACCGAGACCCCGACGAGCAGCGCGAGGACCCCCGCGTTCGACTGCGCCCACTTCCCGAGGCCGTGCACGCCCCGCGCGAACGCGTCGTCCACCAGCTCGCCCGCGGTGAGCCCCTGCGGCTCGTCACGGCGAACCTCCTCCTGGCGCTTCTTCGCGCGCTCGCGCACCCTCGCGTTGCGATCCCGGGGCTCGTCGAGCGGCTGGCCGCTCCGCTCTGCGCGGCGCTTCTTCCGGCGCTCCTTGCGGTTCTCCTTGGGCTCTTCGGGCGCGGCGCTCGCGGCGGCTTCTCCACCCGGAGCCTCGTCCGGGGACGCGGCCTCGTCGCGCGGAGCCTCGTCCTCGACGTCCTCGCGCGGGGCTTCGTCCTTGTCGTCGTCGGTGCTCATGGCGAAGGGGCCGGGGCCTAGCGCGACTCCCGGGAGAGATCACACGAAATCGCGCGCCAAAGCCTGGGTCATGGCCGCCTTCGCGCGCGCGCGCTGGCCCGACCACTCGGGCGGGACGCGCGCCGCGACGCGCGCGACGTCGTCCGGGTCGGCCCCAGCGGCGAGCGCCTCGCGGACCGTCGCGCCCCCCGTGAGCAGGTCGAGCGCCGGGACATCGTCGACGAACTCGTAGCGCTCGGTGCGGAAGCGGAAGGCGTCGCCCGCCAGCGCGCGCGCGTGGCCGATGAGCGACACGTACGTCGCGTACGGTCGGAACACGAAGGGATCCGTCACGTGGATCTCGACGCCGCCCGACACCGCCCCCGCGTGCTTGTGGAAGGTCGCCTGGAAGGTGAGCGGCCTCGCGACGAAGCCCGGGAGCCCGCCCCGCGCGAGGCGGGCGGCGAGCGCGCGCCCGTCGACGAAGGGCGCGCCGACGATCTCGAAGGGGCGCGTCGTGCCGCGGCCCTCCGAGAGGTTGGTCCCCTCGAGGAGACAGCCTCCGGGGTAGACGAGGGCGGTGTCCCAGGTCGGCATGTTCGGCGACGGGAGGACGAAGGGGCGGTCCCAACGCGGCGCGCCGTCCGCGGGCGCGCCGCGCACCGGCACGACGGAGAGCGCGCCGTCCTCACCGAGCGGGAGCCCATCACGCGCCGCGAAGAGCGCGACGATCTCGCCGACCGTGAGCTGATGGCGCACCGGCACGGGCTCGAGCCCGACGAAGGAGAGGAAGCGTCGCTCGGGGAGCCCCCCCTCGGTCCGCGCCTCGTCGGCGCCGAGCGGGTTCGGACGATCGAGGAGGACGACGTGGACGCCCGCCTTCGCCGCAGCGCGCGCCGCGAGGAGCGCCGTCCAGACGAAGGTATAATAGCGCGAGCCGACGTCCTGGAGATCGATGACGAGGACGTCGATCTCGGCGAGGTGCTGGGCGGTCGGGGACAAGGACTCGAGCGAGTCGCCGTACAGGCTGACGATGGGCGCGCCGCTCGCCGGATCCCTCGCGCCCTGGACGCCGATCATGTCCTGGGCCTCGCCGCCGTAGCCGTGCTCCGGGCCGAAGAAGATCCGCGCGGTGACACCGAGACGGGCGAGGACGATCGAGGCGTGCGCGAGCGTCCTGTCGACGCTCGCCGGGTGCGCGAGGAGCCCACACCTCGCCGCGCGGAGCCGCGCGACCAGACGATCCGACGACGCGAGGAGATCGAGCCCGGTGTCCACGAGGCGGTCATACTCGACCGGGTCGAGCGCTCGCAGCCGATTTCACCTGCCGCTCCGGCCCGCCTGCGCCGGGCGCACGGCGGGCTCGGCGCGGCTCGCGAGGAGTTGGGCTAGGATCGCGGCCATGCGCGACGTCATCGTCGAGACCCTCCCGACCGGCAAGTTCACCCAGACCATCCACGCCGGCCCCAACACGATCGTGGCCGACGAGCCCCTCGACGAGGGCGGAGGCGACGCCGGGCCGAGCCCCTTCGATCTCGTGCTCGCGGGGCTCGGGGCGTGCACGTCGATGACCCTCAAGATGTACGCGGAGCGCAAGGGCATCGCCCTCGAGGCGTGCACCGTGACGCTCCGTGGTGAGTCGAAGGACGGCGTCTTCCGGATCGAGCGCGACGTGGTCCTCCACGGGAAGCTCGGCGACGCCGAGCGCACGCGGCTCATCGAGATCGCGAACAAGTGCCCCGTCCATCGCGCCCTCAGCTCGAAGATCGACATCGTGACGAGGGGATGATCCATCCCCATACCCGCCACGACGACGCCAGAGCACGAGACGGCGGGTCGAGCGGCGACATCGTGACCAAAGGCTGACCGGCCGCGCTTCCCTCCGACGAGCGCGTCCGCTAGACGAGGAGCGGATTGCTCGCACGCCTCGCCGAGAAGCGCGTCCTCATGGTGACCGGCAAGGGTGGGGTCGGCCGGAGCACGGTCGCGGCCGCGCTGGCCGTCGCCGCCGCGCGGCGGGGGAAGCGGACCCTCCTCCTCGAGATCGGCACGCCCAAGGACGGCCACTCGAGCCTCGCCCGGCTCTTCGGCCGCGATCGGTTCCATCCGCACCCCGAGCGCCTCGCAGGGAGCCTCCAGGCCGGCCTCGTCTGGTCGCGTGACGGACACCGAGCCTTCCTGAAGACCGTGCTCCCCGTCCCGCCGCTCGTCGCGGCGGCGATGCGCTCGAGCGCGCTCGATCGTCTGCTCGACGCGGCCCCCTCCTTCAACGAGATGGGCGTCTTCTACCGCGCGCTCTCGCTCGCGCACGAGAAGACGTCGAGGGGCGATTTCGTGCACGAGCTGCTCGTCGTCGACATGCCGGCCACGGGACACACGCTCGCGATCACGGAGCTCCCCGACATCCTCTTGTCGCTCCTGCCGACGGGCCCCTTCGCCGACGCGATGCACGACGGACAGGCGCTCCTCTACGATCCTCGACAGACCAACGCCGTGGTCGTCACCCTCCCCGAGACCCTCCCCGTCACCGAGAGCCTCGAGCTCATGGACGGGCTCCGCCGCACCCGAGTCCCCATCGGCTGCGTGATCGTGAACCGCACCCCCGCGGAGACCTTCGACGACGACGAGCACATCGCGCTCGCGTCCTTCCTCGCCGACCACGAGGTCCTCGGGGCCAACCGGTACCGCGCGCTCCGCAAGGCCGAGCACGAGACCGAGCGCGTCGCGCGCGGCGGGGCGCCGGTGCTCCCCCTCCCCGAGCTCCAGCTCCACGGCCGCCCGCTCGTGGACGGGCTCGCCGCGACGCTCGAAGACGCGAGGCCCATGTGACGACCGGCTCCCTCGGGCACCTCGTCCACCACGCCAAGATCATCGTCTGCTGCGGCGCGGGTGGGGTCGGCAAGACGACGACCGCGACCTGCCTCGCGCTCGCCGCCGCGCGCGCGGGGCGCCGCGTCCTCGCCTTGACGGTCGATCCTTCGCGTCGCCTCGCCGAGACGCTCGGGGTCGCGACCCACCTCCCCGCCCCCATCGCGCCCCCCGAAGACCGCCTCGCCGCCGCGGGGATCGCGCCGCCAGGCTCGCTCGAGACCTGGATGCTGGATCCGCAGCTCGTCGCCGAGGAGGCCGTCGACAGGCTCACGCCCTCGAAGGACGCGGCCCAGAAGCTCAAGGAGAACCGCCTGTACAAGGGCCTCTCGCGCATGGTCGCCGGCATGCAGGAGTACACCGCGATGGAGGCGCTCTCCGGGTTCGTGCAGTCGGGTCGGTATGATCTCGTCGTCCTCGACACCCCGCCGGCGCGCAACGCGCTCGACTTCCTCGACGGGCCGCGCCGCCTCGCCGAGTTCTTCGATGGCCGGATCTTCCAGCTCTTCTTGCCGAGCGAGGACGCGAACGTCCTCCGGCGGGGCGCGGCGAAGCTGCTCGGGCGCGCCCTCTCGGCGGCCTTCGGGGAGGAGAACTACCTCGAGCTCCAGGATTTCTTTCGCACGTTCGCGCCCATCTTCCAGGTCCTCAACAAGAACGCGACCGACACGCGTCGGATCCTGTCCGACCCCGAGCACGTCGCCTTCTTGCTCGTCACCTCGCCGTCCCCCGAGGCGGTCTCGGACGCGCTCTTCTTCCAGGAGCGGACACGGCAGATGCGCCTGCCCTTCCGCGCCTTCATCCTGAACCGCAGCGACGCGGCGCTGCCCGAGCGCCCCTATCCGTCCCCCGAGCTCGCCGGGGCCGACGCGAGGGCTGCGCTGCGATCGGGCCTCGCCAAGCTCGCGCCGCTCGCGGACGCGGAGCTCGCGCGGCGCGAGGCTCACGACGCGCTCCTCGCCGATCTCCGCGGCCGGGCCGGGCGAGACGGCCTCGCGCTCGCGATCCCGACGCTCTCGGGCGGCGCGAGCGACATGGGGGATCTCGTGCGGCTCGCGGAGACGCTGTCGCGGAGCTGACCCACCCACCGCGAGGGCGACGCCAGGCCGGGTCGGTCGAGGGCGGTACCTCCGCACGAGCAGCGAAGGCGCGCCGCGACCGCCCGCTGGACGATGCTCCTCCTCCCGTCGAAGACGGGACGCACGACCGAGAGGCGAGGGCGCTTTGCGAGGGCGCTTTGCGAGGGCGCTTTGCGAGGGCGCTTTGCG
>CAYNEK010000012.1:0-2425 GCA_964396175.1 uncultured Polyangiaceae bacterium | reverse complement strand
GCGAGGGCGCTTTGCGAGGGCGCTTTGCGAGGGCGCTTTGCGAGGGCGCTTTGCGGAGGAGCTCGCCGCGGCCATCGCGCGCGAGCCCCAGCCGAGAGGCGAGGGTGCTTTACGTGGGCGCTCACGGAGTTACATTGGGCCGTATGACCGATCGCACGCCCAAGGACGACCTCAAGGAGGGCCTCGGCCTGCTCTTCCGCGCAGCGAAGGGCATCGCCAAGGACGTGAGCGCCGACAAGGCCGAGAAGGCCATGTACGACGGAGGGAACGAGCTCGTCCGCGTGCTCTCCAAGGTCGGCAAGACCGTCGGCGACGAGCTCAGCAAGGCCTTCCAGGAGAAGGAGACGTCGCGCGCGGAGCACCCGGCGCCGACCCCAGCCGACAGGCCCAAGGACGAGGACGGCGCCGACACGACGGCGGCGAGCGCGCCCGACACGACGGCGGCGAGCGCGCCCGACACGACGGCGGCGAGCGCGCCCGGCTCGACGACCGCGCGAGATCCCGGGCCGGAGCGGTCCGAGCCTCCGCCCGAGAAGACGGGCTGATCTCCGCCACCCCTAGGCGCACGGCCCGGGCGCGCTCGCCTGGAGCGCCTCCGCCCGAGAAGACGGGCTGATCTCCGCCACCCCCGGGTGCTCGTCGCACCACCGTCCGACCGCCGCGCGGAGCTCTTCCCCCACGATCTGAGCCTCTGCGCGAGAAGGCGGATGGACGCGATCCATCGAGCTCGACGCTGCGCGCTCCGACGGCCACGCGGGGCTTCGCGCCGAGGGGCTCACCGCCTGACAGGGGGCCGGGCGATCAGCCCTTGCTCATGCGCGCGGCGACGCGCAGGAGGCTCCTCACCGCGACCCCCAGCCCGAGCAGGAGCCCGACGTAGGTGCCCCAGGTGATCTCGAAGCGTCGGTCGAGCCAGCGCCCTGCGAGCATCCCGAGCACGATGGCGACGACGATCTCGATGCCGACCGTCGACGCGCCCCAGTCCTTCAGCGACAGCTTCACTCGGGGGCGCCCCTCCGCTTCCGGTGCTTCGTCGACTTCTGCTCGTCGGGGCTCTCCTTGCGCGGCGCCGCGAGATCGACGTCCTTCGCGCCAGGGCCGAGCAGGGTCCCGCACATCGTCTTGCAGCGGACGTCCTTCGGCTCGCACGAGCACTTGCCCTCTTGCTTCAGCGCGAGCTTGTCCTTCATCTGTGCCACGGTGAAGCCCGCGAGTCGCTCGACCTTCGAGAACGACTCTCGCTCCTTCACCGCGCGCGGCGTGCGAGGATCGCTCTCGGCGCCGTCGGGCTCCCCGCAGCAGCGGAAGGACAAGAAGTAGTAATAGAAGCCCTCGTCGTGCGTGTAGATCTTGGGGCGGCACTGGTTGCGCGTGCCCTTGTACCAGGGGCCTCCGGTGTGGACGCTGTCGTACTTCGCGTGGAGGCCGCCCTGCTCGAACGAGTCGTTCGACACGACGTCGTCGGTGTTCCCGGGGAGATCGGCGATGCCGTAGTCGCTCACGCAGTCGGGCTGCGCGCCGTTGGGGACGCCCCTCCAGAGCCGCGCGAGCTCGTCGGGATCGCGGCGCGCGACCTTCTTCATGTTGGGGCCGTCCCAGGACCAGTCGCCGTTGCACTTGGTGGGGTCGCGCTTCCAGCCGTAAGGGAAGGGCTTCATCTCGGGGCCCTCGCACGCGAGCGTCCACTCGCTCTCGGTGCACATGCGCTTGCCCATGGCCGCGCACTTCACCTGCGCTTGATAGAAGGTGTTCATCACCTCGGCGCGGATGCCCTTCGCGTTGGGCCAGGCGTACTCGTCGATGCAAAAGCGCTTCTTCACCTTGGAGCCGACGCACTTTGCCCGCGGCTCGAACTCCTCGCACACGTCCTTCTTGTTGGACTTGTCGTACCACTCGTGGAGGCACGTGTGCTCGACCTTGGTGCAGTAGTCGCCCTCGACGAGCTTCATCCCGGCGGGGCAGTGCTCGGGCTCGGGCGGGGAGGCGGCGGTGGCCGCGGAGGCGGGCGGCGGGGCGCTCGACGAGGAGGGCGGGGCCGAGGCGAGGAGGGCGGGCTCGGCCGAGGGGGTCGACGCGACGGAGGACGCGGCCGGGGGCGGAGGCGCTTGGGGAGTCACCTCCGGCGCGGCGGCGCAGGCGGCGGCGGTCGAGACCACGAGGGCGAGGAACGCGCGGAGGCGCATGATCTCGCGCGCCTTAGCAAACTACGTCGGTCGGGTCATGGGTTCGTCCCCTGGCCCAGATTCGACGGGGTGCTTGGCGCTCCGGGTAGCAGACGACGCCTGCTAGTACAGCTGCCCAGAAGTTCGTTCCGGGTCGATGGAAATAGATCCGCCACCCGGGGTGTTGAGGACGCATGCCGGGTCCCGCCCCGCGAGCGCTTCGCATCAGCCGCCGTCACCGTCGAGATCTCTGCCGCGTGGTC
>CAYNEK010000011.1:70882-98505 GCA_964396175.1 uncultured Polyangiaceae bacterium | reverse complement strand
CTCGCCGCCGTCGGGCTCGCGCTCGCGGCGCGGCGCCGGCGGGCTCGCTGAGCGCGCGGCCGGAGCGAGCGCCGGTTCGCACCGCGGCGTCGCCGGATCGGTCCGGCGCACCCGCTCCGCTCGCGGCATCGCCGGACCGATCCGGCGCACCCGCTCCGCTCGCGGCGTCGCGAACGGCTCCCCGACTACGCACAGCAGGTGCGGCGCGGCGCCGAGGACCGACGGCCCTTGCCCCTCCGGCCGCCCCCGCACGACGGCGCGCCCGCCACGCGACGGGCACTCGGAGGCTCCCGGCGCGGCGAGCCCGAGCGATCGCTCCCGTTCGAGCGGTCCCTCACGCTGCCCCCGGAGGCGGCGAGGCCACCCGGCGCGCAGGAGCGCCTCGTCGACGGCGCTTTACGGCCCGGCACGTCGTCGAGTACGGTGCTCCTTCGTATGGTGGCTCCACGGCTCTCGATCGACGCGATCTTCGCGGGCGATTTCAAGGTGAAGCGGGTGATCACCGAGGGCGAGCAGCGAGCCATCTACGAGGCCGAGCAGGTCTCCACCGGCAAGCCCGTGGCCCTCAAGGTGCTCGCGGAGGGCCTCGTCGCCGATCGTGACGCCTTCGTCGCCGAGGTGCGCGTCGGCGGGAAGATCCAGACCGACCACCTCGTCGACGTCCGCGCCGCCGGGATCGACAAGGCCTCGGGCCTCGCATTCCTCGCGATGGAGCTCCTCGAGGGACACAGCCTCCGCCAGCGCCTCGATCGCTCCTCGCGCGGCGAGCCGCTCCCGGGCTGGGACGAGGTGCTCAGCCAGACGCTCCACGGCCTCGCCGCCGTCCACAAAGCGGGCGTCGTGCACGGCGGCATCCACGGAGAGAGCGTCTTTCTCGCCGCGTCAGGCACCTCGGGCGATCCGTTCCGCGTCGAGCTCTTCGGTCTCGGGATCCCCGTCGTCGCGCGCGACGATCAGCCGGGAGGCACCGAGCGCACCGCGTACCTCGCGCCCGAGCAGGTGGAGGGCGCGCCCGCGTGCCCAGGCTCCGACGTCTGGGCCGTCGCGCTCCTCGCCTTCGAGATGCTGACGCACGAGCGCTACTTCACCGCCACCGACGAGGCGAAGCTCCGCGCCGAGATCACGAGCGGCTCCTACGAGCCGCCGAGCACCCGCGCGCGCGCGCGGGGCGCTCGCTACTTCCCCACCCCGCTCTTCGACGCCTGGTTCGCCAAGTGCATCCGCCGCGAGCCCTCCGCGCGCTGGACCGACGCCGAGGCGGCCTTGGAGGGCGCCGCGGAGGTGTTCGCCGAGGCGAGCGGCGTCGCCACGCAGGACATCGAAGATCTCCGCGAGCCCGCGCCCCGGAGCGCCGTCCCGCCGCCCCTGCCCCCCATGGTGCGCCGCCTCGCCGAGAACCCGAAGCCCGCGATCCTCGCGATCGTCGTGCTCGTCGGGGTCGCGCTCGGGGGAGGCTTCTTGCTCGGCGTGCTCAAGCCCAAGTCCGCCGTCGACAGCAAGGCCAAGGCGATGATCTGGGCGCGGAAGGCGAAGGACGACGCCGAGAAGGCGTGCTCGGGCGGCGACTCCACGGCGTGCCACGGGCTCGGCATGATGTACCAGGCCGGGATCAAGGTCCCCCCGGACGAGAAGAAGGCAGGCGAGTTCTTCAAGAAGGCCTGCGACGAGCACGACGCCTCCGCGTGCGCGTCGTACGCGAGCCTGCTCATGGCCGGCGAGGCCGCCACGAAGAACGCCGCCGCCGCCGCCGAGCTGCACCGGAAGGCCTGCGACGGAGGCTACCCCCTCAGCTGCTCCGATCTCGCCGACATGTTCGAGCAAGGCAACGGCGTCGAGAAGAACCCCGAGAGGGCCAAGGATCTCCGCGCGAAGGCCTGCAAGGCCGGCCTCGCCGACGAGTGCCGCTAGCCGGGCCCCTCGCCCCGTGATGGGCGGCGGCCTGCAAGGCCGGCCTCGCCGACGAGCGCCGCTAGCCCGAGCCCCTCGCCCCGTGACGCACGGCGCGGCGCGCGCGGAGGAGTCTCGGGCTCGAGCTGGGTGCAGGCTCCGCTGACCGTGTGGTAAGCTGCCTGGCGATGCGTCCTATCTTCGCCGTGTCTTCGCTGTGCCTCTCTGCGCTCCTCGCGGCCTGCGCGTCGGGCATGTCATCCTCCGACGAGCCCGATCCCGAGCCCAGCCAAGGGGCCGCCGGCGACGGCGGCGCCGCGGGCGCCCACGCCGGCAACGGCGGCGCACCCGCAGGCAAGGGAGGCGCCGCGGGCTCGACTTCGGGCAAGGGAGGCGCCGCGGGCTCGACTTCGGGCGGCAAGGGCGGCGGGCTCGGCGGCGGACAGGCTGGCGCCGCGGCCTCGGGCGGCGCGACCGCGAGCTGCGGCGACGGCAAGAGGCAAGGCACCGAGGCCTGCGACGGCGCCGATCTCGACAACCAGACCTGCGCGACCATCCTGAAGGACCCGAGCAAGGGCGGCATCCTGAAGTGCACGGCGGCGTGCCAGCTCGACACCTCGGGCTGCAAGACCAACCCGACGTGCGGTGACAACGCGATCAACACCCCGACCGAAGAGTGCGACGGCTCCGACTTCGGCAAGGAGAGCTGCGCGTCCAAGCTCGGCAACACGAGCGCCACGGGCGCGCTGAAGTGCACGGCGGCCTGCAAGATCGACACTTCGGGCTGCCAGAAGGGGCCGTTCTGCGGTGACGGCACGAAGAACGGCGCGGAGGCCTGCGACGGCTCCGACTTCGGCAAGGAGACGTGCAAGACGCTGAAGGGCCAGACCTACGACGGGACGCTCGAGTGCAAGCCAGACTGCACCATCGACACCTCGAAGTGCGCGAACAACCCCGTCTGCGGCGACGGCAAGAAGAACGCGTCGACGGAGCAGTGTGACGGCACCGATCTCGACGGCGCGACCTGCCAGTCGCTCCTCGGCGACGCGAAGGCGACCGGCACCGTCAAGTGCACGAGCGCCTGCGCCTTCGACACGACCCTCTGCACCATCCCGCCCTACTGCGGCGACAACAAGAAGAACGGTGGCGAGGCCTGCGACACGACCGACTTCGGCGGCATGACCTGCCAGTCGCTCCTCGGCCCCGCGTACACGGGGGTGCTCACCTGCAGCGACAAGTGCGAGATGTCGACCGCGTCGTGCACGAAGCAGCCCATCTGCGGCGACAGCGCGGTCAACGTGGCAGGAGAGCAATGCGACGGCGCCGATCTCGCCGGGAAGTCTTGCGCGAGCGTCGTGGGCAACGGCTCGACCGGCGCGCTCGCCTGCTTCCCCAACTGCACCTTCAACTCCTCCGGCTGCAGCGCCCCCACCCTGTGCGGAAACGGACAGGTGGACGGGGGCGAGCAGTGCGACGGCAACAACTTCGGCGGGAAGACCTGCCAGAGCATCCTCGGCAACGCGAACGCGACCGGCAACCTCTCCTGCAACAACTGTGTGCTCGACTCGAGCCAATGCACCATCCCCCCCTACTGTGGCGACGGCAAGCTCGGCCCCGGCGAGGAGTGTGACGACGGCAACACGGTCAACGGCGATCTCTGCAACAGCTGCAAGGTCGTGTGCTTCCCCAACGACTACAAGCTCAGCACCCACTGCTACGGGGAGTACGGGGTCGGCGTCTACGCCGATCCGACCACCTGGCAGATCGCGAAATCCGCGTGCGAGGGCGCGAAGGGGCACCTCGTCACCATCACGTCGATGGCCGAGGCGGACCTCGTCTGGGACAACATGGATAGCTGGTACGGGGGCACCGATCCGCGCTGGATCGGCTACTCGGACATCGCGAACGAGGGGACCTGGGAGTGGGTGACCGGCGAGGCGAACCCACCCGGGTTCACGGCGCTCTGGGCCTCCGGCGAGCCCAACGACGCGGGCGGGGACGAGGACTGCGCCGAGTTCCGCTTCAGCTCGAAGAGCTGGAACGACAACCAGTGCACGAAGAGCCGCTACTTCTGGTGCGAGTTCGAGCCACAGGTGCTCTACCCCTGACGCGCGGCCCCTCGGGCAGCGCGACGAGCCGCGCGACGCCTGGCGTGATCACCGCACCCCGACGCTGAGCAGCGCTCACGCAAGGGACGAGCTCCCTCGAGACGCGCGCTTCGTCGAGACGCGAGCGCAACCTCCGAGCCCGCCACGCGCCGTGCGCGCTTCGTCGAGACGCGCGCCTCGTCGCCCCACGGACCCGGCGCGGACGCGGCGAGCCCGCCACGCGCCGTGCGCGCGTCGCGCGTCTACGGCTTTCTGCGCCTCCGCTACGGCGCGTCGGCTACGCTCGGCGGCGATGAGCCCCGCGCCCGATTGGTCGTCTGTCCTCCCCGAGTCCGTCGATCTCTTCAAAGCGCTCCTCCGGCTCGAGACGGTGAACCCTCCCGGCAACGAGCGCGTGGCGGCTGAGCTCCTGGCGCGCCTCTTCGCCAAGGAGGGCATCGAGCACCAGCTCGTCGAGACGCCCTCCGGGCGCGTGAGCATCGTCGCGCGGGTCCGCGGCACGGGCGAGGCGGGCCCCCTCCTCTTGAACGGCCACCTCGACGTCGTCCCCGTCGACCGCGACGCCTGGACCCACGACCCCTTCGGCGCCGAGGAGCACGACGGGTGCATCTGGGGCCGCGGCGCCATCGACATGAAGAACATGGTCGCGATGAGCGCCATGACCCTCGTCCTCCTGGCGCGGAGCGGCGTCACGCCGAGGCGCGACCTCATCTTCGCGGGCGTCGCGGACGAGGAGGCCGGCTGTCACCACGGGTCGCTCTACCTCGTCGACAAGCACCCCGACCTCGTCCGCGCCGAGTACGTCCTCAACGAGGTCGGCGGCTTCACGCTCCACATGGGCGACTCCCGATTTTACCCGATCCAGGTGGCGGAGAAGGGGATCTGTTGGTTCGAGATGGAGGCGACGGGCTCGCCCGGCCACGGCTCGATGCCGCGACACGACAACGCCGTCGTCCGCCTCGCCGAGGCGATCCGCGCGCTCGGGAGGACGAGGCTCCCGCAACACAACCGCCCCGTCGTGGAGGAGTTCTTGCGGACGCTCGCGGCGGGCGCCCCCTTCCCTACCAACCGGCTCATGCCGCTCCTCCTCGAGCCGCGGCTCGCAGGGTTCTTGCTCGACCGGATGACGAAGCAAGACCCCGAGAAGGAGATCAGCCTCTCGGCGATGCTCCGCAACACCGCGTCGCCCACGATGCTCGAGGGCGGCCAGAAGGTCAACGTCATCCCGTCGCGCGCGAGCGTGAAGGTCGACGGGCGCACGCTCCCCCACGTGAGCGTCGAGCAGTTCCTCGACGAGGTGCGCGCGGTCGTCGGTCCCCACGTGAAGCTGAAGGTGCTCGAGGCGCGTGAGGGCTCGGTCTTCTCGGCGGACACGCCGCTTTACCGCGCGATCCGCGAGGCGGTGCGCGAGCACGACGCGAGCGCGACCTGCGTGCCGTACATGATCACGGGCTTCACCGACTCGTACGCGTACTCGAAGCTCGGGGCGGTCTGTTACGGCTTCTCGCCGATGCGCCTCCCGCCCGGGCTCAACTTCACGGCGATGTACCACGGCCACGACGAGCGCATCCCCCGCGACGGCTACGAGTGGGGCCAGCGCGTGCTCCACGATCTCGTCACGCGCTTCGTCGCCGCATGAGACGCGCGAGCCAGCAGCCCATGCCTCGCGGCCGAGCGAGCCCGGCGCTCTCACGGCCGCGGCAACGGGTGGAGGTGGAGCCCAGCGCTTCGAGCGCGTGTGCGCGGGGCGAACGCTCGGGCTGCGACGGCGCTCGCCCCTTGGTCGTCATGGGTCGAGGCAGCAGCGAAACCCCGCCTCGTACGTGCGAAAGCCGCTCGGGTGCGCGGGGTTCACGAACCCACACGAGGGCTCGGAGCCGCCGTAGCACTTCGACCAGTAACAGCCCTTCATCACATGGTCGTAGTCGTTCGCGTTCGGGATGGTGCGCCGGACCCACTCGGCCACGTTGCCGGTGAGATCCATGACGCCCTCCTTCGACGCGCACATCGCGCGCGAGCCGCTCGGATCGGCCTGGTAGAGCTTCGTGGCCTCCGCCTTCGCCGAGGCGCTCGGCCAGGTCGCGAGGACCCCCCAGTTGGGCGAGATCCACGTCTTGTCGTCGGTGCAGGCGTGCTCGACGTGGGTCTTCCCGTACGGGTACGTCCTGCCCTCCCCGCCGTCGCAGGCGCGCGTCCACTCGACGTCGGTGCAGAGGCGCTTGCCCGCGGCCATGCACCACGCCTCGCCGTCGTAGGCCGTCTGCATCGCGAGCGGCGAGGCGCCCTCGACGTTCGGCGCCTCGAAGCGATCGACGCAGACGCCCGGCAGCTCGATCATGTCGGATGGGCACCCTATCGAGCCCCCCGCCCCACCCAGCCCCGCGCCGCCACCCAGCCCCGCGCCGCCACCCGACGCCGCGCCGCCCAGTCCCGCGCCGCCGCCCGACGCTGCGCCCGAGCCGCCGCCCGACGCTGCGCCCGCGCCGCCGCCCAGCCCCGCGCCGCCACCCAGCCCCGCACCACTACCCGACGCGCCACCCGACGCTGCGCCCGAGCCGCCACCCGACGCCGCGCCGCCTTGCACCCCGACCGCTCCCGACACTCCTGCGAGCCCAGACGCTCCCGCGCCCTGCCCCGGCGCGACGACCCGGCTCGTCCCCTCGTCCTCCGACGAACACCCCGCCATTGCCGCGAGCGCGAGGATCGCCCAGCGTGAGCCGCGATGAAGGCCTTCGCCACCGAAGTCGACGAGCACGTCGCCACACTCTGGCTCGCAAACCCGGACCGACGCAACGCCATGGGCCCCGAATTCTGGGACGAGCTCCCCGCGGCCGTCACCGCCCTCGCCGACGACGAGCGCGTCCGCGCCGTCGTCCTCGCCGCCAAGGGCCCACACTTCTCGGTCGGGCTCGATCTCGTCCGGATGGCCGCTCAGCTCGGCCCCGTGCTCTCCGGCGGACAGGCGAAGGAGCGGCTCGGCCTGTTCGATCTCATCCACCGGATGCGCGCCGGGTTCGATCGCATCGCCGAGTCGAGGAAGCCCTTCATCGCCGCCGTCCACGGCGCGTGCATCGGGGGCGGCCTCGATCTCGTCGCGGCCTGCGACGTGCGCGTGGCGTCGCGGGACGCTCGGTTCTCGCTGCGCGAGGCCAAGATCGCGATCGTCGCCGACATGGGCTCGCTCCAGCGGCTCCGCGGGGTCGTCCCCGAGGGGTGGCTCCGCGAGCTCGCGCTCACCGGTCGAGACGTCGACGCCGCGACCGCCGAGCGCATCGGGCTCGCGAACCGCGTGGTCGAGGGCAGCGCCGACGAGGTCGTGGCAGAGGCCAGGGCGCTCGCGAGAGAGATCGCGGCGAACAGCCCGCTCGCCGTCGCGGGCACGAAGGAGATCTTGAACCACGGCGCGCGGTACGGGGCGGACGCGTCGCTCCGCTACGTCGCGGCCTGGAACGCCGCGCACCTCGCGAGCGCCGATCTGATGGAAGCGGTGTCCGCCTTCGCCGCGAAGCGCGCCCCGGCGTTCAAGGGCGAGTAGCGGCGCGGTTCACGCGGACCCGGGCGCGCACCGTCGCTCGATGGCGAGTCGCGCCGCGGTTCACGCGGACCCGGGCGCGCCGTCGCTCGATGGCGAGTCGCGCCGCGGTTCACGCGGACCCGGGCGCGCGCCGTCGCTCGATGGCGAGTCGCGGCGTGGTCCATGTGGACCCGGGCGCACCGTCGCGCGACGGCGCGTCATGGCTCAGTTCACGCTGAACGACTTGACGACGGTGACGGGCGCACCTCCGAAGGGCGGCACCTTCGTCCCGCGGAACCTCGCGGTGATGCACGAGCCGACGCTCGTCCCGCCGAAGGGGCCCTCGAGGTTCACGGCCGTCGGCCGCCCATTCGGCGCGAAGGTCACCGACGCACGCCCGCTCCCCGTCGGACCGTCCGGCGTCTTGCAGCTCCGCGCCGCGCCGGCCGCGCCCGACAGCGCCGACATCGCCGCCGCGCGATCGAAGGCCACTCCATCCGCGCCCCCCGCGGGCGGCGCGGGCTCGTCCTTCTTCTTCGCGTCGTCTTCCTTCGCCTTCTTCTTCGCGTCGTCTTCCTTCTTCTTCGCGTCGTCTTCCTTCGCCTTCTTCTTCGCTTCCTCGGCCTCCTTCTTGAGCTCGGCCGCCGTCTTCGGCTTCTTCGGATCGCGCGTCGGCGCGGCCTCCGCGGCGTCGGGCACGGCCGACGCGGGCGCGCTCCCCGTCGTCGCCTCGGGGTCTCCGACGGCCGACGTCGCCGCGCTCGGGTCGGCCGCCGCCTGCCTCGAGGTGTCCTCGGTGACCGCCGCCACCTTGGCCTCTCGCTTGTCGCCCCGCTCGAGCACGAAGAACGCGACCACGACCGCCGCCGCCACGAGCACGAGCCCTCCGAGACCGAGCCCGATGAAGAGCCCCACCGAGCTCTTGCGGGGCGCTGCGATCGGCATGGGCGCCATCGCCGCGATCGCAGGCACCGGCGCGGGCGCCGGGGGCGGCGGAGGCTCCACCGGAGACGGCGCGTTGAGATCGAGGATGGGCATCGACGCCCCGAACCCTGGCGCGTCGAACAACGACGGCGCCGCGCTCGCGCCAAAGAGATCGTCGACCTTCGCCGCGGCCACGGGCTTCGGCGCTGGCTGCCGCGACGCTTGCAGCATGCGGATGTCGATCATCCCGGACGCGTCCCCATCGGCGATGAGCCGCGGCAGCTCCGTCGGCGCCGTCGGGGCTCGGGGAGCCCCGCCGCTCTCCCGCGCCGGAGAGACGGGTCGCGGGAGCGACTCTTCGAAGGGAGAGCGCGCCGCCACACCCGCTGCCGGGCGACGCGCCGCGCGAGCCGCCGAGGGCCCGCCGAGGGCCGCCGCGGCCGCCGCGGACGTGTTAAACATTGTTGTCGCCTCGTCCTGGGAGATGGCCGTCGGAGGCGCGTCGACAGCGGCCGCTCGCGTCAGCTCGAGCCCCCCCTCGGGCGGTCTCTCGGAGCCTCCGGCCCGCCCTCGCGCGAAGATCTCCGCCGGCACCGATCCCATCCGTGTCGGCTGGTCTTCGTCCATCGCGCGGACGTACGCGACGAGGTCCGCGACCTCGGCCAGCGGCGCCCAGTCCGTCATCCCATCGCGCCACACGTACGTCGACTCGGTCACCGTCCCTTGCGAGAAAAGCCCGCGAATTTCGGCCCCGGAGAGCGTCCGCTGATCGCTGTCCGCCACGAGCACGCCGAAGGTCGTCGAGGCCATGGCGCCGCTCGGCCCTCCGGGGATCGCCTCTGGCGCGCCGCCGGCGACGATCGTCGCTCCGCACTTCTTGCACCGGATCTTCACCGTCTTGCCGTGGACCTTCTCGTCCGAGACGGTGTACTTCGAGCCACACGCTTCGCAGGAGACCTTCATCGCTGAAGACGAAGCATACGGGGCATCCGGCGCCTCGGCCAAGCCCCTGCCGGGTCACCGAAAGCGCTTGCGTGACGAGGCGAGGTGGGGTCATGCGAAGGGCCGCGAATGCCGGCCGCCCACAGGACCATCCCACGCCTCGCCGTCGCAGCCCTGGCCCTCGTCGCGCTGCCCGTCGGGGCCCAGACCGCGCCAGTGGACCCGGCGAAGGCAGCGCCCCCGCCGCCCGACACGTCCTTCCCTGCCCCGCCGGCGGTCAGCGATCCGCTCCTCGAGCCGCCGCCGCCCGCCCCGCACCTGGTCGCGACGTGGCAGGACGCCCTCGCGCTGGTCAAGGCGAGGTCCGTCGACTTCCTCGTCGCCCTCGGCGATCTAGAGCGCGCGCGCGCGCAGGCCCGGATCGCCCTCGCCGGCGCGCTGCCCACGGTGTCCGGCTCGGCGAACGTCACCGACACCCTCGTCCGGACGCGCTTCGATCCCATCACCGGGAGCCGCTCGACGGACGTCTTCCCGCCGCGAGCGCTGACGTACGGCGCGTCGCTGAGCGCCGCGATGCCCATCTTCGCGCCGCGCGCCTGGTACGCGCGCGGGACCGCGAAGCTGAACGAGCGCATCGCCGAGGTCACGATCAACGACCAGAAGCGCGCGCTCGCCGCGACCGTCGCGTCGGCGATGGTGAGCGTCATCGTGGCCGAGCGCGTCGCCGAGCTGAACCGCCTCTCGCTGCGGGCATCGCTCGAGCGGCTGGCCCTCGGGAAGCGACGCGCGGAGCTCGGCACCGCGACGGCGGTCGACATCCTCCGGCTCGAGCAGGACGCAAATCAGGCCCGCGCCACGGTCATCAGCGGCGACGAGACTCTCCGCCGCGCGCGCGAGCAGCTCGGGATGGCCCTCGGCTTCACGGACGCGTGGAGCGTCCCCCGCGAGCTGTCGCTCGACGCCCTCGCCAAGGAGAGCGAGGCCGCTTGCCCGAAGGCCCAGTCGCTCGACGAGCGCTCCGACGTCATCGTCGCCTCCGCGCGCGAAGAGGCCGCGCGCCGCGGCATCCGCGACATCGAGCTCGCCTTCTCCCCTACGGTCGCGATCGTCACATCCTACTCGCTGGGATCTCAGTACGTGAACGTGATCGGCAACCCCGCGACGGGCGCCGGCCGCGGCGGGGGGAACCGCATCAGCCACACCTGGACGATCGGCGCCACCCTGTCGTGGAACATCTTCGACGGCGGTGTCCGCTACGGCCAGCTCCGCGACACCCGCGCCGCGGCGAACCAGGCACATCTCCGCCTCGACGGCGTGAAGCGCGCCGCGACGCTCGAGGTCGTGCAGGCCGCGCGGAAGGTCGGGGTCGCGAACGACTCGCTCGCCCTCGCCGACAACGCGAGGAAGCTCGCGCGGGACGCCGAGCGGCTGACCCGCGCGCAGTTCGCGCTCGGCAAGGCGACGTCGCTCGAGCTGATCGACGCCGCGCGCGCCCTCCGCGACGCCGAGATCCAGACCGCCCTCCGCGAGCTCGACGTCGTCGACGCCAAGATCCGCGCGATGCTCTCGATGGCCACCTGCACGTACTGACCCGCGCCCGGCCGCCGGCACCGCTTGACAGGCGCCCGACGGCGCGCGATAGAAGTTTCAGCTCATTCTGAAGGTTCATGCATACATGAGCGCTCCATCGCCTCCGTCGCGCCCCAGCAGCGTCACCGCACCCGCGGGGTCCGGGGCGTGGTGACCGCGCCCGCGCTCCTCGAGTCCGAGCGGCTCGCCGCGGACGCCGTCGGCGACGTCATCGAGTACTGGGGCTTCCGCAAGGCGCTCGGCCGCGTCTGGACGGTCCTCTACCTCTCGGGCGCGCCGCTCCCCGCGGCCGAGCTCGGCGAGCGGCTGTCGATGAGCGCGGGCGCTGTCTCGACGGCGCTGACGGAGCTACAGCGGTGGGGCGTCGTCCGGCGCGTCTGGTTGCCCGGTGAGCGGCGAGAGTTCTTCGAGGCGGAGACGGACCTCTGGCGGATGATCTCGAAGGTCATCAACGAGCGGGAGCGTCACCTCGCCTCCGGCGTGAAGGCGCGGCTCGGCGACGCCCGCGCCCTGCTCGCCCGCGCGCCCCGCACCCGCGAGACCAAGGCCCGAGACGATCGCATGAGGAACCTCGTCGCCCTCGCCACGATCGGCGAGAAGCTCATCGAGGCCCTCGTGACCAAGGGCGTCGCCGACTTCGCCACCTTCGGCTCCTTCCTCCGTCGAACCGCTCCTCCCCAGAAGCCCCGATCGATCCCACGGTGACATCCTTGGAGACCACGAACTACCTGTCCCGCCTCGGCGAGACGGCGGAGCGCGCCGGCGCACGTGACACGACCCGCGTGCTCCAGGAGATCACCGCGCTCTTCGGCACCGAGCTCTCGACGCTCGAGGCCACGCTCACCGGGCTCTCGCGCACGGACACCCCGGTGCACCGGAGCGCAGGGCACCTCGTGGCCGCTGGGGGCAAGCGCCTCCGGCCTCTCTCGGTGCTCCTCGCCGCGCGGGTCGCAGGCGAGCTCACGGACGCGACGCGCGAGATCGCGCTCGTCGTCGAGCTCGTCCACAGCGCGACGCTCCTCCACGACGACGTCGTCGACGTCGGAGAGCTCCGCCGGGGGCGCCCTTCGGCGCGGGTCCTCTACGGCAACGCCGCCTCCGTCTTCGCGGGGGACTGGCTCCTCGTCGAGGCGCTCCGGCGGCTCGCGCGGTCCGCCGGCGCCCACGCCGTCGAGTCCATGCTCGGCGTGCTCCGCGAGATGCTCGACGCGGAGTCCCTCCAGCTCGAGCGCCGCGGCACCCCCACGCTCTCGCACGAGACGTACCTCACGATCGCGCGAGGGAAGACGGCGTCGCTGTTCCGCTGGGGCCTCGGCGAGGGGGCTCGCACCGCCGGCGCGCCCGGGGACCACGTCGCCGCGCTCGCCCGCTTCGGCGAGGCGTTCGGCGTCGCCTTCCAGATCGTGGACGACACGCTCGATCTCGTGGGCGATCCGGCCGTGGTCGGGAAGGGCGCGCTCACCGATCTCCTCGAGGGCAAGGCGACGCTCCCGCTCATCCTCGCCGCCGAGCGCGCGCCGTCCCTCGCCACGCTCGTCGCCGACACGCTCGCCCAGGGGATCACGGACGGAGCCGCCGCGCAAATCGTCGAGGAGATCGTGCGACACGGCGGCCTCGACGCGGCCCGGCGCGAGGTCGAGCTCCACACCACGACGGCGCTCGCCTGCCTGCGCTCGCTCCCGCCCTCCGACGCGCGCGAGCTCCTCGAGGCCACCGTGATCGCGCTCACCGCGCGCGCGAGCTGAGGCGCACCATGATCGTCACGCTCCGCGACAGGACGCACCTCGCAGCCGTGAAGCGCGCGCTCGCGCGGCTAGGCCAGTGGATCGCCTCCGAGTACGACGATGGGGGCGACGAGGTGCACCTCGTCCTCGCCGCGCACGGCACGACCATCGAGCCCGCGCGGCTCGCGGCGATCCCCGGCGTGGCGCGGGCCACGTCCCCCACATCGAAGCACCCGCGGGTGGACGCCCACGGGTCGGCCGTGGTGGTCGGGCGCGTGACCTTCCGTCCGTCAGGGAGGCTCATCATCGCCGGACCGTGCGCCATCGAGTCCGAGGCCCGCATCCACGCGCTCGCGACCGCGCTCGCGCGCGCCGGCGTCACCGTGCTCCGGGGCGGCGCCTACAAGCCGAGGACGTCGCCGTACGCGTTCCACGGGCACGGCGCCGACGCGCTCCGATGGCTCGGCGACGCCGCGCGCGCGGCGGGCCTCGAGTCGGTCACCGAGGTGCTCTCCGAGCGCGACGTGGACGAGGTCGCGGCCGTCGCCTCGATGCTGCAGATCGGCTCGCGCAACATGCAGAACTTCGCGCTGCTCCGCGCGGTCGGCGCCGCGGAGAGGCCCGTCCTCCTGAAGCGCGGCGCGAGCGCGACGATCGAGGAGTGGCTGCTCGCGGCCGAGCACCTCCTCGTCGCGGGGGCGCCCGGCGTCGTCCTGTGCGAGCGCGGGGTGCGGGGCTTCGACGACTCCACGCGGAACCTGCTCGATCTCGGCGCGGTCGCGCTCCTCGCCCGCGCGCACGGGCTCCCCGTCGTCGTCGATCCGTCCCATGCGACGGGCCGCCGTGAGCTCGTCGTCCCGCTCGCGATGGCGGCCTTCGCCGCGGGCGCGGCGGGCGTCATGATCGAGGTCCATGACGACCCCGGGGAGGCCCTCTCGGACGGCCCACAGGCGCTGTCGATCGACGAGCTCGAGGGGCTCATCCATGCGCCCTGAGGCGCCGTCGCCGCGCGGCGGATCGGGCGCGATGTTCGACGCCATCGCGCGTCGCTACGACGGGCTGAACCGTGTGATGTCCCTCGGGCTCGATCCCTCCTGGCGCGCGCGCGCCGTCCGAGCGCTCGGCCTGCGCGAGGGCGCGCGGGTGCTCGATGTCGCGACGGGGACCGCCGACGTGGCGCTCACCATCCTGGAGCAGCGCGGAGGCGCGCGGGTCACGGGCCTCGATCCGTCGCGAGAGATGCTCGACGTGGGGCGGGAGAAGCTCGCGCGCGCCGGGCACCCGGAGGTCGAGCTCGTCGTCGGCGACGCGGAGGCGCTGCCCTTCGAGGACGGGGCGTTCGACGCCGTGACGATGGCCTTCGGGATCCGCAACGTGCCCGATCGCGATCGGGCGCTCGGGGAGATCTTGCGGGTCCTCCGCCCCGGCGGCCGCGTCGCGATCCTCGAGCTCGGAGAGCCCCGCGCGGGGCTCCTGGCGCCGCTCTCGCGCCTCTACATCCACGAGCTCGTGCCCCGCGTCGGCGGGCTCGTCGCCGGCCGGGCCGAGTACGCCTACCTCGCGCGCTCGATCGCGGCCTTCCCGGCGCCGGAGCGCTTCGCTCGCCAACTGGTGGAGGCCGGGCTCGTCGACGCGCAGGTCACGCCGCTGACCTTTGGCGTCGTGAACCTCTACACGGCCGCGCGGGCTCGGGCATGACGTGGCGCCGCGGCCCCTCCCGAGCGAGCGAGCCCGCGCCGGGTGCGCTCCTCGCCGTCGCGGCCGCGCCGGGGCTCGGAAGTCCGTTCGCCCTCGTCCGCGATCACGAGGTCTCCTCGTGACGTCGCTCGGCGGCGCCGTCCGAGTGACCGAGGTCGCGCCGGGTGCGCTCCTCGCCCTCGCGGCCGCGCCGGGGCTTGGAGATCTGTTCGCCCTCGTCCGCGACCACGAGGTCTCCTCGTGACGTCGCTCGGCGGCGCCGTCCGAGTGACCGAGATCGCGCCGGGTGCGCTCCTCGCCCTCGCGGCCGCGCCGGGGCTTGGAGATCTGTTCGCCCTCGTCCGCGACGACGAGGCCGTCGTCGGCCGGGGCGTCGCGGTCGAGTGGCCCGCCGATGCGGCGGCAGAGACGCTCACGCACGCGCTCCGCGACCTCGGCCCGGGGACGCCCTTGCGCGCGCTCGCGGCCGTCCCGTTCGACGTCGCTCGCGCGCCCGACGGCGCGTGGGGTGCGCTCGGCTGCGCCAGGCTCGTCGTGCCGAGGCACCTCGCCGTCCGGCGAGGAGCGCGGGCGACGCTCCTCACGATCGACGCGGCGCCGCCGTGCCTCGCACGCCCCGAGCCCTCGGCGCGCGCTCCTCTCCGGACGAGCGAGCTCCGCGAAGACGCCGTCAGCTACGAGGCGCTGGTCCGGCGAGCGCTCGACGAGATCGCCGGCGGCGCGACCGAGAAGCTCGTCCCCGCGCGGATCCGTGAGCTCACGCTCGACCGGGCGCCATCCCCCGCATCGGTGCTCGAGCGTCTCGTCGAGGCCGCGAGCCCGAGGGCGACGTCGTACGCGGTCACGGCGGGCGCGCTCGCGTTCGTCGGCAGGACGCCAGAGACCCTCGTCACCGTCACGGGGAGCCGCATCGCGACCGAGGCGGTCGCCGGGACCGCGCGGCCTGGTGACGAGCGCGGGCTGGAGACCTCGCCGAAGGAGCTGCGTGAGCACGAGATCGTCGTCGACGCGCTCGCCGCTGCGCTGGCACGCTGGGGAGAGGTCGTCCGCGGAGCTCGCACGACGCGCGACGGCGGCGGGCTCACGCACCTGGTGACGCCCCTCCACGTCGAGGTGCGCGCGCCAGTGCACGCGCTCGAGGTGGCCCGCGCCCTCTCCCCGACCCCAGCCGTGGGCGGCGCGCCGACCGCGCGCTCGCTCGCCTTCCTCCGCGACGAAGAGGGCTTCGATCGAGGGCTCTTCGCGGGCGCGCTGGGCTCGGTGGATGCGGAGGGCCATGGCACCTTCGTGGTCGCCATCCGGGGCGCGCTCCTCCACGGCGCTCGCGCGCGCCTCTTCGCGGGTGCCGGGATCGTGCGCGGCTCGGATCCGTCGAGGGAGCTCGAGGAGACGAGCCTGAAGCTCGCCGCCGTGGAGGCGGCGCTCGGCCTCGCATGAGCCTCACGCACCCCTGGGCCGAGCTCGTCATGGCGTGCCTCGCGCGAGGCGGCGTGCGGGACATCGTCGTGAGCCCCGGCTCTCGCTCTGGGCCGCTCGCGCTCGCGGCGGCGCGGCGCGGCGAGCTCCGCGTCCACCCCGTGCTCGACGAGCGCGCCGCGGCCTTCTTCGCACTCGGCCAGGCGCGGCTCACCGGGCGCCCGTCGGTCGCGCTCTCGACGTCGGGGACGGCCGCCGCGCACCACCTCCCCGCCGTCATCGAGGCGTCCATGGCGCGGGTGCCGCTCCTCTCGCTCACGGCGAACCGCCCATGGGAGCTCCAGGGCTCGGGGGCTTCACAGACCATCGATCAGCGGCGCCTCTTCGGCGCGCACGCGCGGCGGAGCCTCGAGCTCGGGCCGCCCGACGAGGCCGCGTTCCCGCACGTGCCTCGCCTCGTCGCAGAGGCCGTGGCCGCGACGCTCGGACCCGATCCAGGCCCGGTGCACCTCGACGTGCAGCTCCGCAAGCCGCTCGAGGCGACAGGCTCTCCGCGCGAGGTGACCGCGGCCTCCCGCGTGCGAGAACTCGTCACGCGCCTCGCGCCGCCCACCCGGCCCGCGCGCGTCGTCCCGACCGACGAAGAGCTCGCCGAGGCGGCGCGGAGGCTCGCGCGCGCCGAGCGGGGGATCATCGCCTGCGGCCCACGCGTCGGCGAGATCGATCTGGGAGAGCCGCTCGCGCGCCTCGCGGAGCTCACCGGGTTCGTCCTGTACGCGGAGGCGACGAGCGGCGCGCGGGTGCGCAGCACGGCTCGAGCGGCGCCGACCTTCACGGCCCTGCTCGAGGCTGGCAAGGCAGGAGCGGCGGCTCGGCCCGACGTCGTCGTCGAGATCGGCCTCCCGCTGGTCTCCGCGGCTTGGTCCGCGATGCTCTCCGACACACCGCCGAGAGAGCGGATCGTGATCTCGCCCGCGGGGCTGCTCGATCCGCTCGGCTCGGCGACGCTGCACCTCGTCGGGGACCTGGCGTGGGTGCTCGAGCGGCTCGCGGCCCTGCTCCCTCGTGCCCCAGCCCGGGCTCTCCCCACCGGGCTCCTCGCCGATCCTCCCGACGTCCCGGGCTTCCACGAGGGCGCGATCGCGCGCGCCGTCGCCCGCTCCCTCCGAGACGGCGACACGCTCTTCGTCGGCAACAGCGGGGTCACACGCGCGCTCGATCGCTTCGCGCCGCCCCTCGCGCGCGGCGTGCGTGTGCTGCACCAGCGCGGCGCCGCGGGCATCGACGGGAACGTCGCGGGGCTCGTCGGCGCGGCGAGCGTCACCGAGGGTCCGGTCTTCGGGCTCCTCGGCGATCTCGCGCTCCTCCACGACGCCTCGTCCCTCGCCCTCGCGCCGCTCGTCCGGGTCCCCACCACGCTCGTCGTCGTCGACAACGACGGAGGGCGCCTCTTCGAGGCCCTGCCGGTGGCGCGCTCGGACGAGGGGCGCGCGCACCTCGATGCGCTCTTCGTCATGCCCCCGCGCGTCGATCTCCCTGCGCTCGCCGCCGCGTACGGGGTCCCGCTCGTCGAGATCGAGGACCGTGACGGGCTCGACGAGGCGCTCGAGCTCGCACGAGGACAGGGCGGGCTCCGAATCCTCCGCTGCCACGTGGGCGCGCCGCGCGAGACCGGCGAGCTCGCGCGGCTCCACGCTCTCCTCCCCTCGGCATGACCCACACGCCCACGCCCCCCCGTGCCCGACCGCACCCTCGAGACCTCGACGCCCTCGCCCTCGCGTCCTCCCATATCCAGAACGTCCATACATTCGCGCCTCGACCTCGGCGGCGATCCGCCGAGGTCACGCTCCAAAGACCGGATCTTCCATACACGCGGAGCGCAACGTCGGCGGCGGCCAGCCGGTCGTCGGATCCCCATGCTCTGGACTTCCATGGGTCTGCGGCGCAGGCCCAGCGGCACGCCTCGGAGCGTCGCCCTTCCATGCTCGCATCCTCCAACCACCCGGAGCGCCGACCCGATCTAGGGTGGCCGGCCGCGGTCGTCCTGTGACCAGGATGTCCACCCTCTCGCAGCGCAAGCCCGGCGTCGGGCTGCCGGTCGTCGTCCTCCACGGCTTCCTCGGCGACGAGACGGCCTGGGACGAGGTGATCCGTCCCCTGCCGAACCCGGTGTGGGCGGCGCGCCTCCCAGGGCACGGCGCCGACGGCGCGAGCCCGCGTGCGTCGACGTACCGCGATGCGGTCGCGGACCTCGCGGACGCGCTGTCGCTCGACGTGCCCGGCGTGCTCGCGGGCTACTCGATGGGTGGGCGGCTCGCGCTCTCGCTCGTCAAGGAATTCGGGGACAGGCTGTCCGGGCTGCTCCTGATCGGGACGAACCCTGGGATCCTCGCGACGGACGAGCGCCGCGACCGCGAGCGCTGGGACGAGGCGTGGGCCCGGCGGTTCGAGGCGGAGCCGCTCGCCGGCGTGCTCGCCGACTGGGAGGCGCTGCCGATCTTCGCCTCGCAGGTGGCTCTCCCGGAGCCGGTGCGCGAGGCGCAGCGCCGGATCCGCGCGTCGCGCGCGCCCGCCGGCGCCGCGTGGGCGCTCCGGACGCTCGGGCTCGGCGCGATGCCGCCTGCCTGGGCGCTGCTCGGCGCCGTGCCGACGATCCTCTTGGCCGGCGAGCTCGACGAGCGACACGCGCGCCTCGCGGACACGGCGGCGAGCCAGGCACCCCAGACCACCTCGCGCGTCATCCCCGACGCCGGTCACAACCTGCTCCTCGAGGCACCCGGGCACGTCTCCCGTGCGCTCCTCGAGCTCGCCTCACCGCTCCACCGTCACGAGTCCATCCCCCTCCCTCCACCCAGGACCTGTCCATGACCCCGACCCACCGCGATCCGTCCCCCGCAGTATGGAATATCCATAGCCTCGGCTTCGAGGACGTGCGCTACGAGACGAGCCCCGAGGGGATCGCCAAGATCACCCTCTGCCGCCCCGAGGTCCACAACGCCTTCCGGCCGCAGACCGTGAAGGAGCTCATCCGCGCCTTCGACGTCGCGCGCGACGACGCGTCGGTCGGCGTCGTCATCCTCACGGGCGAGGGCGACAAGGCCTTCTGCTCCGGCGGCGATCAGCGCGTGCGCGGCGAGGGCGGCTACGTGGGCGGCGACGGCGTCCCCCGCCTCAACGTGCTCGATCTCCAGCGGCAGATCCGCGCGCTCCCGAAGCCCGTCGTCGCCATGGTCGCCGGGTACGCGATCGGCGGCGGCCACGTCCTCCACATGATGTGCGATCTCACCCTCTGCGCGGACAACGCGCGCTTCGGGCAGACGGGGCCGAGGGTCGGCTCCTTCGACGCGGGCTACGGCTCGGCGTACATGGCGCGGATCGTCGGGCAGAAGAAGGCGCGAGAGATCTGGTTCCTCTGCCGCCAGTACGACGCGAAGGAGGCGCTCGACATGGGCCTCGTCAACGCCGTCGTCCCGGTGGCCGAGCTCGAGACCGAGACGGTCGCGTGGTGCCGGGAGATGCTCGCCCACAGCCCGACCGCGCTCCGCTTCTTGAAGGCCGCCATGAACGCCGACTGCGACGGCCAGGCCGGACTCCAGGAGCTCGCCGGCAGCGCCACCTTGCTCTTCTACCAGACCGCCGAGGGCCAGGAGGGGAAGCAGGCGTTCCTCGAGAAGCGCCCGGCCGATTTCGGGAAGTTCCCGCGGTTCCCGTGATGGCCGCCGTCGGGCCCGCGGTCCGTCCGGGCAGCACACGCGCGTGGCTGCTCGCGGCGCGCCCCGCGACGCTCTCGCTCGGCGCCGTGCCCGTCCTCGTCGGGACCGCGACCGCCCTGCGCGCGGGGCACGTCCGCTGGCTCGCGGCGACGCTGTGCCTCCTCGGCGCCATCGGCCTGCAGATCGGCGCGAACCTCGCGAACGATCTCTTCGATCACGAGAAGGGCGCCGACACCGAGGCGCGGCTCGGGCCCGTGCGCGTCACGCAGGCCGGGCTCCTCTCGCCGCGCGCGGTGCGGATCGGGCTCGTCGCGGCGTTCGCGTTCGCGACGCTCGCGGGCGCCGGGCTCGTCGCGCTCGCGGGCTGGCCGATCCTCGTCGTCGGCGTCCTCTCGATCGTGGCGGGCCTCGCGTACACGGGCGGCCCCTACCCGCTCGGCTACCACGGGCTCGGCGAGGTGTTCGTCTTCGCCTTCTTCGGCGTCGTCGCCGTCGTCGGGACGCACTGGGTGCAAGCCGGCTCGATCGAGCTGCTCCCGCTCGCGCTGTCGGTCCCGGTCGGCGCGCTCGCCGCGGCCGTGCTCGTCGTCAACAACGTCCGGGACCGTGACACCGACGTCCTCGCGGGCAAGAAGACCCTCGCGGTGCGCTTCGGCCGCACGTTCGGCGTCACGGAGTACGCGCTGCTCCTCGTCGCCGCGTACGCCGTGCCCGGCTGGCTCTACCTCGCTGGGCGCGTGGGGCCCGCGATCCTGCTCCCGTACGTCACGGCGCCCGTCGCGTCCGTACTCGCTCGGGCCGTCGCGGCCGAGCACGGCGCACCGCTCAACCGGAGGCTCGTCGCGACGGCGCGCCTCTCGCTCCTCTTCGGAGCCCTGCTCGTCGTCGGGCTGGTGCTCGGGTGAGGCCGCTCCACGTCGAGCTGGGCCCCCGGCGGGGGGCTCGACGGGTGGAGTATCGTGGCCACGTCGCGGTGCGCGTCGACGCCAGCCTCGAGGTCCGGGTGATCGGCGAGCACGCGGAGGGGGTAGGAGAGGCGGCCCCTTTCCGCGGCCTATCACCCGATGACGACGGCGACGTCCTCGCGGCGCTGCCCGAGAGCGTCCCGCAGCCTGGCAGCCTCGCCGACGTGTCCGCCACCGTGTCGCGCGTCACGGACGCGTCCCCCGCCGCCCGCTTCGCGCTCGAGACCGCGCTCCTCTCGTGGCTCGCCGCGCACCGCTCGACGCACGTCACGTCGCTCTTCTCGCACGCGACGCCCGTCGGCGTCTCGGGGTTCATGAGGGCCGAAGGCGGGCTCGACGCGGCGCTCGAGCTCGTCGCGAGCGGCGCGCGCACGCTGAAGATCAAGGCGCGCCCCGAGGAGGTGCTCGGCTGTGTCGAGCTCGCCGCGAGGATCCGCGAGGCCGTCGAGGCGCCGCTCCACCTGCGCTTCGACTGGAACCGGGGGCTCGGCGTGGCGGCGGCGCGAAGGGCGCTCGATGCGCTCGCCCCCTTCGACATCCAGCTCGTCGAGGAGCCATCGGACGATCCGCTCTCGCTCGGTCCGACCGCGGTCCCGTGGGCGCTCGACGAGTCGCTGGTCGACCCCGCGGTGCGCGCCCGCTTCGAGCGGCTCGGCGCGAGCGCGGTCGTGCTCAAGCCCACGCTGCTAGGGGGACTCTTCGCGTGCGAGGCGCTCGCCGCTCGCGCGGCGGCGGCGGGGCTCGAGCGGGTCGTGACGCACGCGTTCGAGGGCGTCGTCGCCCTCGCCGCGGTCAACGTCGTCGCCCTCGTTCTCCCGGGCCTCCTCGACTCGGGGCTGATGGTACCGCACGAGGGCTTCGTCCTCCGCCCGGAAGACGAGGTCGCCCGGACTCGGGTGCGACCGTGGTGAACCCTACGCCGCGCAGGAGGCTCTCTGCCGCAGGGCCGCGCGCCGCGCTCCCGAGGACGAAGGCGCTCGACCAGGATCTCGATCGCGCGTTCGGCAGATCGAGGGTGGAGCCCGCGGCGCGCCCTGGGGGCCTTTCGTGCGAGCCGCGAGCTCGTGGCGAGCGTCGGCGGGGTACCGCCACCGGCCCTGTGCGCCGAAGTGACATCGCGTGCGCGCCGCGACCGACGAGCGCGTGCGCGCCGCGACCGACGGGCGCGCCCGGGTGGCGAGAGGGGATCGTCACCGCGCCCTGGTCCCCCCCATCCGCCTCGGGACGGGCGCCGCGGGCTCCCTCGGCCTCACGGACACCCACCCCACGTGGGGTGGCTTCGCCCCGGGAGAGGACGCGCGCACCAGCCGAGGCGCGGCCGTGATCCGCGCGCAGCACGCGCCCTCCCTCTCAATCTTCGATCGCCCCCGCGACGCGCTCGACGAGATCTTCCTCGTCGACGGGTCGGACGAGATCCGCCTGGGCGAGCTCACGACGCTCGTCGCACGAGCGGCGGGTGGGCTCGTCCGCCGCGGGCTGGTCGACGCGGGGCTCCTCGCGCTGCGCGGCACCAACCGACGAGAGACGCTCGTCGCGATCCTCGCGTGCTTCGCGCTCGGCGTGCCGTTCGTGCCCGTGCACCCCCGCGCGACGACGGAGGAGACGGCGCGCCTCGTCACGCTGTCGGGAGCGGCGACGCTCCTCGGCGACGACGAGCTCGCGCGGCTCGGAGAGCACGCGCCGTCTCCCATCCGGCGAGGGCTGGATCCCGAGGCGCCCGCGGTCGTCCTGTACACCTCGGGGACGACGGGGGTGCCCAAGGGCGCGGAGCTCCCCGCGCGCGCGCTCGTCGCCTCGGCCCACGCGAGCGCCAAGAACCTCCCGCTCCGTGCGGACGACGCCTGGCTCCTCGCGCTGCCCATCTGCCACATCGGCGGCCTGTCGATCCTCGCGCGCTGCCTTCTGGCGCGCCGGCCGCTCGTGCTCCTCCCGAGGTTCGATGTCGGCGAGGTCGCGCGGCGCCTCGAGCGCGTCACGATCGCCTCCTTCGTGCCCACGATGCTCCACGATCTCCTCGAGCATCGCGGCGCACCGGGCGCCCTCCGCGCGGCGCTCGTCGGAGGCGCGCCTGCGTCCGAGCGGCTCCTCGAGGCCGCCGCGCGCGCGCGCTTCCCGGCGCTCACGACGTATGGGCTCACCGAGGCGTGCTCCCAGGTCTCTAGCCAGGCGCCGCGCGATCCCTCGAGCGTCGAGCGCGGCGTCGGGACGCCGCTCCCCGGGACCGCGGTGTCGCTCGTCGGGCGAGACGGCGCGCCCACACCCCGCGGCGAGATCGGCGAGATCGTGGTCGACGGTCCCACGATGATGCTCGGCTATCGCGGCGGCGCGCGGCGCACCGGCCCATTCGCGACGGGGGATCTCGGCGCCTGGGACGAGGCCGGGCGGCTCCACGTCGTCGGGCGGCGGAGCGAGGTCGTCGTGACCGGCGGCGAGAACGTCTACCCGCTCGAGGTGGAGGCGGTGCTCACGCGGATCCCTGGCGTGCGGGCGGCGTGCGTCGTCGGCATCCCCGACGCGCGCTGGGGTGAGCTCGTCGGGGCCGCGGTCGTGCTGGACGCGCCCGTTTCGCTCGGCGACGTCGAGGACGCCGCGCGCGCGCGCCTCGCGTCCTTCCGGCTCCCACGTCGCTGGAGGCAGCTCGACGCGCTGCCGATCGCGCCGAGCGGCAAGCTCGATCGCCGCGCGGTCGCGCGCGCGGTCGCCGCCCGCGGCTCCGACGAAGCGTGAGCGTCCAGTATGGAATGTAGATACGCCCTCGAGCGTTCGACACGCGCCTTCCGTGAGCGCCGGCCCTCGGCCTCTCGACGCGCTCAGCGGAGCCCGGCGAGGAGCGCGTCCCAGCGGTAGGTCGGGCGCGCGTCGGTGTGCGCGAGGCGCACCGAGAGATCGGCCATCTTCTCGACGATCCAGGCGAACACCTCGGGCGGGAAGTTCTTCTCCTCGAAGTCGGGCGCCGAGTTCATGAAGTCGATGGCGTACGGGACGCCGTCGCGGATCGCGAACTCGACCGTGTTCATGTCGTAGCCGAGCGCGCGGCAGAGCGTCTCGGCCTCCGCCGCGCAGCGCGCGACGAGCCCCTCGGACAAGGCGGGCATCGACTCGCGCGCCCCGGTGTAACGGAGGTGGTGCGGGAGGCGCGGATCCCAGGGGAGCACGAGCACGTCCGCCTTGCCCACGCAGACGCACCGCACGTACGAGCTCCACTCGATCGACTCCTGCGCGATGAGCGTGAGGCGCCCCGAGCGATCGTAGGCGCGGAGCAGCTCCTCCATCGAGGCGACGCGGGTGACGTCGCGGAAGCCGCCGCCCCAGTGGGGCTTCACGTACATGGGGAAGCCGGCCTCACGCGCCATCTCCTCCCACGAGAGCGGGTAGCGGAGGTTGTGCAGGCTCTCGCTCGAGACGTCGTCGCCGTGCGCCTTCGACGGCAGGATCCACGTCTTCGGGACCGCGACGCCCAGCGCCTTCGCGAGCGCGGTGCCGATCGCCTTGTCGTCCGCGATGCGCCAGAAGGGGTTGTTGACGACGCGCGTGCCCGCGAGGTGCGCGACCTTGAGGACGGGCTGGTACGAGGGGACGTCGTGGCTGATGCGATCGATGAGGACGTCGTAGGGCGGAGGCGCGTCGACCCGCGTGAGATCGATCTTCGCGTAGAGCGCCGTGACCCCCGCGTCGCGTCGCCCGATCTCGCGGATGAGCGCGTCCGGGAAGCTGCGCTCGCGACCGCACAGGATGCCGACCGTCTTCATCCCCCGACGAGACCAAAGCCCCGCGCCCGCCGCAAGGCCCGAGGGCCCCCCTGGGCTCAGCGCGCGCAGCGGAACCCGACGCCCGGCGTCCTCGTCATCACCGAGGCCCAGCTCCGGTGCGTCACCCGCAGGTGCGACCACGGCGAGAGGAAGCTCCCGCCGCGGACCACGTGCGCCGTCCCGATCGGCGCGCCCTTCGGATCTCGGCCTTCGGCCCTCACGTGGCGATCGTCGTAGAAGTCCGCGACCCACTCCTCGACGTTCCCGGCCAGATCGGCGACGCCGAGGCGCGAGCACCCGCGCGTCGGAGACACCGGAAGCGGCAGGTCGGCGCAGCCCTCGGCGGTGTGCTCGCCCCTCCGCGACACGGCCGCCTCGCAGGTCGGCTGCCGATCGCCCCAGGGGTAGAGGTGCTCCTCCGTCCCGCGCGCGGCGAGCTCCCACTCGGCCTCGGTGGGCAGGCGGTCCCCCCGCGCCGCGCAGTACGTCGCGGCCTCGTCCCACGAGACGCAGTTCATGGGGCGCTCGTCGTCCCCGGCGGTGAAGGTGCAGAGGGTCGAGACGATGGTGGGCGGCGGGCACGCGCCGCGCTCGACGCACGCGCGGTAGGCGCCGACGGTGACCTCGGTCCGATCGATGGAGAAGGAGCTCACCGTGACCTTCTGCTCGGGGGTCTCGTTGGGCATCGCGCGCGGCGTGTCGTTGCCGAAGGTGAAGGTCCGCTCGGGCAGGCGCAGCGCCTCTCCGCCGACGGCGTGCGTCCAGCCGGCGAGCGACATCACGGCGAGGGCGGCGCTCAGCTTGCGCATGAGCTCCTCACCCACTCGAGGTAAGCGCGCAGGCCGCCCTCCGCGCCGAAGGAGAGCAGCTCGGGGCACGAGTACGGGTGCTCGCGCTGGAGGACGGCGGCGAGCTCGGGCAGGCGCTCGGCGGTGGTCTTGACGAGGAGCGTGTGCTCGGTCGCCTCCTCGATCGCGCCCTCCCAGCGGTAGACGCTGACGCCCGCCGGGAGGATATGGACGCACGCGGCGAGGCGCTCGCCGACGACGAGGCGCGCGAGCCTGCGCGCGGTGTCGAGATCGGGGACGGTCGAGACGACGAGCCGCTCGACGGAGGCGGGCTCGTGGTCGTTCGGCGCGTCGTTGCCGGTGATCTCGTCGTCCAGCATGGGAGGCCCCGAGTCTAGCAAGGGCGCGGCCGCGGCGCGCGTCGCCGACGCGTGCGTCACCCCCGCGCCGCCCGCCCGGCGTCTCACGAGGGCTCGGCCTCGACGCGCATCGCCGGCGCCGCCCGCCCGGTGGCTCACGAGGGCTCGGCCTCGACGCGCATCGCCGGCGCCGCCCGCCCGGCGTCTCACGAGGGCTCGGCCTCGACGCGCGCGCCGGGCTTCGCGGGGCCCTCGATGGCCTCGATGCGCTCGATCCCCTTGCGCGAGACGACCACGCGGAGCCGCTCGAAGGGCGCGTCGACGCCCTCCGCTGCGAGGCGATAGACGACGTTGACGTTGTAGACGCGCGGCGCCGTCACGGCGCACACCTCGGACGTCTCGGCGTCCGCGAAGACGATGCGCCGGCGCGCGTCGTCGGTGTGATCGAGCCACGAGTGGAGATCGAGCCGGAAGATCTCGGTGAGCACGGAGAAGGGCCCGGTGCGGGCCTCGAGGCGGACCTTCTTCTGGTGCCAGAGCACGCGCTCGGGCCGCGCGGCCTCCTCCAGCGGGTGGACCCGCGTCAGCCTGCGCGCCGCGAGCGCCCCCGCCGGCAGCGCGCGAAACGGCACGAACCCGGCGCGCTCGCGCACCCGGCCGATGGCGTGGCCCGCCCCCCGATCCCACACCCGCCAGTTGCGATCGGGGAAGCGCCGCGAGACGACCTTCGTCATGATCTTCTGGAGCGAGGCCTTCACGCGGTCGCGCAGGACGTACGCCGCGACGATGACGAGCGCGTAGCGGAGCGAGTTCTCGTCGTGGGACGACGAGTGGATCATGGCGACCAAGGCGAGCCCCATCGCCGTCGCCGCGGCGACGGCGTAGAGCGTGTGGATGGCCCAGCCCGCGGCGTCGCGGATCTCGAGCGAGAGCCACAGCACGCTCGAGGTGAAGCGCTTCAGGATGTGGCGCCGGAACTCGAGGTGCTCGATCTGGCGGGGCGAGGCGTCCTTGCCGGCGACGGAGTCGTAGCCCGCGCCCCGCCGGTGGCGCGCCTCGACGACGCTGGTCGCCGCGAGCTGCTCGGCCAGGGGCGTGAGCGTCGGCGCGCGCTTGGCGGCCTCCGACACGGCGACGGCGAGCGACGCCGAGAGGCTCTCCAAGACGAGCGACACGTCCTCGTCGACCCAACGCGCCGCGGTGCGCGTGTCCTCGGAGAGCGCCTGACAAGCGCTGGGCTCGAGCGCCCGCTTCGCGGCCTGGGAGACGGCGACGACCGCGGCCCCGAACCCGGAGACGCTGGACCTCACCTCGGCCTCGTCGCGCCCCGGGTCCGAGACGGCGCGCTCGGCGTCTCGCATGGCGCGCACCCCGCCCGCGCGGAGGTGGCACGCGAAGAGCCGGAGCTCGCGCATCGCGCGGGTGGCCTCGTCGCTCGCGTCGGGCTTGCCCCGCGCGGCCGAGAGCGCGGCCTCGACGGCGCCGAGCGCCGAGCCCGCGCCGCCACGCGCGAGCTCGTGGAAGGGGATCTCGGGGACCGCGTAGCGAATGTACGACCAGAGATCGTCGTAGATGGCCTTCTTGTCGTAGGTGTCCTGCTGGAGACGGAAGCTCTCGGGGACGAAGAAGTACGCCTCCCAGACGAGGGTGTCGGGGGCCTCGCGGAGCGGGTAGTCGATGGCGAACTCGAGGTGCGTCTTGTCGTGGACGCGCCACTCGACGGCGCCAGGGCGCTCGCGGAGGGGAGGTCGCGAGAGATCGCCGAGGAGCGAGGCCCAGTCGGTGCCCGGATCGTCGCTCGGCGAGTCGCCCGCGGCGGCGAGCAAGACGAGCGGGCGCTTCTTCCCGCGGGGCTCGTCGTGATCTCGGCGGTGGGACACGCTGGCGCGCGACGTCGCACGGTTTCGCGGGAGGTGGCAACGGGTTCTTGTGGACGCAGGCCCGGCGCGCGCCTCGACCGCTCCACCCTTCGAGGCAGGCCCACCTCGGGCGCGCCTCGACCGCTCCACCCTTCGTGGCGGGCCCACCTCGGGCGCGCCTCGACCGCTCCACCCTTCGTGGCGGGCCACCTCGGGCGCGCCTCGACCGCTCCACCCTTCGTGGCAGGCCCACCTCGGGCGCGCCTCGACCGCTCCACCCTTCGTGGCGGGCCCACCTCGGGCGCGCCTCGACCGCTCCACCCTTCGTGGCGGGCCCACCTCGGGCGCGCCTCGACCGCTCCACCCTTCGTGGCGGGCCCACCTCGG
>CAYNEK010000011.1:64854-70782 GCA_964396175.1 uncultured Polyangiaceae bacterium | reverse complement strand
GCCCACCTCGGGCGCGCCTCGACCGCTCCACCCTTCGTGGCGGGCCCACCTCGGGATCGACCGCGCCTCACGCCGCCAGGGGGATCCCTGCGCGCGATCGATCCCCGGCCACGGGCGCGCACGCGCCGGGCTCCCCGAGCGCACGCGCCGGCCCGTCAGTTCAGCGTGCGCTTGTCCCCGTCGCGCCGCTTCTTGCTCGCGTCCTTCAGGATCGCCTCGAGCTCCGCTCGAACCGAGGGGTGCGCCTTCGGCTCGGCGTCGTCGCCCGCGCGCCGCTTCGCCTTGTAGTCGTCGAACTTCACCACCACCCCGCGCTCCTCCCCCCGACGCCTCGCGGGCTCGCTCGGCCGACGCCCTCGCCCGGAGCCCTCGGGCGATCGCCTCAGATCCTTTAGGATCTTCCAGGCCTCGGCGCCGTCGAGCCCGGGGAGCGGCAGGAGGTTCAGCCCGGCGAGCATCGCCGAGTACTCGGTCATCGCCGCGTAGGCGTCCGCCCCCGTGCCGCCGAGCCGCGCGAAGACGAGCCCGCGGAGGCCGAAGGCCAAGAGCCCGAGGGCGAGCTGCCCGAGCACGCCGCCCCACGCGATGATCACCGTGTCCCGCGGCGTGCCGAGCGTGTGCTTGCAGAGCCCACCGAACCCCGTGAGATCGATCCCCACGACCCGCAACCCTCGCCGCCGCACGAGCGCCGCGTGCCCCAGCTCGTGGACGATGAGCACCAGCAAGAAGCCCAGCCAGAACCCCGGCGCGAACTGGAAGCGGCTGATGATCAAGAGGCCGATCGGCACCGTGAAGTGCACCCGAAACGGGATGCCGAAGAGGTGCACCGGCCGCGTGAACCCGCGCTCGAGCAGGCTCATCGCGCGCACCTCCAGCCACCTGCCGCGCGGCCGTCCGCGCGCGCGCACGGGGGATCGCGCCGCGGCCTCGTGCACTCTCGTGCGCTCCGACCCTCCGCCCGCGCGCGCAGGGGACCGCGCCCGATCGCCTCGCCGCCGTCCGCGCGCGCGCACGGGGGATCGCGCCAGGTCGCCTCGCTCCCCGCGCAGGGCAGCGCGCCGTATCCCCGGCTCACGCGGCCCCCAGGAGCTCGCGGAGATCGCGCGCGAAGGCCCTCGTCGCCGCGAGCGCCGCGGGCACCGCGCCGCCCATGTTCGCGAAGCCGTGGATGAGCCCGCCCTCGCAGCGGTAGCGCACCGGGACCCCCGCGGCCTCGAGGCGCGCGGCGTACTCGCGCCCCTCGTCGCGCAGCGGATCGAAGCCCGCGGTCACCAGGACCGCCGGCGGGAGGCCCGCGTGGCTCTCCGCGAGGAGCGGCGACGCCGCAGGATCGGTGTGGCGCTCGGGCGTCGTGTACGACGCGGTGAACCAGTCGAGCGTGTCCTTCTCGAGCAGGTACCCCCGCGCGAAGGTGCGATGAGACGCCGACGTCCGCCGGAGATCGACCGCGGGGTAGAGCAGCCCCTGCGCCGCGGGGAGCGCCGCGCCCCGATCGCGCGAGAGCAGGCAGGTGACGGCCGAGAGGTTCCCCCCGGCGCTGTCGCCGGCGACCGCGAGCCGCGCGGGATCGACGCCGAAGCGCTCGGGCGACGCGTGGACGCCCTGGAAGGCCTCGAACGCGTCCTCCGTCGCGGCCGGGAAGCGGTGCTCGGGCGCCCTCCGGTAGTGGACCGCGACGACGACCGCGCGGAGCTCGGTCGCGAGGAGGCGGCAGAGCCCGTCGTGCGAGTCGAGATCGCCGAACGCGAAGCCACCCCCATGGAAGAAGACGACGCCGGGGGCACGCCGCGGGAGGCCGCGTGGGCGGTAGGTGCGCACGCGGAGCTTCGCGAGCTCGCCGTCCTCGGCCGTGACCGAGCGATCCTTCGGCACGTCGACGAGCGGGATGGAGGCGTCGAAGCTCTCCCGCGCGCGGGCGAGCGGGAGCGTGTGCGCGAACGGCGGCGACAGACGCGCCGCGAGGGTGAGGAGCAGCGCGGTCGTCGGGTCCAGCTCGAAGCCGTCGCGCGGCGAGCGCCCGCGGAGCGCACGCCGCGCGAGGCGGCGCGGGATCCGGTGGAGCGAGCGCGCGACGGTGCGCTCGACGAGGGCGAGGGGCGTCATGAGGGGCTCCGGGGCAGTATAGCCAGCCCGCGCGGACCCGCAGGACGCTCGACGTGAGGGGCTCGGAGGACCGCCTCCTCCTCCGCCCGAGGCCGCGCGCGAACCCGCGTGAGCGAGGGGGGCCATCGCGCCGTCGCTCGGACCTCCTCCTCCGCCCGAGATCACCCGCGAACCCGCGTGAGCGAGGGGGGTCATCGCGCCGTCGCTCGGACCTCCTCCTCCGCTCGAGGCCGCGCGCGAACCCGCGTGAGCGAGGGGGGCCATCGCGCCGTCGCTCGGACCTCCTCCTCCGCCCGAGGCCGCGCGTGGCGTGAGGATGCGGCGCCAGCTCGAGGCGCGGGGCTCGAGGGCGATGGGCGCCCATGGGCGCCCGTGGGCGACGCTTGGGGCCCACGCCACGGCGATCGACGCGGCGAGCGCGTGGGCACGTGCCTTGCACTTGCGATCCGACATGCGCACTCACCTCGCCCACGCCGCCTTCGCCGTGTCGCTGTTCTCCACCCTCTCCCTCGGGCTCGTCGCCTGCACCAGCTCCGACTCGGGCTACGACGCGCAGACCGACGGGATGCCGCCGATCGGGCAGCCCCAAGGCGGCGGCTCCGGCGCCGCGAACAAGGGCGGCCACCCCGGCACGACGGGCGGCTCCAACCCCGGCGGCCCGTCTGGGGCTTCTGGCGGCGGCGGTACGTGGGGCGGGAGCGGCGCGAGCGGAGCGAGCGTGGGCCAGGGCTCGGGCGGCTTCGGAGCCGGACCCATCGGGGGCACCGGAGGGGCCGCGGGCAAGGCGGGCGACGCCGGGGCCGCGGGCGACGCCGGGGCCGCGGGCGACGCCGGGGCCGCGGGCGACGCGGGAGCGGGCGGAGCCGACGCGTGCGCGGGCCTCGACGTCACGAAGCCCTACACCCTCTTCCAGTCGCCCGACGACTCGAACTCGATGGCCTCCCCGGCCATCATCCGCATGCTCCTCCAGAAGGGCTACCACGTCCCGGCCGGCATCGTCCGCACGTACGAGCTCTTCAACTACTACCGCTTCGGCTACGAGCCCGCGGATCTCGACCACGTGGCCGTGCGCCCGGGCGCCACGCTGTCGGGGGCCGAGCTCACGCTGCAGATCGCGATCGTCGCGCCCCCTGCGACCGCCCGCCGCCCGATGAACCTCACCTTCGTCATCGACACCTCGGGGTCCATGAGCATGGACGGGCGCCTCGAGCGCGAGAAGGCGGCGATGCTCGCCCTGCTCGGGCAGCTCCAGAAGGGAGATCTCGTCTCGATGGTCACCTGGGACACGGCCCAGACCGTCGCCTTCGACGGCTACGTGGCGAGCGGGCCGAGCGATCCGAAGCTCGTCGCGTACGTGCAGAGCCTCAGCGCCAACGGCGGGACCGATCTCTCGTCCGGGCTCAACAAGGGCTACAAGATGGCCAAGGCCCACTACGCCGCGAGCAAGCTGAACCGTGTCGTCATGATCACCGACGGCGAGGCGAACGTCGGCGTGACGGACGAGGAGATCATCGGCAAGGCGAGCCACTCGGCGGACGAGGAGGGCATCTACCTCGTCGGGATCAACGTCGGCGGCCTCAACGGCGAGAACCTGATGAACATCGTCACCGATCGTGGCCGAGGCGCGTCGGTGTTCCTCGACACCGAGAGCGAGGCGTACGAGATCCTCGGCAAGCGCTTCGACGAGGTGATGGAGGTGGCGGCGCGTGACGTGCGGCTCGAGCTGACGGTGCCTGGGTACCTGCGCCTCGTCGACTTCTCGGGCGAGCAGTCGAGCCTGTCGCCCGATCACGTCGATCCGCAGCACCTCGCACCCGGCGACGCGATGGTGTTCCACGAGGTGCTCGCGGCCTGCGATCCGGCGCTCATCGTGCTGACCGACGAGGTGAAGGCGAAGGCGACGTGGACGGTGCCGCTGACGCTCCAGAAGAAGAGCGACGAGACGACGATGACCGTCGGCGACTTGCTCGGGAAGCACCCCGTGCAGCTCGCGAAGGGCCGCGCGACGGTCGCGTACGCGAAGGCGCTCCGGACCAAGGCCACGGCGGACAAGGACGCCGCCCTCGCGCGCATCGCCGACGCGAAGAAGAACGGCCCCGACGCCGAGCTCGACGAGATGGAGAAGCTCGTCACCGTCCTCCCGACCAAGTGAGAGAGAGCCCGACCGCGCCGCGAGGACCTCTCCCCAGGGGGCCGCGGCGCGAGGCCTCCTCCGCGGCCTGCCTGGGGTGGATCCGGGGTCCGGCGGGCCCGATCGGGGGCGGCGCTGGGCCAAACGAGCCGCGCCGTGTGCTCGCTGTGGAAACCGACCGCATCTCTGGAGTAGCGTGGGCGGTACCATGACCCTCACGACCAAGGTCCTCCTCATCTCTGCGGCGCTCGGCGTCGCCGCCGTCGGCTGCGACAAGAGCGACAGCGGCGCCAAGCCCACCCCCTCCGCGGCCCCCGCGACCACCTCCGCCGCGCCCGCGACCACCTCCGCGCCGGCCGCGAGCTCCGTGGCCCCCGCCGCCTCGAGCGCCGCCCCCGCGACGAGCGACTCGGCCGCCGCCGGCGACGTGCACCTCACGATCGAGAGCGCGAAGGCGACGAGCGGCAAGGTCGACGGCGGCCTCCGCCGCGTGAAGGCCAACGCGATGAAGCTGCGGCGCAAGTGCGTCGATCCCGAGCTGAAGAAGGAGCCCGGCTCGGTCGACGGCACCCTCATCACGACCCTCGAGCTGAACAACGAGGGCAAGACCACGAAGGCGTCGCACAAGATCGAGGGGAAATTCCCCGACGCGGCGGCCAAGTGCGTCGAGAAGTTCTTGTCGGAGCTCGAGTTCGACACCGACAACGGGAAGGCGAAGTTCGAGATCAAGATCGCCGCCGGCCCGAACGTCAAGCCCGACAAGTGAGATCGCGGGCGCGGGCGTCCCGCGAGGACGGCCCGCGCTCTCAAGTGAGCTCGCGGGCGCGGGCGCGTCCCACGGCGGCGGCCCGCGCTCTCGTCGGTCGAGCCGCGCTCGCGCACCCCTCCGCGTCCATCGCGGCGCGTCCCACGGCGGCGGACCGCGCTCTCGCCGGTCGAGCCGCGCCCGCTCGCTCCTCAGCGTCGATCGGGAGCGTCCCATGGTGACGGCCTGCGCGCTCCCGCGCGGGCCGTCGAGCCCCCGCGTGGCTCGCCCGAGGGCGCGGCCTGCGCCGCCTCTCCGCGCGCTCGCGCCTACCGCAGCGTCGAGCCGGGCTCGGCTCAGCGAGCGCGACGCGCGAGGAGCAGCTTGCGCGCGGCGCGGCGGACCGACGCGTCGACGCCCACCTCGCCGGTGTCGCCCGCTGCGTCCTCGAGCCGCACCCAGCGGAACCCGCGCGCCTCCTCCGCCTGCACGGACGGCGACGCGCCCGGCGGCGCGACGAGGACGTAGCGGACGTCGAGGTGCTCGTGCGCGGGCTCGGCCCCGCGCGCCGGGATCACGTGCACGTCGAGATCGAAGGGCGCAGGGTGCGCGTCCGACAGTGTGAGGCCCGCGATCCCGCTCTCCTCCTCCGCCTCGCGGAGCGCGACCGCGAGCGCCGACGCCTCGCCCGGCTCGCCGTGCCCTCCCGGCTGGAGCCACCGCTCGAGCTTCGCGTGGAAGAGGAGCAAGAGCCGCTCGCCCGCCGCGTCGAGCACGAACGCCGAGCCCGTCACGTGCCCGTCCCAACGCGTCCGCGCGAACGGATCCCCCCCACCCTCGAGATGCCCCACGATCCGCGCCTGGCTCCGCGCCTCGGCCTCGTCGCCCGCCGCGTGCTCACGGATCCTACGCACCCAGTCCTGCCCGCTCACGCGCGCCTCACGCGCGG
>CAYNEK010000011.1:50255-64754 GCA_964396175.1 uncultured Polyangiaceae bacterium | reverse complement strand
ATCGAGCAGGGCGTACGACGCGTCGACCGCGAGGTTCGCGAGCACGATCGCCGTCACGCGCGCCTCACGCGCGGATCGAGCAGGGCGTACGACGCGTCGACCGCGAGGTTCGCGAGCACGATCGCCGTCGAGGCGACGATGACGGTCCCCATCACGACGGGCCCGTCACGCGACACGACAGCGTCGACCGAGAGGCTCCCCATGCCAGGCCAGCGGAAGATCTTCTCCGTCACGATCGCGCCGCCGATGAGCGCCCCGAAGTCGAGCCCCACCACCGTGATCAGCGGGAGCAGCGTGTTGCGCAGCACGTGCACGACGAGCACGCGTGTCCTCGTCGCGCCCTTCGCGAGCGCGGTGCGGACGTACTGCTCGGCCTCTTGGTTCAGCACCTCGTCGCGCACGAGCCTCGTGTAATACGCCGCGCCCCAGAGGCCCAGCGTGAGCGCCGGCAGGACGACACCCCCGTGCGCCATGCCATCGAAGGGCAAGACGCGCAGCCGGTAGGCGAACAGCACCTGGAGCCCCAGCGCGATGAGGAAGGTCGGCACCGAGATGCCGAGCAGGGTGACGAGCACGATCCCCTCCGAGACGAGCGAGCCTCGGCGCCGCGCGGCGACGGCCCCGGCGAAGACGCCGAGCCCCACCTGGACGAGGAGCGCCGAGACGGCCAGGAGGACCGTCGCCGGCAGCCGCTCCGCGACGAGCACGGTGACGGGCTTGCGCTGCTGGTAGCTCATGCCGAGATCGACGTGCAGCGAGAGCCCGACCGAGGAGCAGCTCTCGTGCGCGGGATCCTTCCGCGAGATCTCGCGCGGACCCACGTGCACGAGCCGCCGCGCGAAGAGGCCGTACTGCACCCACAGCGGGCGATCGAGCCCGAGCTGACGGCGCACCCGCTCGACGTCCGCGGGGCGCGCCTGAGGGCCGGTGACGACGCGCGCCGGATCGCCGGGGAGCGCGTGGTTCACCAGGAAGGTGAGCGTCACCACCGACACGATGACGACGACCGAGAAGCCGAGGCGACCGAGGACGCGGCGGAGCCCGCTCATCGCAGCGCTCCGAGCCACGCAGGGAGCGCCCGAGGGGCGCCAGGGCCGCGCGTGAGCCTTCGTCGCTGCGCGCCATCGAGCCACACGAAGCGGACGCGCTGCGTGAGCGACGGGTGCGGGGTGTACCCGTGAACGTAGCCGTGGAAGAGCTCGTACCAGCGCTTGTAGTAGCTCATCACCCAGGGCACCTCGTCGATGATCCGCTGCTCGGCGCGGTGGTAGATCTCGAGCCGCTTCGCCGGGTCGGGCTCTCGGCGCGCCTCGGCGAGCAGCGCGTCGAAGGCGGCGTCCGAGAAGAAGGCGCGGTTCTGTGAGTCCTCGTCCGAGATGGCCTTGGACGACAAGATCGGCTCGAAGAAATCGCTCGGATCCGGGAAGTCCATCGCCCAGCCGTCCGAGCCCATCTTCGTCGTCCCGCGGCGCGCGGTCTCGGCGAGGTACGCGGACCACGACACCATCTTCAACCGGATCCGGATCCCGATCTTCGCGAGCTGCTGCTGATAGAGCTCGGCCGCCTCCTGGTCGAAGCTCCCCGCGACGGCGACGTAGTCGATCTCCTCCGGGTACCCGCCCTTGCCCGTCCTCGGATCGAAGGCGTAGCCCGCCCGCGCCATGGACCGGAGCGCCTCGTCGAGATCGTGGCGCTGGCCTGGCGTCGGATCGTGTCCAGGGACCGCCGGCGGGATGAGCCGCGTCGCGGGCGTGGTGACGCCGGGGCGGACCTTGGCGATCTGGTCGCGATCGATCGCAAAGGCGACCGCCCGGCGCACCTCGCGCCGATCGAAGGGCGGCAGCTCCGTGTTGAGGAAGATCGAGTGGACCGCCTTCGCCGGCTCCCACACCCCGTTGTCGCGCCAGTCGGGGCTCGCGACGTACTTCCGGTAGTCGGCGTACGTGAGGTCGCGGATCATGTCCTGCTCGCCGGACTCGAACTTGAACCGCTGCGTGAAGGGCGGGACCCCGAGCTCGATGACGATCCCATCGAGGTATGGAAGCTCTGGACGGTGGTAGCCCTCGAAGCGGCGGAGCACGACGCGCTGCCCGGGCTCCCAGCGCTCGAGCCGGAAGGGCCCCGAGCCGCAAGGGCGGAGCGAGAAGGAGCGATCGAACGCGCGGCCCGCGGACGGGCAGACGACCGCCGCGATGGGGAGCGCGAGCACGCTGAGCAGGGTGGCGTCGGGCTCGGAGAGGTGGATCTCGACGACGTGATCCGAGACGACGCGCACGCCGCGGAGCTCGTCGGCTCTCCGCCCGACGTAGTCGGCGTACCCGTCGATGCGCTCGTAGAAGCTCGAGACCGGGCAGGGCGTGTCGGGGGACAGCGCCCGCTCGAGCGAGCGCTTCACGTCCGCGGCAGAGACCGGGCTCCCGTCGTGGAAGCGCACGCCCTCGCGGAGGCGGAAGGTGTAGGTGAGCGCGTCGTCGCTCCGCGTGAAGGACTCGGCCAGATCGCCCTCGACGCCGCCGTCGGGGCGCAGCGTGACGAGCTGCATGTAGAGGAGCTGCTCGACGACGTTCGCCACCTCGTCGAAGGCCGTCGCCGCGTCGAGCGTGCGAAGATCGGTGTACGTGGCGAGCCGGAGGACGCCGCCGCGGACGGGCGCGGGCGACGTCGAGCCCTTCGCGATGGGGGGCTTCACGCCGTCGGGGCCGCAGGAGACGAGCCCGAGCGCGACGACGAGCAAGGGCGCCGCGCGCCTCACCGCACGCTCCGCTGGTCGAGCGCGTCGCGCAGCCCCTCGCCGAGCAGGTTGAAGCCGAGCACGCTCGCGAGGATGAAGAGCCCCGGCAAGGCGACGAGCCTCGGGGTCAGGGTCATCGACGCCTGCCCCTCGAAGAGCATGCGCCCCCAGGTCGCCGTGGGGGGCTGCACCCCGACCTGGAGGTACGAGAGCACGCTCTCGGCGAGGATCATCGTCGACATGCTGACGGTCGAGACGACGACCAGCGTCGAGACGACGTTGGGCAAGACGTGGCGGAGGAGCAGCCGCGCCTCCGACAGGCCGAGCGCCCGCGCCGCCTCGACGAAGCCCTTCTCGCGGACCTCGAGCGTCTTGGCGCGCACGAGCCGCGCCGTCCCGAGCCAGCTCGTCAGCCCGAGGACGAGGAGCACGGTGAGCGCGCTCGTGCGCTCGAGCGCCGCGCCGATCGCCATCACGAGCAAGAGGTACGGGAAGGACAAGAGCACGTCGACGACGCGCATCGCGATCGTGTCGACCGCGCGCCCGGCGTAGTAGCCGGAGACGATCCCGACGAGCGCGCCCAACGCCGTCGAGATCCCCGTCGCGAAGACCGCGATGGCGAGCGACAGGCGCGCGCCGTGCGCCAGCCGCGCGAGCTCGTCGCGGAAGATGTTGTCCGTCCCGAGGAGGTGCCGCGCCGTCGGGCCGCCCGGCGAGCCGTCCTGTGCGATCCCGTGCGCGAAGTCGCTCGCGTTCGGGTCGCCGACGACGAGGGGGACGACGAGCGCGAGGACCAAGAGCGCGACGACGAGCGCCGCGCCCACCCGGAAGGACGGGCTCCTCGCGAGCTGCCGCGCGGCGCGCTCCCCGAGGACACGGCCGAGGAGGCTCACCCCTTCGCTCCCGAGAGGAAGCGGCCCACGATGGACGCGAACGCCTCGGGCGCCTCGATGTGCGGCGCGTGGCCCGTCTCCATCACCTCGAGCCGCGCGGCCGACACCTCGCGCACGAGCCGCGGCGCGAAGGGCGACGGACACAGCCAGTCCGCGCGGCCCCAGACGACCAGCGTCGGGGCCGTCACGCGCCCGACGCGCGCCTCCGTCGTCTGGGTGTCGATGAGGCTCCTCAGCGTCGCTCGCGCGCTCTCGCGCGCGGCGGGCGAATTGAAGGCGTCGTAGAAGCCGTCGACGAGCGCGAGCGGGAACGGGAAGCCGCTCGCGAAGACCCGATCGCGGAAGCTCTTCCGGAACAGCGCGCGCCCGAGGAGCTGCTTGAAGAGGAAGCCGCCGAGCACCGGCGTCTCGAGGAGCGAGGTGCGCCCCGGCACGCGGTAGACGAGCGGGTCGACGAGGACGAGCCTGTCGACGAACTCGGGGTGCTCGACCGCGAGGGTGAGCGCGACGCTGCCGCCGAGCCCGTGGCCGAGCACGTGCGCCCGGCCGAGCGACAGCCCCGCGATGACGTCGGCGACGCACTCGGCGAAGCTCTCGACGACGTACCGGAAGCGCGTGGGAGAGGGCTTCTCGCTGTCGCCAAACCCCGGCAAGTCTGGCACGACGACACGGAAGAGCTTGGCGAGCGCGGGCACGACGCCGTCGAAGGCCTGGCCCGTCATGAGCACGTCGTGCAGGAGGAGGAGCGGCGCGCCCCCGCCGTACTCGACGACGCGCATGCGCACGCCCTTGGCGTCGAGGTCGCGCGTGTCGGAGAGCGGGAGCACGGGCACGCCTTCTACACGATGCGCCCGAGCGCCGCGGGCCCGCAGGACAACTTCCGTGCAAGCCGGCCGCGGAAGTTGGCGCGGCCCGCGAGCAGGATCTATGAGCGCCGCCACGAGGCGACCGGGATCGATTATAGTTTTTCCATACTGACAAACAATGTCAGATCATCACCGATCTGCGGCCAAAAATTAGGCAGTTACGTGATGGGTCACAAAATAAAGTGAGACTCTCGCGTTGACGATTTTCTACTGAATACCTTACCTTCCGGCGCACCTGAGGACCCGCGCCGATGACGAAGACGCTGACCGAGACGACGCTGAAGGAGCTCGAGAGGGATCATCCTCACGGGCTCACGTCGGCGCAAATTCTCGCGATCTTCGAGGAGCATGGCGTCGCCATCTCCGAAGCGACGCTGCGCAAGTACGTCCAGCAAGGGGTCCTGCCGCGCAGCGTCCGCGTGGGGCAGAAGGGCAAGCACAAGGGCTCGACGGGGCTCTACCCCGTCTCGGTGCTGCGCCGCATCGTCACCATCCGGGAGCTCATGGCGCGCAACGTCACCATCGAGGAGATGAAGCGCGACGTGCTCTTCGCGCGGGACGATCTCGACGAGCTCTCCCGCACCCTCGATCGCCTCTTCGTCGCCTTCGACAAGCGGGCGCGCGCCGACGACACCACCTTCGGGCGAGCGCTGTCCGCCGACGTGCGGACGGCCAAGAAGCAGGCCAAGGAGCTCGTGAGCAGGCTGACGAGCATCGAAGGGAGACTCATCGCAGAGGCGGAGCTGGCGCGCGCGGTGGGCTGATCCCACGGCGCGTCGGCGACCACACGACGCAAGAAGGAAGTGGAAGTTCGGGTTACGAAGTTCGGCTGCGGGTCGGCCGGGCGAGACGAGAGACAGCGGTTCCAGTTCGACACGCAGCGCGCGAGCACGAGCAGGTGAGGCACCTGGTCGGGCTCGAGGAGCGCCGGGCGCAAGGCCCCGGCGTGCCTCCGAGCGCCCTGCCCTTCGCACCCACGATGACCACGCCGGAGACGGACACGATGACCAACCACGACGACGACGCGACGACCGAGGCAGCCACGACCCACGACGACGAGAGGCCCGCTCTGGCCTTGGGAGCAGAGGGCTCGCTCGCGCTGAAGACCGACGAGACCATCACCCGCGAGCAGCGGCGCTCGCGCAGGAAGCGGCCCGTCCGCGCGCGCACCATCAGCGTGAAGCGCATGACGAAGCGAGAGATCGAGCTCGGTCGGATGCTCTACCCCGAGATCGACTACTGGAAGCCCCGGACGCGCGCCGACTGCGCGGACATCCCGCGCCCGTGCCCGTACGTCTCGTGCAAGTATCACCTCTTCCTGGACGTCCAGGCCAAGACGGGCGCCATCAAGCTGAACTTCCCCGATCTCGAGGTCGAGGACATGAAGGAGTCGTGCTCCCTCGACATCGCCGACCGTGGCTACACGACGCTCGAGGACGTCGGCGCGTTCACGAACCTCACGCGCGAGCGCATCCGCCAGCTCGAGGTGCGCGCGATGGCCAAGGTGAAGGCCGGCGCCGAGATGTACGCGCTCCATGACTTCGTCGACGAGGGTCCGGTGGGCCGCCGTCGTCTCCCGATCATCGCCAAGAGCGACGATCTGGACGACGAGGACGAGGAGGAGACGATGGACGACGACGACGAGGATCTGCCGAAGCTCGCCGCAACGAGCGACGCGCGCGACAAGATCTCCGAGGACTGACGACGGCCGCGCTCGGCCCGACCGGGCGCTCGCTTGGGTCGAGGCGGTCGCGACGAGCGCGCGCAGCCAGCTCGCGCTCGCTTCGCACCGGCAACGTGGCCCGACGAGCCAGCGCATCGCTCAGGCGCGGTGCGACACGCACCGCGCCCGCCACAATCCCAGGCGCCAGGCTCGACGAGACGACCCGCCCGACGAGGATCTTCGTCTTACCCGCCGCGCCTCCACTTCCTTCCCGACCTCCGCCCGCCACCCTCCCGGACGGAGGTCGGCTCGTCTCTGGGACACAGGAGGATCATGCGCGGCCGCTCGACTCCACGAACACGGCGGCGTCGGACAGGGCGATCTCGCGGCGCGCGCGCAGCCCGTCGAGCAGGCGAAGCGCGAGGGCTCGGTCCTCCGGCAGCACGCGGAGCGCGGCGCGGGAGAGCGGGTCCGCGCCCCGGGCGAGCGGGCGAGTCCTCGCGGGGACGACGGTGGAGCGGCTCGTTCTCGGGAGCATGGCAGCGATGTCATGTACGCTCCCCGCCGCGAGCCCTTCCCCTATCGTAAAGAAGAATGATCCGGTCCCCACGGAAGACCAGCCGTCCCGCCGTCGTCACCGCGCCCGACGGACGACGCCCGAGGCCTCCCCGAGGCACGGCCCACGCCGCACCGACGACCACCGAGGAGGCCGTGCCCTCGCCGAGCGGCGAGGGGCTCGACGAGCTTGGCGTCGTGCTGCGCGCCGTCGAGAGGGACACCGACGTCACCGCACGGCTCGCACGCGACCCGGTGTCGGTCGTCCGCGCGGTCCACGGTCCCCTCGATCGCGAGCTCGCCGGGCTCGTCGTCGCGAGCCTCGCCTTCGGGAACGCGGACGTCGTCGTCGCGAAGGGTCGTGAGGTGCTCACGCGGCTCGGCGCCCCGCTCAGCCGCGCGGCCGATCACCCCGGAGAGGTCGCGCGGAGGCTCCGAGGCTTCCGTCACCGACTGTACGGTGCGGCCGAGCTCACCGCGCTGCTCGTCGGCGCTCGCCGCGTGCAGCGCGTCCACGGGACGCTCGGCGACCGGCTCGCCACGCTGCTCGACGAGGCGCGCGCGCTCCGTCCGGCGCTCGCTGCCTTCGTCCACGAGATCCGCGCGGCGGGCGGCCTCGACCACCTGACGACCCGCGGCGCCGCGCACATCCTCCCGGATCCGGATGGACCGAGCGCGAGCAAGCGGCTCTTTTTGTACCTCCGGTGGATGGTGCGCCCGGACGACGGTGTGGACCTCGGGCTCTGGTCCCGCGTCTCCCCGGCCCTCCTGCTCGTCCCGATGGACGTCCACCTCTCGCGTCTCTCGCGCAACCTCCGCCTGACCGATCGCAAGGGCGCGAGCTACGCCCTCGCCGAGGAGGTCACCGCCCAGCTCCGGCGCCTCGATCCACGGGATCCGGTGCGCTTCGATTTCTCGCTCTGCCACCTCGGGATGGCCCGAGACTGTCCCTCGCACCGGGACGAGGAGCGCTGCGCGGGGTGCGGCGTCAAGCCCCTCTGCAGGCACTGGCAGCGCGGGCGCTCCAGAAGAAGGTGACTTCGACGTCGATCGTGGGCATGATCCGCTGCCCTGCTCGATGAGCCCGACGCGCTTCCCCCTCGACGCGGTACGCACCGACGGATGGTTCGAGCGCATCGGGGAGGGGATCGGCAGCTTCCAGGCGCTCTGCGACATCGTGGGCGAGCGGTTCGTCGCGTTCTCGCTCATCACGGGCGCGAGGATCACCGCGCTCAGCGTCGATCGACGCAACAACGACGCCTCCGTCGTCGACTTCGTGACGGGCGGCGGCGACGACGAGGACGTCGAGCCACAGCGCCTCTCGCTGGGCGAGTTCCGGCGGCGGCTGGTCGCGGCGCTGCTCGCGGACGAGGTCCAGGCCTCAGCGCCCCAGCGGTCGACGGATTTCGAGGCGGTCCAGCTCCACATCGGGGTCCGCAACCTGCTGCTCGCGCCCATCTACGGCTACAGCCTCCGCACGCTCGTCGTGACCGAGGCGGGGTCATCGGTCGAGCTGTCACGGGACGGCGTCGACGAGGTGTACGAGCTCGAGAGCTTCCGCGTGCGCCTCCGCGCCCAGGTGCGCGACGAGCTCGATCGGCTCACGCAATCGAGCCGCGGCTCGATCGATCTCGGCAAGGTCGGCGACGCGGAGGCCGCCGACGCCGCCGGCGACTACGCCAAGGTCCGCGCGCTGCTCGGCGCGTGGCCCGCGCCGCTCGCCATCTTCATTCGGACCCCTGACGGGCAGCAGATCGGCGTCGAGGCGCGCACGCTCATCGCCAAGGGGCTCGCCCTCCTCGCGAGCGCTTGCTTCGCGCTCGGCGACCCAGAGGGCGGCGGCGAGATCTTCCGCCTCGCGGTCCAGTACGCCCAGGACGGGCTCATCGCCGGCGAGGTCTTCCGACGCCTCGGCAGCGCGTTGCTCGACGCGGGCCGCGCCGGCGAGGCCATCGCGCCGCTCCGCCGGGCGGTCAACCTGGGCGCGACCGGAGAGACCGTCTGGCCGCTCCTCGCCCGCGCCTTCATCGCGCGGAAGAGGCACGTCGCCGCCCTCGTGTGCGTCCGAGAAGCGCGCGCGGCAGGCTCACCCCAAGAAGCGCTCACGTCGCTCACCAGCGATCTCGAGCGAGCCTTCGGCGCCGCGTACCCGGATTGACGCATGGGGTGTGGGCTCGGCGCGTCGCGGGGGCGCGCGTCCACGAGCGGCACACGGGTCGCGGAGCGCCAGCCTGGACCGGCCGCGGCCTGCCGCCGCTCGAGCGATCGCGCCGACGAAGGATGCCACCCGGGGCTCGCTACGGCGGATCGCGGTACGTCACGACGACGCCGCGGTGGGTCTCCAGATCGGTCTCGCCGGGCCTCGTGCCGACGATCGCGTCGGGGACGAGCGGCACCTTGCCCATCCCGCCGGGCGTGTCGACGACGAACTTCGGGAGCGCGATCCCGGAGACGCGCCCTTGCAGCGCCTTCATCAGCTGGAGCCCCTTGGCGAGCGGCGTGCGCAGGTGCCCCGTGCCCTTCACGGGATCGGCCTGCAAGAGGTAGTATGGGCGGACGCGCGCGCGCACGAGCCCGCGGAAGAGCGCCTCGAGGACCGCGGCGTCGTCGTTCACCCCGCGCAGGAGCACGGTCTGGTTCATCACCGGGAAGCCAGCGTCCGCGAGCCGCTCGCACGCCTCGCGCGCGGCGGGCGCGAGCTCCTTCGGGTGGTTGAAGTGCGTCATCACCCAGATCGGATGATGCGGGCGGAGCGCCCGGACGAGCTCGTCCGTCACGCGAGACGGGAGGGTCACCGGCGCTCGCGTGGCGAGGCGGATCGTGTCGATGTGAGCGATCGCTCGTATTTCGGCGACGAGGCGCGCGAGCTTCGAGGTGGCCATGGCCAGCGGATCGCCGCCCGAGACGATGACGTCTCGCACCTCGGGGTGCTCTCGGATGTAACGGAGCGCGGGCGCCAGCCGATCGTCGCTCCGCGCGCCGCCGCCGCCGCCGACCATGCGAGAGCGCGTGCAGAACCTGCAGTACACCGCGCACCGATCGGTCGCGAGCAGGAGGACCCGATCCGGGTAGCGCTGGACGAGCTCGGGCGCGACCTCGTGCACCTCCTCGCCCAGCGGGTCGTCGAGATCGCCGGGGACGCGCACGGCCTCGGCTGCGCGTGGGATCGCCTGCCTCCGGATGGGGCACGACGGATCGTCCGGATCGATCAGCGACAGGTAGTGCGGCGTGATCGACATCGGGAAGCCCTCGCCGAGCGCCCGGCGCGTCCCCTCGCGCTCGTCGTCCGTCAGCCGCACCGCCGCCTCGAGCGCCTCGAGCGTCGTCGTGGCGCGACGAAGCTCGCCCTGCCACCCCTCGTCCATGCTCGCCGCGGGGCGCTCAGCGAGAGGCAGCGACAGGAGGCGCGGCATGGCTCGAGGAGGGGGACGGCAGCGCCGCCGGGCCGGAGATCTTCGCGAGCTCTGCCTCGTCGATCGACACGGGGAATTGCTTCTCGAGCTCGGCCTCGAGCGCCTTCGTACGGGCGTGCATCAGCTGCTGGACGAGGATGCCGCGGATGCTGCGCTCGGCCTCGGCGAAGGAGCGCTCGTGCGCGTCCGACCGCCCGGCCAACCGCACGATCCACCACCGGCCATCCGCGGAGATGACCTGATCGAGGACGGCGCCGACGTCGCCCTTCACCTCGAAGACGGCGCGGCGCAGCGCGTCGGGCACGCGCGGGTGATCGCCCTTCGGATCGTCGGGAGGGCCCACGATCCCGAGATCGGCGACCGACTCGACCGGCTGGGATGGCCCCTGCACGAGCTTCGGCTCCGCGAGCTTCAGGGCGAGTCGCCCCCATTCCATCGCCGTCGCCCTCTTCGCGTCCGCGAGCGATCGCTCGGCGAGCGCCTTGTCCTTCATCCCGAAGGCCGCGACCCGCCGTCGCTCCGGCTCGCGGAACTCGTCGCGGTGCGTATCGAAGTACTTGCGGACGTCGGCGATGGGCAGCTCCTGGGCGAGCGGGAGCCCCTTGCGCGCCTCGGCGAGGAGCGCGTCGCGGAGGATCTGCCGGCGGAGCTCCTCCTGGGCGGGCGTCTTGTCGAGCCCACGACGGCGCGCCTCGGTCGCGAGCAGCTCGAGATCGATCATCTCCTGGAGGAGCTCCTTGCGCTTCTCGGGGGCCTGGTACCGCATGCGATCGAACTCGTTCATCCGCTCGAGCGTGGCGGCATATTCGCCGAGCGTGATCGTCCGATCGCCGACCTTCGCGATCACCCGCGCCGCCTGCTCGGGCGTGAGCCCGCCTGGGCTCGACGACGCCGCGGCCTTCGCGCGGTCCTCGAGCGACTTCTGCTGGCGATCGCACCCGCCGACGGCGCCCGCCACGGCGGACGTGAGGAGGACGGTCAGGGCCCAGCGAGACCGCGCGCGCGTCACGCCTCTCCCCCTTCCTTCGCCACGCCGCCGGCGGCGCTCGGCATGGGGTGCTGCTCCTTCTCGAGGTATCGGAAGATGGTCCTCGGGTCGACGCCGAGGTCCCGCGCGGTCTGCGTCCGGTTGCCGTGGTTGCGCTCGAGCGCCTCGAGGACGTACCGCCGCTGGAACTCCTCCTTCGCCTTCTCGAGCGGCAAGATGAGCGACTGCGCCTCCTCGTCGACCTCGAGATCCCTCGCCGTCAGCAGGGCGCCGTCCGCCAGGACGATCGCCTTCTTGATGCGGTTCTCGAGCTCGCGGATGTTGCCGGGCCAGGGGTGGCGCCGGATCGAGGCGAGGGCCTGCGGCGCGAAGCCACGCACCTCGGAGCCGAGCTCGTCCGCGAACTTCGAGAGGAGGGCCTTCGCGATGATGAGCACGTCCTCGCCGCGCTCGCGGAGCGGCGGGAGCCAGAGGTTCACCACGTTGAGGCGGTAGTAGAGATCCTCGCGGAAGCGGCCCGCCTTGATCTCGTCCTCGAGCGTGCGGTTGGTCGCGGCGACCACGCGGATGTCGACCTTCTCGGGTCGCGCGTCGCCGACGCGGTGGACGACGCGCTCCTGGAGCGCGCGGAGGAGCTTCACCTGCAGGTTCAGCGGCAGCTCGCCGATCTCGTCGAGGAAGAGCGTGCCGCCGTCGGCGGCCTGGAACTTCCCGGGCCGGGACGCGATGGCCCCGGTGAACGCGCCCTTCACGTGGCCGAAGAGCTCGCTCTCGATGAGGTTCTCGGGGATGGCGCCGCAGTTGATGGTGACGAAGGGGCCGCTCGCGCGGTTCGATCGGCGGTGCAGCTCGCGCGCGATGAGCTCCTTGCCGGTGCCCGTCTCGCCCGTGATGAGCACGCTGATGTCCGTCGTCGCCACCTTCTGCAGCTTGCGGAAGATGTCGAGCATCGAGGGGCAGGTCCCGATGATCTCGCCGAAGCGCTTGTCGCCGAGCTCGGCCTTGAGCTTCTCTTTGTCGGCGCGGAGCGCCGAGAGGAGCATCGCGTTCTCGAGGATGAGCGCGGCCTGCGACGCGAAGACGGTGAGCAGATCGAGGTGCGCGCGCTCGAAGAGGTGCTTCACGCTGTTCGATCCGACGTAGAGGACGCCGATCACGTCCCCGCCGCGCAGGAGCGGGACACACATGACGGACGAGAGGTTCAGCGCGACGACCGACTCGCTCTTGCCGAAATGCGTGTCGGTGATCGCGTCCGAGACGATGAGCGGCCGACCGTCCTCGACGACCTTCTGGACGATGGAGTCGGACACGCCGCCGTGCGCGTCCGCGAGCGCGCCGTGACGGACGTTGCGCGCGGCGCGCACGACGAGCCGCCTCGGATCCGCCACGCCACCCTCGCGCGCGGCGTCGTCGACGAGGAGCAGAAGCCCCCGATCCGCGCCCGTCAGCTCGACGATGTCGCCGAGCATCGTGTCGAAGATCTCTTCCATCGAGCCGCGCGCCATCAGCCGCTCGGAGAAGCCGAAGAGCTTCTGCACGCCCGGGAGATCTCCGCCCGCCGGCGCGCCGTCCGGCTCGACGGCGCGCTGGGGCTCGGCGAACATGCTGAAGGCGATCTGCGCCGCGCCGAGCTCCACCCTGTCGCCGTGCACGAGCCGCGCCCTGCGCTTCTTCTTGCCGTTGATCGCGATGTCGGCGCGCGGATCGAGCTCGGAGAGAGAGAAGTCGCGGCCGTCGAAGAGGACCTGGGCGTGGTGATCGGCGACGCCGGCGCCCTCGACGACGAGGTCGTTCCCGAGCGCCTTCCCCAGCGTCGTCATCGGCTTGTGGATGCCGTAGACGATGGGCTGCCCGCCGGGAGAGAAGTGCTTGAGCGTCGCCATGCGTCACGGAGCGGTTAGCAGGGTCCACACCGCGCGGGTAGCCGGGAGCGTCGACGCCCAGGGCCGGCGCGCCGCGCGACGAGCGCTCGACCGAGGGCGCCCCGCGCGGGCGCCAGCGCGGCAGATCATCATCGTGTTCTCGGGTAAAATCGTCGACGGGTGTCCCGCGCGGGCGCCAGCGCGGCGAGCCCGGAAGAGGACGCCCGTCACCTGTCGTCGTGCGCGGGCGCCAGCGCGGCGAGCCCGGAGGGGGGCGCCCGTCGGCCGTCGTCGTCCCGTACGCCTTCGGCGTCTCACGCACGGCGTGTCGAGCTCAGAAGGGGACGCCCGTCGCCGGTCGTCGTCGCGTCCGCCTTCGGCGTCTCACGCACGGCGTGTCGAGCTCAGAAGAGGACGCCCGTCACCTGGGCGCCCATGCCGCCCTGCACCGCCATCGGCCCGACGCCGGTGATCGACGCGAGCGCCTGCTTGGGGCGCCCGTACGGGTCGGTCTTCGCGAAGTCGTCGGGATCGTCGAGCGTGAAGACGGCGCCTGCGGCGAGGCCGAGGGTCGTCGCGGTCCCCTGGAAGACGAGGTACCGTCGGTTCGGCGAGAAGGGGAAGGCGATGAAGCCAGCCGCCGCGCCCGCCCCCGCGCCCGCCCACATGAACGCGATGTTGCGGTAGGTCGGGACCCACACCGTCGAGAGCCCCGCCGCGCCGAGGAGCCCCACATTGTAGCCGATGAGCCCGCCGAGACTCGCGCTGTCGTTGGCCTCGGCGTAGGGCTTGTCCTTCGACGTGGAGCCGTAGCCGAACATCGAGCCGATCCCCGCGCCCCAGAGGACCGCGCTGCTCATGAAGAGGCTCTGCTTCGGTGACGGCGCCTGCAGGTAGCCCATCGCCGCGCCGCCGATCCCGCCGAGCGTCGAGCCGATGAAGACGCTGCGCGCCATGCCCGTGAAGCCCCACTGGTCGCTCGCCGAGGACTTGACGTACTGGTAGCTCCAGATCCCCATCCCCTCGCCCGCTCCGATGAACATGCCCGAGCTGATCGCCGCCGGGACGCCGCGCGGCATCGGTGGGTGGTCGAGGAAGTAGACTCCGATGGGCGCCCCGACGCCGAGGATGGCGGGCGGGATGAAGCGGATCGCGTTCTCCTTCACGCCGAACTCGGCGTCGATCCAGACGCCCGCGCCGACGCCGTAGGCCGCGCTCGCCACGTAGAGCGTCCCGATCTCGAGATCGGACGACTGGCCCGACGACGATCCGTACGACGGACCCACCTGCGGCGGCGGAGGCCCCCAGGTCTGTGTGCCGGTGCCGCTACCCCAGGTGATCCCGATCCCCGGTGGCTGCTGCGCGAGCGCCTCTGACGAGGCGAGCGCAAAGGCGAGGAGGGCGAGCGCGGACCAGGCGGGCTTCATGACCCTCGCCTCATACCGCGCCCATGAGGGAAAACGCCACTGTCCGGCCATCTCATCGCCCATTTTCCCGATCGGTGCGCCGACGATGCGATCTTGGCTCG
>CAYNEK010000011.1:8638-50155 GCA_964396175.1 uncultured Polyangiaceae bacterium | reverse complement strand
GCCGGTCCCGCGCGCCCACGCGGTCGCGTCATGGGCCTTCGGCGGGCTCGGCGCCCATTTTCCCGATCCCTGCGCCGACGATGCGATCTTGGCTCGGCCGGTCCCGCGCGCCCACGCGGTCGCGTCATGGGCCTTCGGCGGGCTCGGCGCCGACGACACGGTTGCGGCCCAGACGCTTGGCTCGGTAGAGGCGCTCGTCGGCGAGCGCGAGGAGCTTCTCGCGCCCGGGAGACGCTCCGCAGCACGCGAGCGACGCGACGCCCGCGCTGACCGTCACGCGGAGCTCCTCACCGTCGAAGGGCACGACGAGCTCGGTGATCCAGAGCCGGACACGATCCGCGATCGCCCGCGCGTGGACCACGTCGACCCCCCGCGCCACGACGACGAACTCCTCGCCCCCGTAGCGCGCGACGAAGTCCCCGGCGCGGAGCACCTCCTCGACCGCGCGCGCGAGCGCCCGAAGGACCGCGTCGCCCGCGAGGTGGCCGTGCGTGTCGTTCACGCGCTTGAAATGATCGACGTCCAGCATGATCACGCTGAGCTCGTCGCCGTGCCGGGCCGCGAGCGCGATCTCGTGCGCGAGGCGCTCGTCGAGGGTCCTCCGGTTCGCGATCCCGGTGAGGGCGTCCTTCGTCCCGGCCTCCTGGACGCCTCGGAGCGCTCGCTCCTCGGCCGCGTCGACGAGCGAGAAGCGGAGCACGGTGGACGCGCCGAGCTGCACGCGGTCCCCGTCCTTCAGGCGGACCACGTCGAGGATGCGCCGGTCGTTCACGTAGGTCCCGTTGGTCGAACCGCAGTCGGTGATGGTGTGCTCGCCACCGACGCTCGCGAGCCTCGCGTGGGCGCGCGAGAGGCTCTCGTCCGAGAGCTGCACCGACACCTCCGGGGACCGCCCGAGCGTGACGACCAGCCCCTCCGGCACCGAGATCAGCCGCCCCGCGTCCACGCCGCCCGTGACCGTGAGCAGCCCCCGATCGCGCGGGCCCGCGCGGCGCGAGGTCGGCTCCGGTAGCGGGACGAGCGGCAGGTGTCGACGGTCGGACATCGCCAGGGTCCAGCAGGGTGGAGGCAAGCGCGCGCCGTGTAAAGCGCGAAGCGGGCCGCGAAGTTGGCCTGTCGGAGGCGCTCCCTGTAGGTCCTTGGCGCCCCTAGAGGCGCGCCTCATCCTCAGGGGCTCTGCCTCCCCTCGAGCACCATGGCCCTTCGAGACATCGACCAGATCCAGGAAGACGAGCGCAGCCGCACGGGCCGCCTCGGCACGATCGTCCTCGCGTCCCTCGGCACGGCCGCGATCGTGTTCGCGCTGGCCGCCGTCGCGAAGAAGCCGAGCGCTCCCCCCGGCCGTGGCGTGACGGCGCTCGACGACCTCGCGACGAAGGCTCAGGGCGCCGCGAGCGCGAAGCGCCCCGATCTCACCGCGGACGACGTCACCTTCCCGCAGATCCTGTCGGACGGGGACAACCCGACGACCGCCCTCGCGGCGCTCCAGGGGCCCCGCGGCGCTGCCCCTGCAGGCTCGACGCCCTTCGTGCTCCCACCGGGCTCGCCGACCGCGCCGCCGCCTCCGGGCGATCGCCTGCCGGTGGTCCCCCTGCCCGCCCAACGCATCCTCGGCGCCTCACCCGTCGTGACAGAGCCTCGCGATCCGCTCACCGTACAGGCGAAGGATCGAGCGAGCGAGGCTGTGAACGGTCCGATGGTCGAGGCGGGGCGCCCCGGCGCCGTCGTGCTCCAGGTCGCGTCCTTCCGCACCGAGGGCGAGGCCACGGCCTTCGCGAACGTCCTGCGGCGCCGCGGACACCGCGCTTACGTCGAGCCCGCGAGCCTCCCCGGTCGGGGCACCTGGCACCGCGTCCGGATCGGGCCCTTCCCGTCGACGCGCGAGGCGAACCGCGCGCGCGTCGACTTCGAGCAGCGGGAGCACATGGTGCCCTTCGTCGTCGAGGAAGCGAAGGAGAAGAAGCTCTTCGAGCTCCGTGAAGCCGAAAAAAAGGCCCGCGACGCCCGCCGCAAGCACCGCTGAGCCGCGTCAGCAGCAGGACATGGTGCCCTTCGTCGTCGAGGAAGCGAAGGAGAAGAAGCTCTTCGAGCTCCGTGAAGCCGAAAAAAAGGCCCGCGACGCCCGCCGCAAGCACCGCTGAGCCGCGTCAGCAGCAGGACATGGTGCCCTTCGTCGTCGAGGAAGCGAAGGAGGAGAAGCTCTTCGAGCTCCGTGAGGCCGAGAAGAAGGCCCGCGACGCCCGCCGCAAGCACCGCTGAGCCGCGTCAGTAGCAGGAGAAGCCGGGCTCGTACTTCGGCCCCTGCGCGCCCGCCGCGAGCGACTCGAACACGAAGATGTACGAGATCCCCCCGGCGGCAGGATCCCTCGCGTAGACGCGGAGGTGCTTCTTCTCCTGGTCCTTCCCCTGGCCGCTCGAGACGACGAGCGCCCGGTTGCAGTCGTGGACCCCGTTGTCGTCGTCGCAGTCGCCGCAGGCACCGTCGGTCTTGCAGTCGGACGGCGTGACGAGATCCGCGCACGTCTTCGCCGGATCGATCTTCCCCACGCGCACGTCGAGCATGAGATCCTGATCGCACTGGCCGACGGCCCCCGTGTACGTGCTCGCGATGGCGTAACCACCCTCGGGCAGCGTGTACTCGTAGGCGTGCACCGCGCCGGCCGCGAGCGTCCCGGTGACGAGCCACGTCTTGCACGCCGAGGGGACCTCGTTCACCGGGCCGTTCGCCCCGACGAGCGTCGGGCTGGCATCTCCGTTCGTGTCCTCGACCGTGAAGCGGCACGCCGCCGTGACCTTGCAGCTCGACGAGCAGCCGTCCGAGTCGGATTTGTTCCCGTCGTCGCACTCCTCCGCCCCGTCGCGGATCGCGTTCGGGCAGCCGGTGAGCTTGGACGGGCCTGTGCCGAACACGGGCGAGTTGTCCACCGTGAAGGGAGGATAGCAATGCGCGTAGAGCGGGTTCGGCGTCGCGGCCGCGGTGAAGGGGCCGCCCCACGCGAGCTGGTGCTCGTCCATGCACATGGTCTCGATGCCGTTCGGCGCGGCCGGGCAGGTCGCCTTGCCGAACGAGTCGGCCCCCCCACAGGGCGTCGAGCAGTAGCGGATCCCCTGCTTGAAGCCGCTCTGGCCAGAACGACAGACGCCGCCAGGCCCGCAATCCCTGTTCGTGCGGCAGGGCGAGCAGGTGACGGGCGCCTTCATGTGGCAGGCGCCGGCGAGCGGACGGCACGCCGCGACGCCGTCGCCGACGTCGACGCACTCGGCGCCCCGGAGGCACGAATTCTTCGAGTTGTCGCACGGCTTGGAGCAGTACCTCTCGCCGCCCGCGTCGGGGACGCAGATCGCGCCGACCTCGTGGCTGCAGTCGAAGTCGGTCTCGCACGGGGCGCAGAAGCGGCGCGGCAGGCAGACGCGCTGCGTGACCGAGAAGTCGAGATCGTCCTTCTTTGCGCCGGCCTTGGCCGTATCGCCGCACCACATCCCGACGGGGCAGTCCGCGTCCGCCTGGCAGCCGTCGATTTTGGTGCAGGTCGCGGCCGTGTCGCCCTTCTGCCCCACGCACACGTAGCCGTCCGCGCACTCGCTCCCGAAGGGACATGACGTCCCGTAGCCGCCCGCGGGCTCGCTCGAGGGGAGGCAATGATGGTGGCCATTGTCCGCCTTCGTGCAGATGAGCCCGTCGCCGCATGAGTCCACGAGCGAGGCGCACGAGGGAGTGCAGACGCCCTCGGGGTGGTCCGTCGTCTTCAGGCAGAAGGCCCCCTCCGCGCAGTCCGTATCGGCGCAGGCCGCGCGGCACTCGCTGCCGACGACGACGCCTGGGCACGGCGCGGGGTCGGAGCTCCCGCCGCATCCGGCGCCGACCGAGGCGACGAGCAAGAGGAGCGAGGCGAGCGAGGCGGGGAGGAGCGAGGCGGTCTTCATGGCGTCGAGGTGGGGCTAGGCCGGCGCTTGACCGGGGGGACGCTTTGTATATGCTCCGGCGTAGCCGCGCAACGCACAGCGTGCGCGAGGAGCCCACGCTCGATGCCCACCTTCCTCTCCCGGTCCAAAACCTCCCCCATCCCTCTCCTCGCCCTCGTCGCGGTGCTCGCCACGGCCGGCTGCGGCTCCGACGACCCCGCAGCCCCCACCGCACAGAAGAACGGCCAGACCGGCGCGGGCGGGAGCTCGAACGTGAACTACCCCGCGGGCCCTTATGGTCACACCACGGGCACCGTGCTCGAGAACAAGACCTTCCAGGGGCTGTGGAACCCGGCCGAGGTCGACTACGTCGCCGACGAGACCACGACCAAGAAGATCCAGTTCGCCGACTTCTACAACCCGACGAAGGACCCGAGCAAGCCGCTCCTCCTCGTGATGACGGCGGCCGCGCGCTGGTGCGGCCCCTGCAAGCAGGAGGCGGCCGCGAGCATGAAGCACTACGCGACATGGCACCCGAAGGGGGTCGAATTCTTGGTCACCGTGATCGAGGACGCCGCCAACCCGCCGAACGACGCGACCTTCAACGATCTGCAGCTCTGGACGAAGGCGTACAAGCTCGGGTACCCGACCGTGCTCGACCCCGGGGCGAAGAACATGGGCGACTTCTTCAACAAGAGCGCCATCCCCTTCAACATGATCGTCGACACGACGACGATGACGATCAAGTACTCGGTCGAGGGGCTCCTCGACATGGGCGAGTCGGCCGTCGGCGGCAAGATGCTCCAGAAGTACCTGGACGAGCTCGCGGCGCAGTTAGCGCGGCGCCGCGGCGACGATGAAGCGCATCGGCGCGATCTTCGCGGCAGGGGCGGCGTGCCTCGTGGCGCTCGACCCGGCGGTGGCCCGCGCCGAGCCGCCGTCCGTCTCGATCACCGAGACGTCCGTCGTCGCCGTCCATACGCCGAGCCGCTTCAACCAGCCCTGGCAAGATCGCTACGCCGAGTGGGTCAATCGGCTGAACCTCCAGTCCACCTCGGGCTCGTGGACGGCGGGCCTGCGGCTCGACAGCGCCGTCTACGGCCTGAAGGGCGACCCCAACAAGCTCGCCGCCGGGGAGTCGTCCGACCCCGCGCAGATCGACGCGCTCACGAACGGGTACGGCATCCTCCTCTCCACACACTACCGGAACGTCTTCTACCCCGCGAAGCTCTTCGTCACCTACTCGGGGAAGGATCTGGACGTCACCGCGGGGGACTTCTACGCGCAGATCGGCCGCGGGCTCGCGCTCTCGATGCGCAAGGTGGACGAGCTCGGGAGCGACACCACCATCCGCGGAGTGAAGGCGAGCTACCGCGCCGCGCTCGGGCCGGGCGCGAGCACGACGGTGACGGCGCTCGGCGGGCTCACCAACCCCGTGCGCGTCGACGATCCCACGGGCACCACGGTGACCTCGCGCGGACACCTCCTCTTCCCGCTCGCCCCGGAGCCGAAGGCCACCGCCTACGTCGCCCACCCGCGCCCCAACTTCGAGCCCGACGCGATCGTCGCGCTCCGCCACGAGACGGGCATGGACTGGCTCACGGTGGGCTTCCACGCCGTGATGCTGCGCCGCCTCGACGGGAACCGCGACTGCACCTTCCAATGGTTCGGGGGGTGCGACTTGCAGAAGAGCGACGAGCCGCTGCTCACGGGGTCGCAGTCCGGCTCTCTATCGAAGGGCGCGCGCACCGTGCAGGTCGTCGGCGCGAGCGTCTCGGCGCCGAGCATCGCCGATCACGGGACCTTCTACCTCGAGGGCGCGATCCAGCAACTCAAGGACCCAGCGCACACCCCGGGCGTCGAGCCGTCACGCGATCTGATGCGCCTGTCGGGCGGGCACGCGCTCTACCTCTTGGCCACGGCTTACCACAAGAAGGTGGTCGTCTCCTTCGAGGGCAAGAAGTACGAGCGCTTCTACCCGCTCGCGGCGTCGACGGACGCGAGCGAGCTCGCGGCGCTCCAGTACAACGCGCCCCCGACGACGCAGCTCATCTACCAGGACAGCGAATTCAACAGCTTCAATGTGTGTGTCCTCGGCGGCCGCGCGCGGATCGACTACCGCCACGACCCGTCCCTGCTCCTCTACGGATCGCTCGGCCGCTACCGCTCGTACACCGAGGAAAACGGCACGGACGCGTGCGGCACACAGCTCGAGGACGGCCGCCAGCGCGGCAAGCTCCCCGAAGAGCGCCACGATGTGTGGGACGGCTACGCGGGCGCCGAGGTCAGCTTCGAGGCCGGCCGATCGCACCTCTTCTTGTTTGGCGGGGCACGCGCGGACGATCAGGGGGCCCCTTCGCCCTCGGCGCCCGAGCTCGGGACGGCCTACTACCGAGAAGTGTGGGTCCGCTACGACGTGGTGAAGCGCCTCGGTGGCCCCTTCAGCGTCCAATCGACCGGCGCACACCGGCGGCGCGCGTGGCACGACGTCATCGACAACGTGACCGGCGAGATCCGCCCATGGAATGAGGGAGAGACCGTGCTCGGGCTCATCTGGTCGCCTCACCTCACCGTGGCGCTCGGGCACGAGTACACCTCGCGCTCGTCCTTCGACGCCGAGAACCGCACGAAGCTCCTCCACTTCTTCAATGGCTTCGTCCAGTATCGCATCACGACGGACAAGGTGGTGCGGCTCTTCGCGGGGCAGACGCGCGAGAACATCCGGTGCATCTCGGGCGTGTGCCGACGCTTCCCGGCCTTCTCGGGGGCGAAGGCCGAGGCGGTGCTCCGATTCTGACGAGCGACCACGTGGGCACGCGTCGGCGCGCCGCCCGCGCACGCCCGCGAGCTCCTCGCGCACCCGCGTGACTCCACCATGTACCGACGAACGACCACGGAGACCCGCCTCTCCACGCTCCCTCCGGCGCTCGCGAAGGAGCTCGCGCGGCACGCCGCGGAGCACCTGATCTCGCTGGACCACCCAGCGCCCCGCTGCTGGCTGACGCACAGCGAGAACCCTCCGGCCGAGGGCCTCTTCGGCAGGCTGCTGGGCCGCCGGGCCAACCCGGTGGACCCCGAAGCCGAGCACTGGACCGCGCTCGTCTTGCAGGTGACGCACATCCTCGTCGCGACCCTCGGAGAGAAGCGTGGGGCGGTCGCGATGTCCATCCCGCTCGAGCGCGCGTCGCTCTCCCGCGGCGAACCCTTGGCCGCGCGCTATGGCCTCGCTGGCGGCGAAGACGGCGTGGTGCTGAGCGGCTTCCCGGGCGCGGAGGGTCCACCGGGCACGATCTTCGTGGGCCTCGCAGGCGAGAGCGGCGCCGCCTGCGCGCGTGCCGTGGAAGAGGCGATCCGCGCTCGGAGAGGCCCAGGAGAGCCACGCGCGCCACGCTCTTGACCACGCGCCAGCGCCTTGCGACGGTGCGTCGCATGAAGCGCGCTCTCGCCCTCACCTTCGCCCTCGGCCTCGCCGCCTGCGCCTCGGCCGGAGGTCAGCCCACGACGGCCGGCGGCGGAAAGAAGGCTCCCGACTTCTCGATCCAGACGACGAGCGGCAAGAGCTTCCGCCTCGCCGATCACCTCGGCAAGGACGTCGTGGTCGTCGACTTCTGGACGACCTTTTGCCAGCCCTGCGTGGGCTCGCTGATGCACCTCGAGGAGGTCTACAAGAAGAGGAAGGCGGACGGCTTCGTCGTCATCGGCGTCTCGATGGATCCGCCCGAGACGGCGGGGCAGGTGGTGCCCTTCGTCAAGTCGCACGACATCACCTTCCCGATGGCGCACGACGCGGACAGCCGCGTGACCGAGCTCTACAACAAGAAGTCGAGCGCCCCGTACTCGGTGCTCATCGCCCGCGACGGCACGATCCTCAAGATCCGCGAGGCCTTCCAGGCCGGCGACGAGCCATCCATCGACGCCGACATCGACGCGGCCCTCTCGGTCAAGCCCTGATGACCGCCACCACCCACGGCGTGATGGCGCGATGGCGAGGCGTCGTCCGCACGCCCGCGCCGCCGCAGCGGATCGTGGGATGACCGCCAAGATCCACGGCACGACGGCGCGGGGTGATGCGGCTACGGCGGGCGGTCCCGGCGCCCGCGCGATGGACGCCGCCCATCGAGGCACGGCCTCGCATGCTGCTCATGGGGCGTCGCGCACACGACACGGACGCGTGACGGACGCCGCCCATCGAGGCACGGCCTCGCGTGAGCCTCCTCTGTCGACGCTGCCGCGCACAGCCCTCTTGGGCGCGCTCGTGCTCACCGCGGGCGCGACATCCGCTTGCAGCAAGGAGCCGCCGACCACCATCGACGTCGAGAAGCTCCCCTGCACGGAGCGCCGTCCGACGGCCTCCTTCGAGCTGCCCGAGCGCTACGTCGCGTGCACGCAGCCGACGACCGAGATCAAGCTCGGCCCCTACACGTGCAAGAAGGGCACGACCGTCGGCGTCTACGAGAACTCGAAGACCCTCGAGACCTGCTGGGTCGCCCAGCCAGTCCAGGTCGACGGCGTGCTCTGCACGGGCGGCGTCTCCCTCCTCCCGAGCGGCAAGCTCCGCCGCTGTCAGCTCGAGGCTCAGCTCGAGCGCAACGGGCTCACGATGCCCAAGGGCGCCTGGATCACCTTCTACCCCGAGAGCGGGAACCCGCGGCGCATCGAGCTGCCGCAGGGCGGCAGGATCGGCCCTTACTCGTGCCGCGGCTACACGAACTACGCCTACGAGAGCGGGAAGCCCAAGAAGTGTGAGCTCGCGGCCGAGGCGACGATCGACGACAAGCCCCGCAAGGCGGGCGAGATCGTGTGCTTCGCCGAGGACGGCAAGTCCACAGACTGCTCGTCGCTCAAGCTCTGATCCGGCGGCGCGAGGAGCCGCGAGGTCCGTTCGATCGGCGTGCCTGCATTCTCTGATGTGTGTGTTCGACGCGGCCCACTGCCCAACGAGCACGGTGTCCCCGAGACGCCCCGAAGCCCGCCCGTCCCGGTCCATGCCGGGAGCCGAGCCTCCAAGGACGCGGAGCCTCACCCTCGTGCCTCCACGAACGCGAAGCCTCGCCCTCGCGCTCCACAGACGCCGAGCGTCTCGCCCTCGTGCCTCCACGGACGCGGAGCGTCACCCTCGCACTCCACGGACGCGGAGCCTCACCCTCGTGCCTCCACGAACGCGGAGCCTCACCCTCGTGCCTCCACGAACGCGGAGCCTCGCCCTCGCGCTCCACAGACGCCGAGCGTCTCGCCCTCGTGCCTCCACAGACGCCGAGCGTCGCCCTCGTGCCTCCACGGGCGCGGTGCCTTGCCCTCGTGCCTCCACGGACGCGGAGCGTCCCCCTCGCACTCCACGGACGCGGAGCGTCGCCCTCGAGCCTCCACCGGCGCGGAGCCGCAGACTCCTCGCTTCCCCTGGTCGGAGCCGAGGCGCGGTCGCCCCCATCGCTCGGCAGAGCTCACCCGAGCAGCGGCGAGAGCCAAATCTTCGCGTCGTCGAGGCTCATCCCTCTGCGCGTGGCGTAGTCCGCGAGCTGATCCTCGCCGATGCGTCCGATGTTGAAGTACCTCGCCTCGGGGTGGTGCAGGTAGAGCCCGCTCACCGCCGCCGCTGGCGTCATCATGCACGACTCGGTCAAACCCATCCCGATCGACCACGCGTCCAGCAGCGCGAACAAGGTCCGCTTGTCCGTGTGATCGGGCGACGCCGGGTAGCCAAAGGCGGGGCGAATGCCCCGATACTTCTCGCCCACCAGCTCCTCCACGGTGAGCCGCTCGTCGCGCGCGTACCACGCGCGGCGCACGTCCTCGTGGAGCTTCTCGGCCGCTGCCTCGGCGAGCCGGTCACAGAGCACCTTGACGAGGATCGCCTCGTAGTCGTCCCCCTTCGCCTTGAGGGCCGACGCGACCTCCGCGGCCCCGAGCCCCGCCGTGACGGCGAAGGCGCCCACGTAGTCCGCCTCGCCCACGAAGTCGACGAGCGAGCGGCTGGGCTCGCTCGCGCCGCGATCGATCTGCTGCCTCAGCATCGGGAACCGCGCGATCTCGCGCGTCCTCGCCTCGTCGTCGAAGAGCACGATGTCCTCGCCCCGCCGCCCCGCCGGCCAATGCCCGTACACGCCCGCGCCGCGGATCGTCCCCTCGCGAAGGATGCGGTCGAGCGTCGCCTTCCCGTGCTCGTAGAGCTCGCGGGCCGCCGCGCCCTGCTCGGGGTGCTCGAGGATCGCAGGGAAGCGCCCCACCATCTCCCACGCGGTAAAGAAGAAGGTCCAATCGATGTACCGCGCAACCTCCGCGAGATCGAAGGCCACCTGGCGCACCCCCACGAAGGGGGGCCTCGGCGGCTCGGCGGGCGTCACCGTGACGCCGCGCGCCTTCGCCGCACCCCAGGCGAACATGGGGCGCTCCCTCTTGTGTGTATGGAGCTTCCGGAGCTGCTCCTGGTCCTTGCGCGTCTCGTCGACGAAGGCGGGCTTCTTCTCGGGATCGAGGAGCGCGGCGACGGTGCCGACGGCGCGTGAGGCGTCGAGCACGTGGACGACGGGCTGGTCGAACTTGGGCGCGATCTTCACGGCCGTGTGCTGGCGGCTCGTCGTCGCGCCGCCGACGAGGAGCGGCAGGGTCATCTTGCGGCGCTGCATCTCCTCGGCGACCTTCACCATCTCCTCGAGCGAGGGGGTGATGAGCCCCGAGACGCCGACGACGTCGACCCCCAATCGCTCGGCCTCGGAGAGCAGCTTGTCGGTCGGGACCATGACGCCGAGATCGATGATCTCGTACCCGTTGCAGGCGAGGACGACGCCGACGATGTTCTTCCCGATGTCGTGGACGTCGCCCTTCACCGTCGCCATGAGCACCTTGCCCTGCGATTTCCCGGCCGTCTTCTCCTCGTCCATGAAGGGCTCGAGCCAGGCGACGGCCCGCTTCATGACGCGGGCGCTCTTGACGACCTGAGGGAGGAACATCTTCCCCGCGCCGAACAGATCGCCGACGACGCGCATCCCGTCCATCAGCGGCCCCTCGATGACGGCGATGGGTCGGCCGAGCTTCTTCCGAGCCTCCTCGGTGTCCTCGTCGATGAAGTCGACGAGCCCGTGGACGAGCGCGTGGGACAACCGCGCCTCGACGGGGGCCTCGCGCCAGGACAGATCGAGCTCGCGCTTCTTCCCCGAGCCCTTCACGCGGTCGGCGAGCTCGACGAGGCGCTCGGTCGCGTCCGGGCGACGGGCGAAGAGGACGTCCTCGACGCGCTCGAGGAGCTCCTTCGGGATGTCCTCGTAGACGGCGAGCTGCCCGGCGTTGACGATGCCCATGTCGAGACCCGCGCGGATCGCGTGGTAGAGGAAGGCCGCGTGCATGGCCTCACGGACGACGTCGTTGCCGCGAAAGGAGAACGACAGGTTCGAGATCCCGCCGGACACCTTCGCGCCGGGGAGCGTCGCCTTGATGAGCCGGGTCGCCTCGATGAAGCTCTTCGCGAACCCGTCGTGCGCCTCGATGCCGGTCGCGACGGCGAGGACATTGGGATCGAAGACGATGTCCTCGGGGGGGAACCCAGCCTCCTCGGTCAAGAGTCTGTAGGCCCGCGTACAGATCGCGACCTTCCGCTCGACGGTCTCGGCCTGCCCCTCCTCGTCGAAGGCCATGACGACGACGGCGGCGCCAAAGGAGCGGACGATCCGCGCCTTCTCGAGGAAGTCTGCCTCGCCCTCCTTCAGGCTGATCGAGTTGACGACGCCCTTGCCCTGTGCGGCGCGCAGGCCCGCCTCGAGGATGCTCCAGCGGGAGCTGTCGATCATGATGGGGATGCGGGCGATCTCGGGCTCGGTGGCGATGAGGTTCAAGAAGGTCGTCATCGCCGCCTCTCCGTCGAGCATCCCCTCGTCCATGTTGACGTCGAGGAGGTTCGCCCCGCCACGGACCTGATCGAGGGCGACCTGGGCGGCGCCCTGGAAGTCACCGGCCTTGATGAGCCCCATGAAGCGCTTGGACCCAGTGACGTTGGTGCGCTCGCCGATCATGAGGAAGTTCGAGTCGGGGCGCAGGGTGAGCGGCTCGAGGCCCGAGAGGCGGGTCAGCCCGTCCGATCGGACGGGGCCGCGGGGGCGCTTGTCCGCGAGGGCGCGGGCGATGGCGGCGATGTGTGCCGGGGTCGTGCCGCAGCAGCCGCCGGCGAGGTTGAGCGTCTGATCGTCGGCGAGCGCGGCGAGGAGGCGCGCGGTGTCCTCGGGGGCCTCGTCGAAGCCTCCGAAGGCGTTGGGGAGCCCGGCGTTGGGGTAGCAGGAGATGGCCGAGGTCGCGACGGCGGCGAGATCGCGGAGGAAGGGACCCATCTGGGCGGCGCCGAGCCCACAGTTCATCCCGACGGCCAGGGGCCTCGCGTGCATGACGCTGGCCCAAAAGGCGTCGACGGTCTGACCGGAGAGGTTGCGCCCGCTCTTGTCGATGACGGTGACGGAGAGGATGACGGGGAGCTCGGAGTGGCGCTCCGACTGGACGCGCTGGATGGCGCGGAGGGCCGCCTTGGCGTTCAGTGTGTCGAAGATGGTCTCGACGAGGAGGATGTCGACGCCGCCGTCGAGGAGCCCATGGATCTGGTCGGCGTAGGCGGCCTCGACCTCATCGAAGGTGACGCTGCGTTTGGACGGATCGGCGGCGTCGGGGGACATGCTGAGGGTCCGGTTGAGCGGGCCGATCGACCCTGCGACGAAGCGTGGACGATCCTTCGTGGAGTGCTTGTCGGCGGCGGCGCGCGCGATCCGGGCGGCAGCGACGTTCTGCTCGCGGGCGAGGTGGGAGAGGCCGTAGTCGGCCTGGGTGATGGTGGTGGCGGTGAAGGTGTTGGTCTCGATGACGTCGGCGCCGGCGGCGAGGTACTCCTCGTGGATGGACTGGATGACGTCCGGGCGCGTGAGGGAGAGGAGATCGGGGTTGCCCTCGAGATCCTGGGGGTGCTCGCGGAAGCGCTCGGTGCGGTAGTCGGCGGCGGTGAGCCCGCGGCGCTGGATCATGGTGCCCATCGCGCCGTCGAGGATGAGGATGCGGCGAGAGAGCAGGTCTTCGAGCGTCGAGCGCGTGGAGGTCATCGAGGCCGGGGGGTCTTCCACCTCGACGCCGTGGGGTCAAACCGGGGGCTCCCACGGGGCCTGCGAGGCGCCCGCTATTTTGTTGACAAGCTGGACATCGTCGACCGGCCCCTCGCGGGGGAGGAGGCGGCCTCGGTTGCCCGCGCGCCTCGCCCGCGCACCTCGCCCGCGCGCCTCGCCCGCGCACCTCGCCCGCGCGCCTCGCCCGCGCACCTCAGCCGCGCGCCTCACCCGCGCACCTCGCCCGCGCACTTCTCCCGCGCGCCTCGCCCGTGCACCTCGCCCGCGCACCTCGGCCGCGCGCCTTGCGCGCGCTGTGCGGTCGCCTGCGGCCGCTCTCCGGGGCGGCACGGGCGCCACGCACGCCCTTCGGAGCAGCCGGCGAGGCGCGCCGGCCTCCCTCACCCCACGGTCCAGCGGATCACGAGGAAGATCACGAGGAGCTTCGGCACGCGCAGCGTCACCAGGAGCGCGAAGAGCCGCCTCGAGATCCCGTACGCCCCCGACGCATACACCAGCAGCGAGAACGGGATCGGCAGGAGCGTCACCACGAGGACCGCCAAGGGGCCCCACCTGTCCGTCACGTCCAAGAACCGGTCGCGCGTCACCGCGAGCCGCCGCTCGATGAAGCCCACCTTCGCCACCACCCGGCCAATCCACCGCCCGAGGACCGCCCCCACCACCGTCCCCCCAGCCACACAGACGAAGGAGAAGACTGGGCCTGCCCCACCCTTGATCGACGCGAGCATGTACGCCTGCGCCGGCACCGGGAACGAGATCGAGTCCGCGAGGAGGCTGCCGACGAACATCCCCGCGTACCCGAATTCGCGCACGAAGAGCTGCCCTACCCGCTCGAGATCCTCCCGAAACACCCGATCGATCCCCCACAGGACGACCGCGAAGACCGCCGTCACCACGAGGAGCCTCCCGAGCAGCCCCACCAGCTCTCGCCGCCGATCGATCACGGATCGCGGAGCGGCAGGACGTTTCGTGGATCGACGACGATGGTCCTCGCGTTCTCGATGAGCTGGCCGGGCGTCAGGTCGAAGACCCGCACCCCCTCGCGCGCGCGCCGCACCTCGTAGTGCAGATGCACGAGCCCCTCGCTCCCCGTGTCGCCCACCTGGCCGAGCAGCTCTCCCTCCCGCACCGTGCGGCCCTTCTCGATGCCCCTCTCGATCGCGTCGAGGTGCCCGTGGAGCACCACGTGGTCCCAGAGCCGCCCCGCCTCACGGATCGTCTGGCGCGTGACCACCGTCGTGCCGAACAGTGTTCCTGCGTAGAGCACCTCGGCGTCCCCCTCCTGGTGCTCGAGCGGCAAGAGCCGCACCTCCGTCCCCCGTCGCGCGACCAGATCGATCCCGCCATGCCCCACCGCCGAGAGGTGCGCCCCGCGACGCTGATCGGTGTCGGGGCGGTCGAGATCGTAGCCGGACACGACGAGCTTGTCGGCTGGGTCCGTGGGGATCGGATACCGGTACCTCTCGTACGCCGCGGGCCGGTCGGGCTGCCGCGCGATCTGCTCGTACACGACGCGCCGACCGCGGCGATCGACGTGCTCGTTCTGTGTGGACGAGAGCTCCCTCCCCTCTCCCGCACGCACCCCCACGAAGGGCACACACTCCTCGCCGTCCGGGAGCGTCCCTGGCGGGCAGAGCGCTTGCTCACGGGCCGTGCTCCCCGCGGTGAGCGGCTCGGTCCGAGCGAGGACGCGCCTCGTGCGCGGGGCGACGGGGCCCGCCGAGAGCGCGGCGAGGAGCGCCGTCCCGAGGGCGATGCGCGCCGCCGCCGTCACGGGGTGAGCTGCTTCTCGCCCTCAGGCACGCCCTTCGTCCCGTCACGGTACGGACCGAGCACGCTCGTGAGGTACGCGAGGGCGACGCCCGCGGCCCCGATGTCATCGAGCCACCCGAGGATGGGCACGACGTCCGGGATGAGATCGATCGGCATGACGATGTACCCCACGCAGAGGAGCACGAAGAGCTTGCCGCCGAGGGGCGCCTTCGAGTCCTGCGCGTAGCGGAAGAGCGCCTTGAAGAAGCCGATGCGCAAGGGCGGCACGGGTCGCGGGCCGCGCGCTGGCTTCGCTGCGGCGGCGGCTGGGGCGGGGAGGGCCGGCTTGTCGCTCATGGGTGAGAAGGTAGCGCGGATCGCGCCGCGTGGTGCAACGTGAAGGTGCGTCGTGCGCGCGCGGCCGGGACGTCTCACCGTCGATCGCCGCCGCGGCGCCGCGGCGCACGGTGACTCAAGAGAGCGGCGGGAGCGCCCCGTGCACCACGCGGAAGAGTCCGTCGGGGTCGTCCACGTGGACCCAGTGCCCGGCCTCGGCGAGGACGTGCGCACGCACGCGCGGCGAGGCGGCGCGCTGGAGCCGCGCCCGGTCGCCCTCGTCGAAGACCGCGCTCCTCCCGCCCACGACGACGTCGAGCGTGACGCGCCCCGGGGGCGCCTCGACGACGCTCCACAGATCGCGCGCGAAGTAGTCCTCGAGCATGCCCGTGATCGCGTCGAGATCGAGCCGGAACACGAAGGTGTCCCCGTCGCGTCGGAGGTTCATCGCGAGCCAGTCGATCGTCGGGCGAGAGATCCCCGCCGCCGTCAGCGCGTCGACGAAGGCGCGCCGCTCACCGAACACGCGCGGCAGGCGCTTCAGCACCTCGACGACGTGCAGCACCGACTCCGAGCCGCGCCCCCCGTCCCTCGCGCCCGGCGTGGCGTCGAGGACCACGCACCCATCGAGGTCGCCGCCGAGGAGCCGCGTCACCTCGAGCGCCACCTTCCCGCCGAACGAGTGCCCCACCATGACGAGCCGCAGCGCGCCCGACGGCAGGACGCGCGCGACGTCCTCGGCGGCACGCTGGAGGGTATGTGGAGGTTCCATACCAAGCGAGGCGCCGTGCATGCGCAGATCGACGAGGAGCGCACCCCAGCCGGGGGAGGCATCGAGGACGCCTCGCGCGAAGGACCGGAAGTTCGCTCCCGAGCCGAGGATCCCGTGGAGGAAGACGATGACGCCGCGAGCCTCGCCGGCCGCGGGCTCGAGCCTCGTCGTGTGGAGCTCGGTCCTCATGGTCAGAGGCGCACCCGGTACGTCAGATAGATCCCCGTCTCGAACGAGAAGAGGCTCCCCGACACCGTCGCGCACTCGCGCGTCGCGGCGCACGCGCGGTCCATCGGGAATTTCCAGAGCATCTCGGTCGTCCAACCGCCGAGCTCGAACGCCTCGGACAGCGCCCACGACGCGCCGAGGCCACCGCCCGCCATGAGCCCCTCGGTGCGGATCGGGGTCGCCTTCGGGCCGATGATGGACTCGCTCTGCTTCTTGCTCGCGTAGCGATCCGACGCGATCACGAGCCCGCCGGTCGCGCCGAGCCAGAGCTGGAAGCGATCGCCCGTGACGAGGTACCGCCGCCCCATCCCCGAGACCATGAAGTAGTTGCGCGTGTGCTGCCGCTCGATGAGCGAGCCATCGGCGGCTCGCATCGACGCGTCGGTCGTCACGGGACGGAAGCCCCACGCGACACCAGCGCCGAGCGCCCACACCCGCTCGAAGCGCACGAGGTTGCGGAAGGAGAGGAGCAGCGTGAGATCGGTCGAGGTGCACGAGGTCGCGAGGCAGAGCCTCACGCTCGGGAGCGTGAGCGCGCCCACCCCGATCTCGACGAGATCGTTCACCCGCGGAGGTGGGCGCGACGAGGGGGCGCCAGGCGCGATGAGATCCGTCATCGCGGCGCCAGGCGCGGGCGCGTCACGCGCCGTCGCATCAGGCGCCGTCGCCGCGAGCGCGGGCCCAGTCGCCCTCGCCGCGGGCGCGGGTCCAGTCGCCTTCGCCGCGGAGCCGGTCGCCGCGGAGCCGGTCGCCGCGGGCGCGTTCACTGCGGGCCCGGTCGCCGCGAGGCCGGTCGCCGCGGAGCCGGTCACCGCGGGCGCGGGATCGTAGGCCCACGAGGCGCGCGACGCGCAGAGGATCGCGAGGGCCGCGGCGAGCGCGAGGGCCCTCACATCCACCTCCCGCCGTCGGGCAAGGGATCGGCGCCGTGGTCGCCTGACGTCCCGGCCGAGGGCGCGTGCGCGGGCACGCGCGGCGAGACGAAGGGAGGCGCGCTCCCGATCCCCTTCGGAGACGAGCCCGACGCTGGCAGCTCGGGCGCGCTCAGCTCACGGAGCATCATGCGCGCGACGGCGTTGTCTGGGTCGAGCGCGAGCGCCGTCCGCGCGAGGCGCTCGGCCCGGTCTCGCTCGCCGCCCTGCCGCGCGCGCGCCGCGTCCGCGGTGGCCTCGAACGACGCGCGACGCGCGGCCTCGACGAAGCGCGGATCGTCCGGGTACGCCGCACGCCCTCGGCTCAAGAGATCACGGACATTGCGCCCGGGCGGATCGTCCCAAGCGCGCGCGCGCGCGGCCTCCTCCGACTCGGCGAAGAGCGCCTCGGCAGGCGAGATCGTCACCGCGGGCGCGGGCCTCGACAGCGTGATCGCGCCGACGACGAGCGCCCCCAACGCGAAGGACGCTGCGACGAGGGCGAGGATCCGCGCGCGCGACGGAGCCGGCTCGCTCTCGTCGAAGGCGGCCGCCTTCGCGGTGGTGCCGACGAGCTCGACCGACGACGCGCCGCTCGCCTCCCCCGCTGGGCCCGCCCCGACGACGCCCTCGGCCTGCAGGGAGTCGCGCACCAGACCCAGACCCCGCGGCGTGACGCCCGGGAGATCGAGCGGGGACGGATCGTCCACGAGCGTCGGGATGCACGGCGCGACGATCGTGGCGTCGAGCGCCAGCGTGCTCGCCCCGGCCACCTCGGTCACGGGGCTCGAGGAAGCCGTTAGCGCGCCGGGCGCCGCCGCGACGCCCGCCGTGGGCGGCCCTCCCCTTGGCGCGGCAGGCTCGATCGATCCGTCGCTAGCGCCCATCGAAGACCCACGCGACCCGAAGTCCATCGACGTCCCGTCGCCCCGAAGCGTCGACGGTGACGCCGAGCGCGTGTCGGCGCGCGCCGAGGACGCGGCGCCTCGGAGCGTCGGCGGCGAGGGGACGCTCGTCCCGGCTCGGGACGCCTCGAGCCCGATCTCACGCGCCGCGTCCACGAGCCGCGACGCGAGCGCGCGCCCCGTCGCGGGTCGGTCGTCCCGCTGCTTCGACAGGCACGCGTCGATCACGGCAGCGACCGGCGCTGGGACGTCGGCCCCCGCGCCCACCGAGCGGAGCGGCGGCGGCGCCTCGTTCGCGTGCGCGACGAGGTACGCCACCGCGCTCGGCTTCTCGAAGGGCGCGCGCCCCGTGAGCAGCTCGAAGAGCACGACCCCGACCGCGTACACGTCGGCCTCCGCCCCGACCGTCGCGCCGAGCGCCGCCTCCGGCGAGAGGTAGCGCGGCGTCCCGAAGACCGCGCCCCGACGCGTCGCCTCGGTCATCTCGCCATGGACCGCCCGCGCGAGGCCGAAATCCAGCACCTTGACGAAGTCTCGCTCACCGCGGCGCGTGGTCAGCATCACGTTCTCGGGCTTCACGTCGCGGTGCACGACCCCGAGCGCGTGCGCCTCGCCGAGCGCGTCCGCGAGCGCGATCCCGATGGGCAGCGCGCGCGAGAGTGGAAGAGTGCCCCCCGCCTCTTCGCGCGCCACGCGCAGCGACACTCCATCCACGAGCTCCATCACGAGCGCGGGCCGAGGTGCCCCTCCCGCGCGCGGCGTCGCGTCGCAAGCGAGGAGGACCTGCACCACGTTCGGGTGGACGACGCGCGACGCGAGCTGCGCCTCGCGGAGCAGCCGCATCGTGAGATCGGGATCGGCGGCGGCGTCCTCGGTCAGCACCTTCACCGCGACCGCGCGATCGAGGCCGCCCTGGTGCGCGGCGTACACCGAGGCCATCGCGCCCGCGCCGAGGAGCCGCTCGACGCGGATGTGCCCGAGCAACAGCGCCCCGACGAACGGATCGCCCCCCTGCACGCCGGAGATCGCGCCGCCCTCGCGGGTCGGTGCGCCGTCCCGCGGGCAGAAGGCGACGTCGCTCGCGAAGCCCTCACCGCAGGTCGGGCAGCGCCTCGGGTGGCTCACACCGCGAGCATACTCGAAACCGCGCGCACCGCGCCCCTCGCGAGACTACTGCCCGAAGCGATAGACCGCGCCGAGCGACACGACCGCGGTCGAGGTCTTCACCTTGCCGCCGTTGACGCCCCAGCACGAGTGGAAGGGCTGATCGTTCTTGCCGTAGGGGCAGTCCGGGTTCTCGCTGGCCATGATGCCGCGGGTCCCGCCGTTGCCGCCGTTGTCGAGGGTCTTGTGGAAGACGTACCCACCGCCGACCTGGATGTCGACCGGCCCCGCGCGGAAGGTCCCGCCCAGCGTGAGCCCGAGCCGCTGCGTCGGAACGAAGTCGACGTGCGCGAACTCGGGGCGCATGGCGCCCGTCTGGAAGTAGAGGCCGCCGCGGAGCGCGAGCTTCCCGGGCAAGAGGTTGTAGTCGCCGCCGAGCCGCGCGCCGTACGAGTCCTTCCAGTTGTGGGCGACGTCGGCGTTCTGCGGGATGGTCGCGGGGACGTCGCCGTTCGCCATGATGTTCTGTGGGGCGAAGCGGAGCCCGAGCGTGTCGAACTGGCTGTCGTGCGCCCACTCGAGGTCGAGCTCGACGTCGAAGACCTCCTGTGTGAGCGGATCCATCCGCGTGGGCGCTGCGGCGCCGGGCTCGAGCGGGCGCTTCTTGTACCAGCGCGCCCCGACGCGAGCCTCCATCGGCTGCGGGACCGTGACGTCCGTCTGGCCCTTCGGCGTGTCGACGGACGCGGGGTTCGCGCTGGGCTTCAGGTTCTTGTTGTAGACGAAGCTCTCGATCGTCGCCTCGCCCTTCGCCTTCACCTTGTCCGACCAGTGATAGTACAGCGCGACGTCGAGGTTGTCGCCCACCGTGTACATCGACGACAGGACGAAGCCCGGGACGAACAGATCCTTGCTCGTCACCTTGGCCCGCGCGTCCTGATCGCCAGGCTCGTTGATGCGCTGGCCGAGGGCGCCCTGCGAGCCCGACGTGCCCATCGACACGTTCGCGAACTTGATGAACGCGAGGCCCCAGATGAGGGAGGCTCCGACGCGGAGCTTCGGGGCGACCTCGTAGCCGACGGCGACCTGCGGCCAGAGGATCTTCGCGTCCATCTCGGTGAGGATGTACCGCGAGCCCGTCGGGCCCTCGCCGAAGGAGCCGTCGGGGCGACGGAAGGACACGTCGTAGTCGGCGAACTTCTTCTTGCCGACGGCGGAAAGCCCGAGCACCGCGACGCCGACGCCGAGCTTGTCGTTCACGCGCCACTGGTAGGCGAGCTGCGGGTTCGGGAAGAGCTCCTTCTCGCTGCAGGTCTCGACGGCGTACTGGTTGCTCCCGCCGAGCAGGACGGGCTGACCGCCTGGCCCCATGCGCTCGAAGCAGGTGTTCTGCATGAAGAGGTTCACCGAGAGGGAGACCGCCGTGCCGTTCCGTGACAAGGCCGCGGGGTTGTAGAAGGTGGCGAGCGGATCGGTCGCGCGCGCGAGCCACGCGCCGCCGCGTGAGAGCTGCTCGGTGCCGTTGGCCAGCTCTTCGAAGCCGTTGGCGCGCGCGTCCGTCCCGGCCGTGAGGGCGAGGCCGAGGGCGGAGAGCCCGATGAGGATCTTCTGGGTGGTCTTCATGGTCGTGGTCCTCTCGAATCAGTCCTTGATGGGGCTCGCCTTCAGCGCGGCCTTGCCGTCCTTCACGTAGACGGTGAACCGCACCTTCGAGACGCCGTGGCGCTGGACGATGGCGTCACGGTTCTTCTGGAGCGTGGTACGGAACTTCTCGAAGGTGAGGCCCGCGGTGGGCTCGCCTTGCTGCTGCTTCAGCGCGACGAACTGCTCGAAGACGGACGGCCACTCGGCCGTCTCGTCGTCGAGCGCTTTGTGCTCACCCGTCGCTAGCTGGAGGACATCCTTCGGGATCTGGCTGACGACGGTCGCCTCGCCCTCCTCCTCGGTGGTGGCGGCGGGCTCCGCGATCGGCGCGGAGGGCCGGGGCTTCGGCGGCAGGGGCTTTCGCGGCGGCGGAGGCCCGCCGAGCGACATGGACGGGAGCTCGACGGGCGCGCTCGGCACGGCGTCCGGGATCGAGAACGCGCTCATCGCCGGCTGCGCAGGGATGGGCCCGAGGACCTGCTCGAGATCGGCCGCCTTGCGCGTGCCGCCGCCCTTCGCGACCTGCTTCTCGACGCCGTCGTTGACGTCCGCCGCGATCTTGCGGAACGCGCCGAAGAACTTGCTCGGCGCGAGCGCCTCGACCTCTCCCTTCGCGAACTTCGCGACCTCGAGGCGGAAGGTGCGGAGCGGCTTGGTGTGCTCGAGGAGCGAGAAGAGGAGCCCGAGCGCGGCGATGAGCGCCGCGGCCCCGACGACGATCGGGAGGCTCACGGCCTTCTTGTCGGTGTCATCGCTCTTCTGGAAGAAGCCCATCGGAGACTCGACGAGGGTCACGTACCGACCGACCGCGAAGCCCCCGCCGAGCACCCAGGCCTCGCCGGGGATACGCGAGTAGACCACGCCGAGGTTGCCTCGCAGGATGCGCGCGTCGCTCCGGCCCTTTTCCTTGTAGTTCTTGTCCTCGCCGATGGTCCCGACGTCGCTCGTGATGGCGTCGAGCTGCGCGGCGTCGAAGCCCTCCGGCGCCGCGGCCGAGACCCGCTGGCTGTTCGCGTAGAAGGCGACGGCGGCGCCGGTGCGCTTCGACAGCTCGCGGGCGTAGCTGTCGTCGAGGATGCGCGCGCCGACGATCGCGCCGGCGGGCGGCTGGCTCGGATCGACCTCGACCGGACGCGCCACGACCGAGTAGATGCGGCCGTCGAGCACCCACGCGTCGTCGCGGATCCACCCGTGGAGCGCGTCGGCGACGATGGGGTACCCGCCGAGCTCGAAGTCCTCGTTGCCCGCCACCTGATCGAAGCCGTGCTGCGCGACGACGCGGCCGTACTGATCGACCGCGAAGAGCGCGCTGAACTTGAGCTCGGGCGGGAGCTTCTCGTCGACGGCGCGCAGGACCTTCTTCGCCTTCTCGCGCGCGTCCCCGGGCAGCTTCGCCCCGTCGGCGCTCGCCTTGGACAGCGCCGCGCCGAGCTCCGCGTCGAGGGCGAACTGGATGAGCGCCGACGAGCGCTTCCGGGCGTCGTCCTTCATGAACCACGAGACGACCTGCGCGTCGCCGTAGAGGCCCTCGGTCATCGAGCGCCGCTGCGCGCGATCGTACATGGACGCGCCAGCGAAGAGCGCGAAGAGGAGCGCGCCGACGACGAGCCCCGAGATGACGTACCAGACGCGAGAGGCGATCACTTCTTCGCTCCCTTCGCGGCCTTCGGGTCCTTCGGGTCCTTCGGCGGCTCCTTCTTCTCGGGCTCGGCGACGACGAGCTCTTCCTTCACGTCGGTGACGCCGTCGCCCTTGACGAGGGCCTGCACCGTCTTGCCCGTCGCCTCGCCGTTGAAGAAGGCCTGGAGCCTGTACTCGCCCGGGGGGACGTTGTGCAGCGTGAAGGAGCCGTCTCGCGCGGGGAAGCCGATGGCCGCGACGTGGGGCTCGACGACGATGAAGCTGCGCATGCTCGGCGCGAGCTCGTCGCGGACCTCGTACTTCCCGGGGCCGGGGACCTTCCACTGGCGGGTGGATCCACTCTTCATCTCGGACACGGTGAACGAGGCCTGCCCCACCACGAAAGGCTTGTGGGGGAAGGGATCGCGGTTCTGGAATTCGATCGTGGCGCCGGGGGCGACGACGAGCGTCACGGGCGAGGTGCGGCCGCCCGAGAGCTTCAGCGCGATGGTGGCCGTCGAGGTGACGGGCGACGGCGCGAGCGCCGCGATGCAGACCTCCTTCGGCAGGTGGGCGAAGAGCTGGCGGAAGTCGGCGCGCACGGTCGGCGAGGGCTCGCGCCAGGTGAAGCGGTTGGCCGACGCCTCCTTGGCCTCCTGCCAGACCGGGTTCATGAGCAGCTGACCGCCCGAGAGCTTGCCCTTCACCTGGCCCGAGCGCGCGTCGGTCGCCGCGCCGAGCGCGGCGAGGGCGACAGCGACGGCGAGGATGGGTGCCGCCGTGCGAGGACGAGCACGGCGCCTTGTCGCGATCTCCATGGCGCCCACGCTACCCGTCCGGCGCGAGCCCGTAAACGCGGAACTGGCGCGGCTTTCGCGCTTTCTTTGCACGGCGCAAACCTTCACCGACGAAGGAAAGACCTCGCGCCGCCGGGGGGACTCGGAACCCCTAGCACACGGCTAGGTGGGGCTCGTCTTGCCGCGTCAGGCTTCCTGGTGAGGAGCTCCAGGCGTGCACACGGCGGCACATGTTGGGCCCCGGATGGTTCGGTGTAAGGGATTCACTGCGCCCCCGGCGGGCGAAGCGTTGGCCAAGATACGGCTCCGATCGCCCCGGCGCAAGCTCCCGAGGCCAAGGAGCCGCCCGCGCCGCGCACGCAACGCACAACCCCGCCGTGGCGGTCCCGCGCGAGCACAGCAGTCCCACGAAGGCTCCTCGCCGAACGCGTGCGCGGCCGAGCACAGCAGGCCCACGAACACTCCTCGCCGAACGCGTGCGCAGCCGAGCACAGCAGGCCCACGAGCACTCCTCGCCGAATACGTGCGCGGCCGAGCACAGCAGGCCCACGAACACTCCTCGCCGAACGCGTGCGCAGCCGTCGGGGGTTCGCGCGAGTGCGGGGCACGCGCGACCGAGCGCAGCCTCGGCGATCCCGCCTACCCCGGGACCACCGCATCGAGGCTCTCGGCTCGATCGCGAGCTACGCTGGCGATGGAGACATCGCGTGCGCACGACACGATGGCAGCAAACTGCGGGGTGGACGGGACTCGAACCCGCGGCCTCCGGCGTGACAGGCCGGCGTTATAACCGACTTAACTACCACCCCAGTCACGGCTCCCACGAGGCTGCGCCGTCTCCGGCGCCTCGCTCGCGAGGACCAAACTGACCCCGTCGAAACGGGACGCGCTCCTTCTCATGGCTTTTCGTCATGGTCAAGCGTAAACGACGCACCACCCTCCGACGCGCTCCACGCCCGGGGCTCGACGCGCACGATGAAGCCCGGACGCTCGCCTTCCGTCCTCGCCGTGGTCCTGGTCGCCCTCGCCTGGGGCGGCGCCGCGGCGCTCGCGAGGCTCCAAGGCTTCGATGTCCTCTCGGACGACGACGACGCCCGCGTCTTCATCGCCCAGCGCTTCGCCGCGCACGCGTCGCTCGATCCGTCGGGCACGAGCTGGCTGCCGCTCCCCTTCTGGTCGATGGGCCTCGCGATGAAGCTCGCCAGCCCGACCCTCGCGGTCGCGCGCGGCGTCGCGATCATGCAGGCGACGGCCGCCGGGATGCTCGTCTTCGCCGCGGCGCGAGCGGCTGGGCTCGCGCGGCAGTCCGCCGTCTTCGCGGCGCTCGTGCCGTTGCTCTCGCCGCTCGTGCCGCTGCTCGGAGCGGCGCCCACCCCCGAGCTGCTCGGCGCCGCGCTCGCGCTCTACGGCGTCGTCGCGATGACCGGCGATCGTCCCGCGCTGGGCGGCGCAGCGCTCCTCGCGGCGACCCTCTCGCGCTACGAGACGTGGGCCCCCGCGCTCCTCGCCGCGAGCCTCGCGCTCTTGCGGTGGTGGACGGCCGAGGACCGCCGGGAGCGCGCGCAGGGGCTCGCCGGGGCCGCGCTCTCCCTGCTCGGTCCCGTCGCGTGGTCGCTGTGGAACGTGCACGCCCACGGCTCCGCCTTCCACTACGCATCGCGCGTCGCGTCGTACCAGGCCGCGCTCGGCGCGCACCTCCCGGCGCTCTCGTACCTGTCGGCGATGGCGCGCTTCGCGCCCGTCCCTCTCGCCGGCTTCGTCCTCGGCCTGCTCCTCCTCGGCAGGCGCGGGCTCCGGCGCACCTGGGTGCTCGCGGCGTGCATCGCGGCCTTGGTCGTCGGCCTCGTCGTCTCGGCTGCACGCGGCGGCGCGCCGACCCACCACCCCGAGCGCGCGCTCTGCCTCGCCTGGATGGCGGCCTCGATCGGCTTCGTCGCGACGCTCCCCGAGCTCCTGGTCGCTCGCTCTCGGCTCCGGGCGCTCGCCTTCGTGCTCTGCGCGGTGGGGCTCGGGATCGCGGCGCGAAGGCTCGTCGCGCGCGATCTCGCGGGCCTCCCCGACCGAAGCGCCGAACGCGCCCTCGGCGGCGCGCTCGCCCGCGCCGTCCCCCCCGGGGAGAAGGTGCTGCTCGTCCCCTCGTCCTACGCGCACCTCGCGACCTTGACGTCCTTTGGCCGCCCGGGCGACGCCGTCGTGCTGCCGCAGCGCTCGTACGATCCGCGCGCCTCGACCGGCGTCGATCCGACCTCCGATCCCGAGCTCCTCCGGGCCGCCTGCCACGCACACGGCGCACGCTACGCGGTGCTGTCGAACGTCGCAGCCCTCGCGCACGCCGGGGCCTACGCCGAGACGTGGCTCTTGCCCGGCGGCGTGCTCGCGCGCGTGGAGTTAGGCTCGACCGATCCATGGGCGCGCTCGACGTGACAATGGGAGCCCAACGCGGCTGGCCACCCATGCTCTTCGCGCTCCTCGGCGCCCTCGCGGCGTGCGACGGGACTCCGCGTCGCCCGCGCGTCGACGGCGCCTCGCTCGACGATGCGCCCGCCTCGATCCCGGCGCCTTCGAGCTCCTCCATGCGTCGCCCGCGCGTCGACGGCGCCTTGCCCGACGACGCGCCCGCCCCGGGCTCGGCGCCTTCGGCCTCGGCGACGCCGCGGGGACAAGGGCCCGCCCAGGCGCGCGCGGCGCGCGTCGTCGAGCTGGGGCAGCCCATGACCCTCCACACGAGGACGCGCCACACCTGGAGGCAGCTCGCCCTGGGCAGGCAGAAGAATGCCCACTTCCAGGTCAACTGGCAGGCCTACGATCCCACCCCCGCCCCCATCCCGGACGAGCCGCAGGACACACCCAATCGATGCGGACCCGGCATGCTCGAGATCCAAGGGGAGCACCTGGTCTCTCGGGCGGGACGCGACGACGACGACACCGTGCTCCTCGCGCAGAACGACACGTGCACCCTGTGGCGGAGCGGGAGCCGCGGGATCGAGGGGCTGTGCGCGGTGTTCGATCGCGCGCGGTGGCTCGAGCGTCAGGCCGAGCTCGGCCGGCGCCCCATGCGCTTCTGCATCGACCGCTACGAGTACCCCAATCGCCACGGCGAGTACCCCGTCGTCGTCTCGACCTACGCCGAGTCCCAGGCGGCCTGCGCCGCCGAAGGCAAGCGCCTCTGCACCGAGACCGAGTGGACCTTCGCGTGCGAGGGAGAAGAGGGGCTCCCCTACCCTTACGGCTACGAGCGCGACCCCTCACGCTGCCACTTCGAGCGGAAGGCCCCGCTCGACATCGCGCGGGACTTTGCCCCACGGATGCTCCCGAGCACCGCGACCGCGCTCGATCGCGCCTTCGAAGGGCTGCGCTCTGGAGAGCGCCCCGCGTGTCGCTCACCCTTCGACGTCTTCGACCTGACAGGGAACGTAGACGAATGGACGACGACCGTGAGGAGGCACGGCTACCGCATGATCTTGAAGGGAGGACACTCTGGCTACGTGCGCTCGCGCTGTCGCCCCGCGACCAGAGGGCACGGCCCCCTCTACGTGAACCACACCCAAGGGTTTCGGTGCTGCCGCGACGCCCCCTGACGCCGACCGTCGGGCAGCCACGCGCCGCGACGGCCCGCGGGGCCGCCACCCGCTGCCGGCACGGTCGTGCACGATGTCCGATTTCCGCTAGTCCACGCTCGCTCCCGCGGGGACTCTCCCGCCCATGCAGCAGCCACGCGCGGCGACGGCCCGCGGGGCCGCCAGGCGCTGCCGGCACGACCGGGCACGATGTCCGATTTCCGCTAGTCCACGCTCGCTCTCGCGGGTACTCTCCCGCCCATGCAGGTCCACCCCGAGCTCGCCGAGGCGGCGCTCCTCGCGCGCGATCCGCGCTTCGACGGACAGTTCGTGGCGGCGGTGCGCTCGACCAAGATCTACTGTCGCCCGTCGTGCCCCGCGAGGACACCGCTCCGACGCAACGTGCTCCTCTGCGCGACGACGGCCGCGGCCCAGCTCGCCGGGTACCGCGCCTGCCGACGGTGCCTGCCGGATCAAGCGCCCGCGCCGCCTTCCTCGCGGTTCGCGTCCGACGCCGCGCGCGCGGCGATGGCGCTGATCGACGACGGCGTCGTCGATCGCGAGGGCGTCCCGGGGCTCGCGCGGCGGCTCGGCTGCTCGGAGCGACACGTCGATCGGCTCCTCGTCACCGAGCTCGGCGCGCCTCCGCTGGCGCTCGCGCGGGCCAGGCGAGCGCGCGTGGCCCAAGCGCTCCTCCTCCACACCGATCTCCGGGCGGCCGACGTCGCGGTCGCAGCGGGCTTCGCGTCGGTCCGTCAGTTCAACGACACGGTTCGCCACGTCTTCGCGGCGCCGCCGACGGAGCTCCGCGCGCGGCGTCCGTCGCGGCATGGAGGCTCGGGGGCGCTCCACCTCAGGCTCCCCGTGCGGGCGCCCTTCGACGGAGAGGCGCTCCTCGCCTTCTTCGCCGCGCGCGCGATCCCAGGCGTCGAGCGCGTCGACGCAGAGAGGTACACCCGGACGCTCAGGCTCCCCGCGGGACGTGGCGTCGTGGCGCTCACGATGCCCCTGGGCGCTCGCGAGGCGGAGCGCGCGTTCGTCGAGGTCGATCTCTGGCTCGAGCACCTCGCGGATCTCGCGCCCGCCCTCGCCCGGGCGCGGCGGATCGTCGACGCCGACGCAGATCCGATCGCCATCGCCACCCTGCTCGGCGAGGACCCCGCGCTCGCCCGCGCCGTCGCCAGAGCCCCGGGGCTCCGCATCCCCGGCTCGGCAGACGGCCCCGAGACCCTGCTGCGCGCCCTCTTCGGGCAGCAGGTGTCGGTCGCCGCGGCGAGGACGCGGCTCGCCGCGCTGGCGGATCGTTGTGGAGAGGCGCTCGGTGACGTCCTCGTCGAGCGTCCCTGGTCGGTGTCATCACTGGGGGTGTCCATGGACGATCGCGATGGGGTCATCGAGGGGGCCCGCCCCAGGCTCACGCGTCCATGGGCAGCGCGGACCGCGGCGGCGCAGGACATCGGAGTCGACGGGGCGCTCACCCGCCTCTTCCCGACCCCCGAGGCGATCGCGCGGCTCCGTCTCGACGCGCTCGGCGGCCCTCGGGCGCGAGCCTCGGCGATCCGCGCCGCCGCGACGGCGCTGGCCGAGGGCAGCCTCGTCCTCGACGCGGGGCGGCGCACGGACGAGCTCACGCGCGAGCTCGTCGCGAGGTCCGGGATTGGACCCTGGACCGCCGGCTACGTCGCGCTCCGCACGCTCGGCGAGCCCGACGTGCTGCTGTCGACCGATCTCGCGCTCCTCGCCGGGGCAGCGCGCCTCGGGCTCCCCTCGACCCCGCGCGCGCTCGTTGCCCATGCGGAGCGCTGGCGACCCTTCCGCTCTTACGCCGGCATGCTGCTCTGGGCGGCCTCGAGTCCCAGCCCGAGAGGACCGACGCGCGCCTCCACCCGCGCCTCGACCCCAACCCATGGGAGGGCTCGACCGTCACGATGACGCTCGCCATGCCCAAACCAAGACAATCGACCGCCACGACGGCTCCACCCCACGGCGGAGCATCAGAACCGACCTCTACGACGACCCAACCCAAGACCATGGAACGAGCTCGAGCAGCCCGAGGCGCGCAGCCTCGACGGGCGGAGCCGCGACACGCCGAAGTGTGCACCTCGAAGACGAAGGCCGGGCCCTTCACCGTCATCGCCGCCCGCACCGACTCCAGTGAGGCCACGGTCCTCGCCTCGGGATGGACAGATGCGCCCACCGAGCTCGTGTCGCTCATCGTCACCCCGCTCCGCCCCCAGTCCATCACGCGCGTGAAGGCCATCGAGGGGATCACGGAGCGGGTGCTCGCCTACCACGCCGGCGACCTCCGGGCGATCGACGCCGTCCGGGTGGAGCAGCGGAGCGGCGCCTTCATCGAGCGGGTGTGGGATCGGTTGCGGCGCCTGGAGGCTGGAGCGCCCGTGACGTACACCGAGCTCGCGCGCCTGGGCGGGCGGAGCGGGGCAGCACGCGCGGCGGGATCGGCCTGTTCACGGAACGCCGCCGCCTTGTTCGTGCCCTGCCACCGCGTGGTGCCGATGGGGGGTGGGGTCGGGTGGTTCCGCTGGGGGGCGGACGTCAAGCGGTGGCTCCTCGAGCACGAGGCGTGAGCCCACGGCGCCGAGCGGCTCGCCCCCCTCGCCGCCATCACGTGACGCGGCACGGAGCACCACGCCAGCTCCGATGGATCCGCGCCGTACAGCCCGGGCGCCCGCTGACGGACGGCGCGTCCTCGCGGAGGACCGAGGCTCGCGAGGCGACCTGGGTCGCCAAGCGCCTCGGCGGATCGGAGGACGGCGCGTCCGCGCGGAGGACCGAGGCTCGCGAGGCGACCTGGGTGGCGGAGCGCCTCGGCGGATCGGGAGACGGCGCGCCCTCGCGGAGGACCGAGGCTCGCGAGGGGTGGCCTGGACTCGGAGCCCACCGCGCGCTCGCGCGCCGGCCGGAGCTCCACAGCCCTCGGCGCAGGCGAGATCCAGCCTGGACCCAAGCCCTGTCGCGCGGGTCGAAGGCCTGCTATCCCGCGCGCATGAGCGGCCTCTCGCCCGTCCAGAAGAAGCACCTCCGCGGCCTCGGGCACCACCTCGATCCGCTCGTCCAGGTCGGCAAGGGTGGCGTCACCGAGGGCGTCCTCACCGCGACGGCGCGCGCCCTCCTCGATCACGAGCTCGTCAAGATCCGCATCGGCGCCGAGGCCCCCGAGGAGCGCCACGAGGCCGCCACCGCGCTCGCGTCCGGGACCTCGGCCGCCCTCGTCCAGCTCATCGGCCGCGTCGCCCTCCTCTACAAACGCCACCCGAAGAAGCCCAAGATCAAGCTCCCGGCCACGAAGGAGCCCGCATGACGCGGCCCTTCGCGCCGGTCGACGCCATCCCGCTCGACGCGCAAACGGGCGCGTCCTTCACGCGGCTCGTCGAGCTCATGCAGCGACTCCTCGCGCCCGATGGCTGCCCGTGGGACCGCGAGCAGACCCTCTCGTCGATCCGCAAGTACTGCCTCGAGGAGGCCCACGAGGTCGCCGACGCGATCGACTCGGGCGATCGCGACGCCCTCCGCGAGGAGCTCGGGGATCTGCTCCTGCAGATCGTGTTCCAAGCAGAGCTCGGCCGCAAGGAGGGCGCCTTCGGCCCGGACGACGTGGTGAAGGGGATCTGCGACAAGCTCGTCCGGAGACATCCGCACGTGTTCGGAGACATCCAGGTCGACGACGCCGGGCAGGTGCTGGAGAACTGGGAGGCCCTCAAGCTCACCGAGAAGAAGCGGCGCACCGCGGGGCTGCTCGGCGGCGTCCCGAGGGCGATGCCCGCGCTCCTCCGCGCCCAGCGGGTCGGCGAGAAGGTCGCGCACGTCGGGTTCGATTGGCCCACGCTGGAGGGCTCGCGCGCCAAGGTGTCGGAAGAGCTCCGTGAGCTCGACGAAGCGATCCATCGGGGCGAGCCGCTCGACGTCGAGGAGGAGCTCGGGGATACACTGTTCGCGCTCGTCAACCTCGCGCGCCACGTGGGCGTCGACGCCGAGGCCGCCCTCGGCCGGACGATCGACAAGTTTCAGTCGCGCTTCGCCCACGTCGAGCGGAGGGTCGGGGAGGAGCACGGCGGCTTCCCCAAGGCCGCAGATGGCGGCGCCGGGAGGCTCTCGCTCGAGGAGCTCGATCGGTACTGGGAGGAGGCGAAGGCGCGGCCGTGACGCCCCACCCGATCGCGCGTCTACCGGAGGACTGGACCGCGTGGCTGTCCGCGCGTGGAGAGCGCCCCTTCCGCGCGCTCCCCCTCTTCCGCTGGATCCAGGCCCGCGGCGTGCTCGATCCCGCTCGGATGACCGATCTGCCCGAGCCGCTCCGGGCGGCGCTCCGAGACGAGGGTCTCGGCCCCGCGCTCACCGAGGCGGACGTGCGGCGGAGCGCCGACGGGACGAAGAAGCTCCTCCTCCGTATGACCGATGGCGCGACCATCGAGAGCGTGCTCATCCCCTCGGTGTCGGGCCCGGGGAGCGCGGCGGAGCTCGACGCGGACGCCGCCGCGGCGGTCGAGGACGACGACGAGGAGAGCGCCCCCGCGCCCGCCCGACGTGTCTCGCAGTGCGTCTCGACACAGGTCGGCTGCGCGATGGGCTGCGTCTTCTGCGCGAGCGGCGTGGCCGGCCTCAAGCGGAACCTCGGGGCCCACGAGATCGTCGCGCAGGTCCTCCATGGCAGGAGCCTGCTCCAGCCAGGCGAGGAGCTGCGCAACGTCGTGCTGATGGGGATGGGCGAGCCGCTCCACAACTACGCCGAGACGGCGCGCGCGCTCCGGCTCCTCACCCACCCCGAGGGGATCGGCCTCTCCACGCGGCGCGTCACCGTCTCGACCTCGGGCCTCGTGCCCGAGATCGCGAGGCTCGGAGAGGACTTCGGGGGGAACATCGGGCTCGCGATCTCGCTCCACGCGACCGACGACGAGACGCGCTCGCGGCTCATGCCCATCAACAAGAAGTACCCGCTCGCCGCGCTCCTCGCCGCGCTCCGCGCGTACCCCTTGCCCAAGCGGCGCCGCATCACCATCGAGTACACGCTCGTGTCCGGGAAGAACGACACGCTCGACGAGGCGAAGAAGCTCGCGAGGCTCCTCCAGGGCCTCCGCGTGAAGGTGAACCTCATCCCGATGAACCCCATCTCGGCCTCCACGCTCGGGCCCCCCGACCCGGCGCAGATCGCGTCCTTTCAGGACACGCTGACGCGCGCCGGGTTCTCGTGCTTCGTGCGGCGACGGCGCGGAGACGACGTCGCGGCCGCCTGCGGGCAGCTCGCGCTCCTCGGCGCCAAGCTCAAGGTGAGGGTGAACCGATCGTGATCCAGCGCGCGGCTCCCCAAGAGCGCCCCCGGCGTCCCTCGAGGCGACGTCTGACGCGGGGCTGCCGCGACTTCGAGCGATGCGGAGGCGTGAGGTGACTCGCCGTGGAGCATCACGGCGGACTTCCTTCGGGCGCCGCGACTTCGCGCGATGCGGAGGCGTGAGGTGACCCCAGACGAGCTCGAAGACGCGCTCCGGCGCGCCGGCTACCTCCCGAACCGCGAGACCTCGATCGCGGTGTCCCTCGCGCTCGCGCTCTCTCGCCCGCTCTTCGTCGAGGGCCCGCCTGGCGTCGGGAAGACCGAGCTCGCGCTCGCCGCGGCGACGGCGCTCGATCGCCAGCTCGTGAGGCTCCAGTGCTACGAGGGACTCGACGAGTCCCGCGTGCTCTTCGAGTGGGATCACGCGAAGCAGATCTTGGCCACGCAGCTGCTCCGCGAGGCCGTCGCCCGCGATCTGTCGGGGCTCTCGACCGTCGAGGCCGCGCAGAAGCTCGCCGCGCTGGAGGGCGCCTTCTTCGATCGCCGGTACCTCATCGCGCGCCCCGTGCTCCGCGCGCTCCTCTCGGAGACGCCCGCCGTGCTCCTCGTCGACGAGGTCGATCGCGCCGATCCCGAGCTCGAGGCGCTGCTCCTCGAGGTGCTCGCGTCGAACGAGATCTCCATCCCCGAGCTGGGCACGCTCCGCGCGGTCCACCCGCCGCTCGTCCTGCTCACGTCGAACGGCACGCGCGACATGACCGACGCGCTCCGCCGGCGGTGCCTCCACCTCTTCCTCGAGCACCCGACCGCCGAGCGAGAGATCGCGATCGTCCTCGCCCGCGTCCCCGGGATCGATCGAGCGCTCGTCGCCCGCGTGGTCGAGCTTGTAGGGAAGCTCCGGACACTCGAGCTCAAGAAGGCGCCGAGCCCGTCCGAGACGGTGGACTTCGCGCGGGCGCTCCTCGTGATGGCGCGGTCGGAGCTCGATCGAAAGACCGTGGATGAGCTCCTGCCGGTGCTCGTCAAGTACGCGGCCGATCGCGATCGGGCGAGAAAGGCGCTCGGCTGAGCCGTCCATTGCGCAGGCACGGCGCCCGGTCGCGGCGCGCGGCGCCGTGCCCCGAGCCCCGAGCGCGACGGGTCCCCGGAGCTGGCGCGCGAACCCGACGCGGGGCCGCGGAGCGGGGCTCTCAGAAGCGGTATTTCGTGTGGCAGCTCGTGCAGCCCTCGAGCACGACGCCGAGCTGTTTGGTCGCGGCGGGGAGGTCGTTCGCCTTCGATGCCTTCAGGAGCTTCACGAGCTCGTCGTGGAAGGCCTCGTCTTGCTTCTTGAAGGCCTCGATGTCGGCGCCCGCCTTGGGCGGTTTGTACGCGCCCGACTCGACGGCCTTCTCGGTCACCATCCTCGCGGCATGGACGCGCGAGATCCCCCGCGGGATGCTCGCGAGATCGTTGTTCGCGATCGCGGTCACCCAGTCGCGCGTGGCCTCGTGGAGCGCGCGCATCTCGGCTTGCACCGGGTTCGCCGCCGGCGCCGCCGTCGAGGCGACGGGCGTCTTCGTCGTGTCCGTGTTCTCGTCGTGGTGGTGTCCGTCGCCCTTCTTGTCGCAGCCGGCGACGGCGAGGAGGACGAAGAGTGACCCCAGGGACCGGAGGCGCGACGTCATGACGGAGGCTCTCTACCCCGAACCCACGCCGCACGGGAGATCCTCGCGCACGATTCGTGGGAGCGCCATCGTCGACGAGAGGAGATCTGGGGTCCGCACGACGACGCGTGGACGGACGCTGGAGCCGCGCGGACGCCTTCGTGCGATCTCGCCGGCGCGCGGCGGAGGGAGCCGCGGGGGTCCTCGCGGGCCTCCCGGGGTCCGCACGACGACGCGTGGACGGACGCTGGAGCCGCGCGGACGCCTTCGTGCGATCTCGCCGGCGCGCGGCGGAGGGAGCCGCGGGGGTCCTCGCGTCCCCTCGGTGTGGCTCAGCGCCGCGTGAGGAGGAGCGCGCGCTGGTACAGTGTTCTCTTGGACGCGCCGGTCGCCCGCGCGACGTCTTCGGCCGCCTGTTTGGTCGATTGTCCGTCCGCGAGGGCCGCGCGGAGGAGCACGTCGAGCTCGTCGTCGGTGGGCGCGCGCATAGGGCGGTCCCACGGCCCCAGCACCACCGTGATCTCGCCGAGCCACCCCTCACGCTCGGACAGTCCGCGAAGCGTCCCCCGCGCGTGCTCTTCGTGGAGCTTGGTGAGCTCACGGGACACGACCGCGGGGCGCTCCGGCGTCCTCCCTGCGAGCTCGGTGAGCGTCGAGCGAAGCCGGTTCGCCGCCTCGAAGAAGATCACGATCCCCGGATCGCGCTCCAGCCGATCGAGCGCCTCCTCGCGGTCGCGCCCCGCGCGCGGCAAGAACGCCTCGAACCGGAAGGACGGCGCGGAGAACCCCGACGCGGCGAGCGCCGCGAGGACGGCCGAGGGCCCCGGGAGGGGGACAATCGGGATCTCCCTCTCGGCCGCGAGCGCGACGAGGGACGCCCCGGGATCGGACACGCAGGGCGTCCCCGCGTCGGTCACCAGCGCGACGTCGTCCCCGCCCTCGAGGAGCGAGACGACGTACGAGAGCGTCTCTCCCGAGGCGTGCGCGTCGAGCCGGACGAGGTGCGCGCCCTCGCGCCCGAGGTGAGAGAGGAGCCCCCGGGTCCGGCGGGTGTCCTCGGCCGCGACGTGCGCCACGCGGCCGAGCACCTCGCCCGCGCGGCGCGTGAGATCGCCCAGGTTGCCGATCGGCGTCGCGACGACGAAGAGCGTCCCCGTCACGCGCGCACGGCGTCGCCGAGCTGCTCCTCGAGGAAGGCCCGGAGGTGCGAGGTGAGCCGTGCCTCGAGCTGACGCACGCGCTCGCGCGAGACGCCGAAGCGATCGCCGAGCTCCTGGAGCGTCAGCGGATCTTCGGAGACGAGCCGCTCGTCGAAGATGACGACATCCTTGCCCGAGAGCGTCTTGCGGAACTCGGCGAGCCGCTCCTTCACCATCCCCGAGAGCTGCGCGTCGGCGACGCGGGTGTCGGGGCCGCTCACCGACGACGGGAGCAGATCGATGCGCGAGACCGCGCGCCCATCGCTGTCCCCCACGGGCGCGTCGAGGCTCGCCTCGGCGGACGAGAGGCGGTGATCCATCTCGATGACCTCCTGCGGCTCGACGCCGAGGCGCTTCGCGACCTCGTCGGGCGTCGGATCGATGCCCATCGCCGAGAGCCGCGCCTTCTCCTTCTTGAGGTTGAAGAAGAGCTTGCGCTGCGCCTGGGTGGTCCCGAGCTTCACGAGGCGCCAGTTGTTGACGATGTAGCGGAGGATGTACGCGCGGATCCACCAGGCCGAGTACGATGAGAGCTTCACGCCGCGGTGGGGATCGAACTTCCGCACGGCCTGCATGAGCCCGATGTTCCCCTCCTGGATGAGGTCCATCACGTTCTTGTAGGCGCGGCGGTACTCGTAGGCGATCTTGACGACGAGCCGGAGGTTGGCCGTGACGAGCCTCCGCGCGGCGTCGACGTCGCCGGTCTCGACGTACTTCACGGCGAGCGCGTGCGACTCTTCGGGCGTCAAGAGCTTGTGGCGCTGCACCTCGTGGAGGTAGGCCTTCAGCGGATCGTGGCGAGAGATCGAGGTCTCGGCGGCGGCGCGCTCGTCCTCGTCTGCGGGCTCCCTGGGCTTCGGCTCCTCGCCCTCGGCGAGCTCGCCGTCCGCGCTCCCGTCGTCGTCCACGACCTCATCCGCCGCGTCGACGATCGACTCGTCGTCGCCATCCGAGACGGACCCCTCGTCGCGCTCGTCGGCCTCCCCGACCTCCCCGCCTTCTTCATCGGTCTTCTTGGTCGCACCGCGCTGGGGTCGCGACGGGCTCTTGGCGCGGACCGCCGACTCGCCGTCTCGCTGCGGTCGCGGCGTGCTCTCGCCTCGGATCGCCGACCCGCCCCCGGCGCCGTCTCGCTGCGGGCGCGGCGTGCTCTTGGCGCGGACCGCCGACTCGCCGTCTCGCTGCGGTGGCGGCGTGCTCTCGCCTCGGATCGCCGACGCACCCCCGGCGCCGCCTCGCCCGCCAGACACTTGGGTCTTCTTCTTGGTCGCCACCGTGGAACCAAGAGCATCCCGTCATCGACGCCGCGGGTCAAGCCGCGACGGACCCCACCCACGAGAACTGGCCAGCCGCTCCGCCGAGGCGCGCCTCTGTCGAGCTCGCGCGCGAAGAGGGCTCCTCGCGTCAGTGTCCGCCCCAAGGGCGATCCTCCTCGCGACCGCGCCCGCGTCGAGCTCACCGGAAGAGCCAGGCGAGCCCGGCGGCGCTCACGGCCAGGACGACGACCGCGAAGACCATCACCATGGCGTCGGTGCTCCCCCAGCCTGTCGCTGCTGGGCCCCGCTCCATTCGCCGCGCGGGCGCTGCCTCGGGCGCGAGCGCCTCTACGCGCTCGTCCGGCTCGAGCGAAGCCCCCGGGCGGCGCGGGAGGCTCGCCTCGGGCACGCGCTCGTCCTCACCACGCAAGATCTCCTCTAGCGCCGAGCCCGCAGGGTGCGAGAGCTCGAGGACGTCGTGCCCTAGGTGCAGCCGCTCACCCGGCGACCACGGCGCGCGCGTCCCGCGATCGAGCCGCTGCTCGCCCAAGTAGACCCCGTTCTTCGCGCCGAGATCCGTGACCTTCACCACCCCGTCCTCGAGCGTGAGCTCGACATGTCGCCGCGACGCATCGATCTCTTCGAGCACGAGATCGCTGCTCGCGCCGCGCCCGACCACGTGAGACCCCGTCAGGACGAGGGTCCTTCCGCGATCGGGGCCGTCGATCACCGTGACCGTGGGCTGCGCCGGCTCGCCGAGCGCGCGGAGCCCCTGCTCGACCAACGAGAGCGCGAGCGCGCGGATGGCCTCGCGCGAGGAGACGGGATCCGTCGGGCGCGTCCCGACGCGGAGCCACACGCGCCCGAGCCGGATCTCCGCGCCGTCCGGCACCACACGCTGCGCCCCCGACGCCAGGCGCACCCCCGCGATCCAGGTGCCGTTCGTGCTGCCCTCGTCGACGAGCAGGACGCTCGCGCCGTGCTCTCGCAGGCTCGCGTGGCGCGGAGAGACGCTCGGATCGGGCAGGAGGACATCGGCCGTCTGTGCGCGCCCGAGCACCACGCGCGGCGAGTCGACGACGACGGCCCGCACCGGCTCGTCCGTCTCGTCGCGGAGCACCTCGAGGCGGAGCGGCATCTTCGCGACCCCTCCTAGCGCACTTCGCCCGGAGAGCCTGCGTCTAGAGCACCTGCGAGAGCACGGTCACGTGCGCAGGGAGCACGGGGACGGTCTGCACCACGGGATCGTGCCCCTTCCGCGTGAACACCACGCCCGCGTCACCGGCCTGCACGTTCGTGAGGAGGACCATCCCGGCCTTCGCGACGGCCGGGACCTTCGACCACGCAGAGGGGCCCGAGTGGTAGAGCGCCATGGATGCGCCGGGGGCGGTCACGGTGATCTCGTCGGTCCCGCCGTCCGAGAGGCTGACGCTCGCGAGGACGTGCCCCGCCCCGTCGGAGATGCCGCCGCCGAACGCGACCGCGATCTGCTGGAGGAGATCACGCCGGACGACGAACAAGGCCGCAGAGGTGTCGGTCATGTCGTCGCGCGCGAGCGAGCCGACGATCGTGGTCTCGAAGGGCGTCACCAGGAGCCACTGCGGGGTGCACGACACGGGGCCGAGGGTGCCCGCACCGCCCTGGATCTGGGTGTCCCCCATCCCGCCACCAGCCATGATCGCGCGCACGGAGACGACCCCCGTGTGGTTGATCGTGCTCTCGAGGAGGACGTCGTTCTTCTCGAGGATGGTCACTCCAAATGGGTTGCACGCCGAGAGCGGCGCGCCGCTCGCGCCGCCGCTCCCCGCCGCGCCCGCGCTGCCCCCGCTGCCGGGACCGCCCGTGATGGGCCCGCGCCCTCCGCCCTCGTTGACCCCACACGTCTCGCAGCCAGGAGCACGGGGACCCTCGGAGGCGCAGCTCGCGACGGTGGTGGCGAGAACCATCAGCGTCGAGAGCGCGAGGCGAATCGGCAGCGGCACGCCCTCAGCGTACCAAGCCCCGCACATCGAGGCACGCCCTCTGTCTCCTGCAACCGCCAAGCGCAAGCGATGCAGCCGGGCAGTGCCCTCGCAGTCCGAGGAAAGCGGGTCAGCGGCGGCACTCAAGCCCCGGGGCGCGGCGCGTCCGTCGGCGGCGCGGCAGGGGCCTCGAGCGAGCCCCACCCCGCGGCGCGTCCGACGGCGAGGCGGCGGGGGCCTCGAGCGAGCTCCGAGGCGCGTCCGTCGGCGCGGCGGCGGCGACTTCGCGTATCCTGCGTCCCATGTCGCTCGCTCGCTGCATCTCACCCGCTGGGAAGCCTCGCCTCTCGGCCCTCGATCCGTCGGAGACGGGCCCCTTCGACGGGAAGGCGGACCCTCGGGTCGAGGAGCGTCTCGCCGCGGCGACCGCGACGATGATCGAGCTGCAACAGCGGCTCTACGGCGAGGGCAAGCGCGGGCTCCTGGTGGTGCTCCAGGCGATGGACACCGGCGGCAAGGACGGCGCGATCCGCCGCGTGATCGGCCCGCTCGACTCGCGCGGGTGTCGGGTCGAGAGCTTCAAGGCCCCCGCGGGCGACGAGCGCGCCCACGACTACCTCTGGCGCGTCCACGCGCGGGCGCCGAAGGCCGGGGAGATCGTCGTGTTCAACCGCTCGCACTACGAAGACATCCTGGTGCCGCGCGTGATGAAGCTCGTCGACGACGAGGTGTGGAAGCGTCGGTATCGTCACATCGTCGACTTCGAGCGCATGCTCACCGACGAAGGCACGAAGCTCGTCAAGATCTTCCTCCACATCTCGAAGGGGGAACAGAAGCGGCGCCTCGAAGAGCGGCTCCGCGATCCGCACAAACGCTGGAAGTTCGACGAGGCGGATCTCGTCATGCGCGCGAAGTGGGGCGCGTTCCAGGCGGCCTACGAGGACGTCCTCGCGGAGACCTCGACGAAGCACGCGCCGTGGTGGGTCGTCCCGGCGGACAAGAAGTGGTTTCGGGACGTCGCCGTCGCGGAGCTCGTGGCCGAGGCGCTGACGGAGATGGCGCCTCGGTACCCGGAGCCAGCCCTCGATCTGTCGAACGTCACGGTGGACTGACGCGCGCGCCACAGGCCGTGCTAGAGGGGCGCGCCATGGCGGACATCAAGGACGGCTACCTCTACACCAAGGAGCACGAGTGGCTGAAGCTCGACGGGCGCGAGTGCTCCGTCGGGATCTCGCCCTTCGCCGTGGAGCAGCTCGGCGACGTGACGCTCGTCGCCATCGACGTGAAGGAGGGCGACACCGTGACGGTCGGCAAGGCCTTCGGGACGGTCGAGAGCGTGAAGACCTTGAGCGATCTCTTCGCGCCCGTGAGCGGCCAGGTGCTGCGCATCCACCGCGAGCTCGACCAGCAGCCCGAGCTGGTGAACGCGGACTGCTACGCCGCGTGGATGGTCGTGATCGAGACGACCGAGGAGCCCAAGGATCTCCTCGACGCGGCGGCGTACCGCGAGTTCTTGAAGACGCAGGGCTGAGCCCTCCGCCGCCTCCAGACGGAGGAATGCAGCGCCGCGACGGACCGACGGCCCCCCGGGCATTCGCGCCACGGCGGTCCCTCACGCCCACCACGGTCCGGCACGCCGCCCACGCGCTGATCGCGCTCGAGGGTCCCTGCCGCTCGAGCGCACGATCCGCGCTTGCGAGGCTCCTCGCGCCTCCTGTTCACCGCGCCCGCCACGCTCCTCGCGTCCTCCAGGTTGCAGGTGCCCCCACCCCGCGACTTGCCGGTGGGATCCGTCAGCGAGCTGGCACTCGCTCGTGCCAGGAGAAGGATGGCTGACGGAGAACGTGAGGCCGGTGCGGTCCGCGAGGTGCTCCAGAGCCGATTTCGCGATCCGTTGCGTCCACGTCCATCTGCGGCGCGCAGGCACCTCGCCGGCTTCGGGGTAGCCCCCTCCGGGTCCCCGACAGACTCCTTGGGTACACACGGAGTGGACGCTCCGGGCTCCTGGAACACCAGCGGCTCTTCCTCGACTGATTCCGCCACAGAAACGCGGCTCTTCACCAAGGGCGCCGCCGAGGGCCTCAACCACGACGCAAGAGTGTTCCCGGAAGGATTCAATGGGTTCCGAACCACCAAAGTCGCTCGAATTGCCTTGTGTCCGGCGCTCGGCAAGCTCCAGGAACCCGACTGGATCACCCACCGATTTGGTTGACGAGGCCAAGAGGGTGACCGAAGCGCACATTGTGGGGTTGTGGGGTTGTCTCGGCAAAGCCCCGCGACGCGGCCGCCAGAGCCGTCGTCGCAGGGCTCATCGGCTACGGGCTGCGGGCACGAAACGACGCGGTCCCCCGTGGCCGCCCACGCCGGAGGCGCCGCGGGTGCGAGCGACGCGGGGGTTCTGCCCGCTCGCTGCCCCAGGAACGGACGTCGGAGACCGCTACGGGCAGCCCGGCGGGCCACCCAACTGCGCGCCGGAGTCGAGCGCCGCGTCGTTCGCTGTCGACGAGGCGTCGTGCGCGACGGTGCCGGTCAACTCGTCGAAGTGAAAGAGCGCCACCGTGCTCACGTCGGTGGCGAAGGTCGCCGCGGGCGTGAAGGCGCCCGCGTAGCGCGCGACCGACGAGAGGCGCACCTCGTCGATGTAGCCCGTGAACGCCTGGGCCGACGAGCTCGTCTTGCTCAAGGTCCCCATGGAGAACGGCACTCCTGTCGGCGCATTGGCGTGCGTGAAGCTCACCGCCGTCGTGGCGGCCGAGGCCCCGTTCACGTACAGCGTCATCGTCTTCGCCGCGGCGTCGAAGACGCCCGCGAGGTGGGTCCAATCGCCCGTCGCGATGCCGCTCGGGCCAGTGATCCAGACCGCCGTCCCGTAGCCGCCGGACTCGATCTCGAAGTAAGGGTTGTTGCCACCGGTGAGCTGAAGTGTGTAGCTCCCCGTCCCCGATGCGTATTCTTCGTAGTGTGCAGCGATGGTCGCGTAGGAGGACGCGACGACGGTCGGGTAGACCCACGCCTCGACGGTAAACGACCCTGCCGGGCTGAGCGCCGCCGCGTAGGGGGCGATGGCGTTGCCACTCGGCGTCCCATTGACGTGGAGCGCGCCGCATCGGGGGTTGCACGGCGCACAGGCGCTTCCCCCGCAGTCGACGTCCGTCTCGTCGCCGTTCTTCACCTGGTCGTCGCAGCTCGGCGCGGCGCAGTGATTGGACCCGTCGCAGACCCCCGACGCGCAGTCGGTCCCCGCCGAGCAGCCCTGCTGCGTCCCACAAGGCGCGCAGCTTCCGCCGCAGTCGACGTCCGTCTCGTCGCCGTTCTTCACCTGGTCGTCGCAGCTCGGCGCGGCGCCGCCACCGCCGCCCTGTCCCGCCGCTCCTCCTTGGCCCGCCTGCCCGGCCGCTCCTCCTTGGCCCGCCTGCCCTGCCCCTCCTTGGCCCGCCTGCCCCGCGCCGCCCCCTTTGCCCGCCTGCCCGGCCGCTCCTCCTTGGCCCGCCTGCCCCGCGCCGCCCCCTTTGCCCGCCTGCCCCGCGCCGCCCCCTTTGCCCGCCTGCCC
>CAYNEK010000011.1:0-8538 GCA_964396175.1 uncultured Polyangiaceae bacterium | reverse complement strand
CCGCTCCTCCTTGGCCCGCCTGCCCCGCGCCGCCCCCTTTGCCCGCCTGCCCCGCCTGCCCCGCCTTCCCCGCTGCGCCGGCCGCGGCCCCGCTCGAGCCGGCGTGACCCACGAGCCCGGCGCTGCCTGCAGCCCCCATCGGCCCCGCTCCGTCGATTTCTCCCCCTCCGCACGCAGCGAGGGTAGCGACGAGCGTCAGTGACGGGAGAGTCGATTGGGCGGACCTTCGATGCATCATGCTCTGATATCATCGCGGCGGCGGCGCACGTCTGTCAAGGGCTATCGCCGTCGTCCTTTGCCGCGCCACCTGGGTCCCGATCGCGCCGAGGTCCCGACGCGGCGCCGGAGCGCCCCGCCCCTCGCTTCGAATCGTCCAAACCCCGCTTGGGCTCCTGGACAATCGAGGCGCCGCGGGCGCGAGCGGAGGGTGACCGCGTGTCGAGACGGCCCGTCCTATAGGTCCGTCGGCGCAGCCCCCCCTCGTGGTCGACGTCGCTCAGTCGCCGAAACGCGCCGGAGCGCTGAGCTCGCGTCAGACCGCGCGCTTGTAGAACGGCGTCTTCACGACCACGGCCTCGACGTCCTTTCCGCGGCAATCGACGAGGAGCTTGGTGCCCACGTCCTTCTGCGCGAGGGGCACGTAGGCGAGGGCGATGTTCTTGCCGAGGGTCGGCGCGGGACCGCCGCTCGTGACGACGCCGACGACGACGCCCGAGGCGTCCTTCACGGGGTAGCCGTGGCGGCCGATGCCGCGTCCGACCATCTCGAGCCCGACGAGCGCACGCGTCGGCCCGGCCGCCTTGATCGCTCGGAGCGCGTCCCTGCCGACGAAGTCCCCCTTGTCGAGCTTCGTCACCCAGCCGAGCCCGGCCTCGAAGGGGTTGGTCGTCTCGTCGATGTCATTGCCATAGAGCGAGAGCCTCGCCTCGAGCCGCAGGGTGTCGCGCGCGCCGAGCCCCACGGGGACGAGCCCCTCGTCGCGCCCTAGCTCGAGGAGCCCGCGGAAGAGCGTCGGTGCGTCACCCCAGGCGCAGAAGATCTCGACCCCGTCTTCCCCAGTGTACCCCGTTCGCGCGGCCCGCGCACGCACCCCGACGAGCTCGGCGTCGCGGAAGCGAAAGCTCCCGAGCTCGCTCAGACGCGCGGCGTCCGGGCCGGCCTTTGCCAGGATCGCGAGCGCCTTCGGCCCCTGGAGGGCGAGGAGGGCCGTCTCGTCCGAGGCGTCGCGGAAGCTCGCGCGCCCCTCGGCGGCGGCGCGGACGTGGGCGACGATCTTGTCGCGGTTCGACGCGTTGCAGACGACGAGGAAGGTCTCGGCCGAGACGCGGTAGATGATGAGATCGTCGAGGATCGTACCCTTCTCGTTGCAGCAGCACGTGTAGAGGGCCTGCCCATCGACGAGCTTCTTCACGTCGTTGGTGACGAGGCCGTCGACGACCTCGAGCGCGCGCGGACCCTCGAGGAAGAGCTCGCCCATGTGGCTCACGTCGAAGAGGCCCGCGGCGGCCCGCACGGCCTTGTGCTCCTCGAGGGTGCCGGCGTACGAGAGGGGCATCGCGTAGCCGGCGAAGGGCACGAGCTTCGCGCCGAGGGCGACGTGGTCGTCGTAGAGGGAGGTGCGGCGGGGATCGGTCACCGGGCGGCCCTAGCACACCCAAGTGAGGGAGAGCGGCGCTTCGCAGGGTTCCGTCGACTGGCGCGCCGCTCCGACGATGCGCGCGCCGCTCCGACGATGCGCGCGCCGCTCCGACGATGCGCGCGCCGCTCCGACGATGCGCGCGCCGCTCCGGCAATCTGCGCCGGATCGACGGGACGAGATGCGGGCGGCGCAGATCGGTTCGGCCGGGATCCGCGCCGCCGCAGGCCGCGTCGGCGGCTCACATCTTCTCGATGATCGCCGTCCCGAACTCGGAGCACTTCACCTCCTTCGCGCCCGCCATCAGCCGCGCGAAGTCGTACGTCACGGTCTTCGACGCGATGGCGCCGTCCATGCCCTTGATGATGAGCTCGGCCGCCTCGCGCCAGCCGAGGTGCCGCAGCATCATCTCGCCCGAGAGGATCACCGATCCTGGGTTCACCTTGTCGAGGTTCGCGTACTTGGGCGCGGTGCCGTGCGTCGCCTCGAAGATCGCGTGGCCCGTCACGTAGTTGATGTTGCCGCCCGGCGCGATCCCGATGCCCCCGACCTGCGCCGCGAGCGCGTCCGAGAGGTAGTCGCCGTTCAGGTTCATCGTCGCGATGACGTCGAATTCTGCCGGCCGCGTGAGCACCTGCTGCAGCGTGATGTCCGCGATCGAGTCCTTGACGCGGAGCATGCCCTTCCACTTGCCGTCGCCGTGCGTCGGGTAGAGCGCGAGCGCCGCCTCGACCTCCTTGCGGAGCTCGGCCTGCATCGCCTCCGTCATCATGTCGTACCCGGGCTCGATCTCCTTCGCGTTCGCCTCGACAGAGAGGTCCTTGTCCTTCTCCTTGTTGCCGAGGATCCACGACTCGCGCTCGGTCACGACCTTGCCGCGGAACTCCCGCTGCGCGAGCGCGTAGCCCCAGTCGCGGAAGGCGCCCTCGGTGAACTTCATGATGTTGCCCTTGTGCACGATGGTCACGCTCTTGCGGCCCTCGGCGAGCGCGTACTCGATCGCCGCGCGCAGGAGCCGCTCGGTGCCCTCCCGCGAGACCGCCTTGATGCCGATCCCGCTCGTCGCCGGGAAGCGGATCTTCCCGTACTCCTTCGGGAAGGCGTCCTTGAACGCCGCGAGGAACCGCTGGTTCGCCTCCGTGCCGGTCTCGAACTCGATCCCCGCGTAGATGTCCTCGGTGTTCTCGCGAAAGATCACCATGTCGACCTTGGACGGATCGCGGACCGGCGAGGGGACGCCCTCGAACCAGCGGACCGGCCGCAGACACACATAGAGATCGAGGAGCTGGCGGAGCGCGACGTTCAGCGAGCGGATGCCCTTGCCGACAGGGGTCGTCAGCGGACCCTTGATGCCGACGAGGTACTTCCGGTAGCCGTCGACCGTCTCGTCCGGGAGCCAGGTGCCGAACTTGCGGAACGACTTCTCGCCCGCGTAGACCTCGTACCAGGCGATCTTGCGCTTGCCGCCGTACGCCTTGGCGACGGCCGCGTCGAGCACGCGCTGGCTCGCGCGCCAGATGTCGGGGCCCGTGCCGTCGCCCTCGATGAAGGGCAGGATGGGCTGGTCCGGCACGCTGAGCTTACCGGAGGACATCGTGATCGCTTCGCCTTGGGTGGGTGCGGGGAAGAGCGCCATGGTCGGGACGGACGCTCTAGTCCCGCCACTGTGCGCGAGCAACCGAGCGACGACGTCGACCGATGCCGCACCGCGGCGTACGATCGCCCGCTCGGCGCGCCCGCCGCGGCTCACCCACGGCGGGGCTCACCGCTCGGTGCGCGGCGATCGAAGCGGCACGACGCCGCCGAAGGCGAGCACGCCGACGAGCGTCGAGGCGACGCCGAGCGCGAGCGTCGCGTAGAGCCCGGCCTGCCACGTGAAGCGGAACGCGAGCACGATCCCTCGGACCTCGACGCCGCGCGGTGGGTTCGCGAGGAGCGCGCCCGCCGTGATGACGGGGATGATCGAGAGGACCGCCACGGCGAGGCGCGCACCGAGCATCTTCCTCACCGACCGCCGCGAGAGGACGAGCGGCAGCAGCGTGAACCACGCGACGCCCGCGGCCCACGCGACGGGCGCACGACGCGCCAGATCGATCCCGGTGAACTGGCGGATCTCGGGCGAGGTCATCGACACCCATGGCATCGCGAACGCCACGAGCCCGAGCACCGCACACGCGAGCAGCGCGCCCCTCCCATGGCCGAGGTGCGTCCACGGGAGCACCGCCTCCTCCTGGGGCTCCCCCTCGTCCGTCGTCGTGGCGGCGAGATCGTCGTCCGCCTCGTCGCTCGGCGCGAGCTTCGATGGCGGGACGAGGTCGACGTCGCAGTGCGGGCAGCGCCGAGCCTCCCCCTTCGGGAACATCTCTCGACAGAACGGACAGGAGACGAGCCCCTTCAAGCGGGGGGGAGCGTAGCCTAGCGCCGCGGTCATCGAGAAGGAGACATGCGCTTTTGCTACGATGTTCCCGATGCCGCGCCCAACGAAGGCGACCACCGCCGAGCTCTCAGCGTTCACCGCGTCCCACCCGGGCTGGTCCCACGACGCCGGCGCGCTCGGGAAGCGCTTCCGTTACCCGTCGTACGCCGCGTGCCTCGCGTTCGTGCAGCGCGTCGGCGAAGAGGCAGAGGCGCGCGACCATCACCCCACGCTCACGGTGACGTACGGCGAGGTCGAGGTCCGCTGGTCGACCCACGACGCGGGAGGCGTGACGTCGCTCGACGTCGAGCTCGCCCTCCGCACGGACGCGCTCGCGTGACCGGCGCCGACCGCGCGGGGCTCCTCGCGGCGCTCGGGCTCGACGAGGCACCCACGAGGCTCGACGAGGCGCTGACACACCCCTCGCTGGCCAACGAGGCGCGAGGGTCGGGCGAGCACGTGCACAACCAACGGCTCGAGTTCTTGGGCGATGCGGTCCTCGGGCTCCTCGCGAGCGAGGCGCTGATGACGACGCACCCCACCGCGGACGAGGGAGAGCTGTCGAAGCTCCGCGCCGCGGTCGTGCGCATGAACACGCTCGCCGCCTTCGGGCGCGCGATCGGCCTCCCGGCGCACCTCGCGCTCGGTCGGGGCGCGCTCGCCGCGGGCGAGGCCGAGCGCGACAACGTGATCGCCGACGCGGTCGAGGCCATCGTCGCGGCCTCGTACCTGCACGGAGGGCTCGAGGCGGCGCGGCCCATCGTCGCGCGGCTCGTCGCGTCCCAGGGAGACGGCGCGCCCACGACGCTCGACGCGAAGAGCGAGCTCCAAGAGGCGATCCAGGCTCGGGAGAAGCTCACCCCCAGCTACCGCACGCAGGGCGAGGAGGGCCCGCCGCACGACCGGACCTTCTCCGTCCAGGTGCTCGTCGGGGACCGGGTGCTCGCCGAGGGGCGCGGCCGCTCGAAGAAGCTCGCAGAGCAGGCGGCCGCGCGCGCCGCGCTCGAGTCGTTCACGAAGCCACCGCCATGAAGCTCCTCCTCCGCACCCTCGCCCTCGCCTTCGTCGTCCTCGTCGCCAGCGTCGCCTCGGCCGGCCCCTACCTCAACCGAGCCGCCCTCCTCTTCGCGGAGGCGCGCCGCGCCAACGACTTCGTGCTCGCCAATCTCGACGACAAGGAGCTCGCCGAGATCGCGCACGACGGCGCGGTCGCCCGCGTGAAGGCGGCGCGAAAGATGGCCGTCCCAAAGGAGGTCGCGGCGATGCACCCGCACCTCTTGCTCTCGCTCGAGGCGTCCGAGCGCGCGCTCGCGGCGGCGGCAGAGGGAGAGGCGGCCCAGGCCCTCGTCTCGGTGCGGACGGCGCGCGAGGAGGAGGCGCACTTCCGCGCCCAGCTCGCGAAGTCGAAGTTCACGCTCCCGCCGGTGAAGTGAAGAGCGCCCTCCGGCCCGCGCGGGCGCTCACTCGACGACGCCGGGGACGCGCGAGCCGGGGCGCTCGCCCGCGACCCGCGCCGGGGCAGGCCCGCGACGACAGGCGACCCGGGGGACGCGCCTCCGTCAGAGCCCGACGACGTGCGGCGCGGGGCCGCCGTGCTTTCGCATCACGTCGCGCGTGTCGACGATGAGCTTCGCCTCGGCGCGCATCCGCGCGTAGTCGACGTCGTCGTGATCCGTCACGATGACGACCACGTCGTACGGCGCGAAGGAGCCCTTCGGATCGACGCCCGTCAGCTCGATCCCGTGCTCGTCGACCGCGGGCGCCCACGGATCCATGTACGACACCTCGGCGCCGCGCTTCGTGAGCCCCGCGATCACGTCGAACGCCGGCGACTCCCGCACGTCCGTGATGTTCTTCTTGTACGCGATCCCGGAGACGAGGATCTTGGTCCCCCTCACCGCCTTGCCCTGGTCGTTGAGCGCGCTCTGCACCCGCTCGACGACGTACTCGGGCATCCCGCTGTTCACCGCGTCGGCGAGCTCGATGAATTTCGCCTGAAATTTGAGCTCACGAAGCTTCCACGAGAGGTACAGGGGGTCGATCGGGATGCAGTGGCCCCCGAGCCCGGGGCCCGGGTAAAATGGCATGAAGCCGAAGGGCTTCGTCGCCGCCGCGCGGATCACCTCGAAGGCGTCGATCCCGAGCCGGTGCGAGATCATCGCGATCTCGTTGACGAGGCCGATGTTCACGGCCCGGAAGGTGTTCTCGAGGAGCTTCACCATCTCGGCCGTGTCGGTCGACGAGACGGGGACCACCGTGTCGATGATGTTCGAGTAGAGCGCCTTGCCCACCTCGAGGCAGCGCGGGGTGTGGCCGCCGAGGACCTTCGGCGTGTTGCGCGTCCCGTACTTCTCGTTGCCGGGATCGACGCGCTCGGGCGAGAAGCACACGAAGACGTCCTCCCCCGCGACGAGGGCGCCGCCCTTCGTCAGCTTGGGCACCATCACCTCGCGCGTGGTGCCTGGGTACGTGGTCGACTCGAGCACGATGAGCATCCCGGGGTGCTGGTGCGCGGCGATGTCGTCGGTCGCGGCGACGATGTAGCTGATGTCGGGCTCCTTCGTCTTGTTGAGCGGCGTCGGCACGCACACGATGACCGCGTCCGCCGTCGCGAGGACCGAGGCGTCCGTCGTCGCGTGGACGAGCCCCTTCGCGACGAGGGGCGACAGGACTGCCGTCGGGATGTCCTCGATGTACGAGGTGCCCTCGACCAGCAGCCTCACCTTGCGCGGATCCTTGTCGTACCCCGTCACGTGGAAGCCAGCCTTCCCGAGCTCGACCACGAGGGGCAGGCCCACGTAGCCGATGCCGGTGACGACGATCTGGGCGGTGCGGTCTTGGAACTTCGAGAGGAGCTGGGTCACGGGGAGCAGGCCGCGCGTAGCAGAGAATCGCGAGCGCGGAAAAGGGGCTCTCCGCGCGACCAGGCGGCCGCGCGCCGGGCGCGACGACGAGGCCTCACCGCAGCGGCCTCCGACGGCGGCCCGTCGCTCCGGGAGGGGGGCTCGAGACGAGGAGCGCCGACGAGGCGAGCCGGCGGCGCCGCCGACGGCGGCCCGTCGCTCCGGGAGGGGGGCCCGAGACGAGGAGCGCCGACGAGGCGAGCCGGCGGCGCCGCCGCCACCGAGCCCTCGCCTCAGGGTGAGAGCGGCGCGACGCGCGTCGCCGCGGCGGCCAAGACGGACGACGTCGGGCCATAGCCGCCCACGAGGGCCACGAAGGGCTGTGAACCCGTGAGCTCGTGCGCCCCCGCCGCGAGCGGGCATCGCCTGAAGTCCCAACCCGCGAGGGTGACGGTCGGGGTGCACCCCGCGGGTGCGCTCGCGCCATCGAGCACGGTCGTCCCCGCCGGAGCCGCGAGCGAAACCCAGCCCTTGAGATACGCGGGCGCCGAGAGCGCGGCGAAGGCCGTGTGCTGCTCGACGGGCGGCACGATCGCGAGCGACGGATCGCCCCGGTCCTCCGTCGTCGCCTGCTTTCCGACGAGGAGGAGCGCGACGAGGATGGGCCGATCCGACTCGACCACGAGATCCGTCGTGGTCCACACGGTCCTCGTCTCCCCCGCGGCGAGCGTGAAGCTCGCGAAGGGAGCCGGGAGCGAGGTCGTCACGTGCGTGGTCGACGCCCCCGCGACGAAGCGCACGTGATCGGCCTCGACGGGGCTCGACCCGCGCGGGAAGCTCCGCGGGACGACGTGCGTCTTGCCCCACGACGACACCGGAAGGAGCTGCTCCTCGAGGTGATCGGCGCAGCAGTCCGAGCCATCCGACGGCAGAGGTTGACCCGGGAGGATGGGAGAGAGCGCGGTCTCGGCGCCACCGAAGACCGCGACCCTCGCCGAGGCCGTGACGATCGTGCCCGTGAGATCCGCGCGCGGCTCGGGATCGCTCGAGATCGCGTCGTCGGACTCGAGGTTCAGCACGTCGAAGGGCCCGAGCGTCGCCGTGATCTTGCCGCCCGCAGGCGTCGCCGGGATCGTGCCGTTCCCCTTCACGCGGAAGGATGGCGTCACCTCGACCGTCGTACCTGCCTCGGTGCCGACGACGGTGACGAATGACCGATCGACGATTGTCCCGACACCGGGGAAGACAGCCGGCTCCGGGTGTGCAGGCGCCGCCGCGACAGCGCGGTATGTCAGACCGAGCGCGGACACGGGGAGGAGCAGCGACGAGTCCGCGGAGTGGGCATCGACGAGCGTGTTCTGCTGCGTGATCGTGACGGGAAGCGAAGCGGTCGCGCGGAAGGCCCGGGACGACAGGCACGTGCCGGGTGCGGTGACGTCGTTGGGAGCCGCGCTGCAGTCGACCTCTCGGGTCGGGAGCGCGACGGTCGTCGCGCCTCCTGCGGGGACGGTGACCTCCATCTCCTTCGCGAGGATCGCTGGATCGCCGGGCGCTGCGTCGTTGCGCTCGACCGTGATCGTCACGTCCAGAGCGTGTCAGAAAATCTGTGTTTCTTGCCCGGTTCGGGTAGCCCTTCTCCGAGA
>CAYNEK010000010.1:65705-102272 GCA_964396175.1 uncultured Polyangiaceae bacterium | reverse complement strand
TGCTCGTGCGCCACTTCTGCCGGAGGAGGAAGAGGATGGCGCTGATCAGCGTGCCCGCGTGGCCGATGCCGATCCAGAAGACGAAGTTCGTGATGTCCCAGGCCCACCCGACCGTGTTGTTGTTGCCCCACGCGCCGATGCCGATGAAGACGAGCCAACCGACGCTGGCCCCGAGGACGCCGAGGATGGCCAGGGCGGCGCCCATCGCGAGGAACCACTCGCGCGGCGGCTTCGGCGCCTCGATCGGGGCGGCGACGATCTCGGTGATGGCGTTGAGGGTCAGAGACTCGTCGACGACGTGCTCCTCGTCGAGCTCCTTGATCGGGACGAATGCGGACATGGCTCAGTGTCCTCCCTTGGCGTGATCGGCCGAACCGGCTGGCGCGGCGTGCCCACCGGCCGCGGCGTCGTCGCGCTGGACGAGGTCGGGGTGGGGGTTGGTGATGCGCGCGATGTACGTCGTGCGCGGCTGAGCGTTCAGCTCCTCGAGGACGGCGTAGCGGTGCTGCACCGCCATCACCCGCGAGATCTGGCTGGCCTTGTCGTTGAGGTCGCCGAAGAAGATCGCGTCCGCGGGGCAGCTCTGCTGGCAAGCGGTCTTGATCTCTCCGTCGCGGACCTTTCGGTTCTCTCGCTTGCTCGCGATCTTGGCGGACTGGATGCGCTGCACGCAGTAGGTGCACTTCTCCATCACGCCGCGCATGCGGACCGACACGTTCGGGTTCGAGGCCATCTTGATGGTCTCGGGGACCGCCTCGTGAAAGTCGAGGAAGTTGAAGCGACGCACCTTGTAGGGGCAGTTGTTCGAGCAGTACCGCGTGCCGATGCAGCGGTTGTAGACCATCTCGTTGAGCCCCTCGGCCGAGTGCGTCGTCGCCGCGACGGGGCAGACGTTCTCGCAGGGGGCGTTCTCGCACTGCTGACACGCCATCGGCTGGTGGACGACCGAGGGCTCCTCGACCGAGCCGCTGAAGTAGCGGTCGATGCGGATCCAGTGCATCTCACGCTGCCGCGCGACCTGCTCCTTGCCGACGGTGGGGATGTTGTTCTCGGCCTGGCAGGCGATGACGCAGGCGCTGCACCCGGTGCACGCCGTCATGTCGATGACGAGGCCCCACTTGTAGCCCTCGTATTTGTAAGGCTCCCAGAGCGGCAAGAGCGCCGGGTGGTGGACCGCGTGCTTCGTGAAGTCGGGGTGCTTGCGGAGCCCCTCGAGGGTGTTCGATTGGACGATGGGACGCCCCTCGAGGCTGTTGTGCTCCTGGGTCACGACGATGGTCTGCCGCGCCGAGGTCTTCGACAGCGACGTCAACACGCCAAAGCCCGGGCTCGCCGAGGTGCGGATCGGCGACACGTCGACGCCCTTCCCGTCCGCGACGCGCGCGATGGTCTTGCGGCCCCAGCCGAGCGAGAGGGTGATGGAATAGTCGGCGTTGCCCGGGACGATCCACGCGGGGATGTCGATGGACTTCTGGCCGACGGCGACGCGGATCACGTCGCCCGAGTCGATCCCGAGCTCGGTCGCGAGCTTCGTGGAGATCCACGCGACGTTCTCCCACACGGTCTTCGTCACCGGGTTCGGGAGCTCGCAGAGCCACGCCACGTTCGTGTAGCGACCATCGAGCACGCCCATGTCCGGCGCGAACGTGACCTCGGGGGACTTGGCCGAGAAGGCCGGGGCCTGCGCCGGGAGCGCCTTGGCGACCGCGTCTCCATCGAGCTTCACGTCCGAGGCGAACGCCGGCATCACCTGACGGACGACGCCGTCGTGGATCGCGCGGCGCCACGGCTTGTCGAGGCGCTCGTCGGGGCCGGCAGACGCCGCAGCCGAGGCCACCGCCGACGCGATGGGAGCCGCGGACGCCGAGGTCGCCGGGGCCGCAGAGCCCGAGGCCGGAGCGACGGGCACCGGGACGACGGGCGCGCCAGAAGCGGCCGGCGCCGCGGACCCCGCCGGGACGGGCGTGGGCGCAGGAGGAGGAGGAGGAGCGCCCACCTCGCGGAAGGTCTCGCGGACGAGGTCGTGGCCCTTCTGCTCCTTGGACGTCGCCACGAGCGCGAGCAGCTCGATCTCGCTCTTGCCACCGAACATCGGCGCGATGAGCGGCTGCACGACCGACAGCGTCGAGTCGTGCGCGCGGAGATCGCCCCAGGACTCGAGCTCGTGCGCCTTCGGGATCGCGATCTTCACCTTGGCGGACGTCTCGTCCTCTTGCGCGGTGAGGTGGAAGCTCTGCCCGATCTTCCCGAGCGCGCCTGCGACGTCGAGATCGCCGGGAGCGGAGTAGACGGGGTTCCCCGACAGGATGAGCAGCGTGTCCACCTTGCCCGCGTGCGCGTCGGCGACCAGTGTCTTGAGATCCGAGACCGGATCGTCACCGCCCGCCACCTTGACGAAGCGCACCAGCCGGGTCGTCGAGCCGAGCGCGTCGTTCAGCGCGTACCCGAGCGCCTGCACCGCGGGCGGCTGACGCGTGCCCACGAGCACGATGGCCGCGCCCTTCGCGTCGACGAGATCCTTCGCCAGCGTCTCGAGGACCTTGCCCTTGAACCTCTCGGAGGGCTTCGCCTTCGCGGCGAGCGCCCCGGGGAGCGTCACGCCCTTCTTCGCGAGCTCTGCGGCGAGCGCGAGCAGGAGCTCCTGGGCCTCGGCTGCGTGCATGCGGATGCGGTGATCCGCGTTCATGCCGGTGACCGTGAAGGCCGGCTCGGCGCTCCACAGCCGCGTCATCCGGGCCTGCGGCGTGTACGCGCGGCGGGCGCGGGCGAAGCGCTTCGTCTGCACGACGCTGCCCGGCTCGGTCCCGAGGACGTCGGCGTCGACCGTGAGGACCGCCTTCGTGCCGTCGAGGGCGTAGATGGGCCGGAGCACCTGGCCGAACGCGAGCTTCGTCGCCTCGCGCGTCGAGGAGCCCAACATCGGATCCCAGACGTGAAACTTCGCCTGAGGGAAGCGCTTCAGCACCTCTCTGCGGAGCCGCTCGGCCGAGGGAGAGGTCGAGGTCTCGGTCAGGAGCCGGAGCTTCGCGCCGCCGGACTTCTCCGCCTCGGCGAGCGCCGCGAGGAGCGCCGCGCGCGCGTCGGCCCACGACCTCTCGTCCTTGCCGATCCGCGGCGCGCGCAGCCGATCGGGATCGTACAGATCGAGGACGATGCCCTGCATCCAGGGCATCGCCCCGCCGAGGCTCGACGGGTGATCCGGGTTCCCCTCGATCTTGGTCGGTCGCCCCTCGTGGCTCTCGACGAGGATCCCGACGGCCTCGCCGTGGAAGGCGTGGCTCGTCGCGTACCACTCGGGGATGCCCGGGATGACGTGCTCGGGCATCTTCTGGTAGGGGATGATGTGCTCCTCGGGCCGGCGCATACAGCCCGTCATCCCGACCCCCGCGAGCGCGAGCCCCGCGCCCATCACGCCCATGAAGGAGCGCCGTGAGGGCTCGTCCAGCTCCGAGGCGCCATCCGGGAATTCGCGCTGGGCGGCCTCGAGGACCGCGGGCACCTGGTTCTTGTGATCGAGGCTGCGCCAGTGCTCGGGCGCCGCGTCCTCGGGCGTGAGGGGGAGGACAGTCTTGCTCATCGGTGGCAGCCCGTGCAGCTCTGGGGCGGGTTCACGTCGTGCTTGATGGTGGGGTCGTTCTTCGCGACCTCAGGAGAAGGCGGCTTCCAAGCCATGTTGGTGACCTCGCTCTTCGGGCGGAGGTGCGGCTCGGGGTTGCGGTGGCACTCGAGGCACCAGCCCATGCTGAGAGGCTCCTGCTGAGAGACCTTGATCATCTGGTCGACGCGCCCGTGGCAGCTCGCGCACCCGACCCCGGCGCTCACGTGCACCGAGTGATCGAAGAAGGCATAGTCCGGGATCTTGTGGACCCTCACCCACGGCACCGGCGCGCCGCTCGCCCAGGACTCGCGGATGGGCGCCAGCGCGACGCTGTCCTTCTGCACGACCGAGTGACAGTTCATGCAGGTCTGGGTGGGGGGCACCATCGCGACCGAGCTCTTCTCCACGTTCGTGTGGCAGTAGCGGCAGTCGATCCCGAGGTCCCCCGCGTGCAGCTTGTGGCTGTACGGGACGGGCTGCCGCGGCTGGTAGCCAACGTCGGTGTGTCGGGGCGAGAAGTAGTACCACATCGCCCCGATGACCACGGGACCGGCGAGCGCCGCTCCGATCGCGATCATCGGCGGGATCTTCAGCGTCCAGCGCGGGAAGATTTGCATGGCTGTAGGAGCTGCAACGAGCCGTCGCAGCGGGCGACGCCGTTTAGAAAGGACCGCTCCCCTTGACAAGGAAAATCCTGAACAGACACCCCAATCGCGCATTTTTTTCGTGGAAGACACCCTTGACACGCGCGAGAGGTGGCATAAGAGTTTTGACTTTTTGACGCAACGACCCAAATCCTGAGGGGCAGGCTGTGTCGGCGACGTGCGCGCTCGACCGACGAGGGCCAGCCTCGTGACGTCGAGGCGATGTCGGGCGCGGCAGGCTCGGGGCTAGCGGCGGAGGAGCGGGAGCCGGTTGCGGACCTCCCAGGCGCCGACCCAGCGCTCGCGACGCGCGCCGGGCCCCGCCGAGCCTTCGTCCGTCCAGTGCGGCTTCCCGAAGGACGCGAGACAGCGGTTGCAGGGGAAGTCGTCCCACTCGCTCGCCGTCCGAGACGGGTCCGCCAGCTCCTCGAGGCGCGCGCGCTCTGCGTCGTGGATCACCCCGAGCAGCGCGCCGTGCGCCCGCGCGAGGCCGAGCTCACGCACGTCCCCGACGACCTCACGACCGTCGCCGCCAGGGACGCCGGAGAGCTGACAGCAGAGCGTGAGCCGCCCCTCCACGTCGATGTGGAGCTGCTGGCTCTGGAAGGGCTGGCAGACGTGGAACGGAGAGCCCGTCGGGAAGCCCTCGGGCGTCGTGACGGGCATCGTGAGCGAGTGCCCGAGCCGCTCGATCCGATCCTTCAGCCTCCGCCACGCCGAGGCGGGCAGGTAGAGCGAGGCGTCGTGCTTCGTCCCCGTCGCCTGCGTCATCACGATCGACAGGCGCGACGCGCCGAGCTGGCTCGCGAGCAGGCCCATCGCCTCCAGCTCGTGCTCGTTCTGCGCGTGGATCGCCATCTGCAGCGCGAAGGGGACGCCGTGCGCGGTCGCTGCCGTCGCGGCCGCCATGACCTCGCGGTAGCTCCCGGCCTCGCGGATCGCGTCGTGCGTCGCCTCGGCCGCGCCGTCGAGGCTGAAGGTCACCGCCGTCAAGCGCCTCACGCGCTCGGGCCGCTCGCCGAGGTGCCCCACGACCTCGGAGAACCTCCGGCCATTCGACACCATGTGCCAGGTGAAGCCGAGGTCCACGACGGCGTCGACGAGCCCGGCGAGATCTGGGTGCAGCGTGGGCTCACCCCCGCTGAACGCCGCGTGATCGGAGCGGTAGAGGCGCTTGCCCTCACCGAGCACCTGCCGGACGAGCGCGACGTCGATGTCCTTCGGGCGCTGGGCGGGATCGCGGAGGCAGTGGTGGCAGTCGAGCTGACACCGATCCGTGACATGGAAGGTGAGCCACGGACCGGGCAACGCGAGGCTCCCTCAGTTCATCATCGCGACGACGCCGACGCCCATGACCCCCATGCCCGTGAGCAAGGTCACGCGCGCGACGCTGCGCTTCTTCTCGACGCGCGGGGCCTCGTAAGGCTTCTTGGTGGCGGTCGCGTCGGGGCGGTTGGGATCGGTCGGGGTCTTCATGGTCACTGGGCGACGTACTTCTCGGAGATGGCGTAGTCGGACGCGGTCGCAGACAGGTAGGGCGCCTTCGACCAGAGCAGCTCCGACATGTAGAGGCTGGCGGTCTTCCGGTACTGGAGGCCCGCGACGGAGGTGGAGCCCCTCGTGACCGCGGTGATGGTGCCGGGGTTCTTGTACACGACCTCGATGTCGTCGGACGCCTCCGAGAACACCGTCGTGAAGGAGATCGTCTCGTCGATGGCGCCGTTGTCGTCCGCCATGTCCTGCCACGTGACGAGGAGCTGGCGGCTCGGCGCGGAGCCCGTCGTCTTGGCGCAGATCTTGGAGCTCGGATGGACGTCGATGTCCAGATCGCCCCAGAAGCCCGCCACGGCCCCGGACCCCGCCGGGAAGCGGAACGATGGGAGGGGCGGGTTGTTCTTTGCCGTGGTCGTGCAGAGGATCTGCGGGGTGTTGTCGTCGAGACAGAAGACCCCGTTCTCGGTGGCGCGTCCCCAGAGCTGAGAGGTCTCGTAGATCACGATCGGGAACGGCAGCTCGAAGTTCGTCAGGCCGGCGTAGTTGTCGGACGTGAGGCCATCTCCAGAGGAGCCGATCACGGTGCCGCCCGAGCAGGCGTCGGGGAAGGTCTGCGAGAGCGTCTGCGTGACGCTGTAGGCTGTGTGCGTGAAGGTCGTGTAGACGTCCACCGTGAAGCTGAACGACTGCGTCGACGGATCGAACCCACCCGTCAGATCGAAATCCCAGCGCTTCGAGGTCGCGGCGGCGCCGCTCGTCATCTGGCCGTAATTGAGGTGATCGCGCGAGGCCGTCAGCTTGCCCGTGAGCTGGTTGGGGACCGCGTCCTTCGTCGAAGAGGACAGGCGGACCCGGTTGCCCGTGTCGAGGGCGCCGTCGACCATGTAGTCGCGCAGCTCGATCCAGGTGTGGGCGACCAGGTTGGAGGTGCCGGACGCGTTGTACTGCACCGTCACGTCCGCGCAGACCTGGTTCGTCCCGCAGGACGGCGCGCTGAACGAGCAGTCGGAGCCCGTGTCCCCCGGGTCCGAGCCGTTGCACACCCGGGGCGTGGCGAAGTCGAAGAGCGAGGCGCCGTCGAAGGTGAACCCCTGCGCCTTCGTCATCCCGCCCTTCACCGGCTCGAAGCGGACGACCTTGCCCTTCTCGACGGTGACCTGGAAGGTCGAGACGGCCAGGCTCGTCGGAGCCGCCGGAGCGTCTGGGGCTCGTGCCACGGAGGCGGGCGCGCGATCGGGCTCCCCTGAGCCGCAGCCCGCCGAGAGGAGGGCCAACACCGGGATGGAGACGAGTGGAGCGAGTCGACGCATGGGTAGGACCTCGGGGCGATCAGGGGGGCGCGACGAAGAGCACGCTGCGCCGGGATAGCGCAACCATGTACTCCTTCGGTGCACCTGGGTCAACGTACGTTCAGTCGCGCGGTCTAGGCCCGGGGGAAGCGGTCCGGGAAGACCCGCCGGGCAAGGTCCGTCCCGAGGATGCCCGCGGGATCGACGCGGTCGCGGAGCGCGAAGAAGCGCTCGAGCCGATCGTCTCCGAAGGCGCGGCGCGCATCGCCCGGTCGGAGGACGGAGTCCTTGGCGAAGTAGAACTTCCCCCCCGCGTCGAGCACCAGATCGGTGAGCTCGCGCGTCATCGCCCAGAGCCGGTCGCGGTTCGACCGCGTGACGCGGAAGTCCATCGCGAGCGAGTAGCCGTCGAGCGCGTGCGTCAGCAAGAAGGGATCGGGCCGGTGGCGCTTGAAGACCCCGAGGTACGACGGCAGGCCGCGCCGCTGGCAGTGGGCGAGCACCGCCTTCATCGTCTCGCGCGCGGTCTCCTTGGGGACGAAGATCTGGTACTGGATGAGCCCCCCGGGTCCGTACGAGAGCCGCCAGTTGGGCACGTAGTCGAGGAGAAAGGCGAAGGCGACGTGGGACTGGAGGAAGGGCTTCTGGTGCGTGAGCCTCGAGGCCAGGTACTTCGCGCTGTTCACCAGGCGCGTGCCGAGGTCGTTGATGAAGGGGCGCATGAAGCGCCAGAGCGCCGACTTCGGGAAGCCGAAGATCGTCGTCGGGAGCGTCTGGTTCTCGGTGTAAAATGAGGCCTCCACGTCGGGGGTCTCGTCGGCGGAGAGGTAGTTCGCCTGGTGGATCTGCCCGCGCCCGAGCGCCGCCCCCCCGGCGAGGCAGTCGACCCAGCCGACGAGGTAGTCGGACACGGGCAGGCGCTCGCCGAAGACGTCGAACATCTCGTCGAGATCGCGCGTGACGAGCGGCTCGACCCGAAGCAGGCCCGACTCGACCGGCTTCACGCGCAGCGCGACCTTCGTGATGGCGCCGAGCACGCCGAAGCCGCCGATGGCGGCGTGGAAGAGGTCCGCGTTCGACTCCCGATCGCAGCGCAGGACCTCCCCCGCGGGCGTGACCAGCTCGAACCACGCGACGTGCTCGCCGAACGAGCCCTGCCGGAAGTTGTTCTTGCCGTGGATGTTCATCGACAAGGAGCCGGCGAGGGTCGGGAACATCGTGCCCGGCACGACGTGGGGCCAGTAGTGGTCGGGGAGCACGCGCCGCCAGACCCCCTCGATCGTGAGGCCCGATTCGGCCGTCAAGAGCCCCTCTCGCGGATCCCACGAGAGCGCGCGGTTCATCTTGCGGACGTCGATGACCACGCCGCCGTCCGAGAGCGCCGCGTCACCGTAGCTGCGCCCCGAGCCGCGGAGCGCGATCGGGACGCCCTCCTCGCTCGCGCGTCGCATCATCGCCGCGAGCTCGCCCGCGTCGCGAGGCTCGAGGCACCGCGACGCGGCCTTCACGGCCCGGCCGAAGCCGTCGAAGACCCGGAGCGGCGCGTGCGCCGTGAGCGAGGCGGTCGTCATGTCAGAAGTTCAGCTTCTTGAAGAGGAAGGACGGGATCAGGCGGACGACGAGGGCGACGAGGGTCCAGCGCCAGGGCACGAAGGCCGAGGGGCTCCCCGGCGTCTTCGCGAGGGCGAGCGACGTCGCCGCGGCCTCGCGCGCCGACACGAGCCAGAAGAGGCCCTTCTTCCCCTTCGTCATGCGCGTGTCGACGAAGCCCGGCTTGATGGTGACGACGTTGACGCCGTACCGGGAGAGGCGGTTTCGGAGCGCCTCGAGGTACGTCGTGAGCGCCGCTTTGGACGCGCAGTAGCCCGGGTTTCCGCGGCGACCGCGCTCTCCGGCGATGCTGGAGATGCCGAGGATCGTGCCCGCCTGAGCGGCCTCGAAGCGCGCCGCGGCGAGGTTGCACCAGGCCATCGCGCCGAGGAGGTTCACCTCGACCATCTGGCGGTCCTTGTCGAAGCTGTACTCGCTCTCCTCGAGCTCGGGCATGACGCCCGCCGCGTACACGAGCAGGTCGAGTCCGCCGAGATCGCGCGTGACGCGATCGAAGAGCGCCGAGGTGTCGTCGAAGCGTGTGACGTCGTGCGGGTACGATCGGACGTGGGGGTTCGTCTCACGGAGGGCGCTCTCGAGCCGCGACAGCTCCTGCTCGCGGCGGGCGACGAGGGCCACGGAGGTCCCCTCCCCCGCGAGCTCGCGGGCGATCGCCTCACCGACGCCTGAGGACGCCCCGACGACGATGGCCTTCGAGAAGCGGACGGACATGCGCGCGTGGCCCTTTAGTCGATCTCGGGGGCCCTTGGCGAGCAACCGGCGTCAACGCACCCGAGCGCGGTCCAAACCGACCGTCGAGCGATCCCCCCACCGCGGCCAGCGCCTCACCCGAGCCCCCGAGCGCGGCCGAGCCTGGCCGAAGAGCGGTCCGACCGGCCATCGAGTGTAGCACCACCACGCGGCCAGCGCCCCACCCGAGGCGAAGATCGCGGGGCTACGTCACGACAGCAGGCGCTTCAGCACGTCGTTGACGACGGCGGGCGAGGCGCTGCCCTTCGTCTCCTTCATGACCTGCCCCACGAAGAACCCGAGGAGCCCGGTCTTGCCCGCGCGGTAGCCGCTCGCCTGCTTCGGGTTCGCGTCGATGATCGCCTGCGCGATGGCCTCGATCCCCGCGACGTCCGAGAGGACCTCCATCCCGCGGGCGCGCACCACCTCCGCCGGGCTCGCGCTCGTCCCGGCGATCGCCGCGTAGACCTCCTTCGCCTGCTTGCCGCTGATCTTGCCCTGGTCGACGAGCTGGAGCAGCTCCCGCGCCTGCGCGGCCGAGACCGGGAAGGCAGCCTCGAGCCCGTGCACCGTCGCCCCCGCGAGGATCTCGGTCTGGAGCAGGTTCGCCGCCTTGACAGGCTCACCCGCGTAGCCCGCGAGGATCTCCTCGAAGAGCGCCGCGATCGCCGGGTGGGCCGCGACGACGCCCGCCGCGTACGGGGACAACCCGAGCGTCTCGACGTAGCGCGCGCGCTTCTCGGCGGGGAGCTCGCGCCGCCCGGCGCGGGCCGCGTCCAAGATCTCGCGAGACAGCACGAGGGGCGGCAGATCGGGATCGGGGAAGTAGCGGTAGTCGTGCGCCTCCTCCTTGGATCGCAGCGAGAAGGTGCGGCCGTCCTTGTCGCTGTAGCCGCGCGTCTCCTGGCGGATCGTGCCGCCAGCCTCGAGGATCTCGATCTGGCGGTCGGCCTCGAACGCGATCGCCTTCTCGACGAAGCGGAAGCTGTTCACGTTCTTGATCTCGCAGCGGGTGCCGTACTCGGCGGCGCCGCGCTTGCGCACCGAGACGTTCGCGTCGCACCGAAAGCTCCCCTGCTCGAGGTTGCCGTCGTTCACGCCGAGGTAGACGAGCACGGACGAGAGCGCGCGGAGGTACGCGCTCGCCTCCTCGGGAGAGCGGAGATCGGGCGCGCCCACGATCTCGATGAGCGGCGTCCCGGCGCGGTTGAGATCGACCAGCGACTCGCCCGCCCGACCGTGGAGGTTCTTCCCGGCGTCCTCCTCCATGTGGATGCGCACGATGCCGATCCGCTTCGTCCCTCCGCCCTCGATCTCGATGTCCAGGTGTCCGTCGGTGGAGACGGGGCGATCGTATTGGCTGATCTGGTAGCCCTTGGGGAGATCCGGGTAAAAGTAGTTCTTCCGCGCGAAGACGCTCTCCTCGTGCACCGTGAGGCCGAGCGCGAGCGCGGCGGTGACGGCCATGCGCACGGCGTCGCGGCTCGGCACCGGCAGGGCGCCGGGGAGACCGAGGCACACGGGGCAGACGTGCGTGTTCGGCGCGGCGCCGAACGACGTCTCGCAGCCGCAGAAGAGCTTGGTCCGCGTGAGGAGCTGCGCGTGGACCTCGAGGCCGATGACGACTTCGTACGCGGGATTCATCGTGTGCGGAGGGGCCGTTACCACAACCGGCACCGCGGCCGCGAGGCGCGAGCCTCCGAGAAAATACTGGACAAGCGCGCGGCCTTCGGCGAAAAGGCGCCCCGTCTCGGTCCTGCTCGTCGGATCGCCAAGCGCTTCGACGACCCAAGCCCGACGGCGACACGCTTGGCCACCTCCGGCTCGCGACGAGCAGGCAGGCCAGCCCAGCGGGCGGCACGCGGCAGTCTACGCGCCGCGTTCCTTCCACCCACCCACCAATGAACCACGCCCCCCCGACGAGGGCAGGGGCAAAGAGACAACGCTTCCGTACGGAGGATTTTCCAACATGAACAACACTTGGCGCGTTCTTTCCTTCCCGGTCCTCGCGGCGATGATGGCCTCGCCCCTCCTCATGGACTGCGGGAAGCTCCCCGGGGGCCTCCCCGGCGGCTGCAAGGTGGATCTCAAGGATCCGTCCGCGATCCTCAAGGCGAACTTCGGCCTCGAGGCGAAGATGGAAGGGAAGATCAAGGCGGGCCTCGCGGCCGTCGCCAACTTCCAGGCCCTCGCCGCCTCGATCGAGGCGGACGTCGTCACCGCCTGCACCGGGATCGCGAAGGATCTCGGCGCGACGGACGCCGACCTCAAGGCCGACTCGGGCCCCGGCAAGAAGGCCGAGAAGACCTGCAAGGTCGCGGTCGATCTCCTCACCAAGGCGAAGGCCGAGGTGAAGGGGGCGATCAAGCTCGACATCAAGCCCCCGGTCTGCTCGGCGTCGCTCTCGGCGACGGCGGACTGCGCGGCCAGCTGCGACGTCTCGGCGTCGGGTGGCAAGGCCGAGGTGAAGTGCGAGGGCGGCGAGATCTCCGGCAAGTGCGACGCCGAGTGCAAGGGCGAGTGCTCTGCCGAGGGCGGCGTCGAGTGCACGGGCCAGTGCGCGGCCGAGTGCACCGGCAAGTGCGACGCGGCCATGGAAGGCACCTGCTCGGGTGACTTCGATGGCACCTGCGACGGCAAGTGCGAGGGCAAGTGCGACGGCAAGGCGAACAAGTCGGCCGACGGCAAGTGCGCGGGCAAGTGCGAGGGCAAGTGCTCTGGCACGGCGAAGGGCACCTGCAAGGGCGAGGTCAAGGGCTCGTGCAAGGGCTCGTGCGGCGGCAAGTGCTCCGGCTCGTGCAAGATGACGGGCGGCGCCAAGTGCTCGGGCACCTGCTCGGGCGGCTGCTCGGTGGCCTTCAAGGAGCCGCAGTGCTCCGGCAAGGTCGAGATGCCCAAGGTCTCGGCCGAGTGCAAGGCCAACTGCGACGCCCAGGTCTCCGCCAAGGCGTCCTGCACGCCGGCGAAGGTCCACGTCACGGTCGAGGGCGGCGGTCAGTTCAAGTTCGTCACCGTCGTCGAGAAGAACCTCCCGCTCCTCCTCAAGGTCACCCTCGGCATGAAGGGCAAGATCGAGGGCGCGGCCGCCAGCGTGAAGGCCTCGATCGAGGGCGTCCAGGCGGTGGTCAAGGGCGGCGCTCAGGCGGCCATGAAGGTGGGGATGTGTGTGGGCATGGCCCTCAAGGCGCAGGTCGACGCGTCGGTGTCGATCAACGTGTCCGTCAAGGCCTCGGCCAGCGCGAGCGGCTCGGCCGGCGCGGGCTGATCGTAGGCTTACCACAGCGCACGAAGGGCGGGCCTCACGGTCCGCCCTTCGTGTCTTTGTGGACGACGTCGCGGCCATGGTGCGCCCTTGCAGAGCACGGGGAGGGCGTCCCGTGGCTCATTTCTTGGTAGATAGCTCTATCGCCGGTGGTTTGCGGCTGAAGACGCCGGTGTCCTGGCCTCATCCACGATCGACCCGTGCTCGACGAACACGCCGCCGTCGACGGACGTCGCGCCGCGGATCGCCCGGGCCCCCAGCGACAAAGCGGCTCGTCGCTCAGGCTCGTCGCACGACGAGCATCCTGGGCTCGGTCATCTCCTCGATGGCGAAGCGGAGCCCTTCGCGGCCCAAGCCGCTGTCCTTCACGCCACCGTACGGCATCACGTCCGCACGGAACGACGAGGTGTCGTTCACGATGACCCCGCCCACGTCGAGCTCGCGCCACGCTCTCTCGATCTTGTGGATGTCCCGCGTGAAGAGCCCTGCTTGAAGCCCGAAGCGGCTGTCGTTCACCAGCTCGAGCGCCTCTTCGAAGTCGCGGTACGGCGCGACCACGGCGACGGGGCCGAACGCCTCCTCACGGAGGAGCGGCGACGCACAGGGCACTCGATCGAGCAGCGTCGGGGCGACGACGTTTCCGTTGCGCGTGCCGCCCGTGAGGAGCCTCGCGCCCGCATGGACCGCCTCCGCGATCCAGCGAAGGATCCGCTCGGCGTCGTGCGAAGAGATGAGCGGCCCCACCACCGTGTCGTCGCGCCGCGGATCGCCCGAGCCGATCGCGCGCGCTCTCTCGACGAGCTTCTCGACGAGCGCCGCGACGACGCGCTCGTGCGCGTAGATTCGCTGCACGCTGATGCAGCTCTGCCCCGCCTGATAGAAGGCGCCGAGCGTGATGCGCGCAGCCGCGTCGTCGAGATCGGCGTCAGGCTCGACGATGACCGCCGCGTTCCCTCCGAGCTCGAGCGCGACCCTCTTCTTGCCCGCCTTCGCGCGAAGCCCCCAGCCGACCTCGGCCGAGCCCGTGAAGGAGAGGAACGCGACGCGCGGATCCTCGACCAGAGCCGCCGCCACCTCGCGTCCGCAGGGGAGGATCGACCACGCCTCCGGCGGCAAGCGCGTCTCGGCCAGGAGCTCTCCGAGGATGAGCGCCGAGCGCGGCGTCGTCGACGCGGGCTTCACGACGAAGGGGCACCCCGCCGCGATCGCCGGAGCGATCTTGTGCGCGACGAGGTTCACCGGGAAGTTGAAGGGCGTGATGCACGCGACGACGCCCACCGGCACGCGACGGAAGGCGCCCCAGTGGTCTCGCGTGCGCGCGGTCACGTCGAGCGGGAGGAGCTCGCCGCCGATCCGCGTCGCCTCCTCGGACGCGATGCGGCAGGTGTCGCACGCACGCTCCACCTCACCACGTCCCGCGGAGACGGGCTTGCCGCCCTCGACCGCCAGGACCTGCGCGATCTCGTCTCGACGCTCACCGAGCCTCACCGCGAGGTGCGCGAGGATGTCTCGCCGCTCGAACGACGCGAGCTCGGCCATGCGGCGTCGAGCGCCCCACGCTGCCTCGAGCGCGACCTCGAGCTCCGCGAGCCCTGCCGCCGAGACGTCGAACGCGTGCTCGCCCGTGAGCTTGTCCGAGACCGAGAGGCGCGCCACGGCGTCGACCGCGCGACCACGGAGAAACAGTGGGTGTGCCATCGCGCCATCTTGGACCACGAGGACCGCTCACCGTCACGCTTTCTTCGCCCCCGCGCTCGTGCGTCCGCGTCATCGTGACTGCAAGGGACGCGCGGCAGGCGGCACGCTGCCATCGCTCGTCGGGACGATGCAGACACACGAGCGTGATCGTCGTTGCAAAGGACGCGCAACAGGCAGAGGCTCGCGCGGTGTCGTCTCTCCGAGAGATCTTCTCGCGCGATCCGCCGCGGCTCGCGGGGGCCTCGTGCGGCGAGGTGCTCGCGGTCCTCGGGAGCCTCCCGGAGGCGACGACCGTCGACCGCGCGCTGACCTTCGGCGCGTCGAGTGATCGCTTGGCGTGGGCGTTCGTCGCGGGGTACGTCGCCGCGTGCCAGCGGCTCTTCCCTGGCGCAGACGTGGCGGCGTGTCTCTTGGTGAGCGAGCGTGGAGCGAGCGGGCCGCGGGACGTGACGACGCGCCTCCACGACGGGAAGCTTCGAGGGACCAAGACCTTCGTGACGATGGGCACCCTCGCGCGGGAGCTCTACGTCCTCGCGACGGAAGGGAGCGCCGCGGACGGGCGCGCGAGGCTCCGCGTCGCCCGTGTCGCCCGAGACGCGCCCGGCGTCACGGTGGAGGACTCGCCGCCGATCGCCTTCTTGCCCGAGGTCCCTCACGGGATCGCCCGCTTCGACGACGCTGCTGCGGAGATCTTGCCGGGCGATGGCTGGATAGACTACGTGCGGCCGTTCCGCGCCATCGAGGATCTCCATGTCATGGTGGCGGTGCTCGCGTTCTTGGCGGCGGCTCGGGTGCGAGGTGGCCTCTCCGAGGGTGCGCTCATCCCACCGCTCCTCGCCCTGCGCGCGCTCGGGGATGAAGCGCTCGAGGAGGTCGTCGTGCAGGTCTCGCTCGCGCACGCGCTCCGCGCCGCCGCACGCGCGATCGAGAGCATCCAGGGGGAGATCGTCCCGGAGTCCACGCTCCGCGCGCTCACGGTGCTCAGACTGGGCGCAGAGGCGCGACAGCGAAGAGAAGACGCGGCACGAGCGCAGCTCGCGCTACCGCCGAGCACGCCGTGACGAGCCGCGCGATCTTGCACGTCGACATGGATGCCTTCTTCGCGTCCGTGGAGCAGGCCGACGATCCGCGGCTTCGAGGCAAGCCCGTGCTCGTCGGCGGGGCGTCCCGACGCGGGGTCGTCGCCGCGGCGTCGTACGAGGCGCGGCGCTACGGCGCGAGGAGCGCCATGCCGATGATGGAAGCCCTCCGACGCTGCCCCCACGCCATCGTCGTCGAGCCGAGGAGGGAGCGGTACGAGGAGGTGAGCGCGCGCGTGTTCGAGATCTTCGAGCGGTACACGCCGCTGGTCGAAGGGCTCTCGCTGGACGAGGCGTTCCTCGACGTCACGGCGAGCCGGAGCCTCTTCGGAGATGCGCCGACGATCGCGCGGAGGATCAAGGGCGACGTCCTGCGCGACACCGGGCTCACCTGCTCGGCAGGCGTCGCCATCGGGAAATTCGCCGCCAAAATCGCGAGCGATCTCCAGAAGCCCGACGGGCTCGTCGTCGTCCCGGAGGACGTCGCGGGCTTCCTAGCGCCGCTCCCGGTGGAGCGGATGTGGGGCGTCGGCCCGAAGACGTCGGTGCGCGTACGCGCCGCGGGGCTGCTCACGCTCGGGCACCTCGCGCGCGCGGACATGCGGACGATGTCTCGGCTCTTCGGAGGCTCCGCCCGACAGGTGCAGTCGCTCGCGCGCGGGGACGACGCGCGCGAGGTCGAGGCTGAGGGCGTCCCGAAGCGCCTCGGAGCCGAGGAGACGTACGAGGAGGACCTCGTCACCCGAGACGCGGTGGAGCGCTGCCTCCTCGACCAAGCGACCCGCGTCGCCAACCGGCTCGTCGCCGCCGGACTCGGCGCACGCGGCGTGACGGTGAAGCTCAAGCTCGCGGACTTCACGGTGCGCGCGCGTCAGACGACGCTCGAGGCTCGAGTCTGCGACGCCACGAGCCTCTACCGCGCGGCGAGGTCGCTGCTCGATCGCTTCGATCGAGGACTCTACGCGATCGGGATCCGGCTGACCGGCCTCCATGTGCACGACCTCGGTACGCTCGACGACGCGCCCTCCCTCTTCCCGGACGAGGAGCGCGCCAAGCGCACGGCACTCGAACGGACGCTCCACGACGTCTCCACGAAGTACGCCGGGGCCATCATCGGCGCGGCTGACGTCGTCGCGAAGCGATCCGGTCAGACGGGCGAGCTCGGCGTCCGCGGCGTGTCGGGGCGGCGCCAGTCGACGAGCTCCGCCGTCGAGGCCCGGAGACGCAAGGACAGCTCCTGACCGAGGGCCCAGAGGAGCTTCACGCCGAGCACCGGATCGGAGCGCATGAGCGAGGTGAGCGCCGTCTGCGACAGGACGAGCAGCCGTGTCGGCGCCGCGGCTCGGACGTCGGCGGATCGTGGCGCGTAATCCATCACCGCCATCTCACCAAAGTGGCCACCCGGGCCGAGCCTCGCCAGCTCGACGGACGCGCGCTCGATCTTCACCTCGCCCTCGAGGACGACGAACATCTCGGCCCCGGCGTCTCCCTCTCGCAACACCCAGTCGCCGCTTGCATACGCACGGTCCGAAGCGATCGCCATCACCGCGGCCTTCTCCTTGTAGGAGAGCTGATGGAAGATCCGGACCTCTGCGAGCGCGGCGAGGGTGCGCTGCATCCTCGTGGCGCGAAGGTCGGTGGCTGCCGCGGTGGCGTGGGTGACGGTGACGGTGACGTTGTCGGATCCGCTGCGCGCGTTCGCGAGATGCACGAGCGCCGCCGTCGCGTCACGAGGCGGCGCCCCGACGACGATCTCCGCCAGCTCCGCGTCAGGGACGTGCTGGTAGAGGCCGTCCGAGCAGACCACGACGCGATCGTCGTGGGCGAGATCGAGCACGAACGTGTCCACCTGCACGGACTCGGCCGCCCCCACGGTGCGGGTGAGGACCCCGCGGAGCCTGCTCGCCTGCGCCTCTTCGACCGTCATGACTCCGGCCTTCAGCTGGAGCGCGGCCATCGTGTGGTCCTCGGTCAGCCGGTGGGCCGTCCCCGCCCGCACGACGTAGGCGCGCGTGTTCCCGACGTGGCCGACGATCGCGCGACCGCCGACGCGGATGGCCAGCGTGCAGGTCGTCCCCATGCGTGTCCCGCCGCGGGTGTTCTGGCCGTGGAGCTCGGCGCACGCGCGCTGGATGGCCATCTCGACCGCGAGCGTCGCGCGCGACCAGTCCTCGGGGATGGAGCCCTCGATGCGCGCGAGCGCCGACCGCTGTCGATGGAGCTCGGCGCGCACGAACTCTGCCGCCGTCCGCGCGGCGTCGCCGCCACCGCGACGTCCACCGATCCCGTCGCAGACCACGACCAAGCCGAGGGAATCGTCGACGACGAACGCGTCCTCGTTGCTCGACCGCCTCCGACCAGGATCCGTAGCCCCGGCAGACTCGGATCTCATGTCGAGAGCCGAGCCTGGACCGCCGGCGCCCGCTCGCGCCGGCGCGAGCTCACTTCTTCTTGGTGGAGCACTTCATGTTGCACATGAGGTCTCCTGGTGGACAACCACACGGGTTCCCGCCTGCCGCCTTCGGAGGCGGAGCCGCGGGCGGCGCGTCAGGCGCCTTCGCGCCCGGCTTGCCAGGGGGCGCGGCGGCGCCAGGCTTCCCAGGGGCAGCGGCGCCAGGCTTCCCGCCCGCTGGGCCTGTCGTGGCCTTGGCCGTCGAGGCCGTGGCGTCGGCTTGAGCCTTCTCGGGATCCTGCGCCGTGCTCGTCGCGGTCGCGGCCGGCTCGGGCGCCTTGGCCGGATCGGCCACGGCGGTCGTGGTGGCGGCCGCGGGTGGGGCCGGTGCGGGAGCGGAGCGCGTGAACACCAGCGCGAGCGCGATGGCGACCCCGGCGACGCCAATCGCGACGCCGATCAAGAGCCCCGTGTTGCTCTTCGCGGGCGGAGGGGGGGCCGCCGCCGGGCCCGTATCGAACGATGGCGCCCCGAGCACGGGCGCGCCCAGGACGGGGGCGGCCATCATCAAGGGCGGCGCGGCGTGGGCTGGCTCCGAGGACGCCGCCTTGGCGAGGGCCGAGAGATCGATGAGGCCCGAGTCTTCGGTGGTCTTCTTCTCGGCCGCGCCGCTGGTCGGCCCGCTGCCTGGCGACGAGGGGCGTCCCTTCTCGGCGGCCTGCTGGAGCGCGCTCAGAGAGAAGAGCGTGGACTGCTCGTTCCGCGCGCCGGTGAGGGCACCGAGATCGCCGCCGACGGGCCCCGACGGCGCGGCCATCGGCGTGGGAACGGGCGCGGGCGCGACGCCCTCGCCACCGCCAAAGAGATCGACGCCCTTGCGCGACGAGTCGCGACGCGCGGCGGGGGCTGCGACCGGCTCGTGTGCGGGCGCAGGAGGCTCCTCTGGCGCGGGGGCCTCCGCTGGCGCGCCGCCTCCCAGGGCGCCGACGATCTCGCCGACGTCTGCGATCGCCTTCCAGTCGTCCATCCCGTCGGTCCACACGTACGTGTCCCCTGTGACGATACCCTGGTTGTACGCGTCGACGAGCTCCGGCAGCGTCATGGTGCGCTGGTCGCCCTCGGAGACGCTGACGGAGTAGCTCGCGTCCCCGCTGGATGCGACTGGAGCGGACGGCTGAGGCTCGGCGGCACCTTGGCCTCCGACGACGATGGTCGCGCCGCACTTCTTGCAGCGGATCTTGGCGACCTTGCCTTGCACCTTCTCGTCGGCGATGGAGTACTTGGCTTCACACGACGGGCACGAAATCTTCATGGGCTCGAATTGCTCCGGGTTGCTCCTTGCGGAGGGAGGCGGGAGGGAGGCGGGGCCGGAGTTCTAGCAAAAGAACGGGGCTCGCTTCCAGCGTATCGAACGCGAGGGGGCTCGCGCCAGTTCTCGTCGGTGGCACCTGCCCCCCCCAGCGCGCAGGAAACCTGCCGCGGACGATGACGGGGCCCGTCCCCACAGCCCCACCCCGCAGGGCCGTCCTTGGCGCAGAGGAGCCCACCTCGGACGATGATGGGGCTAGGCACACGCGGGCTGAGGTAAGACACGCTGCATGGTTGGACGGACGACGTCAGCCGATCGATCTCGACTCCTCCAGCTTTCTGCGGTGGAGCTCGCCAGCCTCATCCGCGAGGGGCGCGTCTCGTCGCGTGACACCGTCGAGGCACACGCCGAGCAGGTGCGACGGGTCAACGGTCGCCTGAACGCCATGGTTCGAGATCGGTTCGAGGAGGCGCTCCGGGAGGCCGACGAGGCCGACGCGGCGGTCGCGCGGCGCGAGGATCTGCCGCCGCTCCACGGGGTCCCGTGCGGGATCAAGGAGAGCTTCTCGCTCCGCGGGATGCCTCACTCGTCGGGCCTCGTCGCCAGGCGAGACATCGTCGCCGACCGAGACGCGACCGCGGTGCGGAGGCTGCGAGAGGCCGGCGCCATCCCCCTCGGCGTGTCGAACGTGTCCGAGCTCTGCATGTGGATGGAGAGCGTCAACAAGGTCTACGGACGCACGGGCAGCGCCTTCGATCCAGCGCGGACCTCGGGCGGCAGCTCCGGCGGCGAGGGCGCGCTCGTCGGCGCGGGGGCCGTCCCGTTCGGCCTCGGCTCGGACGTCGGCGGCTCGATCCGGATGCCCGCCTTCTTCAACGGGGTCTTCGGGCACAAGCCGACGGGCGGGCTCGTGCCGGGGACGGGGCAGCACCCGATGGAGTCGACGGCGACCTTCAACCGCTACGTCACGACGGGGCCGCTCGCGCGGCGCGCGGACGATCTCTTCCCGCTCCTCGAGATCCTCGCGGGCCCCGACGGCCAGGACCCTGGGGCGCGACCGATCGAGCTCCGTGCTCCCTCGAGGGTCTCGCTCGAGGGGCTGCGCGTGCTCGACGTCCGTGAGACCATCCTCCTGCCCGTCGCGAGACCACTCCTCGATGCGCAGGCACGCGCGGCGAGGGCGCTCGCGCGGCGGGGGGCGCGCGTCGAGCGTCGACGTTTCCCTGCGCTCCGCCAGGGGCTCACGATCTGGGCGTCGATGCTCGAGGCCGCAGGGACGAAGACCTTCAAGGAGCTGCTCGGCCACGGCAGGCCCTTCGATCTCCCCGTCGAGCTCCTCCGCGCGTTCGCTGGGAGGTCGCCTCACACCGTGGCCGCCCTCGGCCTCGCCGTCCTCGAGGAGATCCCGAAGCTGCTCCCATCCCAGGCCGAGCAGGCGGTCCGCGCCGGCGCCGAGCTCCAGCGTGAGGTCGAGGAGGCGCTCGGCGACGACGGCGTGTTGCTCTTCCCTTCGCACGCCATTCCAGCTCCGCGGCACCTGCGCTCGCTCTTCCCACCCTTCCGCTTCGGGTATACTGCGGTGTGGAACGTGCTCGAGCTGCCAGCGACCCAGGTGCCGCTCGGCCTCGACGCGCGCGGCGTCCCGCTCGGCGTCCAGGTGGTCTCCCGTCGAGGCAACGACCACGTGACGATCGCCGTCGCGCAAGCGCTCGAGCGCGAGGAGGGCGGCTGGACGATGCCGTCCTGGATCGGGGGCGCGTGAGGCGTCACCACGCAGGAGCAGCCACGCGGTGAGGCTCGCGCGGTTGTATCTCCCAGACGAGGCCAGTGAGGTGCTCGGGCTGGAGCACGACGGCAGCTATTACCGTGTCGATCGGCTCGACCACGTGATGGGCTCCCCCATCCCCGAGGACGTCGCGGCGGCCGATTTCTCCCGGCGCGTGCTCTCGCTCGGGACCTGGACCCTCGAGGAGCACGCCGCTGCGATCGCCGGAGGGATGGAGCTATCGGACACCGTGGCCAGCGAGTTCCGGACGTTGCCACCGACGCGCGTACGTCCGACCGTGCTCGAGCTCATGGACGGAGGGCCTCCCCTCCCCTGGCGGGTCACCTCATCCGTCTACGGCTCGGGAGACCTCGTGATGACCCGGTGCCGCGGACGCCTCCTCGCGGTCCCCGCGGTCGCCGTCATCCTCGGCGAGGATCTCTCGTCCGCCCCCCCAGAAGAAGCGCACGACGCCTTCCTCGGGATCTCCCTCGCCATCGCGTGGCTCAGCGAGGACGACGAGCAGGACGCCGAGCGCTTCGGGCTGCCCCGCTCGATCGCGCGAGAAATTGGGACCCACCTCGGCCCCACGCTGAACGTGATGCCCCCGACGCCCATCGAGGTCCTCGCGGGGACCCGAGGGATGACGACACAGGTGCAGTTCTCGCTCGACGCCGCGCAGCTCGCCGAGGCCGCCTCGCGCATCGCCGAGCACGCCGAGCTCCGCGCGGGCGACGTCCTCCTCTCGCTCTCGTCGACGCGGCTCGCGCCCAGCGAAGGCGAAGCCGTCATCGTGGACGCGGGGGCGCTCGGCAGACTCGTCGGGACGGTGGGGGCCTAGCCCATGAGACCGAAGCGGATCGTTCTGCTCCGCCACGGGGAGGCCGAGGGCAACGTCGACGAGTCGGTGTTCGAGCGAGCGCCCGACCACTCGCTCGCCCTCACCGCCACGGGGCGCGCCGAGTGCCTCGACGCCGCGGCCAGGCTCGCCGAGCTCTTCGCGGGAGAGCGCGTGCAGGCATACGTCTCCCCGTACCGACGCACGCGCGAGACCTTCGAGATCGTCCGCCCACACCTCGCATGCGTCTCGATGTACGAAGAGCCCCGCCTCCGGGAGCAGGACTGGGGAAACTTCCAGGACGGGGCGCACATCGCGCAGCAGAAGGCCGAGCGGGACCGCTTCGGGCACTTCTTCTACCGCCTCGCGAACGGCGAGAGCGGCGCGGACGTGTACGATCGGGTGAGCAGCTTCTTCGAGACGCTGCACCGCGACTTCGCGCGAGCGGACTACCCGGACAACGCGCTCCTCGTCACCCATGGGCTCACGATGCGGCTCTTCGTGACGCGGTGGTTCCACTGGAGCGTGGCGCACTTCGAGGCGCTCGAGAACCCACCGAACGCGGGCGCTGTCGTCCTCCTGCGTGGCGCGGACGGGCGATACACGCTCGAGCGCCCACTCCGGTGCTGGCGCGAGTTCGACGCGTAGCTCGGACCCTCGAGAGTCCATCCGACACGGGGCTCGTCGTGCTTCTCCACGACGAGGACGGGCGATCCACGCTCGGGCGACCGCTCCGCTGCTGGCGCACCTTCGCGCGAGCATCTCGGACTCTCGAGAGTCCCTCCGACGCGGGGCTGGTCGTGCTTCTCCACGACGCGGACGGGCGATACACGCTCGGGCGACCGCTCCGCTGCTGGCGCGCCTTCGACGACTTACTTGAGCTGCACGACGTCCACGCACTCGGGAGGGGCGAACCCCTGCCGCACCTCGTCGCACGAGATCGGCGCGGACGGAGGGGGGAGCGGGTCGGACACCTCCGCGTCGAAGCCGGCGTCGGGGCCGACGTATGCCTGGAGGCAGAGGAGGAGCTTCCGCTGATCGGCCGCGCACATCAGCCGGCCGCACGCCCCCTGGCAGCACTTGGGCCTGGCCTTGGCGATGCAGTCGTCGACGCTCCCCTCCTGGCCACACTGCCCGACCGCACGCTCGCACATCGGCGAGATGAGCAAATCGCACACCGAGCCGACGGGCGCGCCGGGGTCCTCGGGGCACGGATCGATCTCGGGAGGTTGCCGTGCGCAGCCGCCCCCGAGCGTGACCGCGACGGCGAGGACGGCCGCGCCCGAGACGGCGGCCGCGACCCAGCACCGCCCGGAGAGACCTGATAGGCTTCGCCACCTCGTCGGGCGCATCGGCCGACGAGCCTACAACAGCCATGCGCGCGACCGACGACGAACCCCCCGGAGAGCTCTGCAAGAAGACTGGGAGCACCTCCGGGGACCCGAGCGCGCCCGACTTCGTGGAGTGGGTCGTGGACGCCTCGGGCTGCGACCCCGAGGCGCTCCGGTCCATCGCGACGATGCAGCGCCTCGCCGACTGCATCGTGCGCGAGGCTCGCGTCACCGTCGTGGGGCTGCCAGCGTGGCATGCGTTCCCAGGCGAGGGCGGCGTGACGGGGCTCTATCTGCTCTCCGAGTCTCACCTCGCGCTGCACACGTACCCCGAGCACGGGTTCTTCTCGGCGAACCTCTACTCGTGCGGTCCACCGCGCGAGGTCGCCTGGGAGGCGCTCCTCACGAAGCACGCGGGGGCGTCGGCGATCGAGGTCCGCGCGGTCCGACGGAGGCTGCCCGCATCGAGCGGCTGACAACTCCCGACGATCGCGTATCATCGATCCCATGAAACGTCGTCGACCGCTGCTCGTCATCGCCCACCTCGCGCTCTTTGGCTTCGTCGCGTGTGGCGGCGTCGGGAGCGAGGACGACGCGCTGGGCGTCGGCGGCGGGGGCAAGGGTGGCGCCAAGGGTGGCGCAGCCGGGAAAAGCGCAGGAGGAGGAGGTGCCGCTGGTCAAGGGGCCTCCGGTGCGGCGGCGACGGCAGGCAGCGGCACGGCGGGCAGCGGGACCTCGGGTGCCGCGGCGACGGCCGGCAGCGGCGCCGCGGGATCCTCGACCGCCGGCAACGGAACAGGAGGATCCAACGTCGGGGGCAGCGGTGGCGGCGCGATCGCCGGCAAGGGCGGCGCGACGAGCGCGGGCTCCGGCGGCAGCAGCGCGAGCGGCACCGGCGGCGCGGCGACGGCTGGCAGCGGCGCCGGCGGCTCGCCGACCGCGGGCACCGCCGGGACGGGCGCGGCGGGCGGGGCCACCACCTGCGCTGGCCTCCCCAGCGTCGACGACGACCACGACGGCTTCACCGAGCTCGAGGGCGACTGCAACGACTGCGACCCGAACGTGAACCCTGGCGCCGTCGACGTCATCACGCTCGACGCCAACGGCCAACCCACCGCATCGCAGGCGGACGAGGACTGTGACGGGGTCGTCCTCCAGCCAGGACAGGACGTCTGCGACGCGGCCTTCAAGATCGACGACGCCGATCCGATCCACGCGGCGAACGCGATCGAGATTTGCCAGGTCGCCACGGGCAAGAAGTGGGGCATCACCACCGCCTCGTACGTGAAGATGGACGGCGCGGCCTTCCCGGGAGGGAACGCGGCGCTCGGCCACGGACTGCTCGCAAAGTTTGGCCCGGTGATCCCCAAGAAGGGGCAGCGCATGCTCGCCCTTAGCTCGGGCGCCGCGCGCGCCGCCGGAGACCCCGGCTACCAGAACCCGAGCGGCTTCGACAAGGGCTACACCAACGGGAACCCCCCCGGCTTCCCGATCGAGTCGCCTTCGTGCCCGGGCGTGAAGACCGGGGTCGAGCACGACTCGGTCGCGCTGAAGCTCGGCCTCAAGGTCCCGACGAACGCCAAGTCCTTCACCTTCAAGTTCAAATTCTACACCTGGGAGTACCCAGGTTACATCTGCTCCCAGTACAATGATTTCTTCGCGGTCTTGATGGCCCCGCCGCCGGCGGACGTGAACCAGACCAACAAGAACATCACCTTCGACTCGCAGAAGAACCCGGTGAGCGTGAACAACGCCTTCCTCGAGGTCTGTTCGCCAGGGAAGTACGGCGGCAAGACCTTCACCTGCCCGGCGGGCACCGGAGATCTCGCGGGCACCGGCTTCGAGGGACACGCCGCGACCGCGTGGCTCCAGACGACGGCGAACGTGACGCCCGGGGGCACGATCACGCTGACCTTCGGCGCGTTCGACTCGGGGGATGGCGTCCTCGACTCGACGGGCCTCGTCGACGACTTCCGCTGGTCCGCCACGCCGGGCACTGGGACCGGCACGATCAAGCCTTGACATGAAGGGACGCGCGGCGGCGCTCCTCGCGGTCGTCTTCACGATCGCGACGGCAGGCCTCGTCTATGAGCTCGTCGCGGGCGCGATCGCGAGCTACCTCATGGGAGACTCGGTGACGCAGTTCTCGCTGGTCATCGGGGTCTACCTCTCCGCGCTCGGCGCCGGCGCGTACGCGAGCCGATGGTTCAAGGGGGACGTCGCGCGCGCCTTCGTCGACGTGGAGCTCGCGACGGCGCTGCTCGGAGGGACCTCGGCGCTCCTCCTCCTCTACTGTCACGCGCGCGGCGGCCAGTTCCACCTCGTGCTGTTCGGGACGGTGTTCGCTACCGGGACCTTGGTCGGCCTCGAGCTGCCGCTGCTCCTGCGCCTCCTCCGCGACGAGCTCGCCTTCGAGGACCTCGTCGCGAAGGCGCTCTTCTTCGACTATCTGGGCGCGGTCGTCGCGTCGGTGCTCTTCGCGGTCGTGCTGGTGCCGCACCTCGGGCTGCCTCGCACGAGCCTGCTCTTCGGGCTGCTGAACGCCGCCGTAGGGTTGCTCACGACCTACGTCCTCCCGGCTCCGTCGATGCGCGGCGCACGGGTGCGAGCCGTCGGGGTGCTCGCCGCGCTGGGCGCGCTGTTCGCGGTCGCGCCGCGGCTCGCGCTCGTCGCGGAGTCTTCCCTCTACGAGCACCCCATCGTCCTCGCCGAGCAGAGCGCCTATCAGCGCATCGTCCTCACGCGCGCGCCGAAGGGCGGGGTCTCGCTCTTCCTCAACGCGAACCTCCAGCTCTCCACCGTGGACGAGGCCCGCTACCACGAGGCGCTCGTGCACCCCGCCTTCGCCGTCACGGCGCACCCATCGCGCGCGCTCGTGCTCGGAGGCGGAGACGGGCTCGCGGTCCGTGAGATCTTGAAGCACCCCGAGATCCGTGAGGTCGTCCTCGTCGATCTCGACCCCGAGATGACGCGGCTCTCGCGGACGCACCCCGCGCTCCGAGCCCAGAACCACGGCGCGCTCGACGATCCACGCGTGACGCTCGTCCACGAGGACGCGTCGATCTGGGCTCGACGCGGCGACTCGCGATTCGACATCCTCGTCGTCGACTTCCCGGATCCCAACGGTCTCCCGCTCGGAAAGCTCTACACCGAGACCTTCTACCGCGATGCGCGGCGCAGGCTCGAGCCGACCGGGACGCTCGTGGTCCAGTCGACGTCCCCCTTCTATTCACCGGAGACCTTCTGGAGCATCGCGAGGACGATCGGCGCGGCGGGCTTCTCCGTGAAGCCGTATCACGCGTTCGTCCCAGCCTTCGGAGAGTGGGGGTTCTGCCTCGCGAAGACGACGGCGTTCGAGACCCCGACACGACTCCCCGACGTCCCGCTCACGGCGCTCGGGCCGGCCTTCCTCACGACGGCGTTCCACTTCCCCGCCGATATGCCACCACGAGACGGAGAGGTCTCGTCGCTCGTCACGCAGCGGCTCGTGCGCACCTACGAACGCGAGATCGCGCGCTTCACGCTGTGACCGCCGCGGTCGTCGCACGCGTGGGTCGCCCGCCCGCACCTCCGCGCCTCACCCCGCGCTCGTCATGGGGCACCGCGGCGCTTGCATGCGTCACCGCCGCGGAGGTCCACGCGCCACGCGAAGCCCTCGACGCGGGACGCGCCGACCCCGTAGACGCGACGCTCGCGAGCGAAGCACGGGCCGAGCGCCCACGTCGGAGGGTCCGGGTCGTCCCCGCGCTCGGCCACTGCCTCCATCCGCTCGACGGCCTCGTCCCCGGCGAGCGACCGCAGCTCCCCTCGGACCTCGTCGAGCTGGACGAAGCGCGCGCCGTCCGGGGCCGGCGCCCTCGAAGCCGCCTTCGATAGCAGCGCCTTCAGGAAATCGGCGAGAGACCGCGCGTTGCCCGTCGCCGCGCGGATCCTCGCGTCGAGCTCGAGGGCGAGGAGGCTCCCCCTGTCGTACGGCAGCCGCTCATGGGTCGGTGTCGTGTGCATGAGCTCGGCGATCGCGCGGTTCGAGGCCGTGCGGTACGGGTTCGTGAAGTACCGTGACGTCGACACGCCCACGTCCTCCGCGAAGCCGCGGAGCTCGATGAGTCCACCCTGCAGCGCGAGCTCCCGCGCGAAGTGCACCGTGAAGCCCTCGGAGAACCAGTGGCGCGTGCCCTCCCTCCCCGCGATCCGGACACCGATCCCAATCCACTGGTGGAGCAGCTCGTGCGCGACCATGAGCTTCAGGAGCGCGGGAGGTGGCGCGCGACCGCCGGTCTGGAGCACGAGGAGCCCGGGCTGGGCTGCGCCGCGGAGCATCCCCGTCGGGCCGAGGGACGGGAGCGCGAACACGACGGGCTTCGTCGACAGTGGACCGAAGACGCGCTCCCCGACCTCGAGCGACTGCGAGGCGAGGCCCAGCACGGCGCCTTCGTCGAGCCCCACGCCGACCCACACTCCGCGGACGCCAGCCCCCTCGACGGGTTGGAGCGCCCCCCACGCGAACATCGCCGACCGAAGCCGGCCCGGCGGCGCATGGAGCGCACCGTCGCCGATCGAGGCGACGCCCCCAGCGGTCTGCACGAGCAGGTCGGCCGGCGTCGGGTCCGCCGGGAGCAACAGGAACGAAGCGCCAAGCCCCGCGGTCGCGCCGGGGAGGCGCTGGAGCCCGGTCGTCTCGGTCGACGCGCGAGGCTCCGCGACGTACTCGACCACGACGTCGCCCACCGGCCGGCGGGTCGAGGTGTAGACCACCAGCGCGTCGCCGTGCTCGCCCCGGCGCGCGTGTCGCCCGAGCGGGAGCGCGCCACGAGCGTCACGCGCGTCGATCGACCGGAGCGCCTGCTCGAAGCCTGGGGCACCTTCATGCGCATCGGCGATGACGAGCTCGAGCAGCGCCGCGTCGTACCCGGTGAGCGCCACGCGGACCTCCACGCCCGCGGGGGTCAGCGCCGTGCGCAGCGCGAGCGACCGAGGCATCCTTGGGGACGCTGCGGCCTCCACCAGCGGCGCGACCGTCACGACGGGCGCCACGACCGCGGCGCGCGGGGCCTCCGCGACGGACGCGCAGCCCGACACGAGGACCGACGCAGCGAGGAGCGCGCGGGCGATCAAAGGAGACCACCGAGAGACACCTCGACCAGGCTCGAGTTCCGCCGATCTACGACGCAACGATTCTCCCCATCACGAGGGCGACCATACGCTCGATTCGACATCAGCATTTCGACGCAAGGCTCGGATTGAGAATGCGTTTGTTTCATCATGACACCCACCGACTCGAGACGGCTCGTGGGCAATGCTCGTGGCCAACTCCAGCGTTCTCACGCATCCTGCCGGAGAGACGAGCGTCTCGGCGAGCGAAGCCTCGGATCGAGCGCCCAGCGGGTCGACGGCGTGGCGGCGGCGTCGAATGGACCCGCCGTGACGAAAATGCGCCCGATGACTTGGCCCGAGCGAGCGGACGCTGATAGCCGACGAGCATCCCATGTCCGAGACCCCGACTGATTCCGAGCGTCGCATTGGCGTTGTGATGGGTGGCTTCTCCGGCGAGCGCGAGGTGTCGCTCCGCTCGGGGCGCGCGGCAGCCGTCGCGCTGACGAGCCGAGGGCACCACGTCACGCCCATCGTCGTGGGCGAGGGCACCGACGTCGCGCACGCCCTCCGCCGCGCGGACATCGACGTCGCGTTCCTCGCGCTCCACGGTCGGATGGGGGAAGACGGCTGCGTCCAAGGCATGCTCGAGATGCTCGGGATCCCGTACACGGGCTCGAGCGTCCTCGCGAGCGCGCTCGCGATGGACAAGGTCAAGGCGAAGGAGCTCTTCCGCCTCTACAACGTCCCGACGCCGCCCTACTACACGGTCACCGAGGCCGACCTCGCGGATCTCGAAGAGGTGCATGGATCGTTCGGGTTCCCGGTGATGGTGAAGCCACGCTCCGAAGGCTCCAGCCTCGGGCTCCACCGCGCGAACAACCTCCACGAGCTCGTCGCGGCGGTCGACGAGGCCTTCGAGTACGATCGGGTCGTGCTCGTCGAGCGCTTCATCACCGGGCGCGAGGTGACCGTGGGGCTGCTCGACGGGCGTGTCCTCGGCTGCTGCGAGATCGCGCCGAAGAGCGGCGTCTACGACTACGCGTCCAAGTACACGCCCGGCGCGACCGACTATTTCGTCCCCGCGCGCCTCCCCGCGACACGCATGCGGGGCGTCCTCAACCTCGCCGAGCGCGCCGCCGCGTCCCTCGGCGCGACGGGCGCCGTGCGGGTGGACCTGCTCGTGACCGATGGGGAGAACGAGTACGTCCTCGAGGTCAACACGCTGCCCGGGATGACGGAGACGAGCCTCCTCCCGCGGATCGCGGCCGGGGCCGGCTACGACTTCGCGCGGCTCTGCGAGGCGATCGTCGACACGGCGATGCTCCACAACCGCCCCGCGCGCGCGAGCGCGTCCGGATCGAGGGCGACGCCTTCGCAGGACGTGGCCGCACCGACGCCGCTGCGCATCGCCGCCGCGGGCTGATCCGCCGCGCGCGTCCAGGAGAGATTGACGCGCCGCCGCGCTCGCGCGTACGATCGTCGTCGTCCCGCTTGGCGGGTTGACCCCTTGGTGGATCTTCTTGATGAATGAGTGATTTCGAAGAGAAGACGCGCGTCACAGCGGTCGTTCAGACCCCGTCGGCCCAGAGCAAGAAGGGGAACGCCTGCCTCGTCGCGATCTACTCGAAGGACCCCGCGCTCCTCGGCAAGCGCTTCGTCCTCAGCGAGTCACCCTTCCGAGTCGGTCGCGGCGCCGAGAACCACATCGTGCTCGATGGGGACAGCGTGTCCCGTCGACACGCCCAGTGGGAGCAGCGAGGGAGCGCCTGGATCGTCAAGGACCTCGAGTCGACGAACGGCACGTACGTCAACGACGACTTCCTCGAGAAGGACCAGGAGCGCGATCTGTCCAACGGCGACCGCGTCAAGGTCGGCGGGATCATCTTCAAGTATCTGACGGGCGAGGACGTCGAGGCGCAGTACCACGAGGAGATCTACCGGATGACGATCGTCGACGGCCTCGTACAGATCTTCAACAAGCGCTACCTCTACGAGGCGCTCGAGAAGGAGATGATCCGCGCGCGCCGTCACGCGCGAGAGCTCTCGGTGGCGATGTTCGACATCGATCACTTCAAGCGGGTCAACGACCACTACGGGCACCTCGCCGGGGATCACGTCCTCAAGGAGCTCGCGCGGGTCGTCCAGTCACGCATCCGGCGCGACGAGGTCTTCGCGCGGTACGGTGGTGAGGAGTTCGCGCTCGTCCTGCCCGAGACCCCGATCGAGAGCGCAGCGAAGCTCGGCGAGACGCTGCGCTCCAAGGTCGAGGAGCACCGCTTCGTCTTCCAGGGAGAGACGATCCCCATCACGATCAGCTTTGGCGCGGCGATCATGCGGGAGGACGATCGCAGCGCGACGGATCTCATCGCGCGAGCGGACGAGAAGCTCTACGAGGCGAAGCGCGGCGGACGCAACCGCGTCTGCGTCTGAGCGATGCCCCTCTCCGAGGCGCCACACCCGTCGCTCGCCGAGGGCACGCCGGGGAGCGAGCCTCCTCTCCTGAGGACCTCGATCCCTGGACCACGCTCGAGAGCGCTCGCGAGGCGGCTCGCCGCCGTCGAGAACCCTGCCTTCGCGTCGCGGCGCGACGCGCGGGGCGCCACGTCCGGCGCGGACCAGACGCCGATTGTCTACGCCTCCGCCTTCGGCGCGAACGTCGTCGACGTCGACGGGAACCGCTTCGTCGATCTCGCGGCGGGGTTCGGGGCCATCGCGCTCGGACACGGCGCCACGCGCCCGGCAGCAGCGCTCTCGGCGCAGTCCGAGCGCCTCGTCCAGGGGCTCGGGGATCTCTACCCATCCGACGCCAAGATCGCGCTCCTCGAGCGCCTCGCCTTGCTCTTCCACCCGACGGAGGGCGCGCGGGTGATGCTCGGGCAATCGGGCGCAGACGCGGTGACCGCGGCCCTGAAGACGGCCGTCCTCGCGACGGGACGCGCGGGCGTCATCGCCCTCGAGGGCTCGTACCACGGGCTCTCCTACGCCCCACTCGCAGCCTGTGGATATCAGCCGAGCTTCCGAGAGCCGTTCGCCAGACAGCTCGGTGCGCACGTCACCTTCGTCCCCTTCCCTCGCGATCCAGCGTCGCTGGCCGAGTGCCTCTCCAGGATCGATCGGGCGCTCGCTTCGGGAGACATCGGGGCCGTCCTCTTCGAGCCCGTGCTCGGGCGAGGGGGCTGCGTTCCCATGCACGAGGACGCGATGCCGAGCATCGTCGCGCGCGCTCGCGCCCACGGCGCGCTCACGATCGCGGACGAGATCTGGACGGGGCTCGGTCGGAGCGGGGCGATGTGGCTGTCCGAGCCCGCGCGCCCCGACATGGTCCTCCTCGGCAAGGCGCTCGGCGGCGGCCTGCCCCTCTCCGCGTGCGTCGCCCGCGAGGGCGTCATGGACGCGTGGGCACGCGGCGGGGAGGTCGTGCACACGGCGACGTTCCACGGCGCTCCGCTGGCCTGCGCCACCGCGCTCGGCACGCTCGACGCGCTCCGCGCCCAGGCGCTCCCAGCGCGCGCTGCCCTCCTGGGCGAGTCCTTTCGCGCACGCCTCCGGGACGAGCTCGGGGACCGGGCGCGAGACGTGCGCGGCGTCGGCCTGCTCGTGGGGGTCGAGCTCGACGACGGCGGCGCCGCAGGGCGCAGCGTCCGCTCGCTCCTCCGCGAGGGTTACATCGCCACGACGGGCGGCCGTCAGGGCGAGGTCGTGATCTTCACGCCCCCGCTCACGATCACAGAGCCGCTCTTGGACGCCGCCGCCGCGGCGCTCGCGAGGAGCGTGTGACGGCAGGCACCCCCTGGCCGCACCTCGAGCGATCACGCGCGCTGCACGAGGAGGTCCAGAGGCTCATCCGACGCACCCGCGACGGCAGCGCGCCGTCCGCGCGCGAGTTCGACGACCTCGCGTGCGCGATCGCGCGCCACCAGGCGGAGGCGATCCCGGCCTTGGCGCGCCTCTGGGCACGACGCGGTGCCCGTCCACACGACGCGACGCGCGCGGACGACCTCCCGGCCGTGCCGACGGCTGCGTGGAAGCGCCTCCGGATCGCGGCACATCCCGCCGCGCTCGACGAGGCGCGGTTCTTGACGAGCGGGACGACCGTCGGAGATCGCGGCGAGCACTGCCTCCGGACCACGGCGACGTACGATCTCGCCGCGTGGACCCATGGGGCGCGGCACCTTCGGCTGGGCGAAGACGACGTGGTGCTCGTCCTCGTCCCCAGGGCGCTGGACTCCTCGCTGTCGCACATGTGCGCGCTCTTCGCGGGAGACAAGGCGGTGCACGCGCTCACAGGCAGCGCGCTGGATCTCGACGCGATCATGGGCGCGGTGGCGCGTGCGCGCGGGACGGTGCTGGTCCTCGCCACCTCCTTCTCGCTCGTCTACTTGCTCGACGCGCTCGGCGGACGCACCGTGGAGCTCCCACCGGGGAGCCGCGTCATGCAGACCGGCGGCTTCAAGGGGCGCAGCCGAGAGCTCGAGCCCCGCACGCTCCGCGCCGCGCTCACGCGCACCTTCGGCGTGACCGAGCGCGAGATCGTCGTGGAGTACGGGATGACCGAGCTGTCGAGCCAAGCGTACGACGCCACGCTCCTCGGAGGGGCCCCGGAGGTCCTCGTGGCGCCCCCGTGGACCCGAGTCACCGCCTGCGATCCGGCGACCCTCGCGCCGCTCCCGCCCGGCGCCATCGGCGTCCTCCGCGTCGTCGATCTCGCGAACGTCGACTCGGCGGTCGCCGTGCAGACGGAGGACCTCGGGCGCGTCGTCCCCGGCGGCTTCGAGCTCCACGGGAGGATGCCTGGCGCCGGACCGCGTGGCTGCAGCCTCGCCGTGGAGGAGCTGCTTGGAGCGCGTTGAGCGGCTGCTCGCGGTCGCTCGACGCGTGGCCGATGCCGGTGATGCGCTCGGGAGCGAGGCGCGAGCGCTCGCCAGGGCTCGATCCCAGCTCTCCCCGGAGGGCGTCGAGCTCGCGCTGACGCAGCACCTCGAGACGCACGCAGATTTCGATGGGATCTCGCGGTGGGTGCGGCCTTCGACGCGAGCCTGGATCGTCCTCTCCGCGAACGTCCTCGTCGCACCGCTCCGCGCGCTCGTCCTCGCCTGCGCGAGCGCGCCCCGCGTGTTCGTCCGTCCCTCACGACGGGACGAGGGGCTCACCGAGCTCCTGGTGCGCGCGCTCGCGGATCCCTCGGTGTCGCTCGTCGACGAGATCGATCCACGCCCAGGCGATCAGGTGCACGCCTACGGGAGCGACGAGACGCTCTCCCACCTGCGCGCGGCGCTGCCCCGAGACGTCGTCTTGCGTGGGCACGGGACGGGCTTCGGGGTGGCGGTGCTCCAGACGGAAGAGGACGCACGCAAGCTCGCGGAGGACGTCGTGCCGTTCGATCAGCGAGGCTGTCTCTCGCCGAGGATCGCCTTCTTCGTCGGCTCGCCGCGCGCCGCAGAGCGCGTGGCGGCGTCGCTCGAGCAAGCCCTTCAGGATACCACGATCCCGGCCGGGCGCCTGTCGCCGGAGGAGGCCCACGCGCGGCGGACCTTCCTCGACACCGCGGCGATGCTCGGCTGGGCCGGCGATCACGTCGCCCTCACCGTGGCGCCCACGCGGCTCGAGCTCCCACCGCTCCCCCGCGTCGTCTCCCTCGTGTGCGTCCCGGACGAGGCCGCGGCGCACGCCCTCCTCGGGCCTTCGTCGCGCTTCGTCACGACGCTCGGCGGACAGACGTCTCTCGGGCGAGCCTTCCCCCGGGCACGGCGAGCGCGGCTCGGTGAGCTGCAGCGGCCTCCCCTCGACGGACCCGTCGATCTTCGCGGCTGAGAGCGCGTCACCCGGGCCCTCGGACGAGGCTCGGACCGCCGCGCGCCTCACCGAGTCCGAGGGCGACCGCCGAGCTTGCGCCACGCTTCAGGCCGCCTTCGACGGACGAGACCGCCGCGCGCCTCGGCGAGTCCGAGGGCGACCGCCGAGCTTGCGCCGCGCTTCAGGCCGCCTTCGACGGACGAAAGAGCTTCTCCATCCCCGTGAGGAGCAGCACGATCGTGATCGCCGCGAAGGGCAGCACGCTCAAGAGATCCGCGCGTGGGCCATCGAACATCGGGTTCGCCCGCTCGGCCCACGCCTGGATCTTCTGATCTTGCGTCGAGAGGACACCGGCCAAGAAGGCGATGACGATCCCCGCGATGGCTCCCCCCGCGATGTACCCGGACGACAAGAGGACCCCCGGGCTCTTGTCGCTCTCGGCGGCCTCCTCCTCGTCCGTTCGCTTCACGCTCGGATCGGCCTTGCGCTTCCTGTACCAGTCGACGGCCCAACGCACGAGCCCCCCCGCCAAGATCGGCGTCGACGACGAGAGCGGGAGGTACACGCCGACCGCGAAGGCGAGCGATGGGATGCCGCTCATCTCGAGGACGACCGCGATCATCACCCCGAAGAGCACGAGATCCCACGGCAGCTGACGATCGAGGATCCCCTTGATGATGTACGACATCAGCGTCGCCTTCGGCGCGTCGAACTTCGTGACCGTCGTCCCGTCGGGGCGCTTGGTCTCGCTGCCATTGATCCCGGGATCCTTCAGCCACCGCGCGACGCCGGTCGTCGGGTCGACGAGGTAGTCGCCCGGCGCGCCGCCCGAGGCGTCGATCTTGTGCCAGAGCTTGTAGGTGGCGGGGTCGTCCTTCGCCTGCGCGCCCTTCAGGCCCTCGGTCTCGTGGAGCGTCGAAGGATCGATCTTGAGCTCCAGCGCGGCCTCCGGCTTCACCGGCACGTACACGGTGCCCGTCTCGTTGAGCTTGAGGAGGATGGGCCCGAGCACGAGCGCCGACGCGAGCGCGCCGACGAGGATCGCGATCTGCTGCGAGCGCGGCGTCGCCCCGAGGAGGAAGCCGGTCTTGAGGTCCTGGGACGTCGTCCCGCCGTTCGACGCGGCGATGCACACGATCGCGCCGACCGAGAGCGCCGTCACGTAGTAGCGAGGCGCCGTCCACCCGACCGCGAGGAAGACGACGCACGTGAGCAGGAGCGTCGCCACCGTCATGCCCGAGATGGGGTTCGACGAGGAGCCGATCTCCCCCGTCAGGCGGGACGAGACCGTCACGAAGAGGAAGCCGAAGACCACGATCATGATCGCGCCGAGCAAGTTCATGTGGAGCGCGGGCACGAGCGAGATGATGGCGATGAGCACGAGGCTCCCGAGGAGCACGGCCTTCATCGGGATGTCCTTGTCCGTGCGCAACGTCTCTCCCTGGGCCGCACCGCTCCCGCCGCGCACGTCGCGGAGCCCCTGCCGGATGCCCCGCCAGATCGTCGGCAGAGACTTCGCCAGGCTGATGATGCCGCCGGCAGCGACCGCGCCCGCGCCGATGTAGAGGACGTACGCGCCGCGGATCTGGTTCGCGCTCATCTCCGCGATCGGGATCTTCCCCGGCGAGAGCGCCCCCGGGATCGCGCTCCCAAAGAACTTGATCATCGGGATGAGGACCAGGTACGCGAGCACGCCGCCGGCCGCCATCACCGCCGCGATGCGCGGCCCGATGATGTACCCCACGCCGAGCAGCTCGGGGCTGATCTCGGCGCTCACGCTGCCCCCAGCGAGCGGCGGCCCGAAGGACTTCGACGGGGTGTCCTTCCAGAGACGGAGCGCGTTCATGGCCGTCTTGTAGAGAAGTCCCATACCGAACCCCGCGAAGATGGTCTTCCCGCTCATCCCCGAGCTTGCCGCGCCCTCGTCGGACGACACCGCGCGCGACACCTCGCACGCGCCCGCCTTCAGCACCTCGGCGCACGCGGTGCCCTCGGGGTACTTGAGGGTCCCGTGCTGCTCGACGATGAGGGCCTTGCGCAGGGGGACCATCATCAGGATGCCGAGGAGCCCGCCGAGGACGGCGACGAGCGCGACGCGGCCGAGCTCGAGGCTGAAGCCGAGGATCATGATGGCCGGCATCGTCACGCCAACGCCGAACGCGATGCTCTCCCCCGCGGATCCTGCGGTCTGCGCGATGTTGTTCTCGAGGATGGTGGCGTCACGGAAGCCGAATTTCGAGAGCGCGCGGAAGAGCGTGATCGAGATGACGGCGACGGGGATGCTCGCGCTCACGGTGAGCCCGACCTTCAGCACCAGGTAGAGCGACGAGGCGCCGAAGACGACGCCGAGCACCGTGCCCAGGAGGACGGCGCGCAGGGAGAGCTCCGGGAGCCTCACGGACGCAGGGATGTACGGCGTGTGGGCCTCGCGCTGGGGCTCGTCGCTCATGGGATCGCAGAGAGGCTAGCCGCACGCTCCGCCGCGCGAAATGGCCCCGTAGCGCAACGTGCCCGCCCCTCGCGGCCGCGCGGACGTCCAGGACGATCTGGCAGCGTCGCGCCTCGACGGGACCCGAGGACCGCGCGCCCCTCGACGACCTGGAGGCGTCACGCCTCGACGGGACCCGAGGACCGCGCGCCC